>CAMCRE010000005.1 GCA_945877255.1 uncultured Erysipelotrichaceae bacterium
AGTGAAGATAAGTCGTTGCCAGTTTTTAGCTCCATTATGGAGCTTTTTTTATTTTCAATATATATTTTTTACGAAAACATCAAATTTCGCTTTATAATTTATAGAGGTGTTATTGTATGAATATTAATTATATTTTTTATATTGCGATTATTGTTTTATTGTTATTAAATATATTGATGCAATTAATGTTGCTTAACTCAAACAAAAAACATGCTTTTATCGTACAAGGATTTGAAAAACAACTAGATAAATCACAAAGACAATATCAAGTTAAAATTGATTTAATTGATGAAACAATTAACCAATTTATTAGCGAACTAGATGCACGAAAATATGAAAAATAAGTTATTCGTTTTAGGGTATAGTATTTTATTTATTATATTTTTTGTTTTAGGTGGATATTTCACTAAAATAATATTTTTGGAGAAAAGTGATAGTTTTTATTTTACAGTATTAAAAAATGAATTTTTAATTAATGAAAAAGTTGATTTAAGTAATCATATTAATACTAATGGTAAAATAGTCAATATTTCTGAAATAAAACCAAAAGTAGGTAACCAATTAATTAGCGTTATTGTTGAGTATGAGAATAATTTTATTACGCGAAATGAAGAAATTAAAATCAAGGATAATATCGATCCTAAGTTGATTATAAATAAAATAGATGTTTATGAAGATGATATCAATAGTATTACTACTTGGATTAAAGTTGAAGATGATGATACGGCTTCATTTGATTATAAAGTGGCAGGTAATAAAATTATTGTAACTGCTCGTGATAAGAGTAATAATATAACTCGAAAAGAAATAAATATAAAGAAAAAAGCACTAACGAAAAATAAGACTTTGGTTAAACGATTACCAAAATTCGATAAAATTAAACCATATAAAAAGATTTACTTATATTTTAAAGACGGTTTTAATTTCAATACTGCTTATGAAAAATGTAAGAGCTTAGTAAGAGAAAATCGGAGTGGAGAGTGTACACCAATTTTAAAAAATGGTATTTATATTGGTTATCTTTTTACCACACACTAATTACTTGATTATTAGTATCAAACATGATATATTATATGTGAGGTGGGACAATGTTAAAAAAAATTATTAGTAAAGGCTTAACAAGTTATCACGAAGGATTCTCTGATTGGAAGGAAGCTGTTAGAGTTTCATATCAAAAAATGCTTGAAAAAGGCATAGTAAACGAAGCATATATTGATGAGGTTATTAGTTCTATTATAGAATTTGGGCCATATATTGTTATAGCGCCACATGTTGCAATGCCACACAGTACAACTGGTTCAAATAATGCATATGATACAGCGTTCTCATTTATGCGAGTTAAAAATCCAGTTGTATTTGATGAGAATGATTTATCTAAAAATGCAAAAGTATTTTTCTCATTTGCGGCAGTTGAAGAAGATGCACACTTAAAAAATATTGTGAGTCTTGTTGAATTATTAGTAAATGAAGATTTTGTAGCTGAATTATTTGAAGTAGAAAATGATGAACAATTATTAAATTTAATCCAAAAGTATGAAATTGAATAAAATTTTATACTTTTTTATTTTAGTGGTAATTTAATTTTGTGATTTTTTTATTATATTTTTATTAAAATGTTAATTTGATATTGATTTTTATTAATAAAAGAAGTATAATTAAATTAGTGAATGGGAGGTAGATTATGAAAAATAATATGATGGCAATGGTGCTAGCTGGTGGAAAAGGAACAAGACTCGAAGCACTAACAAAAAAAGTTGCCAAACCTGCAGTATATTATGGTGGAAAGTATCGTATAATTGATTTTCCAATTAGTAATTGTGCAAATTCTGGTATTGATATTGTTGGGGTACTTACGCAATATGAATCAGTGTTATTAAATGCATATGCAGCTGGTGGACAAAAATGGGGATTAGACCGCAAAGATAGTGGTGTTTTTGTATTGCCACCACGTGAAAAAGAAGAAGTGGGGTTAAACATTTATCGCGGTACTGCAGATGCTATTTCTCAAAACATTGATTTTGTGGATTCTGTCGATCCGGAATATTTATTGATTTTATCAGGAGACCACATTTATAAAATGAATTATGATAAAATGTTGCAAAGGCATAAAGAAAATGGTGCAGATGCAACGATTGCTGTTTTAAATGTTTCATTAGAAGAAGCGAGTCGTTTTGGTATTATGAATGCTACTAGTGATGGTAGAATTTACGAGTTTGAGGAAAAACCAAAACAACCTAAAAGTACGTTAGCTTCAATGGGTATTTATATATTTAACTGGAAACAATTAAGAAAAGAATTAATTAATGATATGAATAATCCAGATTCATCGCATGATTTTGGGAAAGATATTATTCCTTCATATTTAAATCAAGGTAAAAAATTATATACATATGAGTTTAATGGATATTGGAAAGATGTAGGAACGCTTGACAGTTTATGGGAAGCGAACATGGACTTACTAAATCCAGAAACGAGTTTGAATTTAGATGATCCAGATTGGAAAATTTATACTGAAGATTTAGCGATTTTACCACATTACGTTGGAAAACACGGTAGTGTAAAAAATTCTATTGTTAATCAAGACTGTGTGATTGATGGTGAAGTAGAAGATTCTGTTTTATTTGGTGAAGTAGTTGTGAGTGAGAGAGCTAAAGTAAAAGATGTAGTTTTAATGCCAGGCGTTGAAATCGGTGAAGGTGCAGTAGTAACAAAAGTTATTGTAGCACCGGGTGTGAAAATTGCGGCGAATTGTATCGTTGGTGATGCAAATGCAAAAAATATTGAATTAATTTCAAAAAATGTTAAGGGGGATAACAAATGAGAAATGTATTAGGAATTGTTGCTTTTGCGAGTGATTCTACACAATTCGGTGTGATGGAAAAATATCGCACAGTGGGGTCTTTCTCATTTCTTGGAAGGTATAGAATTGTTGATTTTCCAATCTCGAATATGTCTAATTCAGGGTTATCTCGTATTCATGTACATGTTAGAAAAAATCCTCGCTCAATAATTAATCATTTAGGTGGAGGAAGACAATATAACATTAACGCTAAAAAAGGTGGTTTAAGTATTTTCTTTGGAGAAGGAAAAGTTTCTGACATTTTTAATACAGATGTCGCATCTTACTACGATAATCTAAACAATATTATTGAAGATAAAAGTGAGTATGTTGTGATTTCTTTAGGCAGTGTTGTGTCGAACATTAATTATCAAGAAGTAATAGATGAACATATTGCTAGTGGCAATGATATAACTATTGTATATAAATTTAGTGATGAAGCTAAAGAAAAGTTTATTAATTGTTTAACACTATCATTAGGAAAAGAAAAAGATGTTACTAAGATAGATATTAATCATGGTATTTATAAAACTAGGAATATTTCACTGGAAACATATGTTTTAAGTAAGAAATTATTTGTGGAGTTAGTAAAACAGGCAAGAGAAAGAAGTACGTTATATTGGTTTAAAGATATCGTTAATGAGAATTTATATCGTTTAAACGTTAAGGGGTTTGCATATCGTGGACCAGTATACATTATTAATAGTTTTAAAGCTTATTTTGATGCTAATCTAGAATTAATTCAAAGAGATAAAGCGAAAGAATTGTTTAGAAAAGATTGGCAAATCCACACAAAAACAAATGATTCTGTACCAGCAAAATACTCTAAGGATGCACGAGTTTCACATAGCTTAATTTCTAACGGTGCAATAATTAATGGGACTGTAAAAAACAGTGTTATCGGAAGAGGTTGTATTATAGAGAAAGACGCTGTTGTAGAAAATTCAGTCGTTTTACCAGGTTCTTATGTTGGGAAAAATGTACATTTGAATTATGTTGTTGTGGATAAAAAAGCTGTTATTGAGAAAGTCAAAAATATAGAAGGCACTGATCAAGAGATTGTTTACATTGAAAGAGGAAGTAAAGTATGAAAAAAATCTTGATGTGTGCATCGGAAGGATTACCCTACATTAAAAGTGGGGGACTAGCTGATGTAATTGGTTCATTACCATATGCTTTGTCAAAATTAGGTTGTGATGTGAGAGTGGTATTGCCGCTTTATAAAAAAATAGCTGAGAAATTTCATCATCGCTTTGAATTTGTTGCGGAGTATAATGTTGATATTGCTTATCAAAGTAGAGTTGTTCGTGTTTTAAAAGAAGAAGTTGATAGTGTTGTATTTTATTTTATTGAACATCAAGGATACTTTGAAAGAGAAGGGTTATATGGTTATGCTGACGATGGAGAGAGATTTGCGTATTTCCAAAAAGCAATTATGGAATTATTAAACCAAATCGACTTTTTCCCTGATATTTTACATTCACATGACTGGCATACTGGAATGTTACCGGCGTTATGTAAAGAAGTACATAGTTATGATGAGCGTTATGCTAAAATCAAACATGTATACACAATCCATAATTTAGCTTATCAAGGCAATTTTTCACGCGAAATGTTGTGGAGCTGTCTTGGATTAGGTGAGCATACTTTTGAAAATGGAAATGTTCGTATGTATGATGGAATTAGTTTTATGAAGGCAGGAATTGTTTATGCTGATAAAGTAACAACGGTTTCACCAACATACGCTAATGAAATATTGACACCTCAGTATGGGGAACATTTAAATGAGGTATTACAAGTTCGTCGTAATGATTTAGTAGGTATTATTAACGGAATTGATGAGTCTTGGGATACGAAGAAGGATAGTAATATCGTAGAAAATTATCATAAAGTTAATGTGTTTAAAAATAAAAAAGTAAATAAATTAACATTACAAGAAGAAATGGGTCTTGAAAAAGATGAGAATGTTTTATTAGTAGGTATGGTTACACGTTTAACATGGCAAAAAGGCATTCATTTAGTTATTGATAATTTAACACATTTATTAAATAAAAAAATTCAAGTAGTGATTGTTGGGAATGGAGAAATAACATTAGAGCATCAATTAAAACAATTTGAGGCGAGTTATAAAGGGCAACTGGCGTTTTATTGTGGATATAACGAGGGGCTAGCACATCGTGTATATGCGGCATCTGATTTATTCTTAATGCCTTCTTTATTTGAACCATGTGGTATTTCGCAATTAATCTCGATGCGATACGGAACTTTACCATTAGTAAGAGAAACAGGTGGGTTAAAGGACACTGTGCAAGCATATAACCAAATCACACAAGAAGGTACTGGGTTCTCATTTAAACATTACAGTGCATCTGATTTGTTGTCTGTTTTTGATATTGCTTATTATACATATTATGAGAGAGAGTCTGATTGGAAAACACTTGTGCGAAATGCAATGAGAAAAGATGTTAGCTGGGATGTTTCAGCACAACAGTATTTAGAATTATACAATAATATATAAAGGGTCGCTTTGCGACTTTTTATATATAATGCGGCAAAAAATGATAATAATTCTTGACAGGAGGTCTATAAGTGTGGTATTATAATTAGGCATTAGAAATATGGGCCTGTAGCTCAGGTGGTTAGAGCGCACCCCTGATAAGGGTGAGGTCGTTGGTTCGAGTCCATTCAGGCCCACCATATATTTAATGCAGTGATGGGGTTTTAGCTCAGCTGGGAGAGCGCCTGCCTTGCACGCAGGAGGTCAGCGGTTCGATCCCGCTAAGCTCCACCATTTGTAGGAATCGAACAGCAACTTTACATTTAAAAGTGTAAGGTTGCTTTTTTTGCATTATCAAAGGAAAATCTTTGATAAATAGATAGCATAAATTGATTCTTTATAAAAAGTACTGTAATACAGTAATATTATACATTAATTTAATGAAATCTCATAGCATAGTTTATTATGTACCACTAAAAACGTTATATAACTATTAATATCAGTATATACTTGTATGGCGTTCATAATGATACTTCAGTAGGGATGGCTAGCACCAAAGACTAGCGAGTGAGCAACAATTTTAATTGGTTAAGTGCTGATACATTTAATGCAATACACTCATGGAAATGTTTAATACATTCGCATAATAAACAGCATCGAAAGTGAAAAAATTAAACGTGTAGGGCTTAATTTTTAAGTCCTACACATTACTTAAAAATTATTTCTAGAGTCTAGTGTTAAAAATTATTTAATATTAGAGTGTACAAATAAATAACAATAAAGGAGGTGATAACATGAAGCAAGATATTATAGAAATTAGTCAAAATCAAGACGGGAAATCGATTTTATATGCACGATTTGAAAGATTGCATGAAGATGAATACCTATTACTGATGAAAGAGGTAAAGGAAAAGAAAATCATCTATAAAAACATCAAAAATGACATTGATATTAATGAATTTTTAGAAAAAGTATATTATTTTGAGAAAAACCACAACAAATTTCAAAATAAGATATTTGCATTAAGTTTTGAAATATTGCTGCCTGAAAAGATTAATACAACAGAAAAAAAACTGAATTTCATTAAGGCGTTCAAAAAACAACTATTAGCAGACATTTCGATTTATTTAAATTGTTTTGCAATGGAATATCAAAAAGGAAGAGGAACTTATTTAAAATTAATTGTCTTTGAAAGAGTATATATCGGTAAAACAGTAAATAAACGCTATAAAAAACCATGTTACACTTATCCAAAAATTAATGGTGAAACGGTGCAAATTATGACAAGAAAAGCTAATACAATTATGCGTGATAAACTCGGCAATAAGATTAAAGAATACGTTGTATTTGGCGACAAACTAAGGTTTTATAATTTCTCAAGCATCAACGAATATCGCATAAGATTAACGCAAATGATTGAAACTGCGATTACAAAAACATTTACAATCAAATATACTGGCTGCTTAAGATTCAAAAGAAAGACAGTATATGCAACAGCCAATCGTTTTAAACGTGCAGTTGCGATACTAATTAACCAAGTGAAGCAAGAAATAGAAACAGCATTAAATCAGCACTATTTACCATTACTACGGCAATTAGAAGCTGAAGATGAGAGATATTACATTAAATACTCACCAGAAGCGTATAAATTAGCTAAATTAAAGGCAATATTCAATGAAATAGAGGGTGTATTCAACCAAAACAAGCTCGTTTTAAATGGCAATGAATACCTAATTAATTATCGATATGTATTGTTGCCGGATTTAAAGATTAGCTTAGTAAAGCTAAAGCAGTTCTTTTATAAAAAAATCGAAAATTTTTTGAAAAATTTTTAAAAAAAGAAAAAAAGAAAACGGCTTGGAAATCCAATGGCGTGTATTTAATAAATCAAAAAATAAATATAAAGAAAGGGAAACGAGAATGAAGGAAAGTTTTATCAAATTGAGAAAATTAGAAGACGGTATGTTTTTTAGAAAAAAACTCGACAAAAAAGAATATGAAAATCTATTAAAAGGATTGTATCGCAGAGTTCATTATATTTTTATACCAAAATACAGTATTATTATGAATGAATATAACGAAAAAGAGTTTTATTTTGTGAAGGAGGAGGCAATATAATGTACCATGTATTAAAAAACAAATTACTTATCGCAGTTTTTTATGAAAAAGGTTATGCTTTAGATTTTATTGCATATCAAGCAACATTAGGAAAAGAATTTACGTTGGAGGAAAAATTACATGACTAAAACAATTACAATCGCCAATTCTAAAGGAGGCGTTGGCAAAACAACAACAGCAGTATTTTTAGCAACATTATTAAGTCAATATGGAACTGTGTTATTAAAAGATGCTGATCAACAGGGTTCAGCAACTGAATGGTTAGAAGATTTAGAAGAATTACCATTCGACTATGAAATCGCCAATATTAGAAGTTTATCAAAAAGTAAAAATTATGATTACGTTATTATTGATACACCACCACAAAATAGTGATATTATCGTTACGGCGATTGATGTTGCTGATTTTGTAATAATCCCAGCATCTCCAAGTGCATTGGAAATTAGTCGAGTTTTGCATACCGTTGAAGAAACTAAAAATAAAAAGGACTATAAGGTGTTATTAGTACAAGTCGATACACGCACAAATTCATATCATGCAGTTATGCAGCTACTTGAAAATGAAGGTGTTAATCAATTTAAGGTGTCTATCCCGAAACGAGAAGGAATTAAAAAATCTTATAAAACAATACCAGATAAAATTGTTTTAAAAGAGTATGAAAATGTTGTAAACGAAATGTTAGGTGGGCTATGATATGAATTTAAAATATGAAATTATTTATTCGATATGGATTTTATTGATGATTGTTCAAGCGTGGGCAATCAAATTGGAATATAAAATAAATAAAAAAAAGAGCATTCCCTTTGGAATACTTGCAATTAGCTATCTTTTTTTAGGAATTGGAACATTTGGTGCTGTATTTAATATTTCAGCAATGAAATTTATTTTGATTTTAGGATTGGTTTTGGTAATCTTGTTTCATATTTTGTATTTGATTTATCTTTTTAGAAATATTTTTAATAAAAAATTCATAAATAAAGAAAAATAAAATAATTTGAGTATAGCCTTGAAAAATATCATTGCTAATTGAAGAAACTTCTTCAGGATTAACGTTGGATATGAAAAAGTGTTTATCTTTTAAATACAATGTAGTAAAAAATCCTAGGATAATAAAAATATATAAAATAGCATTAATTGATTTTAAAATAAAAAGTTTATTGTTATGGATTTTAAATATTAGTATAACATAACAACACATTGTATACACAATTATTGAAGTGATGAGATTAAACCAAAATGAAAAAAAGACTAATGAAATTCTAGGAGAGAATGAAAATAATTTCTCTATGAAATGATTAATTGAAACTGGGAAAAATGTAATAAGTAGCAATGCAAAAATAAAAAATAGAAATCGATAAATTATAAAAGATTCAAAATAGTCTTCTATAAAATACTCTAATACACATTCAATCATAAATGTAGAAATTATAAGTAGACAATTTATCGTTATGAAGAAAAATGATTTAGACAAGAAAAAATATGCAATATTTATAAATAATGCAAAAATACTGAACAAGTTGATAGAAAGTAAGGTAATTTTTAAGTATTTTAATTTTGCATGATTTTTAATATTTAAATAATTTGAAATAGACTGAATATAACCTTTAATGTATTTTTTCATCTGCATCCTCCTAATGATATAAAACTATTTTAACATAAATTACAAAGAAAGGAAAAATAAAGTATGAGCAAAATTCACAATCCATTCGCTAGTTTTGCAGGGCGAGAAAATAAGCGGTTGAAAGACTCGTTTTTAAGACACGATATACAGAAAGAAGAAACGAAATTACTAGATATTGAGCAGTTAGTTGATGAAACGAATAACCCTTATCCAATAACAGAGTTAGAAGACTTAATTGAAAGTATCAAAATGTACGGTTTGGAACAAAACCTTGTTGTTCGAAAAATAGATAAAAATTTATACACGATTATCTCAGGACATAGACGTTTTGCAGCAATCAAGCATATTATCGAAAATGATATAAACAATGAATTTACACATTTAACAGAAATTTGGTGTAAGATTATTGATGATTTAGAAGATGAAATCGTTGTAAACTTACGTCTACATGAAACGAATTTCCAGCATCGTAATATTTTAAAGCTAAAAGATGACGAAAAGTTAAAAATCATAGAAGACTATTTATATTGGCTTGAAAAAGCAAGAAAAGAAAATATTTTGATTAATGGTAAAGCAATAAAAGGGAAAACAAAGGATATTTTGGCTGAAAAATTTAATATAAGTTCAAGAACAGCGAGCAGACTAATAGCAAGCACCAAAGGGGTGCCAAATGGCACCCCCCCTGAAAAAGAAAAAACAACGGATGAAAAAGTGGTTGAAGTGGTTAATCAATTAGATAAAATTAATGATAAAATTGAAGCGATGGTTGAAGAACTAAATGAAACGCAAATTGATCAAATAAAGCGTAGTATGGATGCAATACATAGGATATTAATGTTTAGGAAAATAAAGGAGGAATAACAATGAAAAACATTATCGACAGTATGTTTTATAAAATATATGGACTTTTATATGGACTTTATTTTAAGCACTTTAAAGCAAAAGTAAAAAGAAAGGATTTCAAGACCTGCATAGGGAAACCTAAAGATCGTTTTTAAAAGAGAATCGTTTAGATTTCAAATAAGATTTTGCAAGTAAACGTTTATCAGAATAAAATATTTTTTGTGTAAGTCTGTAGTTTAACATTTGCGTCAATTCATTGATGAATACATAAAGATAAAAATCAAATTCAGAAAGAAAATATTTTTTATCAATTAAATCTTTATTCGATAATATTGAAATTTGTATGATAGGGACATCAAATTTAAGAGCACGTGCGATTCGATGATTTCCATCAACAATCAAATATTTTGATGTTGGTGCTAAGTAAAATGGGACTGCAACAATAGGATTAGTATTATTTATATTTTTGATGAAAGTTGACGGCTTATTCCAAAAGAAAGAACATGAATTTTCCAATTCTACTGAAAAATATTTTGATTCAAAATTTATCGGTGGATTTAATTGTGCTAGTGTTACTAAATTTGAAACGTTAAAATTGACTCTCAACAGAATAGAATCATAGTAAAAATAATATAAAAAACAGGTACTTGGTAAATTGTATACTAAATTATTGATGTTAGATATAGATAATTTGTCATATCTTTTCAATAAAGCTAGCCAATCAGATAAATATCCGCTTTGAATGTCTTTATTTTTAAATATATCAAATTTATTTAAAAATTTATAAAGCAATTCATAGTCAATTGTATAGATTGATTTTTTTTCAAAGTTAATAGGCATCTTAAAACCTCCGTTGTTAAAAAATACAACATTATTGTACCATAGAAAGGAAAAAAATGAAAATAAAATTCAAATTGAAAAAAATAAGAGAAAGTAAAAAAATAAGCTATCGAAAGTTAGCACTACTTAGTAATGTGTCAACAAGAACTATAGTGGATATTGAATTGAGTGCTGCACAACAAGTTCCGTTAATGACGCTTTTGAAATTAGCAAAAGCATTAGAGGTTAAATTAGAAGAATTATATGAGATTAAGGAGGGATAAAATGAAAAACATAACAACAGATGAAATAATAGAACTAATAAAAAACTTAACAACAGAAAAGAAAATTGAGTTGATAGAAAAAAAGAAATATTTAGATGTTTTTATCATTGATGAAGAATGGCGATTTCGCTATGAAGTCGCAGAACAAGGCTACGGATTAGATAAATTAGTGCATGATGAAAATTGTGATGTTCGAGAACTTGCGAAAAAACTAAACGAAACACAAATTGATCAAATAAAGCGTAGTTTGGATACAGTACATAGGATATTGATGTTGGGGAAATAGAAAATGAAAACATTAGCAATTTGTAGATGTGGTAATGGGGTTGTAAATTTACCGTTACATAAATTGAAGCATTGAAATAATAACGAAAGGAAGGGAAATTCATGAACACAGTAAAGGAAATTATCAAGAAGAAACAGCCATAAAAATTAAAAAATGCAGACACAATCATGCAATCTGAACTTGTAGAAAACGTAGACTATAAATTAAAATATGAAAATTTAGTAGCTAAAATTACCAAAATCCAAAACAAAAAACTAAATTTAGATATTTATAAAAAATATGTTTTGAAAATGAATAATCAGTATATAAAAGACTATGATTTTTATACAAAAAAAGTAGTGCTAGCCAAAAATCCGGAACAGTTACAATTGTTTGATTCTGTAGAAGTCTATTTGTTTTGTGAAAGAAATTTACTAGATGAAGTCGAAATTATCGAATATCCGAAATATAAGTACTCAAAAATTGAAACACCATCGAAAATTTCACAGGAGATAACATTGGAAGTAGACGAATTACAATGTGGTATTATAACGTTTTATATAGATATTGATTATTATGATCAATCCAAACAGAAAAAGATTATATTATACAATGAGGAATATAGTTTTGAATTAACAGAATATATTCCGGAAATTGAAGAAATGGTAGATGATTTAGGTAATATTGTATGTATTTGCGATTGTGGTAAAAATAAAATAATCTATCAAAAAATTATAGATGTCATTTTAGAGAAAAAAGTAATTTGTAGATGTAGTAATGGGGTTGTAAATTTACCGTTACATAAATTAAAAAAGAAATAGTAAAAATAAGAAAGGAGAAATAAGTATGGCAGCTATTGGAGGAATATTAGTTTTGAGTATCTTAGTGATTTTTGTAGGAGGTATTGTTTATATTGAATTTAGAGAAAACTTCCCAATCGTTTTAGGTATATTAATCGGTTGGTTTGCGACAATATATATACTATTCTTTAATCCTTCTATCATAAGAGAGCCGCTTAACTATGAATTAAACAAATATCATTATATTACATTTGCAAAAATATGGGGTCTTATAATTGGGGGACTCATCTGGTATAAAATAGGAATGTATGTAATTAAAAAATTAGAAAGAGAGAATTAAAAGAAATGGAGATTAAACAGTGAAAGAAAAAATAAAAAAATTGATGAGCGATTTTTGTATGAGTAATTTAAAAGAGGAAATTGACAGACTACTCATAGAAAACAATGAAGATTGGGAAAGTATAGAAACAATTACCTTTGAAAAAGAGGAAAATTTAGATAAGCCGTTTTATCTCAAAAGTCTTTCGGTTGCAGATAAGCAGTATTATTTTGATTTTTACTATTTCAATCAATATAGCGGTGAATTTGATACATTTTTTATGATTAATACAGCAAACCATACTTTTCTGCACTATGGATATGATGGAATGGGATTATGGCGTGTATTTCCTAAAGTAAACAGTGGTGTACTAGACAGAGATGATATGTACGATTGGCTAATGAAAAATATGTTGCTAGAAAAAGTCTATCGACCATCACAACATTATAACGGAAAATTCATTGAAAAATTAAATGAATTATTAGAAGAAGAGAATATATGAAAGACTACTAAGGATTTAATAGCAAGCACCAAAGGGGTGCCGATTTCGGCACCCCCCTTGAAAAGAAAAAACAACGAATGAAAAAGTTATAAGCATTTTGGTCGCCTTTCCACAGAATTATATGAAGAAATAGAGGAGTGATAGAATGTGATTATCGATGTGAATAAGAATCCCAGAGAGAGTATCTTTTATTTAGCAGCTTATATTTTAAAATATGCTGAAAAAATGAAGTGGTATACAATTGAAGAATTGTATGCAGTTGTTTACATGCAAGAAAAATTAAAATTTAAGATATTTATATATTGCTTAGATTTTCTTTATTTGTGTGGTGTAGTTGAGTATAGCATAGAGAAACAAAGACCTGTATATAGAATTATTAATCCAAATGTTAAAAAGAAAGGAAAACAAAATGAAAAAGCGAATTAGTAAAAAAATATTAAAAGAATGTATTGCATGTATTCAATCAGCAAGAAAGTATAATGTTTCTATTTTTTGTAGTGGAATATCACCAGAAATGATGCAAAGAAGGTCTAAAGTAAAAATGAATTTTATTTGCAAAGAAGAATTTATATCAAAGATAAATCAGTTAAAAACAAAAGCATTGAAAATAGGAATTGATATTCAGTTAGGTAGTGAGAAAACGTGGTAGAGTTATTAGAAATAAAGGAAGAGTAAATATGGATGATTTTAATTATATTTTATATTCAGCTGTAATTTATCCACTTTATTGTGTTATAATATTAATAACAAATGAGGGGAGTATAGCAATGGAAAAAGCAATTATCACAGGATTGTTTGGTTTGATAACGGGGTTAGTTTTATCTGCAGTCAGTACTAAAAAAGTAGGTAAAGAAACTTCTGGTTTAAAAGAGAGAACAGAACATATTTATAGAGAAACATCTGGATTAAAAGAACGTACAGTAAAAATAAGTGATGAAACAACAGGATTAAAAGATAGAAATCTTGAAATAAAGCAGGATTTGAAGGAAACATTAAGTAAAGTATCTTCACTGTTTGAAGAAACAAAACGAAATCAAGCACTACAGGAATATGTAACGATACCGAATTATGAAAAAATGATTATTGAATTAAAAAAGGTATTTGAGCAAAATGCAATATTAAATCAACAACTTATAAATCAAAAATTAGACATTGTAAAATTAAAAGAACTTTTACAACAAGAAAAGATGGAGAAGCAAAAATTAGAAATAAAATACGAAGAACTTGAAATAAAGTATAAGGAATTAAAAAAAGAGAAATCAAATCATAATCATGAAATAACTATGAGTATGTAATGGAAAAACAGAAAGGAAAAAAAGAAAATGAAAAAATTAATCGTATTATTAGCAGCAGTATTATTAGTAAGTGCTTGTGGTGGCAACAAAACAGCACAACAAACAACAACAGAAAAAAAAGAGGAAGTTAAAACAGAAGTTGCAGGTGCAAATACAGAAGCAAACGCACAAACAACACAAAAAGAAACAGTGAATACTGGAACACAGTCAAGTGAACAAAAACAACAAACAACGCAAGAAAATAAAGAAACAACACCAACAACTACACAACAGACAACAGCTCCAGTTGTCACAAAAACAGAAGTCAAAAATGGTGCAACGATCACAACTAAAACAGAAACAATACCCTACAAAACAATAGACAGATACGCTTCCACAAACGCAAAATCAAGAGTATTCCAGCAAGGTGTAAATGGAACAAAAATAATTACATATACGAATGGTACAAAAACGAGTGAAAAAATTACAGCACAACCAAAAGACCACATAATAGAGCGTTATATAGAAGTTTCACCAAGAAAAGTTACAAAACAAAGAGTGGAAGATAAAACAAGACCGATTTACAGAACTATAAGTGTTAGAAGATGGTTCGTCAGCACAAGTTCCGGAGAGCTTCTTTTGTTTTATTCTGAGAAAGAAGCATATAATAAATATTCAGATTTAAGTGATTCTGGCGTTGGTGCCAGATGGGGAACATACTCTAGAGAACAACGAAAAACAGATGTTGTAATTGGGTATGAGGAAATAGAAAAAGAAATCGTGCAAGAAGCAAAATATGAATGGAGACATTAAAAAAACACAATGCAATATTGTGTTTTTTTTTACGATTCGTTTGAAATTTTCTCTATATTAAGTGATACCAAACGCACGTTTTTTACAGTATACTCTAAGTCAATTAATTCTGATGTATTACAGCCAGATTTAAAACCAATCGTTTCTTCAAATGTAGAAGTATACTTAAAAACATTAAATTCATCTGTGTATTGAATAGTGATAATAATATTAAAAGAAAAATCATCATTCTGCATTCGTTGTAATACACTTAGGTTAGGTATATTTAAAATTCTAGAAAACTCTTGTTTTATGATGTAGCTTTTTTGTGAAATTAAAATAGGTATGTTATGGTGCGTATCAAGTGGCTCAAAAAGTTTCCATTTGGTATCGTCAACTGTAAAACTTTCACATGTGATTTTAACAATAGGATTCATTGCATTTCCGTTACCAATATTTTTAATACATAGTGGGATCATATCATAAGATTTTTTAGATTTATCATTGACATATTTGTCTACTCTATCGATATCTTCTGGTTTTGTAGGTTGGTATGTAGGTATTTTAACAGAAATTGCATTATTGAATTTTGAAAAACGCAATGTGTCTTCTTTTTCATTAAAAGAATTGACATATTCAAATTCAAGTAATGGTCGGTATTGCAATGCTTTATCTTGTAGTTTTTGCTCGGTATCTTCAATTCGATGAATAATAATAAGCACAAATGTTGCAGTAGAAGTAATAGGGATAACAAATTCATTAAGGAATTTAATGATAGTGGGAAATAATGTATAGATAACAAAAAATGAAATGAGTGCAATAATAATTGATAATATAATTTTTTGGTGTTTGTGTGATAATTTCATAGTACAATCTCCTTTTATAAAATTATAACACATAAATGTTCGAAAATACAGGAGGAAATATGGAAAAAATAAATATTAAGGGTGCTTTTTTTGAATGGTTAATATATTTTGTATATATTATGATTTATTTGAAATTAGCGTTTTTGTGGAAAGATGCGAAAATTTCAGATAATCATTTTGTTGCGATTACGATAGTTTATCTGTTTGGATTACTGCAATTAAATAGAATTATTAGAAGGAGGTAGTCATGAAAAAAAGGAGAAATAAATTATAAGTGCCGTTAGGCACGGATAAAAAAGATTTGGGTATATTTTATAAGACAACGAAAAGGTTGTCTTTTTTATTGCAATAAAAAGAAAGGAATTAAAACATGTTTAAAAAATTAAAGAAATTAGTGGTGGCGAGTGTATTGTTACTCTCGTCATTTTTAGTAACTAAGCCACAATCAGTACAAGCGAATTGGACTAATAACGGGACGATTACATTAACGAATGCTGCTGATTTGAGTATAGATATAATCAGACAATCTTATTATTCAGCATCAAATGGCTGGAATTTAACTTGTGGTAACGATGGTGTACCAGAACCGGCCGGAATAAAAAAGAAGGGTGATAGTACGACGATTAACTTTTCAGACTTACAACTTGTAACAGATGAAAATGTGAAGAAATTTCTATATTACGGTTGGAATGGACCAGGATTTTCTCAGGTAAAAGACCGTATGGAAACTGCGTGGGCAAGAGCGAAAGAAAATCCACAAAATAGAGCAGATATGTCATCTGTTCCAAATGTTGCGTCATATTTAGGAACACACCACATGTTGAGTTGGTATTGGAATGGTGTTTCAGGTAAAAAGCCAGGAAGAAGTTTCGCTGCAGGAGATAATAAACCGATGAGAGGTACTGACAGAGAAAACTTATATCGTCATATTTTAAGTTTACCAAACGCACCAGCAAGTTTTAAAGCGTATGTATGGAAGCATGGTAATCATGCACAAGATATGTTTTTATGGCGTAGTCAGTATAATGCTGATTTAAAACTAAAAAAACAATCAGCGAATAAAACGTTATCAGATTTAAGTACAGCTGGTTATTCACTGCAAAATGCTCAGTACGGTGTTTATGGTAGTGAAGTTCATGCACAACGTGATATATCAAGACTAGGAACACTGACAACAGACGCAGAAGGCAATACAAATACATTATCGTTACCAATGGGTAAAACGTACTATGTAAAAGAACTAGTAGCACCAAAAGGTTTTGAATTAGATGATATAGTTCATCCTGTATACCTAGACGCTAATAAAACGCTTAATGTAACGGACGAACCAAAAACTGACCCGTTCAATCTATTTTTAGAAAAAAATGACGGAAAAGGCACGAAATTACCAGGTGCAGAATTTGAGGTGAAGTATTATGCAGGGTTATTTAATACAGCAGAAGAACTGGCGAACCAAACACCACTCAGAACATGGGTATTTAGAACAGACAACAATGGAGTTGTTAAATTCGCAGACACTCATAAAATAAGAGGAGACGAATTATTTAAATCTGAGTCTGGAACAACTGTAGGATTAATTGGAACTTACACATATCAAGAAATTAAAGCACCAGAGGGGTATTTATTAGATAACACAATTTTTGTATCGCAACTTAAAGAAGATGATACAACTACTGGTAGAAATGTAGTTTACAACGCTCCACGTATTTCAAACCAAGTGAAGCAAGGAAAAATCGCTATCACCAAGCAAATGGACAAAAACATTAATGGTAAACAACAAGACGGTTTAAAGGTAGCCGGTGCAAATATTGCGTTTGATATTGTATCAAATAAGACAAATCAAGTTGTCGCCACAATTACCACAGATGAAAACGGTTATGCAGAAACACCATTATTAGACTATGGAAGTTATACAGTAAAAGAAAAAGCATCAGCAGAAAATGAAGGTTATCACTTAGTACAAGACTTTACAGTCAATATTCAAGAACACGGTAAAGTATATCACTATGCACTAGAAAATTTCATTAGACAAAGCAAATTAAAAATCGTAAAAATTGATGCAGACACAAAACAAACAGTACCATTAGCAGGATTTGCGTTTAAATTGCAAGATGATAAAGGTAATTTCATCTCACAGACTATTCCATATCCAAGAGAAAAAGTAGTCGACACATTTATCACAGATGAAACCGGAACAGTCCAATTACCAGAAAATTTATTATATGGTAACTATAAAATCGTAGAAATGAATACACCACAAAATAGTGGGTATGTATTAAATACAACAGCATTACCCGTTACAATTACAGGTAATGAAACAGTATTAACAGTAGAATTTGAAAATCAAAAGCAAAAATTAATTGTGGAATTAGATAAACTAGCAGAACAAGTAAATGGTATCCAAGAAAACACAAAAACATACACAATTAATAACGAAACAAAAACGTTTACCACAAAATCATTCACATTTAGTGAACAACACTTAGCTGGTGTAACGTTTGAATTAAGAAAAAAAGACGGTACAGTATTACAACGTAAAACAACCACAAATGAAAAATTAGTGTTTGATCCAGTAGATTTAGGAACGTATGACTTAGTAGAAGTCGCAACCGCAACAGGTTATGTATTAAACAGTCAACCAGTTGAAGTGGTAGGTACACCACAAGCACAAACAATCCGCTATGATATTCAAAGTGCAACAATCATAAACCAGCGACAAATCATTCAATTAGAAGTTAATAAAATCATGGAAGCACCACAATATCAAAACGTTGATAATCCATTAAAAGATGTTGTATTTGGTTTATACACAAAACAACCTATCACAAAAAATAACTTTACGTTAGAAAAAGATACATTAGTAGCAACAAGTGGTATTGAAAACGGCAAAGCAACATTCAATGTCGATATTGCAGGAGAATATTATGTTAAAGAACTCACAACAAATACTGTATATGTATTAAGTCCAGAAGTCATTGACTATACAATTACACATGATGAAAATGCCACATCTACTATCAAAAAAATCACACCAACAACAGTAGAAAACACATTAAAACGTGTTTCAGTGAAATTAGTAAAAGTAGATGCTAATCAAACAGATAAAACATTAGCAGGTGCAGAATTTAAATTAGTGGCGATTAAAGATGATGAAACAATCGAAATCGGCAACTATGTTACAGATGACAATGGAGAAATTCATGTGTCAAATTTAGAAGTTAACGCTAAATACAAGTTCGTAGAAACAAAAGCACCAAGTGGCTATATTGATTTAGGTACTGAATTAGTATTTGATGTGCCAGCAGAAACACCACATCAAGAAACATTGACGTATACGCTAAATAACGAAAAAATACCGGAAATCAAAACACAAGCACACGGAAAAGACCAACAAGTACAAGAAGAAGTTGTACCACAAGAGAAAACACCAATTATTGAAACAGCAATTATCAAAGATTTAGTGATTGGAAGACGCTATAAAACCACAATTTCATTAGTGGATTTAGCCACAAAAACAATTATAGAAAAACGTGATATTGAATTTATCGCTGAAGGAACAACACATACAATTACAGAAACGTTTGAAGTAGACGGCTTTAAACACAACGATGGTGTTGTGTTTGCAGAAGATTTATATCGTGAAAAAGACGGTCAATATATTTTAATTGCTGAACACAATAAAGATTATGATGACAAAGAACAAACAGTGCCTTTCAAAAAGCATGGAAAAGTAACTGTATTTAAAATCGATTCTACAACAAAAGAAAAAATTAAACGATATGTGAAATTTGGTTTATATCTAAACGGGGAATTAGTAGCAGAAAAAACTAGTGATACGGGTATTATCGTATTTGATAGATTAATTGAAGGATACGAGTATGAAGTAAAAGAATTAGATGCTCCTTTAGGGTACGTGAAGTCAGACGAAGTGTTAAGAGTTGTAATTACAAAAGAAAATACGGATTTAAGTTTTGAGTATGAAAACCACTTGCCACCAACAATTAAAATACCCGTCCCAACAAACGACACTACTGAAACAGTGCTGTTCATCGCTACATTAGTTGCTGCAATAATTGGACTAGTTGTGTTAAGGGATAAACAAAATAGGTAATTAGTTTTTAGGTTGAAAAAAGGGGGTGCAATTTTGCACCCTTTAAAATAAATAAAAAAGGTGGCAAATTTGCCACCTAAAAAAACAGAAAGGAAAAAAGAAAATGATACAAGAGTTTATATCAACAATCATTTATGAACAACCAGATATAACGTTTTGGGTATATTTTTTATGTTTAATAATTTTCTTATTTGGAGCTTTGTTTTATATAAAAACATATGATTATAGAGAATCTGGTGGAAATAAAGCATGGTGCATTGTCCTTTGTGTATTTTTTCTATTAATATTGTTATTCACTATAATATACCTTAATACACCAATAAAACGAAACTATGTGAAAATAACAAAAGAATTAATGTTTTTAAAATAATTCAACTAGATATTTAATCACTAATTGTTATGTCTTTATAATTGATGATTATTGTTTTGATGCGATAAACATTTGGAAGTGTCGCAGAAACTACCATATGATTTTTAGAAATTGTGAGTGTCCCGTTTTCTTTGTTTACAGAAAGTATTTCTTTTAAAATTAACATGTTATTTGTAGTATAAACTGATAAAAACTGTTTATTTTCAAATTTTATAATTTCATAGGAATACGCAGGTATGTTTCTAACTTGAATGATACCTACAGCGTATAATATAACACCAGCAATAAACGAAGCAATAGTTAAGGTAGAAAGTGAGGATGAGTTTCTTTTACTATTAAAATTGATGCCGATACGAACTATTTTTGACATTTTAATATTAAA
This sequence comes from uncultured Erysipelotrichaceae bacterium, assembly GCA_945877255.1. GTDB lineage: Bacteria > Bacillota_I > Bacilli_A > Erysipelotrichales > Erysipelotrichaceae > CAMCRE01. Next base: position 20,703 of record CAMCRE010000005.1, read on the forward strand.
CTTATAAACACCTTGAATTTTCATCCTCACAGAATTAGAGTTGCTGTTAAAGAAGTAGCGATTATTTTCTATTACACATTTTTTAATCGTCAAAATATCTGTTAAATTAACAAAAACATATTTTTTCACAAAATTATATAAATTTTTCTTTGATATAAAAAATTTGTTGCTCGATAAATTTAGTGTTTTATTTCGGCGTGTAAAGATGTAAAAAACATAATCTAGCATAACAAAAAATACAAAGAAACTAAAAATTAGATATAAGATATTTGAGTCTGTTGCTGTTTTATATTCGTTTTTCTGAAAAAGAATAGGTATAAATAGTAAAACTAATACAAAAAATATTATATTAAAAAATATTATGACAAAAGTATGTTTAATAAAATGCAAACTTAAGAATCGAATATACTTCAATTTGTTAGTGATATCATTTTTTCCAAGATATACAAATACAAAAATAAAAAATACAAAAACGTATATAAAAGGAAGAAACCAATATCGTGTAATAAAAGAAAAAATTCCATTGTTTAAATTATTTTTAAATATTAACAGAAATGATAGAAAAATGGGAAATGTAATGAAAATAGAAAAACAATAATAAAGTAGAGTGTTTGTCATTTTTAAACATTCATCGGTTATTGCTTCAAATATTTTGAATTTTAAAAAAAGAATAGCCAGAACTATTATAACTGTAATAATTACGAAAAAATAAAAATGAATATCGAATACTGTACGAGTTTCTATGTATGAAGTAGAAACATTGAAAAAATCAAAGTGATTATTAAGAAAGATTACTTTTAAGTTAGTCATAACAAACGTTATAAAATAACTGAAAATTGTAGTGATTGACACACATACAGATGTATGCTGTTTAATAAAATTTATAAGGGTAGTTAGTAGTTTTTCAAATTTTTCCATTAATAAACCTCCGTATTAAAACTAATACAATTATAACATATAAAGGAGAAACATGAAAATAAAATTTAAAATCAAACAAATATGTCAAGAAAGACATATTGGCATACGAGAATTATCAAAAATATCGGGTGTAAGTATTGGTTCAATACAAGTAATATTCAAAAATGAGATAGCAGGAAATACAAGTTTTGTGAGTGTATTAAAACTTGCAAAAGCATTAGAAATAAATGTCGCTGAATTATACGAAATAGAGGAGTAGGATATGCAAGAAACAATGACAATACACCAATTATTCACAAAATTGCATGGGCAAATAGGTGACGCAAAAGAATGGTTTATTCTGGTTTGTAAAGATAACATATTATTAACAGTTGATGATGAAAAAAAATTATACAACTTTATTGAACAATATCTTTCAACTGATAAAAAAACAGATTGAGAGTATAGAGTAGAATGGCACTTTTATGAGGAATTATGAAAATAAAAATATAAAAGGAGGGATAAATATGAATAAAAGTTTAAAAGAAATACTGAATACTTTAGAAGACGGAAAAATTGTAGAAATAAGTTTTGAGGAATATAATAAAGATGAGCAATAAATTAGACTTAGTACGTATTAAACTACAGGTAGATAAGCAACTATTATCAGAAAAATCTATCGAAAAACCAAAGCATGCAATAGAATTACTCAAAAATGAGATTTTTGACCTTGACAGAGAAGTATTAGTGATGCTGAACTTAAATATTAAAAATCAAGTTATCAACGCATCTTGTATTAGTGTCGGTACAATCAATGCTTCAATAGCTAGTCCAAAAGAAATATTTAAAACAGCGTTACTATCCAATGCAACTAGCATTATCATAATGCACAATCACCCTTCAGGAGATTTAACCCCTTCAGATGCTGACTTTAAACTAACTAAAGAAATTGCAAAACTTGGCAACATGATGGGTATTAAATTATTAGATCATATTATCGTGTCTTCAAAAGGAAATTCAAAAAGTCTCAGAGAAGAACGTCCAGGATTATTTTATTCAGAAACTGTTTTAGACGATGATAGAACACGAATAAACAGTCAAAACCGTGTATTTGAAGACGACAGTGATTATACGGTAAAAGAGCAACAAGTCTATATAAATAGCGAAAATATAAATCAGGAGGAACAAGATGAATTTAACAGCAACATACGAAACAGTGGAACAACTGACAGAGGAAATATTAACAACATTAGAAACGAACAGCCAAAATCCAACATACTTTTGGGCAGAGAAGAAAGTAAAATTTTGGCTGGAAGCAGAGAAAATAGACAATCCAACATTTTATTATCAACAAGTGATAGAATTATACAAGAACAACGAACTAACACAGTATCTATATTATCTGGAAAAAACGATGCAGACGATATACAAAACAGAACTATCGAAAACAATCAAACACAATCCGACTTACAGCAAGACAGAAATCAGCAAATTTCTGACGAGTCAATTACTGGAACAATACATTTACCAGGACAATCTCATGAGGGAGATTTTAGAAAAACCAGCACAAAAAGAACAACTAATGCGAATATTCAACAATCCGGAGTTAGCGGAAAATTGGGACACATTGACACCTCAACAACAATCGGAGATAATTCGTTTGAAGAAGATAGAAGTATTAAAAAATCATCAAGAAAAAGAAAGATACACGAAAACCAATTAAACCTATTTGAATTAGACTGGTTTGATGCTATTTCAACAGATACGCCTACACAATTTCAACCACAAATAACACTAAATGATTTTGAAGAAATGGAATTTACATTTACAGAAAGTTTTTATGAAGATGCAAGAAAAAATGGCTACATTGTAATCGACGAACCTTTATCAATTAGTAATGAAAATAAATCAGATACTGACGTGATAAAAGATATACCAATTGCAAAAAATTATATTCAAACGGAAGAAGTTGATTATGAAAAGATTTTACCAAGCGAAAGACTTAAAAACAATATAAACGCTATTAAGATTTTAAAAGAAAATCAAAATAGACCACTTACTTTAGAACAGCAAAAAATAGTTGCAAAATATGTTGGTTGGGGAGGACTAGCTGATGTATTCGATGAGTCAAAATATGGACAATGGCTTACAGCAAGAACAGAATTAAAACATTTACTCACAAAACAAGAATACCAACAAGCTAGAGAAAGTACTTTAACAGCGTTTTATACCCCGCAATTCATTAGTCAAGAAATTGTTAAGTTTTTAAAAGAACGAGGGGTTAAAAATTGTAATATTTTAGAACCAAGTTGTGCTGTCGGTTCATTTATTCAAGAAACAACAACGCAATTAAAAAACGTAAAAGTATATGGTGTAGAACTAGATAGTATTACAGGACACATTGCATCTAAACTTTATCCAGAGGAAAATATCCAAATTAAAGGGTTTGAGCAAACGCAATTTTCTAACAACTTTTTTGATATAGCAATCGGAAACGTTCCTTTTGGGAATTATAGTGTACACGATCCTATCTACAATAAGCATAAGTTTTTAATACATGATTATTTTTTCGCAAAAACAATTGATAAAGTGCGTGAAAATGGATTAATTGCATTTATCACAAGTTCAGGTACATTAGATAAAAAAGATAGTAAAATAAGACGTTACATAGGAGAAAGATGTGAATTTTTAGGTGCAATACGTTTACCTAATAATACATTTAAAGGTTCGGCTGGAACAGAGGTCACAAGTGATGTGATCTTCTTAAAGAAAAAATCAGAAATTAGTATCGGAGATAAGCAAGAATTTTATGAATTAGGAATGATTGATTATTATGATAAAGATGAAAAAATATCATCATTAGAGATTAATCGATACTACAAAAATAACCCACATATGATGTTAGGGACTATGGAAGTTGAAAGCTCGCAATTCGGAATAAAAAATGTGTTAAAACCAGCGAAAAATTTTAGTTACGAACAATTGCAGCAAGATTTTAAAAATGCTTTAAAAAATATACACTACACATATCAAGAAAATATTGCTGAAAGCGAAGAAGAAATAATCGATACTATTCCAGCACAAAACCACGTTAAAAATTATTCATTCGCTGTGATTGACGATAAAATTTATTATCGTGAAAATGCAATTATGATTCATCAAAATTTTGATGAAAAGAAAAAAGAATTAGTTCGTGATTATTTACAAATAGAACAACAATTAAAAACGCTACTTGAAACACAACTCCACGATGATGACGATTTAAAAATTGCAAAACTGCAGCAACAATTAGAAAGTCAATACGACAATTTCGTTAAGAAACATGGTCGTTTAAACGCACGCAATGTTGTAAAAATCATTAGAGAAGACAGTAACTATCCATTAGTATCAACGTTAGAAGTATTAGATGATGATAAAAAGTTTTTACGAAAAAGCGATATATTTACTAAGCGAACAATTAAAAAAGCAGAAATTGTTACAAACGTGGATAATGCACAAGATGCGTTAATTTTATCACTGAATGAATATGGTAACGTTAATTTAGAATTTATGTCTAAAATTAGTGGTTTGTCTAAAATAGATTTACTAACGCAATTAGAAAACGAGTTATATATTAATGTTCCTTTAAAATTTAGCACCAATGAAGTAGCAGAATATGTATCCAATTTTTATGATAATCAAGTTGAATTTATTACAGCTGACCAATTTTTAAGTGGTGATGTACGTGAAAAACACGTACAATATCAAGCGTGGACAAAAACTTTAAATAAAAGTCAATTTTCAAACTTGAGTGAAGCAGATCAAAACTTTTTTATAGAAAAAATACAAAAACAAACCACAGCACTTGAAAATGTATTACCACCATGGTTAAGTGCTGAAGAAATTAATGTAGGAATAGGAGCAACATGGATACCTATAGAATACTACAATCAATTTTTATGGGAAACGTTTGATGGTTCATGGTCGGCACGCCGAAATTATACTGTTCAATATTCAAAACTCACAAATGAATATTATGTAGACAATAAAAATTTTAGTACATATTCTAGCGTGCATGATGAGTATGGTGTGCGTGAATTGCGAGGTTCAATCTTACGTGCTTCAGCATATTTAGTATATCAAGACCTTTTAAACCTCAAACAAACAAAAATTTATGACAAAGGGTATAATGAAGAAGGCAAAGAAGTGCGAATACTGAACAAAGAATTAACACGAATTGCCGAGAACCGTCAAGAACAAATTAAAGAAAAATTTAAGAACTGGATATTTAAAGATTATGAGCGACGTACACGTTTAGAAAAAATTTATAATCATCAATTTAATTGTATTGTAAATCGTGAATTTAATGGTAAACAATTAGCATTTCATGGTAAAAATCCACAAATTCAATTACGTCCGCATCAAGAAAATGCAGTTGCACGTATTTTATATGGCGGAAATACATTACTTGCTCATGTTGTAGGTGCAGGGAAAACATACACAATGGTTTCATCAATAAAAGAAGGGAAACGTTTAGGCTTATTTAATAAAGCAATGATGGTCGTACCAAACCATTTAACAGAACAAATGGGGCATGAATTTTTAGCGTTGTATCCTTTTTCTAATATTCTTGTTGCTAAAAAATCAGATTTTACACCTGAAAATCGTAAACGATTTGTGTCAAAAATTGCAACTGGAGATTATGATGCGATTATTATCGGTCATACGCAATTTGAAAAAATACAAATGAGTCCGGAATATGTTCAAAACTTTATAAAAAACGAAATGGAAATAGTCCGTGCATATATCTCAGAAAATAACAATAGCTGGAATAAAAGTTATTCAGTAAAACAAGCAGAGCTGAAGTTAAAAAAATTGGAACAAAGACTAGAAAAAGTGTTAGATGCTTCACGAAAAGATGACGCTATTTATTTTGAGTCATTGGGTGTAGATAAATTGTATGTAGATGAAGCACATTATTTTAAAAACTTGTTTATCCACACAAAAATGACTAACGTAGCAGGAATAGGTAAAACGGACTCTTTACGTGCGAATGATATGTATATGAAAACGAGGTATTTAAACACACTAACAAACTCAAGTGGTATTGTGTTTGCGACTGGAACACCAGTTAGTAATTCAATGAGTGAATTATATACTATGCAACGCTATTTACAGTATGATTTACTAGAAAAATATGGTTGGACAGATTTTGATAGCTGGGCAACAACATTCGGTACAACGACAACAGATTTAGAAATAGCACCCGAAGGCACAAAATTTCAACTTAAAACACGATTTGCGAAGTTTTATAATTTACCGGAATTAATGACTGTGTTTAAAGAGTGTGCGGATATTAAAACAGCAGATGTTTTAAAACTACCAACACCTGAAGCGAAGTATGAAGTAATTAAAACACAAGCCAGCGACATTCAACGTGAATTTTTAAAGGCGTTTGTGGAACGAGCGGATAAGGTTAGAAATCGCAAAGTAGAACCTGCTGAAGATAATATGTTGAAAATAACGACAGACGGTAAAAAATTAGCGTTAGACCAACGTCTAATCAATCCAATATTAGAAGATGATCCAGATAGTAAAATCAATAAATGCGTCGAAAATATTGTGCGTATTTATCATGAAACGACACAACAAAAATCAGCACAGCTTGTTTTTTGTGATATGTCGACACCACTCCCACAACAATTCAATGTTTATGATGATATTAAAACAAAATTAATAAAAAATGGTGTAGCTGAAAACGAAATTGCGTTTATTCATGATGCAAATACAGATAGCGAAAAAGATATTCTTTTCGCAAAAGTACGAAATGGAACAATTCGTGTTTTATTAGGTTCAACGCAAAAAATGGGAGCAGGAACGAACGTACAAGAGCGTTTAATTGCATTACACGATTTAGATGTACCATGGCGACCTTCTGATTTAGAACAACGTGCCGGAAGAATTGTTAGACAGGGAAATATGAATGAAACGGTATATATTTATCGTTATGTTACGGAAAATACATTTGATAGCTACTTGTGGCAGACAATAGAAAACAAGCAAAAATTTGTATCACAAATTATGACTTCTAAACTCATACCACGTGAAATTGATGATTGTGATGAAACAGTATTAAGTTTTGCGGAAATTAAAGCAATTGCAACAGGTAATCCATTATTTAAGGAAAAAATGGACTTAGAAAACCAAATTTCAAAATTAAAAATATTAGAAGCCGCACATAATTCAAGTAAATATAAACTTGAAAAAAACTATCATGTGCATATTCCGAATAAAATACAATATATCAAAGAGCTTCAGGAAAAAGTGGCAGCAGATATTAATAGTACAGATTTTAAAAACGAAGGTTTTGCAGGTATGACAATCAAAGGTATCTATTATCATGATAAGAAAAAATCTGCTGAAGCATTAATGCACGTATTATCAAATTTATCTATCAACACAAAAGTTAAAATAGGAGAATATCGTGGTTTTGATATTCAAGCGTATTTAAACTTTGAGAAAAAAACAGTAGAATATGATTTATGTAAAAATCATTTTTATGCCGGGGAATTTGGAGAAAGTGGAGATGGAAATATTACACGTTTAGACAATTCAATTAATACGATATTAAAATATAATACGAATTTAGAAAAAAAATTACATGAATACGAAAATGAGTTATCAAAAATAGAAACGTTGATAAATAAACCATTTGAAAAATTGGACGAATTAAAAGAAAAAATAGTACGATTAAATGTAGTTAATAATGAAATAGCAATGCTCGAAAATCAGAATACGGAGATAAAACAACAAGTGAGAATGTAGGTGATAAGATGAAATATAAAAATAATTTAATGTATTTTAAAGAAAAAACGGGTTTGTCGTTTAATAAAATCGGTAAAGCCGTTGGAATTTCGCAAAATTATGTGCAGACTTATTGTAAAAACGATTCAAATAAATCACTCATCATCGTGTTACGGTTAGCAAAATTATTTAATTGTCGAGTAGAAGATTTATTTGAACTAATTGAGGACGAAGAAAATGAAAATGAAAATTAGCATAAAACAAACGCAGAAAATATATGGCGTATTGATTTTTATGCTTTTTATTTTGTGGGGGTGTAAACAGTCAATAGATATAAAAGTAGTGGCAGAAAATAATTTTTCTATCACAACAGAAGCTAAAACATCGTGTATGTTTATTGAGACGATTAATAACCAAGCCGTTACACCTAATACAAATTTTGAGCAGTATGGAATAAAGTGTATGCCTTTAGATTTTTCTAAACCACAATATAATGCAACAGCCAATATCGAAGTAAATGGAAAAATCATTACAAAAACATTTAATATTTTGGATCTAGCTAGTCCAAAAATAACAGCTCAGGACAAATATGAAATTAAGAAAAACACGTTTATCAACATTAAAGATTTATATTCGATTGACGATAACTATGATAAAAATCCAGAAGTAAATGTTGAAGGATTTTATAATAGTCAGGTTGTAGGGGAGTATTTAATAAAAATTACTGCAAAAGATGCTTCAAACAACACAGCAAATAAAGAAATTGTTATTAATGTTGTTGAATTTACGCAACAAGAATTATTAGCAAAAAAGGAAGCTGAAGCTAAGCAATCTGCTGAAAAACCACAACAAGCACCACAAACAAGTAATCGAATAGTTAATCGGAATAGCACAACTACCCCTACAAAAAAACAGATTGTACCCGTACAACCTGTTAAAAAAGGTGTTTATAAAACGTTTTTATTTACAGATGGTTATACGATGAAAAACGTATATCAAGCATGCTATAATCATCTCATTTCTATAGGTAGTGGGGAGTGTACGCCACTCAAAAAAGGAGACACATATACAGGATATGAATATAAACCATAAAATAGGAGGAAAAAGAAATGAACAATATTCAAAATGCTACAGATATTACAAAAATACCAGCTTTAAGTAATCTTGAAGCTGCCATTACATCAATACTGCAATGGGCAGGCGGTCTTTGGTTGCTTATTGAATTAGTATTTTTATTTGTCGGGATAGGAGCACAAAATCAAGATTCAAATAGTCGTTACTATCAAGTACTACGAATTATTGCGGCAACAGCCATTTTATCTATCGGAACGATTTATAAAATTATAAGAGGCAGTTAACTATGATGACGCTATTAGCAGGATTAGCGATTGGAATAGGGGCAGTTGTTATTGGTTCGATTGTTAAAATCAATAATCCAGCTTTACCACTACTATCTGCCTCTGTATCGTTTTATGAAAAAACGATACAGTTTATGATTAGTGATTTTGTATTAATAGATTTTGATAACGGTGTATTAGAAACGATTTGGCGTGTAATCTCAGCAACGAAACCAATCATAATTGGTGTAGCATCATCGTTAGCAGTGATATTTTTTATGCTAAATTTGTTTAGTGAAGTGCAAGATTTACATCGAGATATCACACCAAAAACACTATTCAAAGTTTTAATTTCGATTGGAGTTACTGAAATACTGATTATAAGTGCATATGATATTGTATCGTCAATATCCAAAATACTGATTACGCTAGCTACAATGCTGGATAATGGTATTAGAAAAGCACTAGCGATACAAAACATTCAATCCGGAACATTAAATGAGCAAACACTTGAGTTTTTAAATAAGAAAGGGTCAGCTTTAGAAATGGGTTTTTTAGCAGTTGTGACATTAATTATTGTCGTCGTGATTGTCATATCAGCGATTAGTGTAATACGTTATTTTATCGAAAGAGCAATACATCTTGTTATTTTGTCGCTACTCGCACCAATATTTATAGCGTTTTTTATTAATAAACATACTATTTCAATGGCTGTTAATTATTTAAAAGAAATCGCATTTAAATATGCTGAAGGTGTTGCTACAGTTTTGGCAATTATTTTAGTCGGGTTGTTAGTAAGATTAATTGGTATGCAAATATTCGATTTTACAGAACAATATCAAGTGATTTTTTCAGTAATGTTTACGGTATCGGCAACAACAACGGTTGTGATGAACGTGCATAGAATTTTTGACAGAATAAGATAGGAGAAAAAGATGAGAATTAATGTGTTTAAAGATATTAGTAAAGTGAAATTAGATGCTTGGAAAGGTCTTTCTGTACGTGAGATAGGTTGGGGTGTTTTATTTTCACTGATTATTATACCTAGTGCCATTGCATCAATGCTCTATTTTAATACGATTAACATCGGAATGTTATTTAGTTTATTAATTGTATTACCCTTAGCGTTTGTGCAGTTTTTTAATGCGTATAATATGAATTTTAAAGAATTTATTCGAAAGTTTATCCAATTACGCAAAGGCAATGCAATAATTTATTACATGCCTAACGAGGCAGATTTAATCATGGAAGAAAAACAGAAAGGAGAAAAAGATGAAAAAGCCAAAATTAAATATTTCAGATTTTTTAGAAAAAGATAAGCGAATTTTTAAACCATCTAAAAAAATTCAACATCATTTTCCAGTACAAAAAATAACAGCCGACGGTATATTTTTGTTACAAGATGGTTATTCTAAAAGTTATCGTTTTGGAGATTTGAATTATTTTATTTCTAGTGATGAAGAACAAAAATCAATATTAGAGATTTTTTGCAAAATATTAAATGGTACAAGTAATCGAATGACATTTACATATATCAATAAGAAAATAGATAAAGAAGCATTAAATAAAAGATTGATCCATAAAGAAGATAACCATTATCAACAAGCCAGAAATAAAGTCGTGATTGATAAAGTATTACATAATTTACAAGAAATTGAAACCACAAAATATTTAACAATCACGAACAAAACAACAGATACACTAGAAAAAGCTAGAACACGTTTTATTAGTGAAGAGGAAAACTTAAAAGGACGATTTTCTGAATTAGACTCAACAATCGAACCATTAACAACAGCAGAAAGACTAAAAGTATTACAGGAATTAATGAACCCTAATCACCGCTTTGATTTTGATTATGAAGCATATCAAAATCGTGCGAAAGATTTTACAACTTGTTTTTCTGCGTATTCATTAAAGGAAGATATAAATGGTTATATTACACAAGTTTCAAAGCAAAAAACAGAATATATTAAAGCATTGTATATTAAAGATTTTTCAAGTGCGATTGATGATAAGTTTATAAAAGATTTAATGAACTTACCGTATGAAATGATTGTAAGCTATACAATCGAGTCGATACCAAAAAATTTAAGTGTACGTGCAATTAATAAAATTTATGAAAATATTCAGGACAGAAAAACGAAAAAAATTATGCAGCGTAAAGCAAAAGGTGATGAAATGATACCATTGCCGTACGCACTACACCAAGAAGAGAATAATATCGTTAAAATTCGAGAAGCTATTTCTGAAAATAATGAGAGTTTATTTTTGATTGGTGTATCAATCTGTATTAAGGCAGAATCGCTTGAACAACTACAAAAAATTCAAGATGAAATTGAAATACATTGTGATATGTATTCTTATACTGTTGCAGTCGACCAATTTTCACAATTAGAAAATTACTTATCCACTTTACCATTTGGTGCAAGATATATTAAGCATATGCGAACGATGCTAACAACGGAGGTAGCGTTGCAGCATCCGTTTAATGCACAAGAAATACAGGAAGAAACAGGTTTATTTTATGGTATAAACGACAATACAAAAAAATATATTATTGGTAATCGTAAAAAACTAGCGAATGCAAACGGTATGATTTACGGTATTTCAGGTAGTGGTAAATCAATGATTGCAAAATGGGAGATCCAAGAAGTATTACACAATACAGCTGGAGATGTTATTATTGTTGATCCACAACATGAATTTGAACGTTTAGCTAAAAATTTCAATGGTGAATTTTTTGAAATTTCGCCAAAGTCAAGTACATTTTTCAATCCGTTCGATTATAATTTGCCAGGAGTACAAGTATTAGCTGAAGAAAGAAAAGCGTTGATGATTGAAAAATCACAGTTAATTATGGCAATTGTAGAGAACTCTATAAAACGTGAATTAAGTACAATCGAGATGAATATTATTGACGTCGCAGTAAAAAATCTTTATTTAAAGCATTTTGAAAACATTGATAAAGGGGTAAATTATTATCCAATATTATCTGATTTTCTAAATGAGCTGGAGAAGAGTCAATCTGAAGAAGCAATAGAATTATCAAAAGCATTTGATATTTTCGTAAATGGAAGTTTAAATTTATTTAACAACCACACAAATATCGATATTAAAAATAGGTTGTTGGTGTATGGAATTAGAGATTTAGGGCAGTACTTATCCGGTATTGGAATTTTAGTGTTATTACAAAACATTGAAGATAGAATTATGGAAAATTGGCGAAAAGGTATTAATACGCATGTTTATTTTGATGAAATTGCGATTTTATTTAAGTATAGTGGTACAAGTAGTTATCTTTCAATCTGGTGGAAAAAAGTGCGTAAATTTGGTGCATTGTGTACTGGAATGACCCAAGACGTGAGTGATATTGACACTGAAGAAGCACTAGCAATGATTTCAAATAGTGAATTTGTAATTTATTTAAAACAAAGTCCTAAGCATCACGACAGATTACTTGAATTAGGATTAAATGAAACGGAATTAAAATATTTATACAAAGCACCAACAGGACACGGTATTATTAAATATGGTAATAAAAAAGTTTATTTTGATATGGAAATTCCAAAAAACAATTTGATTTTCGATTTATTGCAAACAGATGCTTATAATAATTAGGAATAAATATGTCAAGATATTATAATGAAGAAACGCTCACAAAGAAAAATATTAAAGGTATTCATCAAGAGACAACACTTATAAAAGATACACTAGAAACAAAAATAACAAATAGTGAAAATGTGCTATCTGATGAAAAATTAAAAACAACGTACTATCAAAATAAAAATACATCAAACGGATATGAAATTGGAAATAGCACAATTCAAATAGGTTATAAACAAAAACCTACCATAAATATAAAGAAAGCGAGTAAAAAAATATTAAAAAACCGTTCAAAAGTGATAAATGGTATACATTCAACTTTTCAAAACGGTAAACAACTATATTATACAATAAAAAGTTTTACAGACCGTTTAGATGAAAATAGACAGCCGATATCACGAGAATTGAATCAAGTGCTAAATACGGTAGATCAAGTAAAAAAAATAAAACGTGTATCAAAATATGCTGGCAAAAAATCGTATAGTTTTTTCACAACAGCAAAAAAACTCAACACTTATTTTATTCATTTTATTAAAAATATTGTTTCAAGTATGAGTAAAATAAAAATAGCATTGTTGCCGATTATAATGATTTGTTTTATTCCGGTTGTCTTGTTTTTGATGATACCTTCATTTGCACAAGGAGAGCGAACGGATTATAATGTGCCAGAAGCTTCTGTACTAAATGAAGAAAACTACACATTTCCACTGCCAAAGGAATTTAGACATGTGTCAGCACATTATGGTTATTATCGACCATTTGGGGTAGTTATGCGACATTATGGAACAGATTTTCCAGCACCAATAGGTACGCCGGTTATGGCAATTGCAGACGGCGTAGTGGTTGAAGCAAACGAATATGTAAATGATGATGGTGTTAAAATCGTGGGAATACTACATGAAAAAAATTTAGTGAGTCGTTATGTACATTTGGATAAATATTTTGTAAGTGTAGGGGAAGAAATTAAACGTGGTGAGGTGCTGGGTTTAGTAGGAAATACTGGACGCTCTACAGGACCACATTTACATTTACAAGTGGAAAGTGATTATACAAAAGGACTAGGAAAAACACCATTTGATGCCAGACATCTTTTTCCTAGTTTGCTAGGTGAACCGCCAACTGAATTGGAATATACACCTTAAATAGTATAAGGAGGAAAAAATGTTTATTTCAAAAAACGAGTTATTACGAAAAAAAGAAATTGAAAAAATCATGTTGTTGTGTAATTTACATCAAGAAGTTCCTCACAAAGTCATACTTAGAGAAGTTTATGAAATATTGTATGATATTCCAAAAAAATTATTATTCAATTACAAAAGAGATACCATACTTTATTTTGACAATTTTTTGCATTTGAAAATCGCATTAAAAGAAAATAGAACAAAATACATGATAAAAGTGATTGAAGAACTAGCGTATCAAAAAGATATTTTTGATTGTGGTGTATACATTAATTTGCTAGAATTATTATCAGAATATTTAGCAAAGGAGAAAATGGAATATGTGGAAACAGCTTAACAACGATGAAAGTTATTATGCAATCAATCGTATTTTAAGTGAAAAAATAAAATGTGAAAAAGATATTGAAGATAAAATAGAAATGATTGACTATTTTATAACAATGATAAAAAAGGAATTATCAATTGTTAGTCGTAACAAAGTTTTATATAAACCATTTTTGACAACGCCAAATGTTTTTAATTTATTTCCTTCTACAAAAAAACTCAAGTTAGATTATTTTGATAAAATAGGAATAGGAACATTTCATGCTACTAATGAAACAATCGTTTTTCCATGGTCATTCATTCGTTTATGTGATAATTTTTTAAATTTAAAAAATAAAATGTTTGAAATTAAAAAATCAGATTCGCAAGGTTGTTATATTCAAGAGTTAGATTTATTATTCATCACAAAAGGAAATCATTCCTTTACAACATTCATAAATTTAGAACAAGCAAATCTCATTTTAAAAAATGTAGACTGCTATTCTATAAAAAAATTATTTGATATAGTTGAAACAAATAGTGAATATTGGATTAACGTTGACACAAAAAAGAAAATTCAAAAAGTGAAAGATGCAAGAATAGCGTTATTATTTTTCTTGGCAAAAAAAAGAATAACGCTATTCCAACAAATTGAAAGTAATAGAAAGATACAAAAATAAAATGTATCTTTTTTATTTTTAAGAAAGAGGAAAGTATGCAAAAACCAAAAATTACAAAAATTGAAAAATACAAAAATCATTTAAAAAAATTAAATGAAGAAAAATTAAAAATAGAAAATACGATTAAAGAATTAAAAGAAAAAATTGAAAAAGAAGAAAATAAATTGTTGGTTGATTTTATGAAAAATAACAAAATGGATTTAAGCGAAGTGTTAGAAATTATTAAAAATCATAAAACGGAAATTTTAGAAAATGACGAAAAATAAAAAAAGAAGAAATAGAATTGAATTTAGAAGTACTGATTATATCAATGAAATTGTTTTATCAAAAATAAAGGAAAATAAATATGCGAATGTTAGCGAATATATTCGAACGTTGATTTTAAAAGACAATGCTGTTTTTGAAAAAATACAGCAACAAAAAGCAGAAAAAAAAGAAATCAGTTTATTGCGATTTGAAGTAAAAAAAATTGGAGTGAACTTAAATCAAATTACTGCAAAAATCAATTCTGGTCATTTTATATCTTCTTTTGAGTTAAATAAAAGTTTAAAAGAAATTAAAGAAAAATTAGAAGAAATTTCCGTTAAATTGGGGTCTTAGGGGGAACACCCTAACAAGCTGCATTTTGGTCTAGTCCGGACAAAATGCGTGTCTTGCGAACGCCAAAAGGACGTTCTTCCTAACAAAAAAACAGTGGAAAAAGGGGGTGTTTTAATGGCCATTATGAAGATGCTAAATGTTACGACGAATAAGCACTTAGCGTCATCAATAAACTACATTTTAAATAAGTCCGTTCTAACGTCATCTTACAATTTTGTAACTGAAAATTATTATGAAGAAATGCAAGAAACGAAACAAATATTTGGTAAAGAAAAAGACAAAACAGATAAAAGAGGGAAAGCCAGACAAGGCTATCATTTCTTATTTAGCTTTAGTCATGATGAATCAAAAACCCTCACAAAAGATAAAATCAATGAACTAACATTTGAAATACTTGAACAGTTAGGAATTAGTGAACATTATGAAACTTTAACAGCAATACATATGGATAAAGAACATGCACATATTCATATTTTGTTTAATTCAGTCAGTTTCAAAAATGGCAAAAAATATTATTACAAAAATAAAGATTTTAAAAATTTGATGCAAGAAAAAATTAATCATGTTTTAACAGAAAATAATTTATCAGTTATTCCACTTGAGTCAAGTTTAGATGCAATGGTTTATAAAGAATGGAAAGAAAATAAAAAAGAAGATACAATCACAATTAGAAAATTAATTAAATTTGATATTGCACAAATAGTTGATGAAGTACATTCCTTAGATGAATTATTGAAAAAATTAAAAATTGAATACGGATATGATGTTAAATATAATCGAAAATATGCGACAATTAAACACCCAATAGCTAATCGTTATATTCGACTTAATTCACTAAAAGGAAAATTTACAGAAGAAAAATTAACAGAATATTTTGATTATAAACGATTAGGTATTGTAATTGATAAAATTCAATTTACGTTACCAAAAGCAAAAATAGATTATTCAATCTTAACAAAAGAAAATTTAACAGATTTTCAAAAACAACAGAAAACACAATTAATCGAACATTTAAAAATTAAAAATGGTTTACAATATCAAAATAGAACATATGTAGAAAAACAAGCAATATTAAATTTCCAACAATACGCAGAAATTTTATATTTAAAAATAAGATACAATCTAGATTCAGTCGAAAAAATAAAAGATACAGTAGCACAGTTAGAACAAAAAATTGTGTTAGAAAAAAACGAAGCTATTAAAAAGGAATTATTCATTGACTATAAAAAAATAAAAGAATTAGAAAAAACAGAAATGAAAGGAGTTGAGAACGAAGATGAAATTAGAGGAATACGAAATACAATTAAGCGATAATGAAAAAAATTACGTGTCAGAAAATTTAAAAATACAAGTTTTTGAAGAAATCGACAGAATTAGTAATATGGAGGAATTTCTTTTAGCCGTCCAAAATAAACAATTTTCTGAAAATGCACAAATGTATATTGCAGATGCTTATAATGTGCTAGGTGATGAGGTATTTAAACATTTATTTATAACAATGAACGATGAAACAGTTATAGCATATATTAAAATGTTGTCATCAACTTTTGAAAAAGAACAAGCTATTAAAGAGCAAGAACTACATCAAGAAGCTCAGAAAAAAGAACGTGAAAAAGAACAAGTTATTAAAGAGCAGGAAAGACTAGCTTTACAAAACGAACTACAAATCAAATATTTGAAAATTGAGATTAACGCATTTATAAATGAACATCTAAATTTAATTTCTAAGTATAACCAAACAACATATTTTAATGGCTTATTACAAATGGCAAGTGAGACGGATAATTTACAAGTGTTAGAAGATATTAGTCTTAAAATTTCATCAAAATACGAAGTAATTAAAGAAAAAGAAAAATCTTTTTCAGAGAAATTACATCATTTTTTAAAAACAAGCACCACAAAAAAGAAATTATTTTTTAAAAAGGATAGTAAGCAATTTATGAATGTGTTTATTAATCATGAGCAACAGTTTACAAAACAAGAATTAGCACTACTTTTTGAAATATTCAAAACATATAATGTTGCAGCAGAAGAATTACATCAATTTTATTTAAACTATGAAAAGGAGGAAAATACATTATGCAAAACGAAGTAACAGCGGCTATTCAAATTTTATCACAATCATTAATGATGATTAACAATGTATCTAAAGGAATGGTTCGATTTTTGATATTATCAGACAGGTATTTAAAACCACATTTAGAGCGTGCTTTAAATACTGGAAATGCACGTACACATGGTCAAGTGTCATTAAAAGAGCTTGAAAAATTAAGAGGGAAAAATCTTGCCATTATTCCAATGAGTAAAACAATGCAAGAAGAATTGCGAAAAGAATGTAAAAATTTAAATGTTGTATTTCATAGCAGAAAAGAAAATAATACAACATTACAACAACAAATTAAAGAAAAAGAAAATGAATTGATACAAGCGTTAGAGCATGGACAACAAGAACAATCTGAAGCAACTAAATTAGAATTAGAAAAATTAAAGCAAGAAGAAAAATGGATTGTGTTTATAGATGCGAGCGACACAAATAAAATCAAACATTTTTTAAGTAAATACGAAATTGAAATAAAAGACGTTAAACCTATCGAAGAAGTATTAAGTGAAGAAGAAATAGCGTTGTATGAAAAATTAGACGTTAAAAAAGAAGAAATAGAATTACTGAGAAAACAACCAATTTCTCCAGCACAAGAATACGTATTAAAAAATGAACCGAGTGCGTTATCAAGTGGACATCATCGAATAGTTGAGCGACAAAATATTTTTATTCCGAAAAATAAATTGGAAGCAACAGAAGTAATTGGTTATTTATACGGCAGAATTGATGTTGTGCCTAATGTAGAAAGAACGGTTGCACCTGAAATACAGCCTACAGAGATTCTAATGGTTGATTCAGACGGTGATGGATACACAGATAGAGAAGAACTCGCAGTAGGGAGTGATCCACACGATTATCACTCTACCCCAAACAATTTTAATCAAACAGTAATCATTGATGAAGTACATGAAAAAATCGAAAAATTAGAAAAAATGAAAGACGGAAATTTAATGTATGGTAAGCAATTAGAAATTACAGCGACAATTAAAGAAGCTAAAGAACTACTACAAAATAACAATATAGAACATTTAACAAAAATGAATAAAACATTAGACACCTTAATACATAAAATTTCTGAATCGTTGCCAAAAATGAAAGTATAATGTATAGAAAGGAGTCATAATGGATACACCAATCGTTCCAACAAAAGAAGAATTAAAAAATATTAGAATAGAATCAGTTGGTGAAATGTTTTATGGAATGAAAGTTATTAAAACAGGTAAAACAAATAGCTTCGCTGAGATGGATTCATTAAAAATTTATCCCGACAATACGTTTTATCGTTTTTCAACTGGAGAAAAAGGAGACGTATTTGATTTTGTGCAAATGGTTAGTGATTGCAATTTTAAAATTGCAGCAAACATGTTATTTGAATATTATACTAATCATCGTATCAATATTCAAAATTACACAAAAGATACGTTACAACATTTTCAACACAGTGCGACTAATTCAATACTAGAATTACCACAAAAAAACGAGCATAATAAAAACGTTTTTGCTTACTTGACAAAAACAAGAGGTATTAAACCTAAAATCGTTAATCACTATATTAAATACCATACACTCTATCAAGACACAAAAAATAATTGTGTTTTTGTAGGGTATGTTGACGGTGTAGCGACATGTGCATCAATTAGGAGTACGTATTCCAATTTCAAGGGAGAAGTTAGTAATTCGTTTTCTGAAGTAGGAATATATTCTAATTTTCCCGAAAACAAAAATACAACACTAGTCATTTGTGAAGGTATGATAGATGTGATGAGCTATCAATCATTATTAGATGATGATTATAAAAATATGGACTATTTATCAACTCAAGGTGTTTCAAAAGGAAGAAACGCTATTTTTTATCGAATGAAAAAAGAAGAAGCATTTAAGCAATATAAAAAAATGATAATTTGTTATGACAATGATCCAGTTAATCCTACATTAGGGTATTCAGTAGGTAGAAAACACGCTGAAGAACTAAAAGAATGGATAACGCAAGAATTTCCTGGTATAGAAGTAACAACACAATTTCCACAATTTAAAGATTATAATGAAGATTTATTACATAAAATCAATCAAAATTATCATAAAAAGGTAGATTTATAGTATGAAAAAATGGAATTTGAAAAGAAAAATATGTTTTTTCTTAATTGTGTTTTGCATATTTGAGTATTTTGGATTAGCAATAATAACTGCAATCACCACTAAACAAATTAATAAATTTGAGTATTTTGTTACGCATCCTCTATCAATACAGTATAAATTAGCGTATATTGGCGGTGTTGCGTTATTTGGAGGTATAATAACACTATTAATTATTGCACATATGCTTAGTCTAGGAAAAAGGAGAATAGGGGAAGAGTATGGTAGTGCGAAAGTTGAGTCCGCTGACTATCTTAAGCATATGAAGGATAATGAGAGGAATTTATTATTAACACAAAACGTACACGTATCACTTAATTCATATAAAACAAAACAAAATAATAACGTATTAGTAGTCGGGTCGTCTGGTGCTGGAAAAAACAAAAGTTTTATAGAACCAAATCTACTCGAAGCTAATCAAAATTATTTAGTTATTGACCCTAAGGGTTCCTCATACGAATTAACTAAAGAATATTTAGAAAAAGAGGGGTATGACGTACGATGTTTAAATTTTGTTAATCCTGAATTATCATGCGGATATAATCCATTAAATTATATTCAAAAAGAAACAGATATTGCGTTTATTGCAAAACGCCTTGCTGAAATTCATGAAGACAAGAAAAATGCACAAAATCCGTTCTGGGACAACACTTCTAGATTATTAATTGAAGCCATCATCACGTATGTGTTTTATTATGACACCAAAAAAAATATTAATAGAGTGTTTGAAATGTTTAATGACTATAAAGTAAATCGGGAGAATAGTGAATTAATGCAGGTGATGGACATTTTAAAAAACAGTAGTGAAATACGTGCTAAGCAAATGGTCAATGATTTTTTTGGTATTAATAAAATTACAGAGGAAACACTGACAACATCATTAGGAGATACTAGTGGTCGTTTGCAGAATTTTAGATATGCAGAAGTGCAAAGAATACTGGAGACAGACGATTTAGATTTCATAGCCTTAGGTACAAAGCCAAAACAAGCTATATTTATCATTATTTCAGATTCTGGAGACACAACGTACAATTTTTTAATCGAGATATTATATCAGCAATTTTTTCATATTATGTATAAAGAAGCGAATAAATATCAAGACAAAAGATTACCTTACGAATGTGCGATTATCATGGACGAGTTTAAAAATATTAAGTTGCCAGAAAATTTTAACTCGGTACTATCTACTGTACGTTCACGTGGTATTGCGATTTGGATCATTATTCAAGGTTTATCCCAGTTAAAAGAGTTATTTAAAGAATCGTGGGAGCAAGTAATGTCTAATTGCAGTTATTTTTTATATTTAGGAACAACAGAACAGTTTAGTCATGAATATATTAGTAAATCAATAGGAACGGAAACGATTGTGAAACATTCATATTCAGGTGGAGATTTCCTTACTCGAGGAAGAGCAAGTGTTGATGTGATAGGGCGTGAAATCTATAAACCTAATGAAGTAAGAGAGTTAGATAATGTGTATTGTTTTTTATTTGTGAATGGTAAAAGACCAGTTTATGATAAAAAAATTACGATTTTTGAAGGAGGAAAAATCGTATACGACAAGTTTAAAATCGCAAAAATGTTATCTAATAAAAATTACGATGAAGAAATCAAAAAAATATTAATGAGAATAGAAGTTGATGCTAAAAATTACAAAAAATATATAACAGAATATGCTTATTGTTTTTCAAGCAACGAGATTAATATGCTGAAGAAATTTAGTGTAGAAGACGTTGTTTCCTTTTTACAAAAAAAAATTAACTTAAGTTGCGAACCAGGTAAAAAAAGTTTATAATAAAATTGTTATTTGGAATAGGAGGTAAACCAAATATGAGCGGAGGTAAAAAAACCGGTCATTAGGAGGTTCGTATTAAAAAGGACATTGTGACAATGCTTTACGTTGTTGCGGTCATTTTAGGTTTTTTAGTTTTACTATTTAAAGCCTAATATTCAATCAAACCTCCTAATGAAAAATAACACAAAAAAGAGTGGATTGCAGTCCACTCTTTTTCTTTTTATTCAATCAAACCTCAGTTATATTGTATGGTATTGTTGCAGAAAAATCAAGTAAGATGTTCTTATGTTATTTGATATAATTTATTAGTCAAAAAAGGACTAGGAGGATACAGATGAAAAAACATACTGTTAATGTAGCGATTTATATGCGAGTCAGCACTAAAAAACAAGCTGATAGTAAGTTGGGGTTAGAGGCTCAGGAAAGAAATATCCATGAATGGTTGAAATACAATTATCCTTATCAAGACTATGAAATTGATATAACATATTTTGTAGATGAGGCAATAAGTGGTGCTAAATTTGAAAGAATACAGTTACAGAATATGTTAAAACTTATTCAAGAAAATTATTTTGATTTATGTGTGATTTATAAAATAGACCGTTTAGCTAGAGATATTGAAATATCAGCACATATTAGAAAAGTTGTAATTAATTCTAAATGTGTCTTATGTTCAACTACCGAAAATTTCGATTTGACAACGATTGAAGGGACATTTGTGTATAATATTAATTCTGTATTTGGTGAATATGAACGTGCTGTCATCAAAAAACGTACAGAAGATTCACAAATAAGTCGCCTGACAAGAAAAGAATATCCGTTTAGAGCGAGCTATGGCTATATTAGAGATGATAATAAAGTCATGCAAATTAACGAAGATGAGGCAAAAATAATTCGCTTTATTTTTAATGAATATATGGCGTGTCATTCCTATGAAATAGTTAGACAAAATCTTATAAGCACATATAATATCAAAGTCAGTGAAGATTTTATTTCGAGGGCGTTATCGAAAACACAATACAAAGGTTGTTTTGTCAAAAATGGTGTAACATATTATGATGTACTACCAGTAATAATTGCTGAAGATGTATTTGATACCGTACAAAAAATAAAAAAAGAAAGTTATAAAGCGAAGAGAAGCGAACAGTATTTATACAGTGATTTAATATTTTGTGTCAAATGCAGGCAAAGAAGCATTAAAAAATTAGTAAAGAAACCAAGAAAACGATACTATTATTACCATTGTGAAACATGTAATAAATACATTAATATTGAAAAAAAGGAATATGAAATTAGTTCTACAGTGTGCTACCATGTTTTGGAAAATAAATATACTGAAGATAATACGCAGTATATTAATAGAATTAATTATCTTGAGAAAAGAAAACAAACTATTATTCATGATTATGCAGTAGGAGCAATAGCATTAATATACTATCATGAAGTAATCGACGCTATAAATGATGAAATCTCAAAATTAAAATACAAAATCGCAATTAAAGAAAATTCAATCAACTATAGTCAAATGAATGCAATTCAAAAAACGTTGTTTTATCAAACGCACGTATCAAAAATATATATCAATTTTGATAATAAAATTGTCGAAAACATTGTGTTTAAAGAAAATAAAAAGAAAAAGTAGTTTTTTGCTACTTTTTCTTTTATTTTAATTGACATATACACTAAAATAGTGTATAATAAAGGCAGATAATCAAATAGCTACCAACTATTTGAAACCCTAGATAATATGTATCATCAACATACACATTCATCATTAATTCAATTATATATTAAATTAAGATTAAATGCAAGTGTTATACTAATTATCTAGTTCAATAGAAATGGTAAGACACTTTTTATTATGTAAAATATATGTCTTCCGCAGATAAGTGGTTTGTGATAGTAATCATAGTGCCACCATATTAAAATTAATGGCAACTTTACAGTAAGTTGCTCTTTTTTTTTATGTCAAGAAAAATTTTTGTGAGATAGGAAATTGATTTTTTTAAATCGTATCAATGTTAAAAATAGGATTGAAAAAATGACCTTTTTCATTGTTGTATACCTCCTTGTTAATGTTACAATAAAAGTACTCAAAAAAGGTAAAATAAAAATATCCACTTGAGCACTTTTGTTGTAAAATAGTAGTATTGAAAAGGAGAATAACATAATACATACAACTACTATTATACAAGACTTAAAAGTAACCAATTTACTTGATTTAAAAAAATTGAAAGATATTGAAAAAAAACAAAACATATGTTATTATATGAGTGTATAAAGTAGAGCATTAAATCAACGATAAAAAGGAGGGTTAAATATAAAAAAAATTAATCAAATATTGGTAACTTTAATATTATCTACTATCAGTGCAATTGTTGCTATACTAATAAGAATAAATTCAAATAATGAAGGTTATGTAAATACTGTAGCTATTGCGATAACATTTTTATTGTATTTGTGGATTTACAGAAAAGACAGTTATTATATATTTTTAATTTATTCCGCACATTTTCTATTATTTTATTTATTTACTACAGTTTCTTATTTATTGGTGATTGCAACTTACTCAGACATAACATCATTTATTGGGTGTTTTGCAATCTGGTTAATACTATATAAAGAAAAACATAAAAGGTGAAATAATATATTTATTAAGTAATTACACCAGAATAAACCACATAATGAAGTATAAATAATCTAAATATTTGCTATTTATCTTTATTTTTTGTATAATATTATAGTCTTAAGGAAAAACTTACTTTAGATTGATAAGATATCTAAGGCGGAAGGAGAAAAATATGAAAAAAGGAATTCACCCAGAATACAGAAAAGTTGTTTTTATGGATGTAACCAGTGAATATAAATTTTTATCTGGTTCAACTAAACCAACAAATGACACGATTGTATGGGAAGACGGCAACGAATATCCGTTAATCAAAGTAGAAATTAGCTGTGATACACACCCTTTCTACACAGGTAAACAAAGATTTGCTGCTGCTCAAGGAAGAATTGAGAAATTCAACCGTAAATATGGTACAAAGTAAAATAAGGACGGTTAAGTCCTTATTTTTTTATGAAATAAGAGGTTATAAAAATGTATAAAAAATATGAAGAAGGATTAATCGAAGTCATCGCAGGTTGTATGTTTGCAGGAAAAACAGAAGAATTAATACGTCGTATAAAAGTTTTTGAATTCGCAAAGAAAAAGGTTGTTGTATTTAAACCAAAAATAGATAATCGCTATAGCGAAGACAAAGTTGTTTCGCATGCAGGAAGTGCAGTTCAAAGTTATGCGATCGAAAAATCTGTAGAAATTTTAAATATTGTTGATGATAGTGTTGATGTTGTTGCGATAGATGAAGTACAATTTTTTGATGATGATATTATTTTTATTTGTGAGTTTTTAGCTCAAAAAGGAAAACGAGTAATGTGTGCAGGACTAGATATGGATTTTAGAGGAATACCATTTCCAGTTATGGCCCATTTAATCACGATTGCAGAATTTGTAACTAAATTAACGGCTGTATGTGTAAAATGTGGCGCACCCGCAACACGAAGTCAACGGTTAATCGATGGCACACCGGCTGATTATAATGATCCAATTATTTTGGTAGGAGCTCAAGAAAGTTACGAAGCAAGATGCAGGCACGATCATATCGTAGTGAATCACCCATTTATGGAAAAAATTAAAAATTTAAAGGAACAATAATTATGAACATCGTATTTGAAAGATTAGAAGAAATGGAAAAAAGGTATCAAGAAATCAATGATTTAATGATGCAACCACATATTGTTAGTGATAATCGTCAAATGGCTAAATTAGGAAAAGAACAAGCATCACTGACACAAACAGTAGAAGTTTACACACAATACAAAGAAATAATGTCGCAAATTTCTGATGCTAAAGAAATGCTGCAAGAAAATGATAAAGAAATTAGAGAAATGGCCAAAGCTGAATTAGAATCTTTAGAATTACAAAAAGACGAAGTTTTAGCGAAGTTAGAAATATTATTAATTGAAAAAGATCCAAATGAAGAATGTAATGCTATTGTGGAGATAAGAGGTGCTGCCGGTGGAGATGAAGGAAACATTTTTGCGGGTGACCTATATCGAATGTATGCACGATATGCTGAATCTGTAGGGTGGAAGTTAGAGCTATTAGAAATGCAGGAAGCAGAAGCTGGAGGGTTCTCATTAGTGAGCTTTATTGTAAAAGGTGATCGAGCATATGGAAGACTACAATTTGAATCAGGGTCACATCGTGTGCAACGTGTTCCAAAAACAGAATCACAAGGTAGGATTCATACTTCAACAGCAACTGTATTAGTTACCCCTGAATTAGAAGATATTGAAATTGAAATTAATCCTAATGATTTAGAAATTGACACACTTCGTGCGTCTGGTGCTGGAGGACAACACGTTAATAAAACAGATTCAGCGGTAAGAATTACGCATTTACCTACTGGAATTACAGTTAAATGTCAAGATGGAAGAAGTCAACACGATAATCGTGATAAAGCAATGAAGCTAATTAAACAACGTGTACATGAAGTACATATGGAAAAAATAGAAAAAGAACAAGGTATTGAAAGAAAAAATAAAATTGGAACGGGTGATAGAAGTGAAAAAATTAGAACTTATAATTATCCGCAAAATAGAGTGAGTGACCATCGAATAGGGTTAACGTTACAACAACTTGATAGAATTATGGAAGGTAAATTGCAAGATGTGCTAGATGCATTAGAATCTGCTAATCAAGCAGCTAAAATAGCAGGAAAATGACATATCGTGAATTAGTGAATAACGCATCAGAAAGATTAGAAAAAAATGGTAATAATCCACAAGACGCGATATTTTTACTGTTGGAATTATCAAATAAAGAGTCGTATGATTTATATCTTAACTATGATGAAGAAGTTAATGAAGATATTAGAAACTTATTTGAAGAGTTATTAAACAGATTATTGTTGCATGAACCATTACAATATATTTTAGGTTATGAAAACTTTTATGGCTATCGCTTTATTGTGAATGAGAATGTATTAATACCACGTGATGAAACACAAGAATTAGTTAGTAATGTTTTAGCTGATATTGATAGTTATTTCAGTAGTCCGACGGTTATTGATGTTGGGTGTGGGAGTGGTATAATTGGTTTAACTCTAAAAAAAGAAGAGCCAAGTATTAATGTAATATTAAGTGATATTAGCTCAGATGCTATAAATGTCGCAAAACAAAATGCAGAAAATCTAAATGTTGAAGCAGATTTTTTAATAGGTGATATGCTTGAACCGTTTATTGAAAAAAATATAAAAGCGGATATTATAGTAAGTAATCCACCATATATTAAACAATCAGAAGTTTTAGAAAAAAGTGTTGTGAATTATGAGCCCAATATTGCGTTATTTGGCGGAGAAGATGGACTAATGTTTTATCGTCAAATATTTGATAAAGCGCATCTAATATTAAATGAAAAATTTATGATGGCATTTGAAATAGGGTATGACCAAAAAACCGCGTTAATGAATTTATCAAAACAATATTTTCCAAATTGTGAAATTGAAGTACTGAAAGATATTAATAATAAAGATCGAATGTTATTTATATATAAATTAAATTAAAAGAAGCGTTAAGCAAAGATATACTTAACGCTTCTTTTAATTTTTCACAATAGTTTTTGCAAGAATAATTTCATTTTCTTTAAATAGTTTTAAAATCTCAATTCGCAATTCGCTTAGTGTAGTGTTGCTTGCTGCTGCGTTCTCGCAAAAAACCATAGATTTAATTTCAACGCCATAAAGTGTGGTATTAGTAACTAACACATCTGTGTAACGCAATACACGTTGATGCGTATCTAAAGTTTGTTCAATAATCGAAAGAGCTTTAGCATGGTCGGTGTCAAATTCCAACACAAATACTAATGGTAGACCTTTTGACGCTTTAAAATCACTAATATTTTCTATTATAAATGCGTTTAATCTTGTGTTTGAAATAACTTGTTTTGTGTTTTCAAAACTTCTAATAATAGTATGTCTAAGTGTAATATCCTCAACAACACCGCTAATTAATCCGTTTTCAACTTTGATTGTATCACCAATTACAAAAGGTTTAAATAAAATAATAAACAACCCGCTAATTAAATTAGAAATGGAGTCTTGTGAAGCGAATCCTATAACAAGAGCAATAACACCTCCAGAAGCTAGTAATGAGAGCGTAAAGTTTCTTAGTGGATTAAACTGCAACAATAGTAAGTATATCCAAACACTATAAAAAGTGATGCGAACGATTTTAGTTACTAAATTAGCGTTTTTAAATGCACGTTTATGGAGGATAAAAACGGTATATTTAGATAATAAAAAAGTAATTATAAAACTTATTACAAAAAAAATAATAAAAAATAGGAATCCATTTTGAAAAAATACATCAATATATGACAACATATTTGATACCTAAAAAAGAAAACAGCTTAAGCTGCTTTCCAAAGTGGATTTGGATATGCTCCAGAATCCATTAATTGTTTGATTCCTTCTTTTACTTTTGGTTTATCTTCTTGATAAGTTACTCCGTACCATCTTGCGTTTGATACAATTGCCTCAACGAAAATGTTTTTGGCAAGCATTAACTCATTAACAGCGTATGGAATATAGTATTCGCTTTTTATATCAGAAACATCTAATTTAGATAAAAATGAATTAAATCCTTCTTCAAACAAGTAATCAATAAATGACTTAGGTAATCCCCACATATTCATCGAAACTGGTGAATTTTCGTCTAAATGGTGCCAAGTCTCATCTTCAAAATATGCTACACCAGAATCGATTTTTTCGATACGTGTACGCTCATGTACTGCAACTAATTGTCCGTTATTTACTTCGCACACCCCTCTGGCTACACTACCGAAATCTGTTAAGGTGTTTTTTAACACATAATTAATGATTGCGTAATCATTTTTTGATGTAGTCAGGAAATTATATAATTTTTCAAATGATTCGTATCCGTAAAAATCATCTGCATTAATTACACCGAATGGTGCATCAATTACATCTTTACAGCAAAGTAAAGCGTGTGCTGTCCCCCAAGGTTTTGTGCGTTCAAACTTATATTCTCCCACAAATTTATCAACGCTTTGGAATACGTATTGAATTTCAATATCTTTTGGTAATTTTGATACTAAAGCTGTTTTAAAATCATCTTCGATTTCTTTTTTTATAATAAACACAAAACGTTTAAATCCGGCTTTAATAGCATCAAAAATTGATAATTCTAAAATAATTTCACCATTTGGACCGATAGGATCGATTTGTTTTAATCCACCGTATCTACTACCCATCCCTGCTGCAAGCACTACTAAAATTGGTTGTTTCATAAATACCTCCTGTTAATATTTTATCATTTTATTTTAATATAAACAAGTCTATTATTAAGAGTAGTTGAGGAAAATTATAACTTAGTGTATAATGTAAGTATGGAGGATTTCATATGAAAAAAAATTTATGGATGATTGCCCCAATTATTGCGGTTGTTATAATGATAATTGCAACACTTTTTGCACTTCCTAAAAGTAAAGTAACAGGAGGGTATGATGATGTGTTGACTATCAACAATATTGAAGTTAAAATTATTTCAACACAATTAGTGCAAGAAGAAGGTGTTATTTTTGTTGAGATGTTAACGAGCATTACGAATAGAAGTGGTAACGAACTAAAGATCACTAACGATAATTTTGATTTTAGTTCAGAAAAACCAACCCAAACAATAAATTTATCGATTCCAAAAAATCAAAAAGTGAATGTACGACAGTTGTATTCTTATAGTGGTATAATTAGTCACTATAAAGTGAATGTGTTAGGAAAAGTTTTAAGTTTTGATTTTACAATAAAAAATAATGAATTAGCACGTAAAAATATTGAACTCAAATCTCAGTTAAAAGAAAATTTTGATGAAAGTTTAAAAAAACAACAAGAAGCCGCAACAACAGTTCGTGTCCAAGAAGAAGAAAAAACTACTAAAGAAAATCAGGAAGTAGTCAAAACAGCAGAGACACATAAAGTTGCATATGATAAGGAAACTCAAGAAGATAAAGAAATAAAAACGATTATGGGAACATATTTTTCACAATCAATTCAAGACACATCTTCTATTCTAATTAATGGCGATTATACTGCTAAAGTAATGGTGGATTGTGAAAAAGAAAAAGGCGAATTAGTTATAGATAAATTACATAAAACTTTTAGTAATAATAAAACAGTGTTTACAGGAGAATATCAGTCTGAAAAATTAGGATCTGGAACAATTGTATTTAGTTATATCAACGATCATATATTAGTTTTAGGTTCGCCGATACAATGTTTAATAGGAATCTCATATGCTAAACAATAAAAAAGAACATGTCCTAAAAACTAAACACAAATGTGTTTGGTTGAAGGAATGTTCTTTTTTATTAATTATTTATAAAAAATTGCTCGTACCATTTTAAGAAAGTATAAATTGTGTAGATTTTACGACCATTGTTTTTCTTTAATGAATAATGTTCTTCAAGTAAGTTGTTGATTTTATCCACATCAAAAAATATCTCCACGAATTTTTGATTGAAAGTTTCTTTAACGATATTATAGTACTTATCTTCTTTTATCCAGTGAATAAAAGGAACGAGGAATCCTGCTTTTCGACGTTTTGACCACTCAAACGGAATTTTTCTTTGAGCGGCAGTTCTGAACGCAAATTTCGTGATTTTACCTTTAACTTTATGTTTAACTGGAATTGTTTTAGCGAGTTCCCACATTTCTTTATCTAATAAAGGCACACGTAGTTCTATAGAATTTGCCATTGACATCTTATCTGCTTTAAGTAAAATATCATCAACAATCCACATATTCATATCAAGATATATTTTTTTAGATACATCATCCATGTCTTTCACTTGATCGTAATAAACTTTAGTGAGTTCACGTGACGTTAAATTAGATTGATAATCGGTAGTTAATAAGTGATTAGCCTCTTCGTCTGTCATAATTTCAGCTTGTCCGATAAAATATTCTTCAACTGTTTTACCGTATTTTGTTATGATAGTTTTACCTCTGAAATGTGGTTTGTTTTTAACTACGTTATATAAATAGCGACGCAATTTAAACGGCAACAATTTATATAATCTTTGTGGTAGTGCTTCTTCATAATCGTTGTAACCTGCAAATAATTCATCTGCACCTTCCCCAGAAAGTACAACTTTCACGTGTTGAGAAGCTAGTTGTGATAAAAAGTGAAGCGGAACGGCAGATAAATTGGCATGTGGTTCATCGGAATGATATTGAACAAGTGGGATTCTATCAAAAAATTCATCAGGTGCAATCATTTTTGAATAATTGTGAATTTTCAGTATATCAGACAACTCTTTGGCGTATTGTGTTTCGTCGAATCCGTGGTTATCAAATCCAACTGAAAAAGTTTTATTCGGTTTAGAAACAGCAACAACATAACTAGAATCCACTCCACCGGATAAAAATGCCCCAACTTCTACATCGCTTATTTTGTGGTAACGGATAGAACTTTCTACTGCATTTTCAATTTTGTGAACTGCTTGTTCAAAATTCATTTCTTTGTAATCTAAACTGATAGTAAAATATTTCTTTTTAGTCATGACACCATTTTCAAAAATAAAGTATTGTCCAGGACGTAATTTTTTAACACCTTTGAAAAAAGATTCTTCTAAAGGATTGTATTGAAAAATCAAATATTGTTTTAATGCCTCTTTATTAATTTCTTTTTTAAATTTAGGATATTTGAGAAATGCTTTAATTTCACTACCGAAAAGTAAATCACCATCATTTTCATAATAGTAATATGGTTTTATTCCGAAATGATCTCGAGCCCCAAACAGACGTTTCTTTTTGCTATCCCAAATCGCAAATGCAAACATTCCACGTAATCTTTGAAGTATACCTTCCTCACCATATGCTAGATAACCGTTTAAAATAACTTCTGTATCTGTTGAAGTTTTAAATTTAAATCCTTTTTCTAATAAATCAGCTCTAATTTCTTGATAGTTATAAATTTCACCATTGAAAACAATGGCGACATCTTCTGATTGGTTCAGTAAAGGTTGTGTACCGTGTTCTAAGTCAATAATGCTTAAACGTCTAAATCCGAATGATATTTCATTATCAAAATAATAACCTTCGCTATCTGGACCACGGTGTCTAATCGTGTCGCTCATTTCTTTAATAATGTTTTTATCTATTAAATTTTTACTATATATCCCCACAAATCCGCACATAAAACATCTCCTTAAATATATATTATTATATATAGTGCCAGATGTATAGTCAAATTTGGTGCTAAAAAATCTAAAATAGCACATAACTGTTGACAGTGCTAAAAAAGAGGTGTATAATATTAGCATACAGAGGTATCGAGTGCTAAAGGAGGGGTAATATGCTGACGAGGCGTCAAAAAATGGTGTTAAAAGCTATTGTAGATGAATTTACAAAAACAGCTGAGCCTATCGGATCGAAATCACTAATGTTATTATTAGAAGAAAAATATTCTAGTGCAACATTAAGAAATGAAATGGCTATTCTAGAAGAATTAGAGTTATTAGAAAAAACACATACGTCATCTGGTAGAATGCCTTCTAATAAAGGTTATCGATACTATGTAGAAAACTTAATGGTCAGAGAATTAGATGAAAACATTATTACAATGTTAAATGAAATATTTTATTCTCGTCAATTAAGTAATGAAGAAATTATGCAGGAAAGTTGCAGAATTTTAAGTGAAATGACATCATTGACATCAATAATTCTTGGGAGTGATGCAAAATACGCGCGACTAGCACACATTCAAGTTATTCCAATTGATTCAAAAAATGCAATAGCAGTTTTTGTAGCTGATGATGGTCATACAGAACATAAGAAGTTTGTGTTTGATGATACAATAGCTTTAGATGATATACAAAATTGTTGTAAAGTGTTAAATGATCATTTAAAAGGAACATTATTAACTGAATTGAAACAAAAACTAGAAGAATTAAAACCAATATTGAAGCATACAAGTAATCGATATGAAATTTTATTTCAAGCTATGATGAGTGCATTTATAAAATTTCATCAAAATGATACAATGTATACTTCAGGGCAAACAAAAATGTTATATCAACCAGAGTTTGATGATGCAGTTAAAATGCGTAAATTTATGGAATTGATGGAAAATAGTAACGTCTGGCGTGAATTAAGCAATTATAACGAATCGTTGAATGTACAAATTGGGACGATGAGCCATCAGTTAGATTTAAAAGACATTAGCGTTATATCTAGTTCATTTGCGATGAACAGTGAAGAAAAAGGAAAGTTAATGATTGTAGGACCGACACGTATGCCATATAATAAAGTGATTTCATTGTTGGAATACGTGGCGAAACAACTAGAGCTATTATATAGTGGAGGTAAAGGATGAGCGAAGAAATCGTGCAAGAAGAAGTTGCACAAGAAGAAATTGTTGAGAAGTCGGAATTAGAATTAGCAAATGAAAAAATTGCTTTTCTTGAAAAAGAACTAGAAACGACAAAAAATGCATATTATAAAGCGTATGCAGACACGGAAAATACTAAAAAAAGATTGTTGCAAGATGCACAAAATCAAAAAAAATATCGAATTCAAGATTTTTTACAGCAAATTTTACCTGTTTTAGATACGCTAGATCGTTCATTATTGCTTGAAAGTGAAAACGAACAATTCAATCAATTAAAAACGGGTATTGTTATGATGAAAGATCAATTAGTCTCAGCTTTACAAAATGAAGGTGTAGAAGAAATTAGTGCTGAAGGCGAGTTTGATCCAAATGTACATCAAGCATTATTAACAGAAAAAGTAGAAAATTTAGAATCTAATCAAATTATTGAAGTATTACAAAAAGGATATAAATTAAAAGATAGAGTAATTAGAGCTTCATTAGTAAAAGTAAGTGAATAGGAGGAATTATAATGAGCAAAATTATTGGAATTGACTTAGGGACAACAAACTCATGTGTTGCGGTAATGGAAGGAAACGAAGCAAAAGTTATCGTTAATGCTGAAGGGAACAGAACAACACCGTCAGTTGTTGCATATAAAAATGGAAACAGAATAGTAGGAGATGTTGCTAAAAGACAAGCAGTAACTAACAAAGAAACAGTTATTTCTATTAAAAGAAAAATGGGAACAAACGAAAAAGTAACATTAGATGGTAAACAATACACACCACAAGAAGTTTCAGCAATGATTTTACAAGATTTAAAAGCAAGTGCAGAAGCTTATTTAGGTGAACCAGTTACAAAAGCTGTTATTACAGTACCTGCATATTTTAATGATGCACAACGTCAAGCGACAAAAGACGCTGGTAAAATTGCAGGATTAGAAGTAGAACGTATTATTAATGAACCAACGGCTGCGGCTTTAGCATATGGTATCGATAAAACTTCTGTAGAACAAAAAGTATTAATTTATGACTTAGGTGGAGGAACATTTGACGTTTCTATTTTAGAGTTAGCTGATGGAACGTTTGAAGTATTATCTACTGCTGGAGACAACGCTTTAGGAGGAGATGACTTCGACAATGTTGTTGTGCAATGGTTGTTACAAGAAATTAAAAAAGAACACGGTGAAGATTTATCTAACCAAGTAATGGTAATGCAACGATTAAAAGAAGAAGCTGAAAAAGCTAAAAAAACATTATCTGTTGCTACACAAGCACAAATTTCATTACCGTTCTTGACACAAAGTATTAACTTTGAAACAGTACTAACAAGAGCAAACTTTGATAACATGACGCGCTCATTAGTTGAAAGAACAATTGTACCAGTGCGTCAAGCATTAAAAGATGCAGGACTAACAAAACTAGATATTCACCAAGTATTATTAGTTGGGGGATCAACGCGTATTCCAGCAGTACAAGAAGCTGTTAAAAATG
The DNA here is from genome assembly GCA_945877255.1 of uncultured Erysipelotrichaceae bacterium. Classification (GTDB taxonomy): domain Bacteria; phylum Bacillota_I; class Bacilli_A; order Erysipelotrichales; family Erysipelotrichaceae; genus CAMCRE01. Next base: position 55,057 of record CAMCRE010000005.1, read on the forward strand.
AACTAGGTAAAGAACCAAATAAATCAGTTAACCCAGATGAAGTAGTAGCGATGGGAGCTGCAATCCAAGGTGGAGTAATCAGTGGTGATGTAAAAGATGTATTATTATTAGATGTTACACCATTATCATTAGGTATTGAAACAATGGGTTCAGTTATGACGGTATTAATACCAAGAAACACAACTATTCCAACTTCTAAATCACAAATTTTCTCAACAGCAGCTGATAACCAACCAGCGGTAGATATCCATGTGTTACAAGGTGAAAGACCAATGGCTGCTGACAACAAAACATTAGGAATGTTTAAATTAGATGGTATTGCACCTGCTAGACGTGGTGTACCACAAATTGAAGTAACATTTGATATTGACGTAAACGGTATTGTGCATGTTTCTGCTAACGATAAAGGAACAGGTAAATCACAATCAATCACAATTTCTAACTCTTCAGGATTAAGTGAAGAAGAAATTGAAAGAATGGTTAAAGAAGCAGAAGAACACAAAGCAGAAGATGACAAACGCAAAGAAGAAGTTGAATTAAAAAACAAAGCAGAAGCGTTCATTAATCAAATCGATAACACAATTAAAGATTCTGGTGATAAAATGGATGCGAAACAAAAAGAGGAAACTCAAAAATTAAGAGATGAATTACAAAAAGCGTTAGATGAAAACAATATTGATGAAATCAGAAGTAAATTAGAATTATTGGAGCAAGCTGCACAAATGGCTGCCCAAACAATGTATCAAAATCAACAACAAGCATCAAATGAAGCACCAAAAGAAGATGTGGTAGACGCACAATTTGAAGAGAAATAAGAAAGACGATAACGTCTTTCTTATTTAGGAAGGAAAAATAAATGTCAAAAAGAGATTATTATGATGTGTTAGGTGTTAGTAAAAACGCAACTGACGCAGAATTAAAAAAAGCATATCGTAAACTCGCTAAGCAATACCATCCTGATGTAAATAAGGACGCAAATGCGGAGGAAAAATTCAAAGAAATAAATGAAGCGTATGAAACGTTGTCTGATTCACAAAAAAGAGCGAATTATGACCAATTTGGACACGCTGGAGCAAATGGAAATTTCTCTGGTTTCGAAGGATTTCAAGGTGGATTTGGCGGCTTTGAAGATATTTTCTCTAATATGTTTGGTGGAGGATTTTCTTCTAGTTCAAGAAGACACACAGGTCCAATGCAAGGCGAAAACCGCTATATGTATATGGATATATCATTTATGGATTCTGTTAACGGGCGTGAAGAAGATATTACGTTGCGTGTAGATGAAGAATGTAAACATTGTCATGGAACAGGTGCAGATAGCAAAAGTGATTTAACACATTGTTCGCGTTGTAATGGACGAGGTGTTATTCAGGAACAGCAACGCAGTATGTTTGGTATTATAATGAATGAGCGAGTTTGTCCAGATTGTAACGGAAAAGGAAAACAAATAAAAACAAAATGTCGCGAATGTCATGGAGATGGTTACACAAATAAAAAGGTAACGATTAATTTAAAAATACCGGCAGGTATTCAACATGGTCAAGCGTTGCGTGTTCCAAAAAGAGGCCATAAAGGAATTAATGGTGGACCTAATGGTGATTTGATTATCGAGATTCGTGTATCACAACATCAACACTTTAAACGTGACGGAAACGATATTTATTTAGAAGTGCCGATTAGTGCAATTGATGCAATGTTAGGGACTAAAGTAGATGTACCGACAGTCTATGGGGAAGTTACAATTACTATTCCTGAGGGAACACAGCATGGTAGTAAACTACGCTTAGCTGAAAAAGGAATTAAAACTGAAAGAAACGTGGGAGATCAGTATGTTATTATTAGAATTGAAGTTCCTAAGAACTTACCTAATAACATGAAGAAACAGCTTGAAAAAGCACGTCAAGAAATGAATGATAATCCATTCAATAAATTTAAAAAATTATTTAAGTAGGTGACTACTTAAATATGCATCTATGGTGGAATTGGTAGACACGCCATCTTGAGGGGGTGGTGAACATATGTTCGTGCAAGTTCGAGTCTTGTTAGATGCACCATTAAAATAATTAATAAATTTGCCATGCAATCTTCATGATGAATTGGCAAATATTTATTTTGAGAGTAATTTATCGTTTAAGTGCTATAAATTTTCGTTTAAGTAAAAAATATCACATCCCAACAAATAATTTGTCTTAAAATTTTCTAGAGGTGATTATAAATGAAAATTGTAATAACATCTGGAAAAGTCATGGATTGGATTTGTGAAATTATTTCTAATCGCAATAGCACAGAAATTAGGCAATTTATTCGTAGTAATCAGTTAATGCGATTTGAATCGTTTAAAACTTTTACGTCTCATCACCAACAATTAAAAAATATGTTGATAGTTGTGCATAAAGATGAAGTTAATCTTAAGTTATTAAACAATTGGTATTTGAAATATGATGATGCAAAATTTATTATCGTAGGAGGTAAGATGAAAGTTTTTCCAACTAATGTAGCAGGTTTTGTGGAAAATAAAGAAGATTTAAAACAATCATTTCAAAATTATATTGATTTAATAAAAATGTCTAAAATGATACGTATTAGTGAAACACAAAAAATACTAATTAATGATATTCTTTATTGTGAATTAAAAGACAGAAGGTTACATATATTTACGGAATATGCCGATTTTGATATCGGATATCGTATTTTATCAGAATTTGTGGGTGAATATCGTGATATTTTACTTCAAATTAATCGTAATCAAGCCATTAATAAACAATTACTTTCAAAATCAAAGCGAATGAAGGAAATAAAAGTAAAAGATCGTATTTTACGTTTTAGTCAAATTCGCTACAATAAACTAAAGTTTTAAAGGAGAATAAATGAAAATATATCGTATTTTAATTGCGTTATGTGGTATTGTCGGGATATCCATGCAAATTTATCAAGATGGTTTTGGAATGTTGCTGTATTATACAGTGATATCTAATTTAATCGTTGTTAGTTTTTTACTTTACATTATTAAATGTGGTGATATCCAACAAAACAACAAAATATTACGTTTTAAAGGTGCGGTTACGATGATCATTGCGATCACATTTATCGTTTACCATTTTTTATTAGCACCAAAAGCAAAACCAATAGATTATTGGAATGTTAGAAACTTCTTGGTACATTATATTGCACCAATTGGTTTTATTTTAGATACAATTATATTCGATCCAAAAAAACAATATCGATTAACTGATCCGTTATTTTGGACAACAGTTCCTGTTTTATACTGTATTTTGGCGATTGTGAATGGATTAGTCATAAAGTTAAACGTTCCAAATAGTCCAGATTCTCCATTCCCTTATTTTTTCATCAATATTAATAAATTTGGAATAGAGAAAGTAATATTAAATATAGTAAGTATTGCAATTGGGTATATTATTGTAGGATACGTACTTTATGTATTAAAACGCTTTATCGGAAAAGTAAATAAGTAGACACAAAGTTATAGATGTGGTAAAATAATCATGTTATTCCGATGTCTACTAGATATGAATAAACATGTAAAGAAAGGAGAAATGACTATGAACATGCGTTTAGTTGATGAAATAACAAAATCACAATTAAAGAAAGATTTACCAGAATTAAGACCTGGATATACTGTTAAAGTTCATGTGAAGATTAAAGAAGGTGATAAATCACGTATTCAGGTGTTTGAAGGATTGATTATTGCTAAACAAGGTGGAGGAATTAACGAATCAATTATCGTTCGTAAAATTTCTAACCAAGTTGGAGTTGAAAGAACTTTCCCAATTCACTCACCAGTAATTGAAAAATTTGAAGTTGTACGTGTTGGTAAAGTACGTCGCAACAAATTATTCTACTTACGTGGATTATCTGGAAAAGCTTCAAGAATTAAAGAAATCAAAAAATAAGCAACTAAAGGTTGCTTTTTTTAGTTAAAAAGCACTTGCTTTAAATTATTCAAAATGGTATAATGGTTTAGAAACGGAGGAGCTATGTGTAACAAGATAAATATTAAAGATGTTGCTTTTGCACTAGCTTTAAAGAGTTCGCAATTGCAACGTGAAAATGGTGCGAATGTTGAGAAAGAGCAAATTTTAGAGGTGTTATTTTTATCAAAATGGAAAAAAGAAGTACCTAAAGATATTAATAAAGTATTGAATGATATTTTCACATTAGAAATTTCTGAAATTGTTGCGACGATTTCTGTGAAAATTGCAACAACAAAACCGACAGTGCAATTAGATGAACTACATGATTTAATAGTAAATAGGAGGACAACATGAAAAAAATCAATCAAAAAAGAATAATGATATTTTTCACAACAATAGCGATTGTCTTATTAACAGCAGTTGTGTTTGGTAAAGGGATAATTGATAACATGAAATTAGGGTTAGATTTACGAGGTGGATTTGCAATCGTTTATGAAGTGGAACCACTTGTAAAAGATCAACCTTTACCAGAACTATCTACAGTTGCTGCGGCAGTTAGAAAAAGAGTGGATGTTTTAGGTGTGAATGAGCCAGTTATTACAATTGAAGGAGAAAACCGTGTACGCATTGAATTAGCTGGTGTGCAAAATCAAGAACAAGCTCGTAAAATTATTTCTTCAACAGCAAATCTAACATTTAGAGATGTTAACGATAACGTATTACTTGATGCAAGTAGTATTGCAGATGGAGGAGCTAGTTTAGTTTATAATTTAGGAAACCCTCAAGTAAGTTTAAAAATAAAAGATAAAGAAAAGTTTGCGGCTGCAACAAGAGCTGTGGCAGCACGTGCTTCTAGTAACGAAAACTACATTGTAGCATGGTTAGATTTTGAAGAAGGTAAAGATTCATATGCGGTAGAGCGAACTAAAGCAACACCTAAATTTATTTCAGCAGCAACAGTAAGTGAAGAAATCAACGGGGACGCTGTAATTAGTGGTAATTTCACTTCAGAATCAGCAAAAGAATTAGCTAGCTTGATTAATGCAGGAAGTTTACCTGTTAAAATGAATCAAATTCAAACTAATGTAGTTAGTGCACAATTTGGAGAATTAGCCTACAAACAAACAATGTTTGCAGGAGCGTTAGGTGTTGTAGCAGTAATGGTGTTTATGGTTTTAACATATAAAATTATGGGAGTTATTTCAGCTATAACATTACTTGCGTATGCGTTATTTGTACTATTTTCATTTAACTTAATGGGTGGAACATTCACATTAAGTGGAATAGCTGCATTTGTGCTAGGAATTGGGATGACAGTTGATGCTAGTGTAATTACGTTTGAAAGAATTAAAGACAGTTTATATGCAGGTAGAAATGTAAAATCTGCAGTAGCAGAAGGTAATAAAAAATCATTTAGTACTATTATAGATTCACAAATAACAACGTTTATTGCAGCAGTGATTTTATTCATTTTAGGAGAAGGAACGATTAAAGGATTTGCTACAATGTTAATGATGACGGTAGTAGGAACGTTCTTAATTAATGTATTACTAGTTAAATTATTATTGAATTTAATTGTGAAATCTAATTATTTAGATGATAAAAAAACATGGTTTGGTGTAAAATTACAACATATTCCAGATGTATCTAAAGGCGAATCTAAAAAATATTTTGGAATATTCCCAAATTTTGATTTTGTGAAACATGCTAAAAAAGCAATTATTGTTTCTGTTGCAGTGTTAGCTTTAGGGTTATTGTCTGCGGTATATCATGGTGCTACGACAGGAAAACCATTGAATTTAGGAATTGATTTTGCGAGTGGAAGTAAAATAACAGTTCAAAGTCAAACAGCGATTGTAACAGATGAATTAGCACAAATATTTATTAATAATGGTTATACAGCAAGTAATATCCGATTAGAAGGTGATTCCAAAAACATTGCAACAGCAACATTTACGGATGCTATAGAACAAACGAAATTAGAAAAAATTAAAGCAGATATTAAAGCTAAATACAATACTGATGCAAATGATAGTGTAGTATCACCAAAAATTGGTCGTGAGATAGCACGTAGTGCAATCATTATTTCTGCAATTGCATGGGTTGCAATTATGATTTATATTTCAGTACGCTTTAAATGGGACTATGCAGTTAGTGGATTATTCGCATTAGTTCATGACGTGTTATTTTTAATTGCGGTATTTGCGATTGTTCGTTTTGAAATTAACATTGAATTTATTGCTGTTATACTTTCTATTATAGGGTATTCAATTGATGATACAATTGTTGTATTTGATAGAATACGAGAAAATGTTGATAGCACAAAAAACCAAATTAAACCAAGTGAATATAGACGTGTTGTAAATGAAGCTTTACAACAAGTATTAGGTCGCTCTTTAATTAATACTTTTACAACGATTTTACCTTTATTCTTCTTATTAGGATTAGGATCAGGTTCAGTGTTTGTGTTTAACTTTGCAATGTTGATTGGATTAATTGCTGGAGCATATTCTTCTGTATTTATTGCAGCACAATTATGGTTATTCATTAGAACGAAATACACACCAAAAGTACCACACAAAAAAACAAGAAAAAACATTGATTCTATAAGTGAAGTAATTATTCCAGGAATTAATGATTAGTGCGTATCATAAGATACGCATTTTTTATGGTATAATGTAACGGTAGGAGATTTTATGAATATATTAATAGAAAATATTTTAAACCATAATAAAATTACACCTGAAAAATATCGCCAAATTATGAATAAACAACCATTACCAGATTTTAATGATGTGACAGGGATTGATGTATTTGTTTCAAGAATATTAAACGCAAAGCAAAACAATGAAAAAATATTTGTGGGTGGAGATTATGATGCTGATGGAATTTGTGCCACGGCAATATTGACTGACACACTTAACACACTAGGAATTGAAAACGGGTACTATATTCCGCATCGTATTATTGAAGGGTATGGTTTGCACGAAAAAACAGTTGAAAAAGTGCATGAAAAAAAATACAATTTAATTATAACTGTCGATAATGGTGTAAAAGCACATGCAGCAATAAAAAAATGTCATGAATTAGGAATAGATATTTTAGTTTCTGACCATCATACATTTGAAGAAAGACCAAACTGTCCGTTGCTTCATTCATTTGAAATGGGAGAAAACTATCGTTATTTATCAGGAGCAGGTATTGCCTTAGCGATTGCATTTAGCTTAGGCGTACAAAAAAAAGAACATGTTATTTTAGCAGGTATTGCACTACTTGGAGATATGATGTCGGTATGGGAAAGTAATCGAACTATTATTCAACATGCTATTCAGTATTTAAAAGAAGGATATTGTTTACCTGTCCAAAAATTTAAATCACCGCATGAATCTTGGAATGAAACAGTAATTTCATATTCTGTTGTGCCAAAGTTAAATGCTGTTGGTAGAATGCCAGAAATATTAGATACGAATAAAATGATTCCTTTTTTATTAAGTAATGATGTACTAGAAATTAATTCATTTTATGATAAAATAAATTTAGTCAATGATATTAGAAAAGAAAAAAGTAAACAGATGGTGAATGTTGCAGAACAGATGATTAAAGATTACGCGTTTCCGATTATTCATAGCGAACATTTTCATGAAGGAATTGTGGGGATAATAGCAGGAAAAATTGTGAATGAGCGAAAATTACCAGTAGCAGTATTTAGTAAAAAAGGCAATATTTTAAAAGGGAGTTTTCGTTCAATTCCGGAACTTAATTTAGTTGAATTTTTTGAAGATTTCAAAACTAACTTTATTCAATTTGGTGGGCATCATGGTGCTGCAGGTGCGATGTTAAGCGAAGAAAAATTACCGTTATTATACGAATACGTCAACAGCAAAAAAATTCCTATCGTTAATTTACCGCAACCAATTATAGTAGATGTAGCGTGTTTAACGGTAAAAAATGTAAAAGAATTAGAAATATTAAGACCGTTTGGAGTAGATTTCGAATTTCCGATTTTTAGAGTTGAAAATGTTTTTGTGAAACAAGTTATCAATCTAGGTGGAAAATCACATTATAAATTACTTTTAGAGAATGATATCGAAATTTTAATGTTTAATCAAAAAAATTTCGTCAAAACGAATTTAATTTCAATTAATTTTAATCAAATTACAGTTAAAAAAAATCGTGGAACAGAAATTGTGTCAATAATAGCGACTAATTAGTATTAAAATGTTATTATGTTTAAAATTGTGTTAAAATATAAGTAAATTAGGAGGAGTTTTTGTGGATTTTAAAAAACATATTGCAACGATTCAAGATTTTCCAAAAAAAGGAATTTTATTTAGAGATATTACACCTTTGATGGCGAATGGTGAAGTGTTTAAAGTTGCTTGTAAAGAAATGGCGGATTTTGCAAAAGAAGTTCAGGCTGAAGTAGTAGTAGGACCAGAATCAAGAGGATTTATTTTTGGTTGTCCAGTAGCATATGAATTAGGAATTGGATTTGTTCCAGTTAGAAAACCAGGTAAATTACCACGTGAGACGGTATCAATTCAATACGATTTAGAATATGGTTCAAATGAATTACATATGCACGAAGACGGTATTACCCCAAAACAAAAAGTTTTAATAGTTGATGACTTACTAGCGACAGGAGGAACTGTTGAAGCAACAATTAAAATGGTTGAAAAAATGGGTGGAGAAGTTGTAGGATGTGTATTCTTAATTGAATTAGAAGATTTAAAAGGACGAGAATTGATTAAAAATTACAACGTAAAAACATTAATTAAGTATTAAAAGGGGTACCCCCTTTTTGTCGTATTAATAGAAAGGAGGATATATGGAAATAAGAAAAATTGATAGTTTTGATGAATTATTACAAGAAGTTAAAACATATATCGTAAAAGAAGAAAACATTAAAATAATTCGTGATGCATTTGAATTTGCGGATAAAATGCATAAAAATCAATTTAGAAAAAGTGGAGAACCGTATATCGTCCATATTTTACAAGTGGGTTTTATTTTAGCACAGTTAAAGACAGGTCCAAAAACAATAGCGGCAGGATTGTTGCATGATGTAATTGAAGATTGTGATATTAGCAAAGATGAATTTGTGGCACTGTTTGGGGAAGAAATTTACACATTAGTTGAAAGTGTAACTAAAATAGGGAATTTAAAATTTACTGATGAAAAAGAATATCAAGCAAATAATCATCGCAAAATTATGATTGCAATGGCAAAAGATATTCGTGTGATTTTAATAAAATTAGTAGATAGATTACATAATATGCGTACGTTACAGTTTATGAGTATTGAAAAACAGAAAAAAATTTCAGAAGAAACATTAGGTGTATACGCGCCAATTGCACATCGTTTAGGAATTTCAGAAATAAAAAATGAACTAGAAGATTTATCTTTTTATTATTTAAAAAAAGAACAGTATTATGAAATAGCTAAACTTGTAGAGATGAAAAAAACAGAGCGTGATTCACAAGTCAATAGTATGATTAATGAAATATCGCAATTGCTTTCCGCTAACAACATTCAGTTTAGAATTTTTGGTAGAAGTAAACATCTATATTCTATTTATAAAAAAATGACAACTAAGCAAAAGCGTTTTGAAGAAATTCTAGATTTGTTGGCTATTCGTATTATTACTAAAAACGATAGTGCATGTTACGAAATATTAGGGCATATTCATGCGAAATATTTGCCTATTCCAGGTCGATTTAAAGATTATATTGCGGTTCCTAAAGTGAATTTGTATCGCTCATTACATACAACGATTATGAATTTAGGAAATATATTTGAAGTTCAAATTCGTACAGAAGAAATGGATATGATTGCTGAAAAAGGAATTGCGGCACATTGGCGATATAAAGAAAATAGTGGCAGTAAAGAAGTTGACCAAAAACAAATTGAAGATCAATTAGCTTGGTTCAAAGAATTTTCTAGTATGGTGGGTGAAGTTCACGACAATGCGTTAGACTATATGAACTTAATGACAAATGATATTTTTGAAGCAAACGTATATGTAATGAGTCCGAAAGGAAAAATTGTGGCATTATCTAATGGAGCAACACCGATTGATTTTGCGTATCGTATTCATACTGAGATCGGTCATAAAATGGTTGGCGCAACAATCAATGGTGCAATTTGTTCGATTAACACACCATTAAAAACAGGTGATGTTGTTGAAATTAAAACGAGTAATAATTCTAATGGACCTTCCGAAGATTGGTTGAAGATCGTTAAAACAACAAATGCAAAAAATAAAATTAGAGCATATTTCCAAAAAATAGATAATGAAAGAAAAAGCTTGGATGTTAAAAAAGGCGAAGAAATGTTGAAAGATGAAATGATTAAAAGAAATATTGATGTTCAACAGTTTTTCGATACTAAAAAATTAGAAGCAATTGCAAGTAGTTTAGGTGTTAGTTCCTATATTGATTTAATGCATGTTATTGCGAATAAAACAGTTAGTATTATTAATGTTTTAGAAAAACTCACGAAACAAAAAGTATCTGTTAATAAAGAAGATATTTTAAAAGTTTATAATCGTTTAGAAAATAAAAAAACTTCAAAAACAAATGCGCGTGGTATTATTGTGCCAGGTATTGATTCAGTTAAAATCACGTTATCTTCTTGTTGTTCACCAATTCCTTCAGATGAAATAGTAGGTTATATTTCTAAGGGGATGGGAATTAAAGTGCACCGCAAAGATTGCTCGAATATTAAAAATGAAACAACACGTTTAATACCATTACAATGGGATGATGAAGTAAATAATCAAGAGTTTGATGTTAGATTGAAAATTATCGCAAATGATCGTAACCATTTATTAACAGATATTGTGAATACGATATCGCAAAATAAATCTTCATTAGCGTATGTTGAATCAAAAGTGAATAATGAAAAATTACAAGTAATGATTAAATTGCAAGTTATTGTGAGAGGGCAAGAACAGTTAGCTAATTTGTTGTCGAATTTAAAGAAGATATCGTCTGTTAAAGAAGTTACAAGAATATTGAATTAGGAGGAGTTATGAATTATCAAAAACCACGTGGAACGCAAGATATTTTACCAAAAGATATTAATAAATGGCATCGTATTGAGCAGGCTATACGAGAAATCACAAAAATATACGGGTTTGAAGAAATTCGCACACCAATTTTTGAACATACAGAAGTGTTTAAAAGAGAAAATGATTCAAGTGATATGGTTAATAAAGAAATGTATTCATTTGTGATGGGAGACACTTCATTAACTTTAAGACCGGAACAAACTGCTTCTGTTGCACGTAGTTATGTTGAAAATAAATTGTATGGATTGGATTTACCGTTAAAATTATATTATGTAGGTCCGCAATTTAGACATGAAAGACCACAAAAAGGACGTCAACGTCAATTTCATCAATTTGGGGTAGAAGTATTTGGTGATAAAAGTCCGTATTTAGATGTTGAATGTATTGTGTTGGGTTATCATTTACTGCAAAAACTAGGAATTAAAAATATTAAAGTAAAATTAAATACATTAGGAGATAAAATATCACGTGATAATTATCGTGAGAAATTAGTTAGCCACTTTAGTCAAGATATTAATAATTTTTGTGGTGATTGTCAGCGTCGTTTAAATCAAAACCCTTTAAGAGTATTAGATTGTAAAGCGGACGTCAACAATACATTAATGAAAAATGCACCGGAAATTTTAGATTACCTTAATGATGAAAGTCAGCAATTTTTTGAATCCGTTAAACAAGGTTTAACGTTGTTAGGTATTCCATATGAAGTGGATGCTAAGTTAGTGCGTGGTCTAGACTATTATTGTCATACTGTTTTTGAAATCGTTTCAACGGATGATTCGTTAGGCAGTCAATCTACAATTTTTGGTGGCGGTCGTTATGAAAAACTTGTAGAACATTTTGGTGGTCCACAAACTGATGCAGTAGGATTTGCGATGGGGTTAGAGCGAGTATTGCTGGCGTGTGAACTAGATCATGCGATTAATAGTATTGATGCGTATGTGTTGTGCTTAGACGCTACATTACAAGATAAAGCATTTAAATTAGTGCAAGATTTAAGAAATAATGGTATTATTACACAAGGAGATTATTTTTCACGTTCGTTTAAAGCACAATTTAGATCGGTAGATAAATTGAATGCTAAATTTGCGGTTATTGTTGGGAAAAGAGATGATGAAAACAATCAAGTTGTTATTAAAGATATTACATTACAACAACAAGATACTGTGAATTATGAAAACATTGTTTCGTATTTAAAAAATAAAATGAAAGGAGAATAATATGTATAAAACACATCATAATAATGAATTGACGATAAAAAACGTAAATGAAGAAGTAGAATTAATTGGTTGGGTAAGCAAGCGTCGTAATTTTGGTGCGTTAGTATTCATTGATTTAAGAGATAGAGAAGGTATTACACAGTTAGTGTTTGATGAATCCATCTCCGAACAAATAAAAAACGTTAGAAATGAGTACATTTTAAATGTGCGTGGTATCGTTTCTGAAAGAAAAACGTATAATCCTAAATTATTAACGGGTGAAATAGAAGTATTAGTTAAAGCAGTAACGATTGTGAATGAGGCGAATACAACGCCATTAATTATTGCTGATGAAACAGATGCGTTAGAAGAAACAAGATTGAAATATCGTTATTTAGATTTGAGAAGACCGGTTATGCTTAATAAGTTGAGAGTTCGTTCTAAAATTACTAATATTATTCGTAGTTATTTGGACGAAATTGGTTGTATTGAAGTTGAAACACCGATTTTAACGAAGTCTACACCTGAAGGTGCAAGAGATTATTTAGTTCCTTCACGTGTGCATCCTGGTGAGTTTTATGCACTCCCACAATCACCGCAGTTATTTAAACAGTTATTGATGGTTTCTGGTTTTGAAAAGTATTACCAAATTGCACGTTGTTTTAGAGATGAAGATTTAAGAGCAGATCGTCAACCAGATTTCACACAAGTGGATATTGAATTTTCGTTTTTAAGTGAACAAGAAATTCAAACGCACATTGAAAAGATGTTGCAACGTGTAATGAAATCTATTCATAACATTGATATTAGTTTACCTTTTTTAAGGTTGACATATGAAGAAGCAATGAATCGCTATGGAAGTGATAAACCAGATATTCGATTTAATTTAGAACTGCAAGAAATAACACATTTATTTAAAAATAGTGAATTCGAGGCGTTTGCAAGTGCAGAGTCTGTTAAAGCGATTGTTGTTAATGGACAAGCTAATATTACCCGCAAACAAATCGATAATTTAACGTTGTTAGCTAAAAAACACGGTGCAAAAGCATTAACAGTGTTAAAAATGAAAGATACTTTAGAAGGTTCGATTATTAAGTTTTTAGATGACAATACTGTTAATGAATTAATTGCAACATTAAAAGTGCAAATGGATGATTTAGTGTTAATTGTTGCTGATAAGTGGGAAAAAACGTGTGATGTATTAGGTGCGTTGCGTTCTTATTTTGGTAAAGAATTGGCGTTATATGATAAAGAAACGTTTTCATTCTTGTGGGTTGTTGATTTCCCATTATTAGAGTATAGTGAAGATGATGGTCGTTATTATGCTAAACATCATCCATTTACTTCTCCTAAAAAAGAGCATATTGCGTTGTTAGAAAAAGATCCACGAAGTGTTAAAGCAAATGCTTATGACTTAGTTTTAAATGGTTTTGAGTTAGGTGGAGGATCGTTACGTATTTATGACCAAAAACTACAATCTAAAATGTTTGAAATACTTGGATTCACACAAGATGAAATTCAAGATCGTTTTGGTTTTTTCGTAGATGCTTTACAATATGGAACACCACCACATGGGGGAATTGCGTTAGGGTTAGATCGTGTTGCGATGTTGTTGACACATTCTGAATCATTGCGAGATGTTATTGCGTTTCCTAAAAATGCGAGTGCTAAAGATCCAATGTGTGATGCCCCTAGTTTAGTTGATCAAAAACAATTAACAGATTTAAATATCGAGATAAGTAAAAATGGAAAAATGTAAAGAAAGTTGTCTTTTATATAATGGAAAAGTTTTAAAACTATTTAAAGATTGTGTAGTTTTAGATTCAGGGATAGAAGAATATCGTGAAATTGTACATCATAATGGTGGCGTGTGCATTGCGATAAAAAACAATGATAAATATTATTTAATAAAGCAATATCGCTATGCGTGTAACGATTATTTGTTTGAATTTCCGGCTGGAAAGTTAGAAACAAGTGAAGATATCACAGATGCCATTATTCGAGAATCAATCGAAGAGACGGGATGCACGATTAAAAATTTAACATATTTAAGTTATTTTTACCCTACTTGCGGATATTCTAATGAAAAAATCCATTTATTTACAGCAGAAGTAGATAAAATATCCACCCAACAATTAGAAGCTGGCGAAGATATTACGTTGCATTTATTTTCCTTAGATGAAATTAAAGTGATGATTGATTCTGGCGAAATCGTTGATGGTAAAACAATTTTACTTGCATATAAATTATTAAACAGAGCGTAATAGCTCTGTTTTTGTATGTAGTACCACAAAAATATGTATATTTTCAAAAAAATGAAAAAAATTTTAAAAAGGTATTGAAAATTGCATAATAAAGTGCTATAATGAGAGTATCAAATATTAATTATGTAAAGGAGGGGTAATATGTGGGTGATTAATGTTTCAAGGTATAAAAATGGAGATTATTAAAAAAACATTGATTTTTAAAGAAAAGGAGGAAAAATAATATGTTCAAAAAAATACAAAAATCAATTATTTTAGTTTTAATAGTTACGGTTATGTTTTTTTCAAGTATTGTAACACATGCACTTGAACCAGTTTCAAGAAAAGTTAAGCTAATGCCTTTTTTAGATCTTGTAGTATCAATTTATGCTGATGATAGAGGTGATCATTATGCTAATGCGACAAAGCCAAAAGTTTTCCTTGATGGAGTATCAGGTTTCGAACTAGATTCTCAAGACGCAGAAGTAACTGCGACATTACGAGGGTATAAAGTTGCGTATCGTGCTAATGTAATTGGGAAAACCGATATTAGATTGAAAGGAGAATTTGAGAAGGCAGGATGGAAGGTTTCGATAGAAGCAGGAACTAAAATACACCTCTATAAGTATATTGAAGGTGTAGTATACATTGAGAAACCGATGAAAAATATTTGTATAGGAAATGTCTGTGCTTGGAGTAACCAACCAGTAAAGGAGGAAAAATAATATGAATTTAACAGTGGATCCGCAACAATTTGATCGACTTGACAATGCTCTTGATAATATGGCACGTGGATTGTCAAATATTTCTAATATTAAATATTCACTTTCGACTGATTTTTATCAACTTGGTAAAAGTATTTTTTCAGGAATGGCACTTATTGCAATTGCGATAGTAGTTTCTACATTAATTTTTGTGTATTTTAAATATAAAAAATAATAATTAAAAAAATACCCCTTTAAACAGAAACGTTCACAGGGGTATTTTACTTTTTAAATTTATAATGAAATAATTGAAGTGCGTTTAATACTACAGAAATACTACTAATACTCATCGCAAATGCTGCAAACATAGGATGAAGCATAATATTAAATGGTATTAATAAACCGGTAGCTAAAATAATACCAATTGTGTTATATAAAAATGCCCAAAATAAATTAGAATAAACTTTTTGCATTGTTTTTTTAGCTAAGTCGATAGCAATAGCTAAATCTAAAATATTAGAACGTAATAAAATAATATCAGCACTATTTGTTGCTATTTCGCTTCCAGAACCAATCGCAACACCGACGTGTGCAGTTGTTAGTGCAACTGCATCATTAATACCATCACCAACCATTGCAACTTTGTATTTTGATTTTAGTTGAGAAACAATAAGGTGTTTTTGTTCTGGGGATACTTCGGCTTTGAAATCATTGATTTGAAGTTGGTGACTAATGTGTTTAACACTATTATAATTATCACCAGAAATAATCATTGATTGAATGTTGTGTTTCTTGAGATATTGCAACATTTGATGTGCTTCCTTTTGAATAGTGCTTGTAATACCAATTATACCAAGTAAAGAACTTTCATCAGAAATAAATAATGTGGTAATACCTTTTTCAAGTAATTTTAAATAATTATCATTATGCAGTTGAATATTATTATCAAGCATTAATTGCATATTTCCTAGGAAATAGCGAGTGCCATCAATAACACCGGAAATACCTTTGCCAGGAAAATGTTTAAATTGATCGAGTGGTATAAATGTTTTATTTTGTGAATGTGCATACTGAATAATCGTTTTCGCAAGTGGATGTTCACTTGCATTTTCGATTGAAGCAACAATACTTAATAAATCGAGTTGTGAATAATTTTCAAATGTAGTAACGTTTAATGTTGAAGAAGTTAATGTACCAGTTTTATCAAAAACGACATAATCAATTTCACTTAATGCTTGAATAGCACTTGCTTTTTTAAATAATATTTGGTGTTGACTTGCTTTTGTGCTACCAACTAATATAGCAATTGGTGTTGCCAACCCTAAAGCACAAGGACAAGCAATAACTAATATTGAAATAACAATGTGTATAGCAAAATGCAAGTCATTTCTTATAAATAACCAAGTAATAAAAGAAATAATACTCAATATTAAAATTCCGAATACGAAATATCCTGAAATAATATCAGCTATTTTTGCAATAGGTGCTTTAGTCGATTGAACTTGTTCGACAAGTTCAATAATCGTTGAAAGTACACTTTTATCACTTTTTTTAGTAACGACTATTTCAATATATCCATTATAGTTTTGTGTTCCCGCAAAAACAATATCACCAATAGTTTTTTCAACACTTAGTGTTTCCCCAGTTAGAAATTGTTCGTTAATAAAAGTTGAACCGAATATAATTTTACCATCTAATGGAATAATATCACCAGGTTTAACAACGATAATATCATCTATTTCAATATCGGTAACGTTTTTGATTTCTTGTGATTTCAATAGTGCTTGTTTAGGTGCTAAGTTCATTAATGATTTCATTGCACTAAAACTTTTTTGTTTGGATTTTTCTTCGATATATTTACCAATGCCAACGAATACTAAAATCATACCAGCAGATTCGAAATAAAGCATTTTGTGGCTATTAAAGTTGGAAAACATTATTTCAAATACACTGTATAAATATGCAACACTTACACTTAAAAATATTAGCGAATCCATATTAGGTATACCATTGATAAGTTTTTTGAATCCAGAAAATAATAAATCTTTTCTAATGAAAATAATAATAGTTGTAAGTACTAATTGTAATATTGCATTATTGAACGCATTGTGATGTGGGTCAATAACGTGCCATATTTTGATATGAAACATGGGTAGCATGGATACGAACATTAAAATACTTCCTAAAATCATTAATAAAATTAGGTCAATGTTGTTTTCTTTAATTTTTGCAATTGTATATCCTAATGAATGAATTGTCTCAATTATTTCATTTTCATCACCATAATAAGTAACGTATGCTTTTTTAGTCGCGAATGATACTGTAGCGTTAGAAACGTTATGGAGTGTGTTTAATTTTTTTTCAATAGATTGTGCACAACTAGCACAATTCATATTAGAAATTTGGTAATGACTTTCATGTAACTGAACATCTTGTAAAGTAAAGCCTAATTTACTAGCGATATTTTCAACTTCATCGTAGTCATTTGCTGTAACATTTAACGTCTTTGTGGCGAAGTTAACGTTAACTTTTTGTACAGAACTATTCTGTTTTAATGCATTTTCCAATTTGGTGGCACAACTTGCACAGCTCATATTCCCAACGTTATATTTTTTCATTACATAATCCTTTCGGACAATCACATTCTATTTTTGATGTTTGTTTTTCGCTAAGTAATGTTGATAAAGTGCGATAGTCTTCTTCTGACATATTAATAGATGAAATCATATCGATTAATACTTGCATTTTAGTTTTATTACATACTTTCGACAACAATGTATACATTTCGTGTTCGACATATTTTGTTTTGTCGAAAGTAGAATAATATTGAAATTTATTGCCGTTTTTACTAATACCAACGACACCTTTATTCACAAGACGTGCTAGTAAAGTTTTGATTGTTGAATCGCTCCAATCATGCGTTGCTTTTAAAATTGTGATAATATCTTTTGTGTGGATTGGTTCGTTAGACCATATCGCACGCATAATCTCAAATTCGGCTGTAGAAATTTTTTCCATAAAATACTCCTTTTTAAATAGTTTACATCAATAGACAACTATATACAACTAAAATGCAATAGCTTTTTTTTTATGGTATAATTACACCGGAGGGATGATATGTTTCCATTATTACCATTTTGGGCATCGTTGATTGCGAATGTGATTGCACAATCCGTTAAGCCTATTTTTACATATTTAACAACGAAAGAATTTAATTTAAAACAAGCATTTGCTTCAGGCGGATTTCCAAGTTCGCATACTGCAACAGTGGCAGCATTAACAACATCAGTAGGTCTAAATGAAGGTTTTGATTCGTCAATATTTGCAGTAACATTAGCGTTCTCATTAATCGTAATGTACGATGCGATTAATGTACGTTATTATGCAGGAAAAAATATAGAATTAACTAAGACACTTATTCAAGATTTAGCTAATCATCAAATTTTTGATTCCGACAATCCAATATATGATGAAAAACTTAAAATTGTGTTAGGACATAAAAAAATTGAAGCAGTAGGTGGTTTAATTTTAGGTTGTTTAATTGCATTAATTTTGAACTTTATGATAGGAGTATAATATGACAATAGAGCAAAAAGTAGAAGAAGTACTGGTTAAAGTTAGGCCATATATTCAACGTGATGGTGGCGATATTGAATTATTGCGAGTGGAAGATGGTGTAGTTTATGTTAAAATGCATGGTGCCTGTGTTGGTTGTTTTGCCTTAGATGATACAATTTCATTAGGGGTGGAAGAATTACTTTTTGAAGAAGTTGAAGGAATTAAAGGTGTCATAGTTGTTGATGAAGAATAAGAAAGTCGTGATTTTATGCACGATTTTTTATTATAAAAAAATTACAAAAATTTAAAAAAAGTCTTGTTTTTTATATTTTTGATATGCTATACTATTGATAGAAAGAGAGGTATATATGAAAGTAATTAAAGTAAAAGACTATGCAGAAGGTAGTTATAAAGCATTTGAAATTATTAAAGAAGTTGTTGTTTCAAATCCAAATGCAGTATTGGGATTAGCGACAGGATCTAGTCCAATAGGTATTTATAAAAATATGATTCAAGATCATCAAGATAATAAAACATCGTACGAAAATGTTACAACAGTTAATTTAGACGAATATATGGGGCTTGAAAAAGATCATCCTGAAACTTATGACAGTTTCATGCGTCGTAATTTGTTTGATCATATTAATGTTAAAGCAGAAAATATTAATTTACCATGTTCGATTGGTGATATGGAAGAAAATGTATCAAAATATGAATCTGTGCTCGCAAAACACAAACCAGATGTACAGTTACTTGGTGTAGGATCTAACGGGCATATTGGCTTTAATGAACCAGGAACGAGTTTTACATCTAGAACACATGTAGTAACGTTGGCGGAAAAAACACGATTAGATAACGCAAGATTTTTTAATAATTTAGATGAAGTACCAACGCATGCTATTACGATGGGTATTCAAAATATATTAGAAGCTAAAAAAATTATTTTAGTAGCGTTTGGTGCAAATAAGGCAAATGCTATTTATGGTTTAGTAAAAGGAGAAGTTAATGAGAATTTACCTGCTTCAATACTACAAAAACATCATGATGTTACGATTATCGTTGATGAAGAAGCAGGAAGTAAAATTTAATGAAGCATGTTGTGTTAGATATTGATGGAACAATTTTAGATAGTAAACATCAATTGCGAGAAACCACAAAAAATTATTTATTGCAACTGCAAAAAAAAGGTATTACCGTTTCATTAGCGAGCGGTAGAACAGCTAGGAGAATGCAACCAATAATCGACGCGTTAGAAATTAATGGTTATTGTATTTCGGGTAATGGTTATAAAGTGTTCCACACAAAAAAAGATGAGGAATACGTTGTAGATAGTTTTTCAGTGGAAGAAATTAATTATTATTTTGATAAATTAAAACAATATGAACAAGAAGTATATACTTTTAGTGATACGCAATTATATTTTTATTTACCAAAACAAGTGGAATTATTAAAAAAACAATACATTAAAGATAAAAAAATGCCAGATGACACGTCATTAGTTGGCGGTCCATATGGATTTTTATTTGATCATGGCAATGCGTATGACGTTATTAAACAAGTTGATGTATTCACAAAAAGTGCATATAAAATTTGTGTTAGAGGAGAAAATAAAATATTACAACGCATTCAAGATGATTTAAGTCATGAAAATTGTCAGTGTATGATTACAACATCAGAGTGGTTAGAGATTTGCCCGACACGTAATTCAAAAGGCAATGCCCTTAGAATTTTATGTGAAAAAAGTGGTTTTGATTTAAAAGATGTCGTTGCATTTGGTGATGGTGAAAATGATATTTCAATGTTAGAAATTGTGGGGAAAGGTTTTGCGATGGGTAATGCCATCGATACTGTTAAAAAGCGTGTGTCGCTTGTAGCTCCTTCTAATGATGAAGACGGCATAGTACAAGTTTTAAATAATATTTTTGAGTAAAAAGCATTTGAAATGATTTTTTATGCTACTAAGATTATAATTAGAATTGAAAGGAGTAGTTATGGAAATCAAATCAATTCAAGAGTATAATGACATTACTAATGAAGGTGTGGTATTAGTTGACTTTTATGCAACTTGGTGTGGTCCGTGTAGAATGTTAGCTCCAATTATTGCCGAAGTGGCTGAAGAATTAAAAGATCAGGCAAAAGTAGTCAAGGTTGATGTGGAACAATTCCCAGAATTAGCCCAAAAGTTTAATGTCATGCAAATTCCGACATTAGTTATATTAAAAAATAACGAATTACAAAAACAATTATTAGGATTTAAACCAAAAAAAGAATTAGTAGATGCTGTTAAATCAGTATTATAATATCAAGATGTAAAATGAAATAAATTGTTATTTCTTTACATCTTTTTTTGTTTAATTTGATTGTTTTTGTGTTAAAATAGTGTATAATAAATATGAAGGTGAAATTATGAAAAAAGAAGAAGGTGTCGTTAAGAATGGGCTAATTTCATCATTGAGTCTTTTTCTTACAAAATTTTTAGGTATTATTTATATTATTCCATTAAATATTCTTTTAGCAACGAGTTTAAATAGAGATTATTATTCTGTTGGATTTAAAGTTTATGAAGTGATTTTATCTATTTCAATTGCAGGTTTTCCAGTTGCGATTGCAACACTCGTCTCACGTTATGAAGCACAAGGAAATTATGCTTATGCTAGAATAGCGAAAAAATATGGGGGATACGTGCTTACTGGATTAGGGTTTGTGATCATGTGCTTGCTGTTTTTATTTGCATTTCCAGTTGCATCGATGATTAAAAATCCTGCTCCACAAGAAGAAATAGCTGTAATTGCGAATATGATAAGAATTTTAGCTGTTGCAATTTTTGTGGTAGCGAACTTAGGTAGTTTAAGAGGTTTTTATCAAGGTATCAAGCAAATTAAAGTGTATTCCTTTTCGCAATTTATTGAACAAGTTATCCGTGTTAGTATTATTGTTTTTGGTGGTTTTTTCTTAATTCATATCTTAAAATTTAATCGTATTGCGGCAGTATATTTAACAGCTATTGCAGCAACATTGAGTGCAGTTTGTGCGTATGGGTTGTTGTGGTTAGATTATCGTAAAAATTATGCTGTAAAAGATTTTGTTAATGAAGAATATGCTTTTTTGAAAAAACAAATCATCGTTGAAACGATTCAAATTGCATTGCCATATATTTTAATGGCTGTTTTAGCGTATGCGAATGTTATTGTAGACTTAATGTTATTTTCACGGGTGTTTGATTTTGCCGGATTTACATTAGAAGCCCGCAAACAAATTTTCACAGCGATTACGATGCAAGGAGAAAAATTAACAGCTATACCATTTGTGGTGGCAACAGGTTTTTCAGTTGCGGCATTACCGTACTTAAATGCGTTTGTTGCAAAGCGTCAATGGCAAGCATTAAGTTCAAATATTTCAAAAATTATTAGTACAGTATTGTATGTAGGTTTACCTGCTTGTTTAGGTATTATTTTCTTTACTAAACCAATATTCTTTATGTTTTTTGGCAACACTGTTCCTGAAATAGGCGTACCAATCGTGAGAATGAGTGCGATAATGGCTATTCTTGCAATCGTTGTAAATATTAGTGTTTCGATATCAATGGCTATTGGTATTAGAAAATTCATCCTAACAACATATATCGTTTTTTTATTGACGAAATTATCATGGTATCTGCCAGTGATTATGGTATTTGGAAAGTATGGAACATTAATTTCAACGATGTTGGGGCATGTAATGCAATTAGCATTAATTTGGATAATTTGGTTTTTGAAGTATCGCATCCAATTTAAAGCTATATTCAAACAACTTATAGGAATGATGATTTCTAGTGTGGGCATTATAACTTTAGGTGTTATTATTCATTACTTACCGATTCAATATCGTGGTATTTCAGGTGTGTTAATA
The DNA here is from genome assembly GCA_945877255.1 of uncultured Erysipelotrichaceae bacterium. GTDB lineage: Bacteria > Bacillota_I > Bacilli_A > Erysipelotrichales > Erysipelotrichaceae > CAMCRE01. Next base: position 77,650 of record CAMCRE010000005.1, read on the forward strand.
TCATTAGCAATTATATCAGTTGTAGGTGGGGCATCATTAATTATTTATTTAGTGATTAGTTCTTATTTTAATTTACCACAAAGTTTATTAGGGTTCGATTATAAAAAAATTTTGAGGAAAAAATAATGCGATTAGATAAGTTTTTAAGTGATTTAGGACTAGGTAGTAGAAAAGATGTTAAGAAATTAATTAAAGATAAACGTGTTGTTATTAATAATCAAATTGTTGTGGATTGTGGGTTAGATGTTCGTGATAAAGAAGTTTACTTAGATGGAAAACAATTATATTATCATAAACACATTTATATTTTATATCATAAACCAATGGGTGTTGTATGTGCGAATGAAGATAATGTTCATGAAACAGTGTTTGATCGTATTAATCATCCACAAAAAAAACAATTATTTTGTGTTGGAAGGTTAGATAAAGACACAACAGGAGCGTTACTGATTACTAATGATGGTCAATTAGATTATCGATTGCGTCGGTTAAAAAGTCATGTTAATAAAATTTATGAAGTCACATTAAAACAACCGTTCGATAAAAAATTTATTCCAGTTATTGAAGAAGGAATAAAAATAGGTGATGAACAATGTGCACCTGCACGTATTGAAGTGGTAAATGATTTTTTTGTAAGGTTAACGTTACAAGAAGGAAAATATCATCAAGTTAAAAGAATGATGATCGCTTGTCAAAATGAAGTAATTAAATTACATCGATCACATTTTAGTTTTTTGAGTGTAGAAAACTTAGATGAAAATAGTTTTAGAATGTTAAGTGAAGATGAAGTGAGGGAATTAAAACGATGAAACAATATTTAGAATTATGTAAGCATGTTTTAGAAAACGGTAGTGTAAAAAAAGATCGCACAAATACAGGAACAATTTCTTGTTTTGGTTATCAAATGCGTTTTGATTTAAAAGAAGGTTTTCCGTTGTTGACGACGAAAAAAACGTTTTTTAAAGCGATTGTACATGAATTATTGTGGTTCATTTCTGGTGACACAAATATTAAATATTTAGTTGATAATAACGTTAAGATTTGGAATGAGTGGCCTTATGAAAATTTTAAAAAGTCAGCAAATTTCCAAGGAGAAACATTAGAAGAATTTGTGAAAAAAATTAAACAAGATAATGAATTTGCGAAAAAACACGGCGATTTGGGTCCTGTATATGGAAAACAGTGGCGTGATTTTAATGGTGTGGATCAGCTGAAAAATTTAATTCATGATTTAAAAAATAATCCAGATTCAAGAAGACATATTATTAGTGCATGGAATGTGAGTGAAATTAATAAAATGGCGTTACCACCATGTCATATGTTTGTGCAGTTTTATGTTTGCGACAATCGTTTAAGTGCCCAATTGTATCAAAGAAGTGCCGATATATTTTTAGGTGTACCATTCAATATTGCGTCATATGCTTTATTTGTGCATATGATTGCACAAGTTTGTGGCTTGGAAGTAGGTGAATTTGTCCATACAATCGGAGATGCACATATTTACCTTAATCATATTGAACAAGTAAAATTACAATTGACAAGAGAGCCGTTACCACTTTGTCGTTTAGTGCTTAATAAAAATGTGTCAGATATTACAGCGTTTACGTTTGAAGATATCGCGATTGAAGACTATCAATCGCATCCACCTATTAAAGGAGCGATCAGTGTATGATTGCACTAATTGTAGCACACGATCCTAACTTTCTTATTGGAAAAAATAATGTTTTACCGTGGCATATTCCAGAAGATTTTGCACTTTTCAAACAATTGACGATTAACCAAAAAATTTTGATGGGTCGTAAAACGATGGAAGGTATAAATAAAGTTTTACCAAAAAGGTTTACCTATATTTTAACCACTAATAAAAGTTATGTATTCGAACATCCAAATGTTGCGGTAGTACATGATGTTGATGAAATAAGAGAAAAATATCAAAATAATGAAGAAACATTATTTGTGTGTGGAGGTGCAGAAGTGTATAAGCTATTTTTACCGTATGCCGATACAGTTTATGCAAGTGTAATGAAAAAGACGTATGAAGGCGATACGTTTTTAGTAGATTACACAAAACATGGATTTAAAGAAGTTTTAGAAACAGAATATACAGATTTTTATTTTAGAGTGTATGAAAAGGAGTAATTATGCGTTTTGTTGAGATAATTGAAAAAAAAAGAAATGGTTTAACATTGAATGAATCAGAAATAAAATATTTTGTGGATGCAGTAGTAAATGAAACAGTTCCTGATTATCAAATCAGTAGTTTTTTAATGGCTGTTTATTTTAAAGGAATGGATGCTGATGAAACAGCGTTGCTAACGAAATATATGATGTATTCTGGAGAAGTTGTCGATTTAAGTGCTATTGAAGGAATAAAAGTAGATAAACATTCTACTGGGGGAGTTGGCGATAAGACTACGTTGGCGTTAACAGCTATGGTGGCGGCTTGCGGTGCGAAAGTAGCAAAAATGAGTGGACGTGGCTTAGGTCATACAGGTGGTACACTAGATAAATTAGAGTCAATTAAAAATTTTGAATGTTATATTTCTAATGAACAATTTAGTAAGCAAGTTAATGAAATTGGTTTAGCAGTGATTGGACAGTCGCTTAATATGGTTCCAGCGGATAAAAAATTATACGCATTACGTGATGTTACTGCTACAGTAGATAGTATTCCGTTAATTGCCTCTAGTATTATGTCTAAAAAATTAGCGAGTGGTTCGGATGCTATTTTATTAGATGTAAAATATGGCGAAGGTGCTTTTATGCACGATGTTGAAAGTGCAGAACAATTAGCGAATGCGATGATTGCGATTGGTAAAAAACTGAATAAAAACATTAAGGCAGTAGTATCTAATATGAATCAACCATTGGGAAATACAATAGGTAATGCATTAGAAGTGAAAGAAGCAATTGAAACGTTGCAAGGAAAAGGACCACAAGATTTCAAAGAATTGTGTGTGGAACTTGGAAGTATTATGCTATTACAATCTAATGTAGCGAGTAGTAAAGAAGAAGCTGTTGATATGTTAGAAAACGCTATTGCTAGCGGTTCAGCACTTCAGAAGTTAAAACAATTAGTTGATTGGCAAAAAGGTGATGTTGCGTGTATTGAAAATCCAGAAGTATTACCAAAATCTAAGTATGTGGTTGCAATCAAAACGCAAAAAACTGGTTATGTTCATGATTTAAAAGCGCTGGAGTTAGGTGTGCTTGCTATGAAGTTAGGTGCAGGAAGACAAACAAAAGAAGAAAGCATCGATCATAGTGTTGGAATCGTATTAAACAAAAAAGTCGGTGATTTTGTGGAGCAAGATCAGTTGTTGGCAGAAATACACACAAATTCGGAGTTGTCTGAAGAATGGTTAAAACAGTTTTATAGTTGTTTTATTATTGAAGATGCGTATATTAGTAAACCTAAGTTAATTGAAAAAATTATTGAATAATAAAAATATCATCTCATTAGAGGTGATATTTTTTATAAAAATGCACAATTTTTTTAAAATGTAAGTGAATACATCATAATAATTGACATTATTGTTGTGATAGTATACAATAAGTGGGAACGGTAACACAAGGAGAACAATATGAAACAAAAACAATATGAATCAATCTCACAAAATATCGTTAATTTTGTGGGTGGAAAAGAGAATATCATTGGTGTAACACACTGTGCAACTAGATTGCGTATTGTGTTAAAAGACAATAGTTTAATTCAATCAGACAATTTAGAAAACGTTGAACTTGTAAAAGGTAGCTTTGTGGCAGGAGACCAATTACAATTAATTTTTGGAGCAGGAACAGTTAATGAAGTATATGCTGTATTTTCTAAATTTGTTGGGATTGAAAACATGAGTTTAAATGATGTTAAATCATTACAAAAACAAAATCCTGTACAAGCAGTAATTAAAACATTATCAGATGTTTTCGTTGAAATTATACCAGCGATTTTAGCGGCGGCATTATTACTAGGATTAACTGGGTTCTTAGGTGGGCAACCATTTATTAAGACAAATGAGTTTGCATATGCGGCAAACAAGTTGGCTGAAATAGCTTCAGTAGGAGCATTTGCATTCTTACCTTTATTAGTATGTTATTCTGCTACTAAGCGTTTCGGCGGAAGACCAGTACTTGGTATTGTTATGGGAGGTATCATGCTACTTCCTTCATTAGCAAACGCTTATGATATTGGAAAAGCTGGGTTTAATCCAGAAGTAATTAATTTATTAGGATATAAAATTCAATTAATTGGATTCCAAGGTGGAGTACTAATTGCATTAATGGTAGGATTTATTGTTGCTTCATTAGATAAATTCTTTGAAAGAAAAATACCTAGTGTTGTGAAATTAATTTTTGGACCAATGTTGACAGTGTTTATTTCAACAATCTTATTATTTACAGTAATTGGTCCTGTTGGAAGAGAGTTATCAAACTTCATTACATTAGGATTAGTAAATATTACTAAATCAACTGGTATTTTTGGTTATATGTTATTTGCGGGTATTCAACAAGTAATCGTCATCACTGGATTACACCACATTTTAAATGCAGTTGAAGCACAATTAATTGCCACAACAAAAACAAACTTCCTTAACCCGTTAATGTCAGTTGCATTAATGGCACAAGGTGGAGCTGTATTAGGATATTTAGTATTAAAATGGAAAGATTTAAAAGCAAGAGAAATTGCAATTCCTTCATTTGCGTCTATTTTATTTGGAATTAGTGAACCGGCAATTTTCGGTATTAACTTAAAACATAAATTTCCATTAGTTGCTGGTTGTATTGCGGCGGCTATTTCAGGTGGATACGTATATTTAGTTGATTTAAAATCAATCGGATATGGTGCGACAGCAATTCCTGGGTTCTTTATTGCTCAACCAGGTGGACATGTTAATTATTTAATAGCACATTTAATTGCACTTGTTTTAGGAGCAGCACTAACAATTGTTATTTCAAGATTTTATATAAAAAAAGAAGTTAAATCAGTGAATGAGATAACTTTCGCAACAATTGGAAATGGAACTGTTAAAGCGATTTCTGAATCTAAAGATGCGACTTTTGCTTCAAAAGTAATGGGTGATGGTTATTTAGTTGATGTAGTTGATGGTGTGATTGTATCACCAGTTGATGGTGAAGTAGAATTTGTATTCCCTAGTAAACATGCCGTAGGTATCAAATGTCATGATGGTTCAAAAATATTAATTCACGCGGGAATTGATACTGTTAAGTTAAATGGTGAAGGATTTGAAGTATTTGTTGGTGAAAAACAACAAGTTAAAAAAGGTCAAAAATTATTAAAAATGGATGTTAATGTCGTTAAAAATGCAGGATATGAAACAGAAACAATGGTTGTGTTCAGTGAATTAGCTGCAGGAAAAAAAGTAGTTGTTACACCTGAAGCAACTGTTGTTGCAACAATTGTGAATGAATAAAGAAGCGTATCTACAAGAGAAAAAAGCACATAGTACATATTGTAATAAACCACAATTGGATTATTATCGATTAAATTATCATTTAATGCCACCTTCTGGGTGGCTAAATGATCCTAACGGATTAGTTGAATTTCAGGGTAGAACACATATTTATTATCAATATTCTCCTTTTACTACTGGTTGGGGAATGAAATTATGGGGGCATTATTCAACTGATGACTATGTGACTTTTAAATCCTATGATCCGTTTTTATATCCGGATATTGAAGAAGACAGAAGCGGGGTATATTCAGGGTGTGCAATAGTTCACAATAGTAAAATTTATTATTTTTATACTGGTAATGTTAAGTTAATTGATAAAGATTATAATTATGATTATGAAGGTCGTCACCAAAATACAATCTGTGTGGTGAGTGAAGATGGTGTGAATTATCAATCAAAAATAGTGGTATTAACACCAAAAGATTATCCTGACTTTGTGGGTGTACATGTTAGAGATCCAAAAGTTTTTAAGCAAAATGATATATTTTATATGGTATTAGGTGCAAGAAATAAAAATGATTTGGGGTGTGCACTTATTTATCGATCATATGATTTGTTGAGTTGGGAATATCATTTTGTGATTGAAGATAAAGCATACGGCTATATGTGGGAATGTCCAGATATTGTTTGTATAGATAATCATTATTTTTTAGTATTCTCTCCGCAAGGACTGCAACAAAAAGGTTTTGATTATGCGAATGTATATCAAACAGGATATTGTAAATTAGAAATAGATTTTGAAAATAAAAAATATCAATTAGGGAAGTTTTATGAGATGGATCGCGGGTTTGATTTTTATGCAACCCAAACGTATCGAAATAGTGATAATGAAGTCATCGCTATTTCTTGGATGGGATTACCTGATACGGAATACAATAATTGTCTCAATGAAAAATTTAATTGGCAACACGCACTAACGATGCCACGTGTTTTGAGTGCTAATGGGGATAGAATAATTCAGAAACCAATTGATGCATTTCAAAAATTACGAAAAAATGATGGTGTAGAGATTTTATCTGATACTTTTACAGTTGAAGATAGTTATGAGTTAGAAATAGACATTTCAAATGACTTTGAAATAAACATTGAAGATGCAATATTAAAATTTAAAAATAATGTTTTAACTCTAGACGTTACACGAGTAGGAAGTGGTAGAACGACAAGAAGTGTAGCATGTGATACTGTTACTAAATTACAAATATTTAAAGATACAAGTAGTATCGAAATATTCGTGAATGAGGGGGAAGAAGTTTTCACAACAAGATTTTTTCCGAATAATAAAACATTAAAAATAATTGCAGAAAATAAAAAAGTAGTGTATTATTCTTTGGATGGATATATCGTGGAGGAATAATATGAGTAAAATTACTTTAAGAGATATTGCGAAGTTTACAGGTGTTTCAAAAAGTACCGTATCTCGTTATTTCAATGGTGGATATGTAAGTGATGAAGCACAATTAAAAATAAAAAAAATTATAAAAAAGTACAATTATCAACCTAACACGTTTGCGAGATTAAACGCAAAGAAAAGTAAAATGATTGGAGTAGTTGTGCCGTGTTTAGATGCACAGTCTACTGCTAGAACATTAATGGGGATTGATGAGCATTTAAAACAAACTGGATTTAGTACATTTATATTAAATTCTAATCATGATGTAGAACTAGAAATACAGCATTTATTAACGTTAGAGCGTATGGGGGCTGATGGTATTTTATTAAGTGCAACACAATTAACTGATAAACATCTTAAAGTATTTAAAGCAATTAGTACGCCACTTGTAGTTGTGGGACAAAGTTGGTATGAAAATTGTGTTATTCACGACGAGGAAAGTGCTGCAACACATTTGGCGGAATATGTGATTAATAAATCATATAAAAACGTTTTAATTATTAGTGTAGAAGAATGGGATGAATCTGTGGGTGTTCGTCGTTTTCAAACGTTATCTCAAAAGTTGACAGAAAAAAATGTTTCGATTGATACATGTATTTCAGATTTTAGTTATAAAAATACCTTAATTAAATTACAGGATATTGATTTATCAAAGTATGACTGTATTGTTTGTTTAACTTCTGCGCAACTATTATCAGCATATTACATGGTTAAAAAATCAAATTTAAATTGTGAAGTGTGTGGGTTTGGTGGATATGAGTATATTCAATATGCTTTACCTGATGTTTATGCTATTCAATTTGATTACCACGAATTAGGGAAAAAATCAGCTGAGATGGTGTTGTCATTAATTCAGAAAACGCCGATAACTAAGCAAGTTGTACCATATATAGGAGAGTAATATGAAAAAATTAATAGCAATAGGAGAAGCATTAATCGATTTTATACCGAACGTTAAAGGGCAATATCTTAAAGATGTAATTACTTTTAAAAGAGTCGTTGGCGGGGCGCCTGCTAATGTAGCGGGGGCTGTTGCAAAATTAGGTGGTAAAAGTACATTTCTTACAAAATTAGGAGATGATGCTTTTGGTCATCATATTATTGAAGTATTAAAAGAAAGCAATATTGATACACAATATATAAAAACAGATCACAATTTTGATACATCACTAGCGTTCGTTAGTTTGGCTGCTGATGGCAATCGTGATTTTAAATTTTATCGTCGTACTGCTGCGGATTTACAATTTAGTATTGCAGATTTAGACTTTGGTTGTTTAGAAAATGCGGGTGTACTACACTTTTGTAGTGTTGATTTAGTAGATAGCCCAATGAAAGAAGCACATCGTGTATTAATTAAGCGTGCTAAAGAAGAAGGGGTATTAATTAGTTTTGATCCGAATTTAAGATTAAGTTTATGGGATAATCATGATGAATTGAAAAAAACAATTTTTGAATTTATGCCTTATGCGGATATTTTAAAAATAAGCGATGATGAATTACAATTTATAACAGGCAAATCTGAGATTACAGATGCATTACCGATATTTTTTGAATTAGGTGTAAAAGTAGTGCTATTCACTAAAGGTGATAAAGGTGCAAGTATCTATTTAGAGAATGAGGCAATTCATTCAGTTGGATATAAAGTTGATGCAGTCGATACCACAGGTGGTGGAGATAGTTTTATAGGGGCATTTTTATTTAAAGTGCTTGAGAATCAATTAGATCTTTCAAGTGAAAAATTATCATCATATATTGATTTTGCGAATAAATATGCAGCATATACGGTTACTAAAGAAGGGGCGTTATCTTCTATGGCAACATTAGAAGAAATTAATAAAATAGTCTTTTAAAGTTAAAAATACCTTTTTACTTGTGTGAGTAAAAGGGTATTTTTTTATTATAGCATATTAAAATGTAAAAAAATAGACTTTTTTTTAATTTTTTTTCATGTTATAATAACAGCGAATATAAGAGGAGGTAAAGTATGGGCAAGATAATAAATAAAATAATTTCTATTATTATTCTTTTAATTATAATTGTGACGTTTTTGTGGGTGGTATTCTTTTTAAAATCACAATGGGGATATAATACTACAACATCATATGTTGCAAATTCTGAAAATTTGTGTGTTACAAGGTAGGAAAGGTATGAATCATGTTTATTGCTAGTGAATATTTAGAGTTCCTAGAGTGGTTAAACCAAAATCAAAAACTTAAGTTTTATTGTTATGTAATAGGAATATTTGGTGGAATGGCATATACTTTTACATCACTAATTTCATTAGTTCCATTGGTTCCAGAGATTACTTTAGTTACTGGAGCGTCGGTACTGTTATTCCATATTGATTATCGCTATTACGCTAAAAATAATAAAAAACAATAATTATATTAAAAAATTAGCTGTGAAGCTAATTTTTTAAATAGTTAATTTTTCCCTAACACCTTTATTATACCACAAAAATATATAAAAAAAAAGACTATTTTTTAACTTTTTTTTATGCTATAATGGAAGTAGGAAAAGGAGGATGTATTATGAAAGTGAACATCTATGGAAAAAATATTACTGTAACACCAGCAATAGCTGAGAAAGTAGAAAAAAAACTAAGTTTTTTGGACAAGTATTTTATAATTGATGAAGAAGTTATTGCTAATGTAATGGTGCGAGTTTATCGTCAATCACAAAAGATTGAAGTAACGATACCTACTAAAGTAGCATTATTACGTGCGGAAGCATCACATGAAGATTTATATGCTGCAATTGATATTGTAATTGATAAGTTAGAAGATCAAATCCGTAGACAAAAAACACGACTATCACGTAAAAATAAAGAAAAATTAGCACATGCCTTTATCGAATCGGAAGAGCATTACGTTGAAGAACAACTCGTAAAAACAAAAACAATTACACCAGAAGTGATGGATTTAGATGATGCTATTTTACAAATGGAAATGCTTGACCATGATTTCTTTGTGTACGTTGATGAAGAAACAAATGAAATAGCAGTTGTATACCGTCGTATGCACGGTGGATATGGATTAATTGAAACACAAAAAAGTTAAACAAAATTTTAAATATGTATGACAAAAACCATCTCTTCTGATATAATATATGAAGAGGTGGTTTTATGTGGGAAAAAATTAAAGAAAAATATAAAGGGTATGCTTTACCATTTATTTGCATTACTTTTTATGTTGTAATTAGTTTAGTTGCACAAGAAATAAAATTTATTGCGAATATTTTAAACGTATTTTTGAAATTAATTTCACCGTTTGTGTGGGGATTTGGATTAGCGTTTTTGCTTGTTAAACCAATGAAATTTTTTGAAAAACTATTATTAAAGTTTATTAAATATCAAAAATTAGCACGTGTTATTGCTACATTAACAGCTATTGCATCATTATTTTTAGTTATTGGTTTAGTCGTTATATTAGTTGCACCACAAATTTTTTCTAGTGTGGAAAGATTGTCGCCATTGTTTTCGCAAATTGAAACACAAATTAATAATATTACCGATTTCTTATATAATCAGTACAGTGTTGATTTAAGTGCTTTAGCTAATTTTACAACATACCAAAATATTGTTGTAAGTTTTGTGAATAGTTCTACCACAACAAAAGCTATTACATACGGTTTAAGTTTTTCAGCATCAACATTAAGAAATATTTTAAACGCATTAATTTCTGTAATTTGTGCAATGTATTTATTAATTGATAAAGAGAAGTTTCAAAGATATATTAAAAAAATTAATTATGCTATTTTCAATAAACAAACAGCAGATAATTTAGTGGGCATTGCTACACTAGCAAAAAATACTTTTAATAACTTTATTATAGGTAAATTAATTGATTCATTGATTATCGGGATATTATGTTATATCGGAATGTTGATTTTTAGATTTGAATACGCAGTATTAATTTCATTTGTGGTGGGAATCACAAATGTTATTCCTGTATTTGGACCGTTCATTGGTGGAATACCGGGTGTTGTGATATTAACGCTCGTTAATCCTATGATGGGATTATGGTTTGCATTATTCGTCTTCGCGCTTCAACAATTTGATGGTAATATACTAGGACCATATATTTTAGGTGATAAGCTGGGATTACCTAGCATCGGAATATTAATTTCAGTTGTTATTGGTGGGGGGTTATTCGGTTTTATGGGAATGTTGTTAGGTGTTCCGGTGTTTGCAATAATCTATGAATTAAGTAAACGAAAAATTAATGAAAAATTACAAGAAAAAGAAATTACAGTTGAATAGTAAGCACTTAATTGAAATTTAAATAAAAATAGTGTATGATATACGTATTGTAGGAGGTAGTTATGGATACAACATTAATGACATTATTATATATCTTATTAGGAGGATTGATTGGGGCTGCGTTAGGTTTCTTCTTCACAAAACGTGCGTTTGAGAAGCAATTAAAAGAAAATCCACCAATTTCAGAAAAAATGATTCGTGCGATGTTTGCACAAATGGGAAGAAAACCATCAGAAGCACAAATTCGCCAAATAATGAAGTCAATGACACACAAGTAATAAAGCATTTGAAAGTTCAAATGCTTTTGTTTTAGGAGGGAATATGTATTTTGTTTTGTCGCCAACTAAAAAAATGAAACAATATTTAATAGGAGATCAAAAACTACAACCTAGTCATGAACTACTTCGTTTTTTACAACAACTAACAAAAGATGATATCAAAAAAATGATGAAAGTTAATGATAAAATAGCAACTGAAGTTTATGGTTATTACCAAAATTTCGAATTGAATACTACTGCGATATACAGTTACTGTGGTTTGCAATACCAACAATTAAAACTTGACACATATAATCATAATCAAATGAACTATATCAAAAATCATATTAGAATTTTGTCGGCATTATTTGGTGTAGTTGAACCTTTTGATACTATTGCATTATATCGTTTAGAAATGGGGAGTAAGCAACCGTTTGATTTATATAATTATTGGCAAACAAAAATTATGCAAAAATTAAAAAATAAAACAATCGTTTCATTAGCGTCTGATGAATATGAGAAAGTATTGGATGAAAGCTTAGATGTTGTGAAAGTTGCGTTTTATACTGAAAAAGATGGTAAATTGAAAAAAATGGCTACGGATTCTAAAATAGCACGGGGACAATTTATTGATCAATGTATTCAAAAAATGGTCACTGAAATAGCACATCTAAAAACAATAACAATACCAAACTATTATTATTCTAACGAACATTCATCAGATAAGAAATTAGTATTTATTAAAAAATCAAAATAATTGGTACCTTTATCTTGAAAGTAGTTACAAAGTATAGTATAATATAAAAGAAGAATAGGAGGATTTATAATGAAAAAATTAGAAGTAGTTGTGGTAGATCCAGTAGGATTACACGCACGTCCAGCAACAGTGGCGGTGAATGTTGCAAGTAAATTTAAATGTAACGTTAATTTAGCGTACAAAGACCGTGAAATTAATATGAAATCAATTATGGGTGTAATGTCTTTAGGTATTCCAACACAATCAGAAATTGTAATTTCATGTGATGGTGAAGATGAAGAAGAAGCATTAGTGGCGATTGAAGACGTATTACGTTCTCAAAAAATCATTGCATAAAAGGGGAACGCCCTTTTTTTTAAAATACTAACTTGTGTAAAGGCGAGTATGTAAAACAAAGCAGTGTAACATTAGGAGTAATTATGTATCAAGAAAAATATCAAAAATGGATAAATCATCCAAAATTAAATCCAGAATTAAAAAAACAACTCGAACAATTAAGTGAAAAAGAAATCGCTGATGCTTTTTTTGAAAATATTGCATTTGGAACAGCAGGAATGCGTGGGATTATTGGAGTTGGAACGAATCGAATTAATATTCACACATTAACGAAAGCTAATTTTGGTTTTGCGAAATACATTAAAAAATACGACAAGGAAAACAGAGGGATAGCGATTGGATATGACAACCGTCATATGTCTTATGCGTTTGCTGTAGCATCAGCACAAGCGTTAGCGTCTTTTGGTATTAAATCGTATGTTTTTGAAAGTTTAAGACCAACTCCGGAATTATCGTTTGCGGTTCGATATTTGAATTGCTTCGGGGGAATTATGATTACTGCAAGTCATAACCCTAAAGAATATAATGGCTACAAATTGTACGATGAAAATGGGTGTCAGTTAGTTCCGCATTTAGCAGAAGAAGTCGTTTCTTATGTAAATGAAATAGAAGATGAGTTATCGTTAGAATGGAATTTAACAGAAGAGCAACAGCAGTTGATTTCATTTATTGGAAAAGAAATTGATGAGCAATATTATGAAAATGTGTTGGGTATTCAATTAAGAAACGATGCCAAAAACTTGAAAATTGTGTTTTCACCACAGCATGGTACGGCATTAAATGCAGTAACACAAACATTAACACGTGCAGGATATGATGTTGTTTTAGTGGATGAACAATGTAGTCCGGATCCAGATTTCACGAACACTATTACGCCAAATCCAGAAGAAGAAGCATCATATGAGCTGGCTATTGAATACGCGCGTAAAGTTTCAGCTGACATTATCTTATCATGTGATCCAGATGCGGATAGAATGGGAGTAGCTGTTAAAGTAGATGGTGAATATAAATTATTATCAGGTAACCAAACAGGAACAATTTTAATTCACTATGTATTATCACAACTACAATCTCAAAATAAATTACCAAAAAACGGTGTTATTTTTAACACGATTGTTACAAGCGATTTAGGTGAAATTGTGGCAAATAGTTTCGGGGTTGAAGTTGAAAAAACTTTAACTGGGTTTAAATTTATTGGTGATAAAATTGCGAATTACGAAAAATCACACTTGAAGCAGTTTTTATTTGGATATGAAGAAAGCTATGGTTATTTAATACAACCATTTGTGCGTGACAAGGATGCACCACAAGCATGTATATTACTAGCAGAAGCAAGTAATTACTACAAAGCACAAGGTAAATCATTATATGATGTGTTGTTATCGTTATATGCTGAACATGGTTATTTTGAAGAATCACAAGTAGCATTATCATTGAGTGGCGTAGAAGGTGCTAAAAAAATTAAATCAATTATTGAAGGATTGCGTCAAAAACCGTTAACAACGTTTGCGGATGTAGATGTAGTTAAAATTGAAGATTATGGAACATTAACTACATTACAAAATGATGTTGAATCAAAAATAGTGGGATTCCCTACTAGTGAAGTATTAAAATACTTCTTAAGTGATGGTAGTTGGATAGCGGTAAGACCAAGCGGAACAGAACCTAAATGTAAGTTTTACTTCTGTGTTAAGGGTGATTCTTTAGAAAACGCAAAATCAAAAACGAAGTTATACCAAGAATTTATTTTAGACTACACAAAATAATAAAATATAAACATTATATCAAGTTTAGCTTGGTGTAATGTTTTTTTATATTTAAAGTTAGTAAAATTGCTTTTTTAAGCAGTATAGTGTATGATAAAAACTACTAAATATTTAAAAAAACAGATAAATTGAGGTATAAAAGTAAAGGAGAACAAGATGAAAAGAGGAATCTGGAAAACGGGAATTAAAACGTTGTGTTTATGTATTGTGTTTATTTGTCAATTGACGGTAGTATCGTTTGCGAATACCACCCCAACAAACATTAAAGTAGAATATAAATATTCCCCTATTAATGATCTAACTGAAAAAGAAAAAAACTTAATACAATATCAAACTATTACTGAAACAGCATCTAAAAATGAAAATTATTATTTAATTTATTCACCTATAAATGCTACAGCAACAAAAACACCAATTTCGTGGAATTATATCATGATTTTGATTGCAGTAGTGATTGTTTTATTAGTGGTAGTATATAAGAGAAAAAAGAAAGCAAGTTCTGTTATTGCCGTATTTTTAGCGACAACCTTATTAGTAGAAGGTGTTGTTGTGCGTGCAGAATTATCAGACACTAATTCTTTGAGTAAATATAATCAAGAGTTTGATTTGAAAATAGGGGATCAATTACCTAAGCCACAAACAATAGAAGGCTATCAATATTTAGGATATATTACAGGCGAAAAACTAGCTACATTATCGCCGCAAAAAAGTGTTGCAGAAACTTCTGAAAAAACTTTATCACCTGCAATTGAAACCACAAACAATAGTGTAAATTCATCTGTTGTTAATGCAAATGTTGGGGGCGTGATTAAGCAACAAGATAAAGTATTTACACGCATTATTGAGCAAGAAGAGATTATAGATTACAATAATTTAAGTGTAGTGTATAAAGAAGATGTATCATTAGCGTATGGAGAAACAAGAAAAGAAGAAGGAAAAAACGGTTCAATCATTACTGAACTAGAAGTAACATCAATAAACGGGGTGATTGTATCTAGTAAAGTAGTAGGGAAACGCATTATTGATGCTGTACCAACGGTTGTTTATATTTCATCACAAGAAAATCCAAATCAACCAGATACGCCACATCAACCTGAAGAACCAAAAACACCTATTACGGTAAGAAAAGAAGTGATAGAGCGTACGTCAATTCCATTTGAGATTGATTATCGAAATGACGAAAATTTATTTTATGGCTTAGAAGTTGAAGAAGAAACAGGACGTGAAGGAATATTAGTTACTACTTATGAAGAAATTTATCAAGATTCAATTCTGTTATCTAAAACAAAAATTTCAGAAAATGTAGAAGTAAATGCGATCAATAAGGTTATTAGACAAGGTAGTAAACTTAATTCCGCACCTGTCTTAACGATTACAAAAGTCATAAAAGATAACTTAGCAAATACGGCTAGTTTAACTTATCATTTAGAAGATAGTGATGGCGGATATCAATCAGCACAAGTTGTTGTTTACCGAAAAGAAGTACCAACACAAGCGATTGCCACATATAATTTACCAGCATTTGATGAAAATAAAAATAGTGTCATCAATATTGAAGGATTAGTTAATAATCAAGAGTATATTGTTAAAGTGAACTTAGTGTATAATAATCGTAAAGAAGAAGTAGCGGTTAATGATTTATTAGAAAAAGAAATTACTTTAGCTAAAAAAGTAGAAATCAAAAATATTGAAAGTATTGAATTGTTTGATGCCCAAAACAATAAGTTAGACATTAACACAATTTCTAGTATTCCAAGTGATATTACTTCACATTCATTAAAATTTAATATCAGCAACCATAAAAACATTATTTTACCAATTATAAATATGGTTGATGAAGTTAAAAATGGTAGAGAGGTTTATAAAATTACTGTTCAAACACCTCAATTAGTACATGATATTGGTGTTGATTTTAAGGAAAATGCGGTGGTGTATATTCCAAAATTAAACAGAACATCAGATGCTTATTATTCATTTAGAGAATTAGTTGAAGCAATGCAAAATAACCCAACAGGAACATTTGTGTTAGGTGCTAATTTAGATGCTTCTAGTTATCCAATTCCTGATGTAAACAATTTTGCTTATGTTACACAAGAATTTAAAGGAACGCTTATAGGAGAAAGAAATGGTGTTAAGTATGCTATTGAAGGATTAAAAGCACCATTATTCAAAACAACTAAAAATGCTACGATTCAAAATTTAGATTTAAAAAATGTGGATATTAATACATCAGCAGTTGATATTGCACCACTTGTAAGTGATGCAACAGGAAAAACGCTAATTGAAAATGTTGCTGTAAGTGGAAACGTTAAGACATCACGTTATATGGCTGGTATAGTTAATAAATTAAAAGATACGTCTATTCTTAGAAATGTATTGTTTAAAGGAAATTTAATTAGTACAGCTGATGATGATAACGCCATTGGTGGTGCTGTTGGTAGAACGACTGGAAATGCAATTGTTGAGCAAGCTAATATTCAAGTCAATATTACCGTAAAATCCACAAAACAAATTGGTCATATAGGGGGAATTATAGGTAATTTACGTGATAATTCTAAATTATATCGCTCTTATGTTGAAGGTAAAATCGACAACAGTGGTAATACGACTGGAAGTGTTGGTGGTGCAATCGGATTAGTCACACAAGCTGGTGCATTAGCAAATGATGTAGTTGTAGCGGTAGAAGTAATAAATGGATACAAAACTTATGGTGGTTCAGGATATACTACAAATAAATTGACTAACATATATTATGACGATGTTATTTCAACGGGAGAAGAAGATAGACAAACGCCAACTAGCCAAGCAATGTCGCCAGAGCAAAGTAAAGAAAAAGTAGCAAGTTATCAATTAACTGCAACATTAGAAGATAGTAACTTTGATTACAATATCACAGAAACAGTTTATTCAAGCGCAGTTGGATATAACGCAAGTAAAGAAATGATTTATCGTAACATGGAAATGTTGGTGCCGTTTTATGATAAACAAACAATCGTAGATTTAGGAAACTTAGTAACATCAGATTCTAATTTAGCTACTAAAGAAATATTAAGTGTAACAGCAATGCAAGATAATACGATTTTCTATAATTTATCTGAAAATAAAGAAAAATTAAATAAAATTATTGTGGTGTATAAAGATCAAAGCACGGATACATTCTCGGTGACGCATAAAGGAACTTTTGCGGATACACGTATTGAAGAGTACACTATCGATGGCACAAGATTATTGTATACGCCAGAGATGTTCAAACAATCACAAATAAATGTTGATTCACTTGTGCGTCAATTAACAGCATTAAATTATAAAGATACGTTATTCCAATTATATCCGGATTTTGAATATTCACATGCACAAAAAGTCGGATATACATATGCTTTAAACTTACAATTTAATGTTAAAGAAAACCATGAAATTGCAGCTAGAACATTAAAAGAAAACAAGGTTGACCCTTATTCTTTAGAAAAATCATTTGAGGCAGTGAAAGCTGATCTTAAAAAATATATAGTGGCACTTCTTGAAAGTAGCGAAGTTGATGCAACAAACAAATTTAATCCTAGCGAGCGTTTAGCGTATATTGAAGCAAACAAAGAAAAAATTTTATTTGGGCTTGCATATATTAATAGATGGTATAACTTTAAAGTTGGCGGAGTAGATGCAAGAGAAATTACCGTTTATAAACAAGATATTTTTGGTAAAAAAATTGACATGATACAAAATATTATTGATATTGCAGATGTTGCTAATCCTATAAGCGATAGTAGTAAAAAATATTTATTGTTTGGAGAGCATTCAGCTACTGCATATGCAAAAGTATTTGGTTCAAAAAATGGTAAAAATAATATCGTCAATTATTTAGAGAGTTTAGGATCTATTTTCAATAAAGATCAAACGATGGCAGATTGGTTTGTGGAAACAACAAAAGCAGAAGTTGTAGAACAACCAATGGAATACAATGGAACACAATTAGGTGTATATCGTTTATGGGATAACTTAAAGAAAAATGATAACGCTAAATTGATGCTACCAATATTATCGTTGCCGTCAATGGGATTAGGTATTATTTCTCATCCTAGTGCAGTTGCATTTTTCCCGTTTGAAAACTACTATGATTTACCTACATCAGAAAGCTATGCAGACAAACCAGATGTGGTTAAATCTATCCGTAATCGCATGGATATTGCGGCTCAAGTGATGCGTCTCAATTTTGAATTCTGGTATCGTATTTCAGATGCGTCTGTTCGTGACAAATTGTGGAATGATGGAAAAGTTCCGATGCTAACTTGGGATGGATATAGACATATTTCTGGTAAGTGGACTGTGCCATTTAGTGCTGATGAAGCACCAAATACATCAGTTAATAAAAGTGCTGGTCCAGCAGTTGCTGAGTTTTTCACACCTGTTGGAAAATGGTACGCTAATAATGGATTAGGTGCGTACGCTGACGGAAAAATTATTCATTTCGTATTTAATACATTACTCACTAAACTTGGTGGCGGTATTTTCACACATGAAGCTGTTCATAATTTAGATGGTGTAGTATATTTAGGTGGTTATGGAAGAAGAATGGGCGCTGAAGATTATGCGACTGGAATGTGGCATTCTGTTGATGTGGCTGATGAGACGTTTGGTATGAATACCGATATTGACTATAATACGTATGGCAATGGTGCGAGCATGCCAAAACGATTACATAACGCGACGCCTGAAAGATTTGCGAATGCCCAAGAGTTAGAAGAATATTGGAGAAGAAGCATGGATGTACTGTATACATTATACTATGCTGAAGCCGAAGAATTATTAAAACTTTCTGCAGAAGATCAAGCGTATATGTTGGCGAAGACAGAGTTTAGATTACTAGAAGCAGGTAAAAAAGAAGAAACTGTAAAAACGTTAACTACAGCTGAAGTTGAAGCAATGAATTTGATGACGATTAATGACTTAATTGAAAATCAACTTGTAGTACACAATTTTGGTAAGAAAACAAGTCGTGATCATGTGTATAAAGTGCCACAAAATTCATATGAAACATTTAATAGATTTAATTCGTTTTATGGAACATTTACATCTCCTGGTGTGTTGACAGGATCAAGAGCATTTAAAGGAATGACTTTTGAAATGTTGGCGGCAGCAGGATATGAAGGTTTTGTGAATTATGCATCAAGTAAGTTAGCCTCAACAGCAACTAATGAAGGAACAACATTATCCGATGCTTACATATTGAATAAAACTTTTGGTGGTAAGTATAATACAATGAATGATTTTAGAAAAGATATGTTTGCACAGAGATATGCAAAAAAAGATATGATTAAACCGTTTGTGTACAAAGGTCAAACTTATACAACGTATGAAGATATTAAAACTTTATTGGCTAATGCTATTCAAAAAGATTTAGAAAAAGCGAAAAGATTTGAGTTCACATATACTAATATAAGAGAACTTAAACGAGAAATATTCAAATATTACATTCAATCAACGAATGATTTTACAGAGAGTATATATAAATAAAGACGGCATGAGATGTCGTCTTTATTTATATAATTTTTCATGTTTTGTAATTTATGCCTACCCCAAACTAATTCAAAAAAAGATAAAAATTCTTGACACGCAATAGTGCGGTGTGGTAA
>CAMCRE010000006.1 GCA_945877255.1 uncultured Erysipelotrichaceae bacterium
AGTCTGGTAGCTCGTCGGGCTCATAACCCGAAGGTCGTTGGTTCAAATCCTTCTCCCGCAACCAAATGGCTCTGTAGCTCAGTCGGTAGAGCATCGGTCTGAAGAACCGAGTGTCGCTGGTTCGATTCCGGCCGGAGCCACCATTTAAAAAATCAGAGGCAACTTTATACAGAATTGTATATAGTTGCTTTTTTTGTTGTCGGAATATTTTGATACAAAAATACAGTGCATAAAAAAACATTAAAAAATCACATATGATGTAAAATGATATACATTTCTTTTATACTTTGTAGTAAAATTGTTGAAAAAAGCAAAAGTTGTATTGTAATTTAATACTAAACATAGTAAAATATACATAGGAGGATCATTATGAAAATACAAAGTAAAAGAGTTTGGATTGCTTCGCAATTCATTGAAGCAATTATTGAATTTAATGAAGGAAAGATAACACATATATTACCTTATGGTAGTTGTGAAGTTGATATTGATTACGGTAATGAGCGCATATTACCGGGTTTTATTGATGTCCATACACATGGAGCCTATGGATTTGACACGAATGATGCACATCCTGAAGGATTAAGAAATTGGAGTAAAAACATTCCTGAAGAAGGTGTAACGGCTTTTTGTCCAACTACAATTACGCAAAGTGTAGAAGTTTTGACTAATGCGCTAAAAAATGTGGTTGATGTTGTGGAAGAAGGATATGAAGGTGCAGAAATTGTGGGGATTCACTTTGAGGGACCATATTTAAATGTGAAGTACAAAGGAGCGCAGCCAGAACAATATATTATTCCAGGTACTGTAGAACAATTTAAACATTATCAAAAAGCAGCGAATGGTTTAATTAAACTGATTACAATGGCTCCTGAGAATGATAAAAACTTTGAATTGACAAGATATCTTGCGAATAATGGCGTTGCAGTCACTATTGGGCATTCTGCCTGTACGTACGAGCAAGCAGTATTTTCTGTTGCAAATGGAGCTAAATCATTTACACACGTATTTAATGGGATGTCACCGTTCCATCATAGAGAACCTAATTTAATCGGATCGGCATTTAGATTGCGTGATATTTACGGTGAAATTATTGCTGATGGTGTACATTCACATCTAGCAAACGTCAATACATTATTCACTTCTAAAGGTCGTGATAAAGTGGTAATGATTACTGACAGTATGTTGGCGAAAGGGTGTCCGGTAGGAAAATATGTTTTCGGTGGGCAAGAAGTAGAAATGTATCCTGATGGAAGTGTACATTTACCAGACGGGGGATTAGCAGGAAGTAGTGCTAAAATGAATGTTTGTTTGAGAAATGTTGTAGAAAAAGCGTTAGTTCCGATTGAAATGGCAATCACAGCATGTACAATCAACCCAGCTAAGTTAATTAACGTTGATGATCGAAAAGGACAGTTATGTGTTGGATATGATGCAGATATTGTTGTGTTAGATGACGAATATAACGTTATCCAAACATTCTGTCGTGGTAAAAAGTGTCTATAATTATTGAAAATGAATATCTTAAAGCTGTTATCACACGTGATGGTGGAGAGATAATCTCATTAAGACACAAAGCTAAAAATTTAGAATTAATATGGCAAAAAGACATGAATGTGTGGAAATTTCAAACACCATTGCTATTTCCAAAAGTAGGAAGTTTAAACCCGAATGCGTATGAAGTTGATGGTAAAGTGTATACATTAAAAAATCACGGTTTCTTAAGAAATCAAGTGTTAAATGTTAAGTCAATTTCAAACGATAGTGTAGAATTAAGTTTCCAAAGCAACGCTGCAACATATGCAATCTATCCATTTGAATTTGAAGTTGTTGTTAAATATACGTTAATAGAAAATGAAGTTCAAATGACTGTGACTGTTAATAATAACGGAGAAAGTGTGATGCCATTAGAATTCGGATATCATCCAGCATTTAATGTTGGCGATATAGATAAATGTAGCATTGTGTTTGAAAAAGCTGTAAAACAGCACGCTTTTTATAATCGAGAACAATTAACGACCATAAATATTGATAAAATAGATTATATCACAAAAAATAAGTTGCAATGTGAGAACACATTGATTTATGATGAAATAGGCAATACATATATGTTTAAAACAACAGATTATACATTGAAATTCACTGTCCAACATTTGCCTTATTTAGGAATATGGTCAATAAATGATGCATTTGTGTGTGTGGAACCATGGAGTAATATACCTGATTTGTTTGAAAATACACAAAACTGGTTTGATAGAAATGATGTTGTAAAACTAGCAAAAAATTCTAACTACACATATAAGATTAATATTCAAGTAGCGGTGTAGTGAGCAAGACAATTCGCATATAGCGGAATTGTCTTTTTATTTTCAAGTTGGTGCCGCTTAAAATAGTTATAAAATTACGCAATCTTATTATACTTTTTAACAAACATTGTTTTGGAATTTATTTTTAAAAATATTTAGCTTGACAAAATATCACATTTAATGTAATATAGTATATTGCATAATAGTATAAAAAATGACATTTTTTGATACATGATTATGGAATAAAAAATGAATGGAAAGGCGGTACATATGAGTAAAAAAATAAGTTATCGATTGAAACAAATGGGTAAAAAATCAACACGTCGAGACTACTCAAAAGTAGGGGGCGATTTAGAATTACCAAACTTAGTTGAGATTCAAACAGATTCTTTTGAATATTTTAAAAATCACGGTATTAGAGAAGTATTTGAAGAGATTTATCCAATTCAAAACAACAATAAAACGATGACATTACGTTTTATTGATTTTAAGTTTGATGAACCGACAGCATCAAGTGAAAATGCCCAAATAAAAGAAAGTAATTATTCAGCATCTTTAAAAGCGATTATGGAATTAGATGTTGTTGATGAAACAACGGGTGAATTAATCACAAAACAAGAAGAAGTGTTTTTCGGAAATATTCCTTTAATGAGTGAAAATGGAACGTTCATTATAAATGGTGCTGAGCGTGTAATTGTTTCACAAATTGTGCGTTCTCCGGGTGCATATTTTGCAGAAGGCTATGACGACAAAACAGGATATAAAGCATACAATTCAGAACTTATTCCAAGTCGAGGAACTTGGTTAGAGTTAATGAGTGAGATTAAAAAAATCGATAATCACATTAAAACTTTAATTAACATTAGTATTGACCGCAAACGTAAAATTTATTCAACGGTATTATTTAAAGCGATCGGGATGGGGTTAGATACAGCTAATCACGATGATGATTTTGATACAACTAAACTAGAAATTTTCTTAAAATCTTTAGGAAGAAATATTGTTGAATTACCAAATGGTGATGAAGTTAAATTCCCTGAAGAGGAAGACATAAAATTAGCTAAACATTTTGAAGATAAAGAACATCTAAAATTATATTTCACTTTATTTAGTTCTTATTTTGGTAGATATGATGAATTAGAGCAAACATTATTAAATGAAAGATTAGAGCGATTTGAAAAAATACGTTCTTCTCAAGATGATAGCACGAAAAAAACAAAAGATTCATCTGAATTTGCGTTATTATCAATTTATGAAAATCAAAAAACAGATGAAATTTCAACTCTAGATGGTGCAATTGCATTGATGAATGCGAAGTTTTTTGAAACAAGAAGATATGACTTAACAAAAGCAGGAAGATATAAACTACGCAAAAAATTAGGTGTAATTGATCGTGCATATCGTCATAGTGTTGCAAATGATATTGTTGGTGTAAACAACGAAATTGTGTTTAAAGCAGATGGCGAATTAATTGCGACACGTGATTTAAGAGAATCTATTAATGTAGAACTAGCAAAAGGGATTCAAATGCGTGCATTCCCGCTTAACCCACAATTTTACCATGCAGATATTGTTACACTCCCAACAAGTTATCGTTTAGCATTAGTAGGACGTGTATTACAAAATGAAATTATACTTGAAAACAAAACTTATTTACCAGGTTGTGTCATTACGAATGAAATGCTAGAAACATTAGTAAAAAATTATGATTCGGTAAATGTGTTAGCTGGTGTATTTGCCCAAAAAGTTGCATTAACACCAGAAAATGTAGATGCAGTATTAAATTATGGTCAAAGATTATACACAATGTCTCGCATTGTGGATAAAGACGGTAATGACTTATTAAATAGTGAAAATTCAGTATATGTAACTGGATTTAAAGCTAATCATAAACCTGTTGCATTAGGTAGTAAATTTGAAAAAGAAATTACAACACGTGTAAATGCAGGTGAAGAAATCTTTGTGTATTTAGTAGGTGCTGCAGTACAAGAAATTGAAGTAAACACACAAGATAAATCGAATATTAGAGTAGTGGGTAATGATCCAATCGCATCAAAACGTACAATCACAGTATCTGATATGTATGCGTTATTAAGTTATACATTAAATATGATTGATGAAATTGGAACAAGTGATGATATTGACCAATTAGGTAACAGAAGAATTAGAACGGTAGGAGAGTTAGTTCAAAATCAATTTAGATTAGGATTAACAAGAGTTGAGCGTGTTGTTAAAGAGAAAATGACAATTGCGGATAAAGAAAAATTATCACCAAAACATTTAACAAATATTAGACCATTAACAGCTACAATTAAAGAATTTTTCTCTTCATCACAATTATCACAATTTATGGATCAAACAAATCCATTAGCTGAACTAACAAATAAACGTCGTATTTCTGCTTTAGGTCCAGGAGGAATTAGTAGAGATCGAGCTTCATATGAAGTGCGTGACGTACATCCATCGCATTACGGCCGTATTTGTCCTATTGAAACACCAGAAGGACCAAATATCGGGTTAATTTCTAACTTAACTACATATGGAAAAATTAATGAATATGGATTTATTAAAACACCTTATCGTAAAGTAACAAAATCAGGTGAAGTATTAGATGAAGTTCAATATTTAACAGCTGATGAAGAAGTAGATTACACAATTGCACAAGCAAACGAGGTAATTGATGGTGTATTACAAAATGAGCGTGTAGTTGCACGTCATGCTGGAGATACAGTTGTTGCAAATAAAGAACATGTTGAATTAGCAGACGTTTCCCCAAAACAAATTGTTTCTGTGGCGACAGCATGTATTCCGTTTTTAGAAAACGACGATGCTTCTCGTGCATTAATGGGTGCGAACATGCAACGTCAAGCTATACCATTAATGGCTCCATCTTCACCATATGTTGGAACAGGTATTGAATATCGTGTTGCTAAAGATTCAGGAGCAGGGGTAGTTGCAAGTGAAGATGGAATAGTAACATATGTAGATTCTAAACGAATCGTTGTAGAAAACGATAAAAAAGAAGCTAAAACATATCATTTAAAGAAATTCAAACGTTCAAATGCCGGAACAAATATTAACCAAAAACCAATCGTTGTTAAAGGTGAGCGTATTGAAAAAGGAGATGTTATTGCTGATGGACCGTCAATGGATAAAGGTGAATTAGCGTTAGGTCAAAACGTAACAATCGCATTTATGACATGGTATGGGTATAACTATGAGGATGCCATTATTATGTCAGAACGTTTGGTGCGTGATGATGTGTATACTTCAATTCATATCGAAGAATATTCAATTGATTGTCGAGAAACAAAACTTGGTGATGAAGAAATTACAAGAGATATTCCAAACGTAAGTGAAGCAATGATTCGCAACTTAGATGAATATGGAATTATTCGTGTTGGAGCGGAAGTAAGTGAAGGTGATATTTTAGTTGGTAAAGTAACACCAAAAGCTCAAAATGAAATTTCACCAGAAGAAAAATTATTACGTGCAGTGTTTGGTGATAAATCACGTGAAGTAAGAGATAATTCATTAAGAGTACCACACGGAGGAGCGGGAATTGTACATTCTATTCGTGTTTTCCGAAGAAAAGGTAAAGGCGATGAAGGAATTAAAAAAGAAAAAGGAAAAAACAGTAAATGGTATGCAAACTGTGAAGAAAGTGATAACTTAGCAACAGGCGTATTCTTAAGTGTTAAAGTATATATCGTTCAAAAACGTAAAATTTCAGAAGGGGATAAAATGGCGGGACGCCATGGTAATAAAGGGGTAATTTCTAAAATATTACCAGAAGAAGATATGCCGTTTATGCCAGATGGCACACCAGTCGATATTATGTTAAATCCATTTGGGGTACCATCACGTATGAATATTGGGCAAGTTCTAGAAATTCACTTAGGATTTGCAGCTAAAAAATTAGGAATTAAATTTGCGACACCAGTATTTGATGGAATTAGTAATGAAGAAATCATGGAAATCATGAAAGAAGCACAAATGTCTAAAGATGGTAAAACAGTGTTATATGATGGACGTACTGGAGAAGCGTTTGATGAGCGTATTACAGTTGGTGTGATGTATATGATTAAGTTAGCGCACATGGTTGACGATAAATTACATGCACGTGCAACAGGACCATATTCACTTGTTACACAACAACCTTTAGGTGGTAAAGCACAAAATGGGGGACAACGTTTTGGAGAGATGGAGGTATGGGCATTAGAAGCATATGGTGCAAGTCATATTTTACAAGAAATCTTAACGTTGAAATCAGATGATGTTGTTGGAAGAACAAAAACATATGAAGCAATCATTAAAGGTAAAGAAATTCCAACACCAAACATACCAGAAAGTTTCCGTGTATTAAAACATGAACTTCAAGCATTGTCATTAGATATTACGATGTTAGATGATAAAGGAGAAGAAGTAGAAATTAAGAAAACTGATAGCGATGATTATTATCAAAACGTTGATGTTGAAATAAGTGATGCATTAAAAGAAGAAATTCGTAATTTAGATTTAGAATCAGAAGAAGAGGAGGAAAGTGAAGATGAGCAATAATAAGTTTTCCTCAATCCAAATTAAATTAGCTTCACCTGAAAGAATCCGTGAATGGAGTCATGGTGAAGTCACAAAGGCTGAAACGATTAACTATCGTTCACAAAAGCCAGAAAAAGATGGATTGTTCTGTGAGAAAATTTTTGGTCCTAGTAAAGACTGGGAATGTCACTGTGGAAAGTACAAAAAAGTACGTTATAAAGGTGTAGTATGTGATCGTTGTGGTGTTGAAATCACAAAAGCAAGCGTTCGACGTGAGCGAATGGGACATATTGAATTAGCATCACCAGTGGCACACATTTGGTATCTTAAAGGTATACCATCACGTATGGCATTACTTTTAGGAATTACACCAAAAGAATTAGAAGAAATTGTGTATTTTGTGAGTTGGATTGTAACCGATCCAAAAGAAACAGGATTAAAATATAAAGAAGTTTTAGATGTAAGACAATTAAATGAATTAAAGATTATTCATGGAAGAGACGCATTTGAAGCACAAACAGGCGCAGAAGCAATTAAATATTTATTAGAAAGAATTGATTTAAAAGCTGAGCACCAACAAATTAAAGAAGAATTACAAACTGCACAAGGTGAAAAACACAAAAAATTAATTAAACGTTATGCAACAGTTGATTCATTCTTAAAATCAAACCAAAAACCAGAATGGATGATATTAGATGTCTTACCT
The DNA here is from genome assembly GCA_945877255.1 of uncultured Erysipelotrichaceae bacterium. Lineage (GTDB taxonomy): Bacteria > Bacillota_I > Bacilli_A > Erysipelotrichales > Erysipelotrichaceae > CAMCRE01. The sequence goes on from CAMCRE010000006.1 coordinate 7,549, forward strand.
GTTATTCCACCAGATTTAAGACCAATGTTGCAGTTAGATGGTGGTCGTTATGCAACAAGTGATTTAAATGATTTATATCGTCGTGTTATTACAAGAAATCGTCGTTTAAAAAAATATCTTGAAGATAAAAATACACCAATTTTAATTGTGCGTAATGAGAAGCGTATGTTGCAAGAAGCAGTAGATGCTTTAATTGATAACGGAAGAAGATCAAAACCAGTAACTGGTGCTGGTTCAAGGGCATTGAAATCATTATCGCATTCATTAAAAGGAAAACAAGGACGTTTCCGTCAAAACTTATTAGGAAAACGTGTTGACTTCTCTGGTCGTTCAGTTATTGCAGTTGGTCCGGATTTAAAAATGTATGAGTGTGGATTACCACGTGAAATGGCAATTCAATTGTTTAAACCATTTGTGATTAATGAATTAGTAACACAAGGAATTGCAACAACGCATCGTGCTGCTGAGAAAAAAATTGATGAATTAGATCCTGCAGTATGGGGAATAGTGGAGCAAGTTATTCAAAACTATCCAGTATTGTTAAACCGTGCACCAACGTTACACCGTTTAGGTATTCAAGCATTTAAACCTAAATTAGTAGAAGGACGTGCAATTCGTTTACACCCGTTAGTAACACCAGCGTTTAACGCGGACTTTGATGGTGACCAAATGGCGGTACACGTTCCATTAAGTGAAGAAGCAAGAGCAGAAGCATTAACATTAATGTTAGGATCAAACAATATTTTAGGTCCAAAAGATGGAAAACCAATTGTTACGCCGTCACAAGACATGGTTTTAGGTAATTTTTACTTAACGATGGAAGAAACAATTGCGGATATGTATGAAAATGCAGATCGTTTCCACAGTGTTTTAGCTGAAAAATTATCTGACCAAATGGAAGAATACGCACGTAAAGAATGGAGTATTTACCATAGTGAAAATGAGATCTTAATGGCATATGAAATGAAAGAAATTCATTTACATTCAAGAATTGCGATTTTAGCTAAAAACTTAAATAAAAAATGGGATAAAGAATTTGAAAATAAATACTTATTAACAACAGTTGGAAAAGTAATTTTCAATGATATGTTGCCACATGATTTCCCATTTATTAATGAAATTTCTGATGCTAACTTTGTGCATACACCAGCTAAATATTTTGTGACAATTGATGAATTATATCAAAAAATACAAAAAAACAAAGCTATTACACATGCACGTGAAGCATATAAAACAGCATTAAGTGAAGCAATGGAAGAAATTAATTCACCAACAGTGTTTGAGCGTGAAGAAGCATTAAAAAATGCTGAATTAGCATTAATTAAAAATAATTCCGATATTAAAAAATTATATGACAATTATCAAGAAAAAATTTCTGAATTTAAATCAAACGAACAAAAATTAATTCCAGATGCGTTTAAAAAACGTGATTTAGGAGTAATTATTTCTCATGTATTTGCAAGATATGGAACAGAGAAAACATCATTAATTTTAGATGAAATTAAAAATATGGGATTCAAATATTCTACTGTTGCTGGAATGACTGTTTCTATTGCGGATATTGAGGTTGTGGAAGGAAAAACAGAAAACATTGCAGAAGGTAAGAAACAAGCTGAGAAACTAATGCAATTAAGAAAAAAAGGGCTACTAACAATGCAAGAGTGGGAGCGTTACTTCTCTCGTGTTTGGGATAGTACTAAAGATGAAATTGGTAAGAAAATTATGGATAGCTTATATCGTAAAAATCCTATCAATATGATGGCGACTTCTGGTGCACGTGGATCAGCTTCTAACTTTACACAGTTATGTGGTATGCGTGGATTAATGGCAAAACCATCACAATCAAAATCAGTTAAAACTTATCAACCATCAATTATTGAGGTACCAATTTATTCTTGTTTCCGTGAAGGGTTAAACGTTTCTGAGTTCTTTATTTCAACGCACGGGGTGCGTAAAGGATTAACAGATACAGCGTTAAAAACAGCTGAATCTGGTTACTTAACGCGTCGTCTAGTAATTGTTGCTCAAGACGTAGTCGTTAAAGAAGACGACTGTAAAGCACTAAATGGTTTTGTAGTAAGTGATATTTTAGATGATAAACAAGATAAAGTTATCGAAAGTTTAAAATCACGTATTATTGGTCGTTTTGTGGCAAAAGATGTGTTACATCCAGCAACAAATGCAGTAATCGTTGCTAAAAATGAACTTGTGGATGAAGAAATCGCCCAACAAATTATTGAAGCAGGTATAAAAGAAGTTGAAATTAGAAGTGCCTTCACTTGTAAATCAAGACATGGTGTATGTAAAAAATGTTACGGTCGCAACATGGCAACAGGAAAAGTTGTTGAAGTTGGAGAAGCGATTGGTGTAATGGCAGCACAATCTATTGGAGAGCCAGGGACACAATTAACGATGCGTACTTTCCATACCGGAGGGGTTGCAAGTGGTGATGGTGGAGATATTACACAAGGGTTACCACGTGTTGAAGAATTATTTGAGGCACGCTCACCAAAAGGTGCGGCAGTATTATCGCGTATTACTGGTGTCATCACAAACATTAAACCAGGTGAAAACAATATTGGTTTTGAAGTAACGATCGCTAATAAAACTGAAAGTGTTGATCATAAAATTGGTGTCAACCAAACAATTAGAAGTGCTTTAAAAATTGGTGATACAATAGAAGCAGGAGAGAAAATTACTGAAGGACAAATTAATCCTAAAGAATTACTTGAAATTGCGGGTATTGTTAAGGTGCAGGAATACATCTTACGTGAAGTGTTAAAAGTTTACCAAGCACAAGGTATTGAATTAGCAGATAAACACATTGAGGTAATGGTACGTCAAATGTTGCGTAAAGTAGTTGTAACAGAAGGTAACGATACCGACTTACACCAAGGGATGCGAATCTCATTACCAGAAATTACGAAGATTAACCAACAAGCACTTATTAATGGATTGACGCCTGCTAAATTTGCTCCTGTATTATTAGGGGTATCTAAATCAAGTGTTGAAACAGACTCATTCTTAGCTGCTGCTTCATTCCAAGAAACAACAAAAGTACTAACAGATGCGTCAATTCGTGGTAAAGTTGATCATTTAATTGGATTAAATGAAAACGTAATCGTTGGTAATTTAATTCCAACAGGAACTGGATTTGATACTGATGAAGAAAGAGAAAGCATTAATAAAATCAAAGATGTTGCTGAACACTTACGTATGATTCGTGAGTCGAAACAAATCGTTCAAGTGGAAAGTAAATTAGCTGAATTTATTGATAAAGACGCTAAAACATATATCGCTGAAGAAGATATTTATGATGCTGGATTAGATATCGTCGGATTAGAATAAAGACTTAACAATAGTTAGGTCTTTTTTTATCTTCAAATATTACTTCAAGTTAAAACTACTAACACAAAATTAAAACATTTTTATACATCACACTACGATTTAAGCGGTTTTAAAATGATTTTAGATTTGAATTATGCTATAATATAGTATGCTTGAGGATAAAATTTCCTACAATTTTATATAGGGATTACGGAGTTGTAATTTGGTGTTGAACGCCCGTCTTATTTTCGGGAATCCTAAAGAATTACACAGTTTGCCCACCTGGATTTCAGGGAAATCCTCCTCAAGCATTTGAGGTAAATGTATGAAATTTTTAAATGAAAAAACATTAGATAACATAAAAAAAGATATTATTTTTGTGATTGCTAGAACTGCTAAAGAAGTTGAAATGCAAGGAAAGAAAATTTATAACGGTGTATTAGGAACACTGCGAGATGAAGACGGAAATTTATTTATTCATGATTCATTTTATAAAATTTTTAACGCGGTAGAAGATTCCCTTAAAGCTTCGTATGCTACTGCAATTGATGGTGGCGAACAATTCAAAAATGCGATTAAGCAATGGGTGTTTCAAAAAAATGAATTTCTTAAAATTTCAGAAGTTGTGGCAACACCTGGCGGGAGTGGTGCTTTATCTGCATCACTAGACAAAACATTGTATGAAGGTGAATCTGTTATTATTCCAGATATTTTTTGGGGACCATATGAAATTATGATTAATTCCAAAAAGTTAAAGGCAGTTAAATACAGTTGTTTTACTGAAAGTGGGTTTTCATTAGAACCATTAAAAGAAGCAATCAAAAACGTCATGGAAAAGCAAAATAATATCGTATTAATCGTTAATGATCCAGCCCATAATCCAACAGGATTTTCAATGGGGAAAGCATTGTGGGAAGAATTAATTAGTTTTGCGAATAGTGTAGCACAAAATGGCAAAACAGTAACGATTATTAATGATATAGCATATATTGATTATAGTGAGAATTTCGAAAAATCACGTGAATACATGCAAGCATTTAAAAATATTAACGATAACGTATTAGTGTTATTTGCGTTTTCTGGTTCTAAAACATTAACTGCATATGGTATGCGTATAGGAGCTGTAGTTGTTTACGCAAATAAACAAGAAGATATTAATGCGGTGCATGCACTGTTAACGCATGTTGCAAGAGCAACATGGTCTAACGCTAATAATGGTGCAATTAACGCAATTATCCGTTTACTTGAAAATGAAGCATTATTTAAAAAAGATTTATTGAAAGCGACTAGTTTATTAGCGGAGCGAAGAAATATTTTTATTACGGAAGCTAATCGCGTAGGATTAAAATTTTATCCTAATAATGAAGGTTTTTTCGTTACTTTAGTAGGAATAGCCGACAATCAAAAATTATATGAATATTTAATAAGGAAAAATGTATTTGTTGTGCCACAAATGAAAGGTATTCGTGTTGCAATTTGTTCGTTGAATAAACAACAATGTTTAGAATTACCAAAAATTATACAAGATACGATAAGAGAGATTGAAAATGAAAAATAGTATGTTTTATCAAACTAAAGATAGTGTAATATTAAATTACTCTAAAATTTATCCAAAAAATGAAATCGAGATTATTAATAGCCCGTATTTTAAAGAGATCGTAGCTGATTATTTTGAATATATTAGTAATCATGAAATTAAAACTAAAAAATATTTATTACAAAACGATGACATGGAAACAGCAGTTACGAATTTTGTGTTGTTTTTAAGAAAATTAGTCGTATTAGATATCAATGAAATCCATGATATTTATTTAGATGATCGAAAACAAGCATTAATTGTAATTGAGCAACTTTATAACTTCTATCGAAAAAAATTAAGATTAGGTATAATTGAAGTGCGTGATGAAGGGAGTACACATAAAAATTTCATCAACATCGACACTAAAATTAACCAGTTAGTTTTATCGTTGTATCGATTATTAGAGGAAAAAATACAAGGATTTCCAAATAAAATTTATCGACAATTAAATGCAGCAAGTGATGGTTGTTTGATGGTGCGTGAATTAAATTGGCAAAATAAAGGTTATGAAAAATTATCATCGATTAGTTTTATTGAGTCGATAGCATTACGTACACCACTATTAATCCATCCAAGTAGTAATAAAAGAACAGGATCATTTGATGAAATATTTGAAAATCCGATACAGTCATTCAATGAAAATCCAAATGAATGGTTATGTTATCCAGCTATGATTGGCGAATCTTTGAGTTTTTTATATTTCCATAAAGATTTCATTGCAAGTGGAATAGCGTTAGCGAATTTATTCGAGTTAGCACCAAAACAATTGTATGAAAATAAAAAACCTGATTTAATTTGTTTGTTTGGGATGCAACACCAAGAAAGTGGTTGCAAGTTTTTCTATGATAGTGATAATGATATTTATGTTGGATATGTTGCACATGAGAAAAAAATCGAATATTTTGGTTATTTAAAGAAAACGGCATTAACGTTGCATAACGTTAGTATGATTAGAAAAAATAAATTACCAATTCACGGTTCAATGGTAAAAATTTATTTCAAAAACGGGACGATCAAAAATGTTGCTTTTATGGGGGATTCTGGTGCAGGAAAATCAGAAACAATCGAAGCATTACGTATTGTAGGTGAAAATCATATTGACCAAATGGAAGTTATTTTTGATGATATGGGTAGCTTTGAAATAATTGATGGTAACATCTATGCACAAGGTAGTGAAATAGGCGCTTTTGTAAGGTTAGATGATTTGGAAAAAGGAACAGCATACCGTGATATGGATCGTAGTATTTTTATGAATCCTGAAACAGAAAATGCACGTGTTGTTTTACCAGTTTCAACTTATGAAACAATTACTACAAAACATAAAGTTGATATATTTTTATACGCGAACAACTATGATGACGCATACGGATTAAATAGATTTTCAAACATTGAAGACGCTAAAAAAACGTTTGTTGAAGGGAAAAGACAAGCGTTAGGAACGACACAAGAAGTAGGAATTTCCACGACGTTCTTCGCAAATCCGTTTGGTCCACAGCAAAAACAAGAAGAGAGCTTAAAATTAATTGACGCTGTTTTTGATACTTTCTTAAATTCAAATACGTATTTAGGTGAAATTTATACAAGGTTAGGTGTTGATCGATCAAGTGCAGGATTAAAGGTTACTGCAAAACGATTACTAGAAATATTAGAAATAAGTTAAAAAAAGCACTCAAGAAGTGCTTTTTTAATTAAATTTTATTTCCGCAAATATAGCCACTAATAAAACAATATGTTAAGTTATAGCCACCAATTTTTCCATGGATATCGACTACTTCGCCAATAATGTATAAATTAGCGATTTTTTTAGATTCGTAAGTTTTAGGATCAATTTCCGATATTTTGACACCACCACCAGTTACAAATGCGTACTGAATAGGTTTAATATCATGTACTGCTAATTTAAAATGCTTAAGAAAGTTAAAAAGTGTCTCAATATTTTTTTTAGAAATTTCAGATGTGTTTTTGGTAATATCAAAAGTCAAGTAATCTTGTAATGTTTCCACAAATCTTTTAGGTAAAAAAGATAATAAGCAACTCGATAATTTACTATTTAAAGATAAATTAGTAATAAATGCGTTTAAATTAATGTTTGGTATAAAATCAATCGTAATATGTGTTGCTTTATTTTTAGATAACGAAAGATGAACAGATTCACTAACACCTAAACTAGCGGGACCACTTAATCCAAAATGTGTAAACAATAAATCATGGCAATATGTATCAACACATTTACCATTACTATAAACGTTGATAATGATATCATTAAAACTTAATCCTTGTAATTTTTTTGATTGAATTAAAGTATCATTTGAAACAATAGGTGTTTCAACAGGGTAAAGCGGAGTAATCGTATGACCTAATTTTTCTAGTAAAGCATAACCAGATCCAGTACTACCAGTATTTGGAAAAGATTTACCACCAGTAGCGATAACAAGCTTTTTGCAATGGAACTTATTATTCGTTGTAGTGATGTCAAAATTGTTTTCGATTTTCAAAACAGTTTCACCAGCATATACATCAACAAATTTCAATTGGTTGATTAATAAATCAGCTACTAAATTTGCGTTATCCGATTTCGGATAAACACGATAATGATTTTCAACTTTTAATTTAATTCCAATAGATTCAAAATAATTAAATAAATCAAAATTATTAAATGTGTTAAAACTGCTTATCAAAAATTTATGATTATGCATTGCTTTTAAAAAGTTATCTTTTTCTGATAAATTTAAAATATTAGATCGACCATTACCAGTTAAACGGAATTTTTTTAGTAATTGCGTATTACTGTCAATTAAGGCAATTTTTTTATATTTTTTTTGCGATTGAATGGCGCACATTATTCCCGCAGGACCGCCACCAATTATAATAACATCGTACATTTTATCACCATTATAAGTATAATGATATTAATTGCAGAATACAAGTGATTAAATTATAATGTTGTTGGAGGCTTATTATGTTAGAAGAAATTAAAAAAATTGCAAAAGAAGTTGGTGTAATGTTTTTGCAGCGCGAACAATTTGAAACTGTTGCTAAAACAACTAATCATAACATTGTGACAACGATGGATGTCAAAGCACAAGCATATATTATCCAACAATGTCAATTGTTGTTGCCGGAAGCGTTATTTATCGCTGAAGAACAAGACAATCAAATATTGACGGATGAATATACATGGATTATTGATCCATTAGATGGCACAATGAATTATGCCTATGATTATTGTTGTTCTACAGTATCTATTGCATTATGTAAAAATAAAGAAGTGATTTATGGTGTTGTATATCATCCGTATTTAGATCATATGTATGCTGCAGAAAAAAATAAAGGTGCAACTTTAAATGGAAAAAAAATATCAGTATCAAATAACGAAATTGAAAATGCATTATTAGCGATAGGAACTTCCCCTTACAACAAAGAAAAAAGTGCTAAAACGTTTAGTCGTCTTCAAAAATTATTTGAAAACTGTCGTGATATTAGACGAAGTGGAAGTGCTGCATTTGATATATGCTGTGTTGCCAGTGGTAAAGTTGATGGTTTTTATGAAGAAGTTTTAGCTATTTGGGATTATGCTGCTGCAAGTTTAATTTTAAGTGAAGCAGGCGGAACACTTGTTGCATATGAAGTGGCATTACTAGAAAAATTACAAGCTGTTCAAGTTGTAGGAAGTAATACAAAAATACAACAAGCGTTAGTATCATTAGTAAAATAAAAAACTGTTGCGATTGTAACAGTTTTTATTTATGATTATATTTTAGGAATACGTTTAATAATGTTTTCTCTTTTAGCACCATTACTAATTAATGTAATAGGATAACCAATTTGCTGTTCGATAAAATCAACGTATTTTTTAGCGTTAGTTGGTAAATCATCGTACTTTGTAATATGTGAAATAGGACAATTCCAACCATCAAGATATTCATATACTGGTGTTGCTTTATTTAATTGTGGTGTTACAGGGAAATCAGTTGTTAGTTTTCCATCGATATTATATGCAACACAAACAGGTATTTTATCTAAATAACCAAGTACATCTAGTAAAGAAAGTACGACTTGTGTGCTCCCTTGTAACATACAACCATATTTTGATGCAACAGCATCGAAATAACCCATTCGTCGTGGTCTTCCTGTTGTGGCACCGTATTCACCACCATCACCACCACGCTCGCGTAGTTCGTGTGCTTCTTCGTCGAATATTTCGCTAACGAATGCACCTGCTCCTACACAAGAAGAATAAGCTTTTACTACAGTGATGACTTCATCTATTTTACCTGCAGGAATTCCTGCTCCTACTGTTGCAAATCCTGCTAAAGGTGATGAAGAAGTAACGAAAGGATAAATTCCGTTATCCGTATCACGTAATGCACCTAATTGACCTTCAAGCAATATTTTTTTATTTTCTTTAATCGCGTTTGATAAAAAAGTTGTAACGTTTTCAATTAATGGTTTTAATTCATCACGATATGATACAAGTTGAGCATAAAGTTCTTGTGGATCAAGAACAATATCTTTTTTATAAAGTTCTTTAATTATAACGTTTTTAATATTACAAATATTTTCAAGTCGTTGTTTTAGTATTTCATCATCAAATATTTCACCTACTTGAATTCCAATTTTCAAACATTTATCAGAATAAAACGGTGCGATTCCACTTTTAGTTGATCCGAAACTATTTTTACCTAATCGCTCTTCTTCTAAAGCATCTAGTAATTTGTGGTAAGGCATCACAATTTGAGCACGATCAGAAATAATAATTTTAGGTTGTTTAATACCATTTTCGATTAAATAGTGATATTCTTTGTGGAATGCTTCGATATCAAAAGCAACACCTTGCCCAATAACGTTTGTAATATTGGTGTGGAATACACCTGAAGGTATTAAGTGCAATGCAAATTTTCCGTATTGATTAATAATAGTATGCCCAGCATTCGCTCCACCTTGAAATCTTACAACGATATCGCAGTTTTCGGCTAATAAGTCCACCATTTTACCTTTTCCTTCGTCTCCCCAGTTACCACCAACAATTGCAGTTATCATAAATTTCCTCCTTGATTTTTAGTCCTGAAGTATTATACCACATCTTGTATAATAAGTAAAATAACTTTTATATTAGAATCAAATAATTTTAAATTATAGATAATGAATTATTTTTAAATGCACATGTGAGATATTAAACATAGTTGCGTTTTATTGTAGACTTCAATATAATATAAATGAGGTAATATTATGAGTATATTAAATGTAGAAAATGTATCGATATCGTTTGGTGGACGAACAATTTTAGAAAATGCAAATTTTCGGCTATTAAATGGTGAACACGTTGGTCTTGTTGGGGCGAATGGTGAAGGAAAATCAACTTTTTTAGGAATGATTACAGGTAAAATTTTACCCGATACTGGAAAAATAGAATGGTGTAATCGGATTACAAGAGGTTATTTAGATCAATACGCTAATTTAACAAAAGAAAAAACGATTAAAGATGTTTTAAATGATGCGTTTTTACCGTTATTTGAGCTTGAAAAAGAAATGATTACTGCTTATGAGAAAATGGCAGATGCTGATGAAAAAACATTAGAAAAACTAATGCGTGATGTTGGTGAAATTCAAGATATTTTAGATCATAATGGGTTTTATATGATTGATGCAAAAGTCACACAAGTTGCACAAGGATTAGGTTTACTTGATTTAGGATTAGAACGCACAGTCGATCAATTATCTGGTGGACAACGTACAAAAGTTTTATTGGCGAAATTATTACTAGAAAATCCTAAGATTTTAATATTAGATGAGCCTACTAACTTTTTAGATGAAGAACATATCGCTTGGTTGAAGTTGTTTTTGAAAAATTATGAAAATGCGTTTATTCTTGTTAGTCATGATGAAGCGTTTATGAACGACGTTATAAACGTTGTATACCATATTGAACAAGCGACATTAAACCGTTATACAGGTGATTATAACAATTATTTACATATGGCAGAACTTAAACGCCAACAGCAATTGAAAGCATATGAAAAACAACAAAAAGAGATTGACGATCTAGAAGATTTTATTGCAAGAAATAAGGCCCGTGTTGCAACGCGTAATATGGCGAATTCTCGTCAGAAAAAACTAGATAAGATGACATTAATAGAAAAACCAAAAGAAAAAGTTAAAGCATATTTTAGTTTCCAAGAAGCGAGAACACCAGCAAAACTTGTTATACATGCCAAAGATTTAGTGATTGGTTATGATACACCTCTTACAAAACCTTTAAATTTTATGATTGAAAGAAATGAAAAAGTTGCAATTAAAGGTACGAATGGATTAGGGAAAACAACGCTTTTAAAAACAATTTTAGGAATCTTAAAACCTTATGCTGGTGAAGTAGAGTTGGGTGAATTTTTAGAAATTGGTTTTTTTGAACAAGAAGATATTGGTAATAATCAATCAGCGTTACAAGAGTTATGGAATACATTTCCAGCAGCAACAAACCAAGAAATTCGTGCAATGTTGGCGAAGTGTGGATTAACAAAAGATCATATCGAAACATCAATGCTAGCGTTAAGTGGGGGAGAAAAAGCAAAAGTTCGTTTAGCAAAATTAGTAAATAAAAACGTGAATATTTTAGTACTAGATGAGCCTACAAACCATTTAGATGTTCAAGCCAAAGAAGCATTAAAAGAAGCATTAATCAACTACAAACAAACTTTAATTATTGTGAGCCACGATCCTGCTTTTTATGAAGATATTGTGGATAGAGTAATGAATATTGAAGATTATACAACAAAGGTGGTGTAAAATATGACGTTAGAACAATTAGTAATTGCAGTAAAAGAAAATGATACGATTACAAGCGAAATGTATCATGCAGCTTTAGTACTGATTAAAAATATTCAAGAGGAATATACTTTACAACAATATACATCGTTATTATATGTTTTAGGTAAATATAAAGACACAAAAGCATTAACGACGTATATGGGACTTAGAATAGATGAAGCTATTAATAAAAAAATGTTTAAAATCACAAAAGAAAGTTATGAATTAGATGAAAAAATTGTTGCATATCGTGATGAAATAAAATTAAAAGTTAATACTGTCATGAAAGTTATTGAAAAGCGTTTTATTAATGTCAATGCTGTAATGGCATTAATTGTATTATTGGTATTACAATTTTTAGTGCGTACGAATATTATAGTTAGTGTATTAATTACAGCAATGAGTTTTATGTTTAATATGTTTACGATTTTACCAAAATCTAAAAAGACGTTCCTCTCCAAACAAATGCAAGAGTTAAGAACACAATTAAGTGAAGATATTCAAAATTTTGAAAATGAAATTTATTAATAAAAAATGATGAAATTTTTTAATTTCATCATTTTTTTATATTTTAGTAACTTTTTTTGGAATAGCTAAACTGAGTTGTTTTGGTAAAATTTCAACAGTTGGATTAAGCATGCTATGTATTTCACCATCAATATTAATATCCACCATTTTATCAGAAATATATTTTACTTTTTTGCATTTTAAAGTGTTAATATACTGTGGTAATTCATCAATATAACGACCTTTTTCAAATATTTTCATAAATGGGATGATTTTAAATTGGCTAATAGATTTAATAGAAATAAAATCCATTAAACCATCATCAATATCAGAATATGGAGAAACATTCATTCCACCACCATAATAACGTCCATTCGCACAAATTCCCATTAAATAATTTTGATGTTCAATCGTAATTTTATCATCAATCACAAAACTAAAACGATTTTTTAAAGAACTAAATAAACTATACATAATAGAAAGATGATAACTACTTTTACCGAATTTTCTAAAACGATGCATATTCTTTGCGACAGCAGAATCAAATCCAGCAGAAATAACGTTTAATCCGTATTGATTATCAACTTTTAATAAATCAACTTTTTTGATTGTAAAGTCGACATAATCAGTTAAGTTTTCACTTGATGTATAACTTCTCACAAAATCATTACCAGTTCCAACAGGAATAATCGCTAGTGCAATGTTTTTTTCTTGGATACCATTAATTACTTCGTTAACGGTTCCATCTCCACCACACGCAAATATAATTAAATTTTCATAGCGTAAGTGATATTCGTTAACGAGTTGCGTAGCATGTTTAGGGTATTGAGTAATTTCAATTGCATAATCAACATGTGAAAATAAAGATTTAATTTTTGTGGCAAGTAGTTTACTGTTATCGTGTTGTCCAGCAGTAGGGTTAATAATAAATAAATGAAACATATTAATGACGATGTAGTGGAATATCTTGGCTACTTACTTTAACGATATTTACAGCATGATCTCCAATTCTTTCAATATTTGAAATAATATCTAAATATACTGTATTAGCGGCAGCGTTGCCAGCTTCTCCATCACTAACACGTTTTAAATGATTTTTACGTGCTTCTTTTTCAAATGCATCTAATTGATTTTCTTTTTCTAATACTAATTGTACTAATTCATGATCGTTATGTTTATAATTTTGTAGTGCTAACACAATCATATCACTAACTAAATTGTACATTGAAGTTAAATCAGCTTTAGCTTGTTCAGAAAATACTGCTTTTTGTTCGAAACTACTTTCGAAAAAATTAAATAAGTTAGTTGAAATATCTCCGATTCTTTCTATACTTTTAATAATTTGTAACGTTTCCATAAACTCATCAGTATCTTTAATTCCAACGTTACTATGACCAATAGCTGTTAAATATTCCGTTAATTTAGAATCGAGTGTGTTAATGGCTTCTTCTAGCGCTTTACCATTTTCAAGATATTTTTTTTCTTTTGTGATAAAGAAACGTTGACTATCTGATAAAATATCTAATCCTAAATTTCCCATGTAAATTGTTTGTTCTTTTGCAACACTTAAAGCTCCTTGTGGTAAACTAGATGCTAAAAGTGGATCTAGTTCACTATGTTCAAGTTCAAGTTGTGTTTCATTACTTGGAATAATTTTTTTAATGAACATAATAATAACGTTAATAAGTGGATACACTAATAATGCGGTAGTGGTATTAAATATAATATGTGCAGCACCTATTTGCATCATTGGTGATAAATTTAATGACTGACTAATGTATTGCACTAAATTAACATACGGTATAAGTAATATCATAAATATTAACGTACCGAAAACATTGAAGAAAACGTGTATAGATGCAGCACGTAGTGATGCACGGTTACCACCTAAACTTGCTAAAATTGCGGTTACAGTTGTACCAATGTTTGAACCTAATACGAGTGGGATAGCTGCTAATAATGTAATAGAGCCAGATTCGTATAGTTTCTGCACAATTCCAACGAATGCACTTGAAGATTGAATTACACCACTAATTAAAGTTCCAGCAATTAATCCAATTAGTCCATTGTCGTTACTTGCTTTCGCAAATGCAGTAAATTGTGGTAAATCTTTAAGATTTTTTAATTCTGATCCCATCATTGCTAGACCAAAAAATAATACACCGAATCCTAAAATAATTTCACCAATATAATTAACTTTTTTCTTTGTGGAGAATGCTACAAGTAATACACCCAGAAACACAAAGTATAATGATAATTCTTCAACTTTTAATCCGATTAAGATAGCGGTAATTGTAGTACCGATATTTGCACCAATAATAATACCAAATACTTGATCTAATCGCATTAATCCGGCACGAACGAATCCGATTGCGATAGCAGTAGTTGCACTTGAAGATTGAATAAACGCTGTTACAATCGTTCCGACTAATATTCCTTTCCAAGGTTTATTGGTGAATTTTTCAATATAGTATTTTAATTTATTACCTGCAATATTTTTTAATCCAGTTCCCATATAATGAATACCGAACATAAATAAAGCAAAACCACCTAATATATATTTAAAATCTATCATAGATACCTCCATTAAGTCCGAGTTTATTTTAACATAAAGATTATACAATTACTAATTATATATAGATTTAATATTAAAAATAATATAAATTAATCATTTTGCATTATATAAAAAAGAGTAAAATGCAAAATTTACTCTTTTTTAAAAATTTTTGAAATTAATGCGCAAAGTATTGTGAAAATTATAAAGATGATCATTGTTAAGTATTCAAATTGCGGAATTAAAAACGGAATCAAAGGTATCGTTATTGCGACATATGCTTGAACAATTAAGATACGCAAGTGATAAATTTTTTTAATAATCATCGTAATGACTAATGATATTGTTGCAACTGTAAAAAGTATTGCCCATAAAATTAAATAACGATGATAGTTAGTAGTAATATTTAAAGGATAATTAAATTTTGTACTTTGGTAGTAAATGCTTTGAATACATACAATAACCACAAATAAGGTAAACGTTAAATTAGTAATGAATGTAACTTGTTTTTGTTGTGACATAAATTATTTCTCCTTTCAATTATTAAATAATTTTCTATATCTTAATTATACATCATTTCCAAAAAAAATAAACAAAAATATCAAAAAAATGTTTAAAAGTATAAAAAATACTAAAAAAGACAATATCTATAGTAAAAAATCGTTAAAAAATTTAATAAAATTAGCTTAAATAGCCATTTTTTAGAATGTCGAATAGTTATAAGTGCATGATTTTTTGCATTCATAAAATAATGTATGGTATAATAAAAAGTATCTAAGGAGGTATTTATGAAAGATGTATTAAAAAAACACTGGTTTATTTCAGCAGTTATTGGAATAATTGTAGTGTTTGGATCATTATTAATTTATTCTAATGTTAAAGATAAATTACCAGGAAAAAAAGTAGATGGCAAAGATGTTGTTGCCGTATTTAATAACCAAAATATTTTTGCAGATGATGTATTTGCGAAGGCGAAAGAATCAAATGGTGGACAAGTAATACCAACGTTAATTTTTGATGCATTATTTGATCAAGCAGTTGAAACAACAGATGCGATAAAAAAAGAAGTTGCTACAAAGCAACAACAAATTATTGACAATTTCAAAAATAAAAGTGGTGATAAATATCAAGAAGAAATTGGAACAGCTTTAAAACAATTAGGATATAGCAATGGTTTCCAAGATTTAGCTAAATATGTTACAACACAAGTTAAATCACAAACAGTAATTGAAAACTATATTCTTGCTAATAAAGATAAATATTTTACAGAAATTGATTCTAAAAAAGGACGTGTCGTTTCACATATCCTAGTAAAATATCCTACTTTAACAGCAGCAGAAAAAGAAGGAAAAACAGCTGAAGAAATTACAAAATTGCAAAATGAAAAAAATGCTGCAAGTGAAGCTGAGCTAACAACTAAAAAAACAAATATTGATAAAGAATTAGAAACTAAAGCGTTTGATGAAGTTGCATCACAACATTCTGAAGATGAAGCTTCAAAAGTTCAAAAAGGAAGCTTAGGATACGTTAATTCAGAAACATCATTTGTGAAAGAATTTTTAGATGCAGCATTAGCACTTAATGAAGGTGAAGTAAGTGGTTGGATTAAAACACAATATGGTTACCATAAAATTAAAGTTGACTTAGTTGGTGCTGAAAAATTAATCGCTAATTCAACATACAAAACACAAATTTTAAATGCGATTATTCAACAACATAAAGATATTTACTTATTATCGATTAAAGATTTAGCAACAAAATTCCCGATTCAAAGTGAAGACCCAACAGTTAAAAAAATTGTTGAGGAATTATTTAAAGAATAGGAGGAAATTATGAAAAAAGTTATATTATCAAGTTTGGTAGCATTACTATTCTTAACAAGTTGTAAAGATGCAGTAACTAAAGTATCTGATACTTCTTCAGTATTAGTAACTATCGGAAATAAAAAAATTACTAAAGGTGAAGTAGCGAGTGCATTCTCTTCTTATAAATATAGTGCAACATTAGAGTTAGTGAAAAAATCACTATATGATGAATATGTACCGATTAATGATGAAGTAAATCAATTAGTTTCTAAAAAAATTGAAGAAATGAAAAAATTAAGCGAAGCTTCTAATGTTAAATGGGAAGACAGTTTAAAAAACGCAAATATTACAGAAGAAGAATATAAAACAAACGTATTGTTGCCATCAATTAGAGCAGACTTACTAGCAAAAAAATATGTGAACGAACAATTTGCAACAGTAGCATCTAAATTTGGTTTAATTAAATTTGAAATTTTAGAAGTTTCAAGTGAAGAAAATGCAAATAAAGCAATTGAACAAATTAAAGCAGGAAAATCATTTGAAGAAACAGCAAAAGCTATGGGAGTACTTAACCAATTTAATGGTAAACCAACAGTTGCATATGTCAATTCATCTGTTGTAGTTGCTGATGTTTATACAGCGATTAACGCAAGTGAAGTGAATACAGTTCAAAAAGTAACTGCAAGTTCAGGTAGTTTTTATGTATACCGATTGATTAGTAAAGATCCAACACAATTTAAAGATGAAGCAATTACTTCGATATTGACGTCTTCTATTATTGTGAACGAAGCATTAGGATTTTATATTGCTGAGAAAAAAATCAAAATTTACGACATTGATGTATACAAACAATTTGAAGAAAACTATAAATCAGCTATTCAAAAATAAGACGTAATCTGATGATTATGTCTTTTTATTAAAAAGGTCTAGAAAAACTATTAATAATTTGGTATAATATGAAAGAGGTGATTTCATGAAAGAAAGAAAAATAAGAATTGATCGAATACTAAGTATCGTTGTGATAGCAGTATTATTAGCGACAACGATAATGTTTGCGATAAAGCTACTTTCTGGAAAATCGTATAAAGAACTACCAAAACAAACATATATTATTAAAGATATTCAAGAATTACAAGCAGAAAAAGTATATGTAGCAGCTTTACTAACGAAAAAACATGATTTAAGTTTATTAAATGATACGCAAAAAAATACTTTTAATGAAAAAAGAGAAAAATTATTAGAAGCGAGTAAAACACAAACGAATTTAGAAAAACTACAACAAGCAAGAATAGATTTTGAATTAGCAAGTTATGATGTTGAGAAAAAACTAGCAGCTAAAGATTATACTGCAATCACTGTTGAAAACGGTGTGCATCGTGTTAATGGACAAGTTATCGTGAATAAACGTTATGCGTTACCATCAACTTATAATCCAAAAGAAGTGCCAGAAGCAAAAAACGCTTTTTTAAAACTAATTAATGCAATGCAAGCAGACCAATTACCTGTAAGTAGTAGTTATAAAGGATATTTTGATTTTAAAGCACAAGAAATCATTTATAGTGAAGTGTTTTATAAAGAAAAGCAAACAGTTGCAGATGCAACGGTAGCTAGAGCGGGGCATTCTGAAAGTCAAACAGGATTAACATACACGGTACTCAACCGTGCAGGTGCGGTATTAGGAACACATGAAGAAGACCAGAAATCAATAGAATGGATTAAACAACACGCCAGCAAATATGGTTTTATTATTAGATATCCAGAAGGTAAAGAAGAAATAACGGGATTTAAAGCAACTAATGCAATATTAAGATACGTTGGTGTGGAAGTTGCAAAAGCAATACAAACAGAAAATAAATCGTTTGAAGAGTTTTTTAATATTAAAGGCGGAACGTATGAGCAATAATTTAAAATCAATATTGAAAGAAAGATTTATCATAAATCAACAATGGTATCCTACAACAAAATGGGAAGAAGTAGAAAAAGTATTAAGTGAAGATGTACTTCGATCTTTACAGTATATGGAAGAAACAGCGGGTGAAGTGGCATTAGTATCCGTCACAGACAATGCTTTTGTGTTTATGGATACATCGAAGGAAACACCAAAACGTGTTAATATGTGTTATGATGCCGAAGCGAGAATTAAAAGAAAAAAATTTCCACCAAATTCTAGTGCAATGGAAGATGCATTACAACATAACATTACGTTATTAACTGAAGCAGAATATTATGCATTACAAGAAAAATTTGCGTTTGACTTAAAAACGAGTAGTTGGATTTTAACACCTGAAAAAATAAGAAATTTAAAAGGAGCGTTATTTTGCGATCGTCGTTATGATACAGTGTTTACGTATCATAATGGTGCAGATTCTTATTATGCATCACGCGGATATCGCGCAAAATTAGTTGTGAATAAATAAACACTTTACAAATATTGTAGAGTGTTTTAAATTTTAATAAAGTACTTAAAATGATAAAAAAAGAAGTATTTGGTATAATTGAGTAGAGGTAGAATATGAAAAATGATGTGATAGTAATTAAAGGTGCAAAAGAAAATAATTTAAAAAATATTGATTTAGTTGTTCCAAAAAATAAATTAGTGATTATGTCAGGTGTAAGTGGGAGTGGTAAAACATCATTAGCGTTTGACACAATTTATGCCGAAGGGCAAAGAAGATATATGGAATCACTAAGTGCATACGCACGTCAATTTTTAGGAAACAGTGAAAAGCCAAATGTGGAAAGCATTGAAGGATTATCACCAGCTATTGCAATAGATCAAAAAACGACACATAACAATCCTAGATCAACAGTAGGAACTGTAACTGAAATTTATGACTATTTAAGATTATTGTTTGCGCGAATTGGAACGCCATACTGTGCGAAACATCAAATCGAGATTCAAAGTCAATCGCTCCAACAAATAGTTGATCGTATTATGCAATTAGAAGATAAAACGCGAATACAAATTTTAGCACCAATTGTAAAAGAAAAGAAAGGAACACATAAAGAGTTATTAGATAATTTAATTAAACAAGGGTTTTTAAGAATACGTCATAATGGTGAAATAAAATTACTGGAAGAAGTAACATTAGAAAAAAATAAAAAACATACTATTGAAGTAGTTGTAGATAGAATTGTGAAATCAAACGATAGTTCACGATTGTTTGATTCTTTAGAAACAGCAATTAAATTAGGAGAAGGAATTTGTATTGTGGTGCTTCATGATGCAGAATGGCTTTTCTCTACGAATCATGCTTGTCATGAATGTGGATTTTCGATTCCTAACTTAGAACCACGCTTATTTTCATTTAATGCACCTTTAGGTGCTTGTGATAAATGTAATGGATTAGGTGTTGTACAATCTGTTGATGTGGACTTTTTAATTCCAGATAAAAACTTATCACTTGAAGAAGGTGCGATTATTTATTATAAAAATATTATAGAAAAAGACAATATCGATTGGAAAAGATTTAAAATACTATGTGATTATTATGAAGTAGATACAACGATTCCATATCATGCTATTCCCGCCAACAAGTTAAAATATATATTGTTTGGGAGTGAAGAACCAATTAAATATGCACTAGAACTAAAAAGTGGTAGTACGATTCGTCGCCATGATTATATCGAAGGAATTGTGACATTAATTGAAAGAAGATATCGTGAAACAACAAGTAATATGGTACGTGAATGGTTGAACGGCTTTATGAGTGACACGATATGTCCAACTTGTTTAGGGAAACGTTTAAAACAAGAAGCACTATGTGTTAAAGTGAATGGATTAGATATTGCAGAAGTTTGTCAATTATCAATTAAAGAAGCAATTAACTTTATCGAGAATTTAAAATTAAGTTCTGAAAAGCAACAAATCGCAGAATTAATTATTAAAGAAATTAAAGAAAGATTATCTTTTTTAAATGATGTAGGATTGAATTACTTAACATTAAATCGTTTAGCTGGAACATTATCTGGTGGTGAGGCACAAAGAATTCGTCTAGCAACACAAATAGGTTCAAAATTAACAGGCGTATTATATGTTTTAGACGAACCGAGTATCGGGTTACATCAACGCGATAACGATAAATTAATTACAACATTAAAACATATGCGAGATTTAGGTAACACGTTGATTGTTGTTGAACATGATGAAGATACAATGAAAGAAAGTGACTATATTATTGATATTGGTCCTGGAGCTGGAATTTATGGTGGTGAAGTGATGGCGGTAGGCACACCACAAGAAGTCGGTGAAAATGAAAACTCCATTACCGGAAAATATTTATCCGGCAAACTAGCGATTGATATTCCTAAAAAACGCCGTAATACAACTGGAAATTATATTGAAGTGATAGGAGCCTCTGAAAATAATTTAAAAAACGTTACGGTTAAGTTTCCACTAAATGTGTTGACATTAGTAACAGGGGTAAGTGGATCTGGAAAAAGTAGTTTAGTTAACGAAGTTTTAGCAAAAGCTATCCACTATCAATTAGGAAAATCTAAAGTAAAACCAGGTAAACATAAAAACATTAAAGGTTTAGAACATATTGATAAATTAATTGAAATTTCGCAAGATCCAATTGGAAGAACACCACGTTCTAATCCAGCCACATATACAGGTGTATTTGATGATATTCGCGATTTATATGCATTAACACCCATGGCTAAAATGAAAGCATTTGATAAAGGTAGATTTTCATTTAACGTTAAAGGTGGAAGATGTGAAGCATGTCAAGGTGATGGAATAAAAAAAATTTCAATGCATTTTTTACCAGATGTATATGTTGATTGTGAAGTGTGTAAAGGAAAAAGATATACCGAAGATACATTACAAGTAAAATATAAAGATAAAAATATTTATGATGTGTTAATGATGTCTGTTGATGAAGCACTATTGTTTTTTGATGCACATCACAAAATAAAAAATAAAATAAAAACTTTACAAGATGTCGGGTTAGGTTATATCAAACTTGGACAATCTGCGACAACATTATCAGGTGGAGAAGCACAACGTGTTAAATTAGCTAGTGAATTAAGTAAGAAAGCAACTGGAAAAACAATGTTTATTTTAGATGAACCAACAACAGGACTACATACGCATGATGTTAAAAAGTTAATCCACATTTTACAAACGATTGTGGATAAAGGAGATAGTGTTGTAGTAATTGAACATAATTTAGATGTGATTAAATCTGCTGATTATATTATTGATATCGGATACGAAGGTGGCGATCGTGGTGGTGAAATTATTGCGGTTGGTACACCAGAGCAAGTCGCAAACAACAATAAAAGTTACACAGGAATGTATTTAAAAAAAATAATGGAGAAATAATATGGAAAAATTAACAACGATTAATGTAGCGAAACTAATGGAAAATTTCCCTTTAGAACAAATTGTGGGAGATAAAAATTCATTAAAACGAAAAATAAGATTAGCAGATATTAATAGACCCGGTCTTGAATTAGCGGGTTTTTACCAATTCTCCCAACAAAAACGTATCGTTATTTTAGGAGATAAAGAAATCGAATACATCAAAACATTAAGTGATTATCGTCAACGAAAATCATTTGAGTTTTTAACTGCGGATGAAACGCCAGCGATTATTATTTCTAAAAATCACGACTGCCCAAAAATACTTTATAAAATAGCACGTAAAAAAAATTTCCCGATATTAAAATCATCAGAAGAAACATATCGTTTAATTATTGATGTTGTGACTTTTTTAGATGAAGAATTGGCGGTATCTGAAACATTACACGGCGGATTATTAAATGTATTTGGAAGAGGAATATTAATTAAAGGGGAATCAGGATTAGGGAAATCTGAGATTGCACTCGAATTAATAAAAAGAGGGCATTTATTAGTTGCGGACGATCGTGTGGATTGCTATAATGTACATCATCGTATTATTGGAAAACCAGCACCAGTATTAACTGGATTATTAGAAATTCGAGGAGTCGGTGTTATTGATGTTGCACGTATGTTTGGTGTACGCAGTGTAACAAAATCAACCTCAGTTGATTTAGTTATTGAATTAGAAATGTGGGATACAAGTAAAGATTATAACCGTTTAGGTATTGAAAAAATTGATTATTTCAATATTTTAGGTGCTGAGATTCCAAAAATAGTGATACCTGTTAGAGAAGGAAGATCGATGGCTGTTATTATCGAAGCTGCTGTAACGAACTTTATTTTACAACAACAAGGATTGAATAGTGCACGTGAGTTTGAAGCTAAAGTATTAAACTTTATTAAAAACAATAAGGAGGATGAAGAATGAGTATTTTACCAAATAGTCAAATATTAATTCAAATAGGACCTTTTGCGATTACGTTTTATGCTATTTTCATATTATCAGGTGCGATGATAGCATATTTAGCAGTAAAGAAAAAATTTTTAAAAATGGGATATTCAAAACAATTAATTGATGATTTTGCGTTTTATTTATTACCAATAGCTATAATAGGTGCAAGAATATGGTATGTTGTTTTTGAATGGCCACAATATGCAAATAATCCAATTTCAGTATTATATATTCATCAAGGAGGGCTAGCTATTCATGGTGGATTATTGTTTGGAATTATTTTTGGAATTGTATATTTTAAAAAACATAAAATTGATGTTTTCAGAATGGCAGACTTAATATTACCTTTTGTGTTACTAGCACAAGCGATTGGAAGATGGGGTAACTTTATTAATCAAGAAGCATTTGGTAGAATTGTGAGTGAAAAATATTTTCAATATTTTCCTACTTTTATTAAAAATCAAATGTTGGTGGAAGGTGAATATCGAGAACCAACGTTTTTATATGAATCTTTGTTAAATGGAATAGGCTTTTTATTACTGTATTTTATCGTTAGAAAACATCGTAAGAAATATGGTGATATTGCGTTTAGTTACTTAATTTATTATGGCGTGATACGCTTTATTATCGAGTCATTTAGAAGTGATTCATTATTGATATTTGGGTTTAAAACAGCCCAATTAGTTTCAATTGCTTTTGTGATAATTGGTGTAATGGGATTACTATTTAAAGAATCTACAAAACCTATTATTGGATTTGATTTAGATGGCACATTAATTAAAAGTGAAAAATTAATTATTGATTCTTTTAAACACACATTTCAAACATTACGTCCAGAATTAAACATTACAGAAGAAACATATCGCTCTTTTTTAGGAAACACATTAGAACAAACGTTTAAACAGTATGATGAAGTAAATTATCAAAAATATATTGATGTTTATCGTGAATTTAATTTTAAACATCATGATGCTTATGTTACATTATATGAAAATGCAGAAGAAGTATTACGTTACTTAAAACAAAACAATTATTATGTTGCGATTATTTCAAGTAAAAAACGTGAATTAATCGTAAGGGCGATGGAATTATTATCAATTGAACAATACATTGATACTATTGTGGGGTATGAGGATAGTGAAAATCATAAACCAGATCCACAACCATTGAAAAATGCGTGTAATCAACTAGGTATTGGACATGATAGTTTAATATATATTGGTGACAGTGAACAAGATATTTTAGCAGCTAAAAACATTGGTTGCTTTAGTATAGCTGTTTTATTTGATGAAAGTAGAAAACAACGTATAACGGCATTAAAAGCTGATAAATACATTACAAATTTAAGTGAAATCATAACAATAGTGAAGGAGAAAAGAGTATGGGAAAACACTACGATATAATTATTATTGGGTCAGGTCCAGCAGGAATGAGTGCTGCGATTTATGGATCGCGTGCCGGATTAAGTGTATTGATTGTGGAAGCTGGAGCACCGGGTGGAAAATTAACTAAGACACATGATATTCAAAACTACCCTGGTATAAAAACAATGCGTGGTTATGAACTAGCAATGCAAATGCACGAGCATTCTTTAAATTTTGGTGCAGAGTATATTTATGGTAATGTTGTTGAAGTTAAAGATGGTGAAAATAAACAAGTCATTTTAGAAGATGGTACAGTTTTAGAAAGTAAAGTCGTATTAATTGCAACAGGAACTTTAGAAAGAACATTAAACATTCCTGGTGAAGAAGTGAATATGGGACGTGGTGTAAGTTTTTGTGCAGTATGTGATGGCGCATTTTTTAGAGATAAAGTCGTTACTGTTATTGGTGGTGGAAATTCTGCTTTAGAAGAAGCACTTTATTTATCCACAATCGCTAAAAAAGTAAATATTGTGATTAGAAGAGATGTATTTAGAGCAGAACCATTAGTACAAAAACACGTATTAGAAACGAATAATATTCGTGTTGTGAAGAAACATATACCATTAGAAATTTTGGATAATGAATTAAAAGTAACGGGCATTAAGTTGCAAAACGTTGACACAAATGAGACATTTGTGTTAGAAACAGATGCAGTATTCCCATATATTGGTGCAGATCCGATCTCGCAGATGGTAAAAGATTTAGGAATTACGGATCAAGATGGCTATATTATTGTAGATGAAAATAAAGAAACATGTGTAAAAGGTATTTATGCGATAGGTGATGTTACACAAAAAACATTAAGACAAGTTGTAACAGCTACTAATGATGGTGCTATTGCGGCACAACATGCATTTCATGTAATAAGAGGTATTTAATATGATTTCAGCGTACAAACATTTTTTAAAAAATATTTTTAATAGTCAAGATGTAACAACAAGAAAACAGTATTGGTGGGTTCGTTTAACGTTTGTTGCGTTATATGTTGTTATTGCAGTATTTTTAGGCATGCGTCTTTATATGAAATTGACTGGTTTAGTTTCTGGGTTAGATGTCGATGCAACAAATCGATTGCTGCTTTATTTTGATTCAGCTTCTACTAAAATACCAGTAATTGGTGTTGCAGACTATATTGCTGGAGTACCAGAATTTGGTGCGTCTTTAAAATCTGATATTTTAGTAATGACTTCGATATTACAAACGACTGGGATTGTCATTACACTTTTGACAACAACACTAACAGTAAGAAGATTACGTGATGCAGGTGTACCTGATAAAGTTATTCGTGTTTTATGTGTGTTATATATCGCTTCAATGTTGTTACTTGGCGGAATGATTTACGGCATACTTTCGTTGGTGTTTGTGGTTATATTACCGCTTTTCCCAACGAAGTACTTTGTTGGTGGGCGTAACGTACAACAGTAATATTTACATGAAATGTAAATAGTGGTATAATATAGTAAACAGGAGGTAGTTATGTTTAAAAAGAATGTTTATTCAAATCAAATGACGATTAATCGTTATTTTGCGAAAATTTTTGCGTTAATGTTTGTGGGTGTTGCATTATCTGCTACACTGGGTTATTTCTTAGTATCAGTTAGTACATTAAGAATGGCAGTATTTTCATTTTTACGTATGCCATTTTCAATTTTAATTGTATTTGCATTACAAATTGGTTTAACGATTTGGATTAGAAAAAACGTTGAAACACAAAATGTATTATTATCTACAATATTATTTTTAGTTTATTCAGCAACAATTGCGATTACGTTTTCAATCGTCTTTTTAGCTTATGATATGACAGTTATTTTACAAGCGTTTATTGGTGCGACAGCATTGTTTGGAAGTTTAGCAGTAATAGGATACACTACAAAAAAAGATATTGGCCGTTTCTCTTCGTTATTACAAGCTGCATTAATTGCAATGTTAGTAATTAGTCTAATTAATATCTTTATTTTTAGAAGCTCATTTGTGGAATTATTAATATGCTATGCTGGATTATTTGTGTTTATGGGTTTAACAGCATATGATGTCCAAAAATTTAAAAATGCGTATTATGCTGTTGCTTCTGATGAAAAATCATTGAATAGCATTGCGGTATGGGGTGCATTAGAATTATATTTAGATTTTATTAATATTTTCTTATATATTTTAAGAATATTAGGTAAATCAAAAGATTAATTTAAAAACTAAGTCTTAAATTTTAGGGCTTAGTTTTTATTTTAATTAAAATATTTTTGTGGAGCATTTCAATGGAATATATATATATATATATATAATATAGTGGTAGAAAACAATTCTAATCGTATGTTAGATATAAGGAGAGATATGAAAAAAATGGTTAAAATAGTAAGTGTTATTTTGTTGGCTTGTATATTATTGGTTCTTGTTATAGTGATGTACTTAAAAAGTATGCCATCTGTTCCTAAAAATTACCAAATTAATACAGAAATGGGTGCTGAAATCGAAAAAAAATATATGGCAAATGGGAAATATGAAGTGGCCAAAAAGGAACAAGGTGTGTTATTAAATTTTGGAAAATTTTTAATTTTCTATCCGAAAGAATTAGAAACAAGTGCGAGAAAATATCCTGTAATTGTACTCACTAATGGAAGTGGAACACCGTTGTCAAAGTATACAACGGTAGCAGAACATTATGCGTCATGGGGGTTTATTGTAATTGGGACAGAAGAGTTATATTCTTGGGATGCTTTTGGAGCTGAAATGAGTATCCGATATTTGGAAAGAATGAATGAAAATCAAAAAATAGAAGACAAAGATAGTGTATTTTATCAAAGAGTAGATTTCGAAAATGTTGGGATTGTTGGCCATTCGCAAGGAGGGGTTGGTGTGTTCAACGCCATAACTGACACTAAGCACAAAGAAGTTTATAAAAGTGCAGTTTCTTTATCGCCAACTAATAAAAAACTTGCTCATAATCTTTTCTGGGATTATGATGCAACAAAAATTCGCATACCTATTATGTTGGTTTCTGGAGAAGGTGGAGGAGACGATTGGGTTGTTACAGGCGAACAGTTAGTTGAAATTTATGATGATATCCCAAGTCAAAAAGTAGCGATGAGAAGAAAAAATACTCCACATAACGAAGTTTTATACAAGCCTGACGGTTATACAATGGCATGGTTTATGTGGCAACTACAAGGAGATTCTGAAGCAGCTAAGGCTTTTGTAGGAGATAATCCAGAAATTTTAAGTAATCCGTTTTATATGAATCAAAAAATCGACTTAAAATGATATTACATTTAAGTTCATTCAAAGACGGAGTTAATGTTACAATAGAAGCACTCAAAAAAACAAAAATAAACATTTTTGCATTTTAAATTAACGACATAATCAATACAGGTTATGTCGATTTTTTATAATGAATACGTTATTTTGGGGCATCGTTTTCATCATAAAAAAATCATTAATTTATTCTCAAATATATTGCAAATAAACAAAAAATAGTGTATAATTTAGTAAAGGTGTAAAAAAGTGTAAAAAAGTGTTGGAAAGTGGGTGATAATATGTTTATTGGAGAATACAGTCATAAAATTGATGCCAAAGGAAGAATTACAATTCCATCAAAATTTAGAGAACTATTTGATGATAAAGTAATCGTTACGAGAGGAATAGATGGATGTATTACAATACACACATTATCAAACTGGAATGAAATTTATGAAAAACTAAAATCATTACCCACAACAAAAAAAGAAGTCAGAGCATATATACACTTAATTGCATCAAAAGCATGTGAATGTGAATTTGATAAACTAGGGCGAATATTAATTCCAGCAGGATTAATAAAAGATGCCCAATTAGAGAAAGATTGTGTTATAGTAGGAAGTATTAATCACGCTGAAATTTGGAATCAAGATAAATGGCAAAAACATTATGAAGAAGCTGCTGCAAATTTTGAAAATATAGCACAGTCATTGGAGTTTTAATTATGGAACATTTCAGTGTAATGAAACAAGAATGTATTGAAAACTTAAATATTAAAAATGATGGCATTTATATTGATGCAACATTAGGAAGAGCAGGACACGCAAGTGAAATTTTAAAAAAAATTCCAAACGGATTATTAGTATGTTTTGATTTAGATCAAGAAGCGATTAATAAATCTGATGAAATATTGAAAAATTTTGGAAGCAATTTTAAAATTATTCATTCTAATTATTCTGATATGCAATACCAATTACAGCAATTAGGAATAACGCATGTTGATGGTATTTTAATGGATTTAGGTGTTTCAAGTCCACAATTTGATGATGCCAGTCGTGGCTTTTCTTATCGCTATGATAGTAGATTAGATATGCGAATGGATACAACACAAACATTAGATGCACACTATGTTGTCAATCATTATGAATACGACCAATTAATGAAATTATTTTTTGAATATGGAGAAGAAAAATTCAGCAAACAAATTGCCAAAAACATTATCAAAACAAGAGCAATTCAACCAATTAACACCACACTTGAATTAGTAAATGTGATCAAACAATCACTACCAGAAAAAGTGTTGCGTTCAAAAGGACATCCAGCAAAAAAAGTTTTTCAAGCAATTAGAATCGAAGTAAATAAAGAATTAGAAAATTTGGAAATAGCAATTAGAGCTGCACTTAAATTACTGTCTAAAAATGGAAGATTGTGTGTCATCACATTTCATTCATTAGAAGATAAAATAGTGAAACGTATTTTTAAGGAATGTAGCACATCTAAAAAAGTTAATCCAAAATTACCAATGTTAACAGAAGAAAGTGTTAAATTTAAAATTATAAATAAAAAAGTAATCGTAGCAAGTGAGCAAGAAATACAAGAAAACAATCGCTCACATTCAGCTAAATTACGCGTAATTGAGAGGGTAGAAGATGAAAAAGAAAGTGAGAATCGTTACTAAACGAAAAAAATTCCGACCACAAGGAATATTAATTACAGCATGGTTTTTAAGTTTTGTGGGTTATTTAGCATCTAATATGTTTATAACATCACACAACGCTGCACAAGCAAGTGAAATTCAAAAAATTGAAAATGAAAAGCGTGTATTAAATGAATCTATTAATAGTTTATCATTAAGTGTGAAAGAACTATCAACAAGAGAAAGAATAATGAGTATTGTGAGTGAGAAAGGGCTACGATCAATTCCAGATAATGTAGTTTCAATAACAAGATAATATGAAAAAATCAAATCCAAAAGTAATCATTATTACGATTGGATTGTTTCTTTTTATTGCAATAATTATTTTAAACGTGTTTTATATTTCAATTACTAAAAAACATTTAAGAACAGGAATTGATGTCATCGAATTCCAAAAAAATAAAGCACTATTTACAGTTGTTGAAAAAGCACGTCGAGGAACAATTTATGATCGTAATGGAGAAGTTATCGCACAAGATATTGAGCGATATCAATTATATATTGTGTTAGATGAAAATTTAAAAGAAGTCGTAACAAAAAAACCACTATATGTAGTAGACAAAGAAAAAACAGCAACAGTGTTAAACCAACATCTAGGCATACCAGTTGAAGAAGCATTAAAATATATGAATCGTAAAGATGCTAAACAAGTCGAAATCGGTGTATATGGAAAATCACTGTCTAAAGAAACAAAAGAAGCATTAGAAAAAACAGCACTACCTGGATTAAGATTCACACAAGTATTGGAGCGTGTTTATCCAACGGGTAAATTTGCGAGTAATATTTTAGGATTTGCGCGTTATAATACTGAAAAAAACCGCATCGTTGGAGAAATGGGAATCGAACAATACTTAGATAACTACTTAATAGGGGAAGATGGTTTAAAAGAATATAAAATAGGGAAAAATGGACAAGTTATTCCAGGGCAAGAAAAAGTTTTAAAATCAGTGAGACATGGCAATGATGCTTATTTAACGATTGATAAAAATATCCAAGAAGCATTAGAAAACGTTGTGGAAGAAAATGATAAACTCGATCGTTGGATTGTGGTTGCGAACGCAAAAACAGGTGAAATATTAGGAGCAGCAACATCTACAGGATTTGACTTGAATAAAAAAAATATTACAAAATATACTAATTTAGTAGCAGATACATCATATGAACCAGGGTCTACAATTAAAGTGTTTACTTATGCGGCTGCTATTGACAACAATACTTTCCCAGAAAACAAAGGATTTGCGACAGGTGCATATCATGTCGGCTATAACGGGAAAGGTGAAATAGTTAGAATCAGTAGTGAAAAAAACGCAATTAATACTATTTATGACGCGAATAAAAAACAATATGGAACAGTTAATTTAAAAGAAGCATTAGCACGATCATTAAATACAGTTACAACAGAATTACTTGTTTCACACTTGAAATTTAAGCCATTCACTGAATATTTTGATAAATTCCAATTGTATGAGAATTTAAAAATACCAGGAATCAATACTGTTGCCGGAATTAGAAACTTTAAAGGACCAATAGAAATGATTAATACAGCATTTGGACAAGGTTCAAGCACGACGGCATTAAATATTGTACAAGCATTTAGTGGTGTATTGAATAAAGGCGTGATGTCAAAACCATATATTATTGATTTTGTGGTTAATCCAACAACAAGTGAAAAATTATACCAAAACACGCCAGTTAAAACGCAAATATTAAAACAATCTACGGCAGATAAAATGATTGAATATTTAAAAGAACCGATGAATCCTGAATATGGAACCGCTCGTGGATATCGACTATCTGATATTAATGTGATAGGTAAAACGGGAACTGGAGAAGTTGTAATTGATGGAAAATATTCAAAAAATACGTTTATTTATTCCACAATATTAGCAGCACCGGCAGAAAATCCTGAAATTATTTTATACTATGCACAAAAAACACCAACAACGACACAAATCAATCATGAGAAAATAAAATCAGCATTAAGATTAGCGTTAGATACACTTCAAACAAATAAACAACTTGTACTTCAAAATAAAAAAGAATTTAAAATTCAAACGATGCAAAACTTTTTGAATCATACAGTAAAATATGCAACAGAACGTGCAAGTAAAATGAGTAACAATGTACAAGTAATTGGAAATGGTGAAAGTGTTATCGCACAATATCCTAATAAAGATGAAGCGATTATTCCTAATCGTAAAATTTTCTTGTTTTCTGGTGGAATTATCAGAATGCCAAATATGCAAGGGTGGACGTATAAAGATGTCGCTACTTTCTCAAGATTAACGGGATTAGGAATTACAATTAAAGGTAGTGGAAGTGTTGTAAAACAAAATATTGCACAAAATACTACACTAGATCAAAAAAGTGATATTATTGTAGAATTAAAATAAGGAGTTTTATGGAAACATTAATTATAACGGGTGTACTATCGTTAGTTTTAACGTTAGTCAGTTATCCCACAATAATCAAATTTATGCATCAATTAAAATTTGGGCAATCTATTCGTGAAGAAGGTCCAAAATCACATCACCAAAAAAAAGGCACCCCAACAATGGGTGGGATAGGCTTTGTGGTTATACCAATAATTGCAATGCTATTAATCAATTATCGTTTAATTTTTAATACACAATTTTTAATTATCACATTAGTGTATCTCGGTTATTTTTTAATCGGTTTTTTAGATGACTATTTAATAGTTGTACAGAAAAAAAACGATGGTTTAAAAGCAAGATATAAATTATTAGCACAATTTCTAATTGTGGCAATATTTATAATGATTTATCATTCAAAAATTAATACAACTTTAGTATTACCTTTCATCACAATTAACTTACATTTCGTTTATTACATATTTATTATCATTATGTTTGTGGCAGAAAGCAATGCTGTAAATTTAACGGATGGTATTGATGGTTTATGTGCCAGTGTTACAATGGTGGCATTAATACCATTTGCGATTATCGCATATTATAAACAAGAATGGGCAATTTTAACGTTTATCGTGGCATTATTTTTCTCACTATTAGGTTATTACCAATATAATAAAAATCCAGCTAAAATTTTTATGGGTGATACAGGTTCATTGGCATTAGGTGGTGTACTTGCTTTAATTGCAACATTATTAAAAGTAGAAATCTTATTAATTGTGATTGGAGGCGTGTACTTAATTGAAACATTATCTGTAATGATTCAAGTTGCATATTATAAACGCACTAAAAAAAGAATTTTTTTGATGTCACCCATTCATCACCATTATGAATTAAAAGGATTGAATGAAAAACAAATCGTAAGACTATTTACGACAGTTGGCGTAATTTGTGCGTTATTAGGAGTTGTGTTATGGTATTGGATGTAGTATTGGTGATGGGGTATTCCCGTAGTACAAAAGCACTCGTTAAATTATTACAAAAAAAATATCGTGTTATTGTTTCTGATATCAAGAAACATGAAAATGAAAATAATGTTGAATTTATTTTGCAACATGAAATAGCACAATATTTATCCCAAATAAAATTTGTGGTGAAATCACCAGGAATACCGTATCATAATGAGGAAGTTATTAAAATTCAAAATTACAATATTCCGATATATACTGAAATTGAGATAGCATATCAAGAAGCACCAAATTTCAGATATATTGCGATTACGGGGACGAATGGTAAAACAACTGCAACAAGTTTAACACATCATATTTTGCAACAAAAAAAACCAACTATTGTGGCTGGAAATATCGGTGTGGCATTAAGTGAGTACGTTAGTGATAAACAAGAAGATGTCGTTTTAGAATTAAGTAATTTTCAATTATTAGGAATTGATACATTTCGACCACATATTGCAACGATTATTAATTTAACACCTGATCATTTAGATTATATGTTAGATGTTGAGAAATATTATATTTCAAAAACAAATATTTATAAAAATCAAACACAAGATGATTACTTTTTACTCAATATTGATGATGAAAATGTAGTGAAGTATTGTGTCAATATACCAGCTAAAATTATAAAATTTTCAACAAAAGTGAAAACTGACGTATATATTGAAAACAATAAAATTTATTACAACCAAAAAGAAATAGCTGATTTAAAACATTTTCCATTGAAAGGTGAACACAACCAACAAAATGCAATGATTGCGGTGATGAGTGCATATTTAATTGGTATTGATAAACAATCAATTCAACAAGGACTTGCAAGTTTTAAAGCAATCAAACATCGTTTACAATATTTAAAAACAATCAACGGTGTTGAATACTATAATGACTCTAAAGCAACAAACCCTGAATCATTAGAAGTAGCATTGAAATCGTTTAATGTTGCTAATAAAATTATTTTATTAGCAGGTGGTTATGATAAGAAAGTAAGTTTTGATATATTAAAACAATACAATTCTAAAATAAAAAAAGTATTTGCGTTTGGTGAAGTGAAACAGCTCTTTAGCTCAATATTTGATCATGTTGCGTTATGTGATAATTTACAAGAAGCACTTCAAAAAGCAAACGACATTGCAGTAAAAGGTGATATTATATTACTTTCACCAGGGTGTGCAAGTTATGATCAATTTGAATCATTTGAACATCGTGGCGATGTGTTTATTGAATTAGTTAATCAAATAAAATAATGTTGCGATAGCAGCATTTTTTATTAATAAAGTGATATTTTACGCTAAACAAGTAAAAATAATATAAAAATCATGCAAAATATGCTATTATAAAGAAAGAAAATATATTAGAGGTGAACAATGAAACAAATATTTAGTTTAGATTTTTGTGGGAAAACTATTACAGTAGAAACTGGAGAAATGGCAAAACAAGCTGGTGGAAGTGTACTAGTAAGATATGAAGAAAGTGTTGTGCTATCAGTAGCAACTGCAAGTAAAACAGCGAAAGATATTGATTTTTTCCCGTTAACAGTAACGTTTGAAGAAAAATTATACTCAGCAGGTAAAATACCTGGTGGATTTTTAAGAAGAGAAGGTAGACCAAGCGAACATGCGACATTGACAGCAAGAATGATTGATCGTCCAATTCGTCCATTATTTGCGGAAGGATTTAGAAATGAAGTACAAGTTGTGAATACTGTGTTATCAGTTGATCCAGATTCAAACGTGGATATGACAGCGATGTTTGGGGCTTCGTTAGCGTTATGTTTATCGGATATTCCATTTAATGGACCAATTGCGGGTGTACAAGTAGGACGTGTAAACGGTGAATTAATTATTAACCCAACAGTAGAAGAAATGAAACAATCTGATATTGATTTAGCTGTAGCAGGTACAAAATATGCGGTAAACATGGTAGAAGCAGGAGCAAAAGAAGTAAGCGAAGAAGCGATGTTAGAAGCTATTTTATTTGGACATGAATACATTAAACAATTAGTTGCTTTCCAAGAAGATGTTGTAAAACAATGTGGAAAAGAAAAACGTGAAATAACGTTATATGAAATTGATCCAGTATTAAAAGCTGAAGTAGAAGCGTTATGTAAAGATCAATTGTGTCAAGCGGTGCAAATTAAAGAAAAATTAGTAAGATATTCCACAATTGATGAAATTGAAGAAAACATGCAAGAAGTGTTTAAACAAAAATATGCTGAGCATGAAAATTTAACTAAAATATTAAAACAAGTTAAAGAAATTACACATGATATTGTAAAAGCGGAAGTTAGAAGATTAATTACAGTTGAGAAAATTCGACCAGATGGAAGAGAAATAACTGAAATTCGTCCCCTAAATTCACAAATAGATTTATTGCCACGTGTACATGGTAGTGCGATGTTTACGCGTGGAGAAACACAAGTATTATCAGTTTGTACGTTGGGAGCATTAAATGATAATCAAATTATTGATGACTTAACAGAAAATGATTCTAAACGTTTTATGCACCATTACAATTTCCCACCGTTTTCAGTAGGTGAAACAGGAAGAATGGGGGCACCAGGTAGAAGAGAAATTGGACATGGTGCATTAGGAGAAAGAGCGTTATTACAAGTTATTCCTGATGAAAAACAATTCCCTTATACAATTCGTTTAGTAGCAGAAGTATTAGAATCAAATGGTTCTTCATCACAAGCAAGTATTTGTGCTGGTACAATGGCGTTAATGGCTGCAGGGGTACCGATAAAAGCACCAATTGCGGGTATTGCGATGGGATTAGTAAAAGATGGCGAACATTACACTGTATTAAGTGATATTCAAGGGATGGAAGATCATTTAGGAGATATGGACTTTAAAGTAGCAGGTAGTGAAAAAGGAATCACAGCCCTACAAATGGATATTAAAATTGATGGTCTAACACCAGAAATATTTGAAGAAGCATTGGCACAAGCTAAAGTAGGTAGAAAACATATTTTAAATAATATGTTGGCGACAATTGATACTGTAAGACCTGATGTTGGAAAATATGCACCAAAAATTCATCAAATGGTTATTCCAGTAGATAAAATTAAGGAAGTTATTGGACCAGGTGGAAAAATGATTAACCAAATTATTGCTGAATCTGATGATGTGAAAATTGATATTGCAGATGATGGTACAGTTGTAATTTACCACCAAAATAGAGAATCAATTAACAAAGCCGCTAAAATGATTGAAGTGATCACAAAAGTTGTACAAGTTGGTGAAATATATGAAGCACCAGTTGTTAGAATTGAAAAATTTGGAGCATTCGTTAATTTATATGGTAACGTTGATGCATTATTGCATGTATCTAAAGTTAGTCATGAAAGAATTGAAGATATTAATACTGCTTTAAAATTAGGTGATATTGTGAAAGTAAAAGTCACTGAAATTGATGATAAAGGTAGAATTAATGTTTCACGAAAAGCATTGTTGCCTAAAGCAGAAAAAACAGAAACACCACAATCATAAAATAAAATGTGTATTGATTTTTAGTCGATACACATTTTTAATCTATTTTATAATAAAAATTGTGTTTTTAAACAATTTAGTTGTGTTTTGCAAAAAAAAGGTGTACAATGAAAGTACAAAAAAGACTATAAAGGAGGGAAAGTGAATGAAATTCGGTTATTGGTATGTGTTACTAGCTGTTGTGGCTTGCGGTTTAGTTTCACAATTGTATGCAATGTTTTCTATATGTCAAAATAAAAAAAATAATTTAATATATATGACAATTATCATGATAATGATTGTGTGTTCCGTTTTTCTTTATGGTATTTTAGTAGATGAATTTAATGAAAGCTATGATGTTATTTTATATTTAGGAATAGCGGCTGCATTAATTTATATTTTAAATATTATCGTAGTAGGAATGAAGAAAATAAAATTAATTAATCAGAAATGAATTAGGAAAGAATGTGCTTTTATTAAAATACACATTCTTTTTTAATTACAATAAAATTAAATAAAAAAGTGAAAATTATTTCATTTTACTTGAAAATGTGGTAAAATAAAATAAAAGAAAAGGTGAAGAAATGAGAGTAAGACATATACCAAATGCCAAAAAATATTTAGAAAATTCTAAACTGGTTGTAAACGATTTTTCTAACAAAGGTAAATGGAAAACAATACTAAATTCAGAAACATTAAATATTGAAATTGGGTGTGGAAAAGGTGGATATGCCTATCAAATGATACAGCAATATCCAGATAATGCATTTGTGGCAATTGAAAAAAATCCATCTATTGCATACTTAGCATTATTAAAATTAGAAACACTCATAAACAACAAGTTTCGATTAATGAATTTTGATGCAGAATTATTGAGTGAATATTTTGATGAAGCTGAAGTTGATAATATTTACTTAAATTTTAGTGATCCATGGCCTAAAAAACGAACAACAAAAAGAAGATTATCGCATAGTAAGTTTTTATCGCAATACGCTAAAATTTTAAAACCAGAAGGTAAAATTATTATGAAAACAGATAATTATCAATTATTTTTATATTCATTAAATTCATTTGTGGAGAATGGTTGGGAAGTAATTGAAATTGATACCGATTTTCGCTCATCATTGAAAGAAGATCCGATTACTGAATACGAACAAAAATTCATTAATAAAAACATTAAAATTAATCGTTTAGTTGTAAGGAGGAAAAATGTTGAATAAAGAAAGAATTGTGGCACTAACACAAGTTATTGGTGTAAGTGGACATGAAGTAAAAGTATCAAGACTATTAAAGCAATATTATGAAGAATTAGGATATGAAGTGATTTATGACAACTTAGGCAGCATTTATGCAGTTAAAAAAAGTAAAGTTGCAAATGCTAAAAAAGTTATGGTATCCGCACACTTAGATGAAGTAGGTTTTATGGTGAAAGCAATCCAAGAAAATGGATTATTAAAAATTGTGCCGATTGGTGGTATCTGGGAACAAACATTATTAGCACAACGCATTCGATTATTAAAACGCGATTTAACAGAAGTAAATGGTGCAATTTGTAGTATTCCACCACACTTTTTAACGGAAGCTGATCGTAAAGCACCAATGAAAATAGAAAATATGTTGGTGGATGTTGGTTGCACGAGTAAAGATGAAGTATTACAGCAAGGCATTAATGTAGGTGATACATTAGTTGTTGATGGTGAAACCCATTTTTTAGGGGAAAATCGTATTCTAGCTAAAGCATGGGATAATCGTTATGGCTGTATTTTAGGCGTTGAAATACTAGAACATTTCAAAGATATTGAATTACCATTTGATTTATACGTTGGTGCAAATGTTCAAGAAGAAGTAGGATTAAGAGGAGCACAAACAGCAACACATTTCATTAATCCAGATTTAGCGGTTGTTTTAGACTGCTCGCCAGCAACAGATATTACTTCACCAAAAGATGCTAATGGTGTACTTGGTGGCGGTGTATTAATTAGATTTTATGATAGAAGCATGTTGCCAAACCGCACATTAATTAATTATTTTGAGCAACTATTAATCAATAATGATATTAAGCATCAATATTTTTATTCTTTAGGCGGAACAGATGCCGGTGCAATCCATAAATCAAACCATGGTGTACCAACGTTGACAGTATGTATTTGTGGAAGAAATTTACATACTAATTCGATTACAATTGATAGCAATGATTTGAAAAATGCAAAAAAAGCGTTAATCAAATTTATTGATTCATTAAATGAAGAGAAAATTACAATGTTTAAGGAGGAAAACAGATGAAAACAATTATGCAATCACTAGAAACAGCACAACAATTAGAACAATTAATTCAACAAGATAAAGTAAGTGTATTAACGTTCTCGGCTAATTGGTGTCCAGATTGCACATTTATTAAACCATTTATGCCAAAATTAATCGAAAAATATAGTGATTATGATTTTTACTATGTCGACCGTGATAAATTTATTGACCTCTCCCAACAATTATCTGTTATGGGAATACCATCATTTGTTGCGGTGGGGAAAGGGCAAGAATTAGGAAGATTTGTTTCTAGGTTTAGAAAAACAGAGAAAGAAATTGATGAATTCTTATCAAAATTACTATGAAAATTAGATTAAATTTACTACCACAATTTAACAACACATTATTTGTGAGAATTGATGATCCAAAAATAGTCAAGTATATTAAAAAAGAAAGGTATACTGAATTGTATAATGATCAAGATGAAATTGTTGGATACAATATAGAAAACTTTGAAGTTATCGGAAGTGGTAAAATAGCAGTAACAAATGAAATTTTACATAAAATTAATGAATTAACGAATAATACATTAACACATGACTATGAAACACATTTATATGTGGGTGAAATTATAAAATGTGAACCACATCCTAATAGTCAACGTCTTAAAATATGTCAAGTACAATGTGATGAATTACTACAAATAGTATGTGGAGCTGCAAATGCAACAGAAAATTTAAGAGTAGTTGTGGCGAAAGAACACGCAATAGTAAATGATATGTATATTAAAAAAGGTAAGTTATTAAATGTTGAATCACAAGGTATGTTATGTTCGGCATATGAATTAGGATTAATTAAAGAATATAAAAAAGGATTATTAGAATTAGATGAAAGCTATCAAGTCGGATCTAAATTTGAATGGAAAGGAGAAAAACATGTTTAAAAAAATTAAAAAATTATTTTTTGTGGAAGAAGAAACTGAAGAAGTTGTTTTAGAAACAACAGATGAAAAAAAAGTTGAAGTGAACGAAACAACATTTGCACAAACAATTACGATGACGAGCTTAGAACCTGAAGAACAAAAAGTTGATAAACCTATTACAACGTTTACTTTAAAAGATGAAGTTAAACCAGTGTTTGAATCACGCTCAAAATCAAGTCAACCAGCATATGAATTTGAAACGATTTTATCACCAATTTCTGGTAAAACAACTAAAAAATCTGAACCAAAATTTAATAAAGTAGTAGAAAAATCAAAAAAAGAAACACAAACTTATTCAAATGTTATTTCACCAATGTTTGGAAATCAGAAAAAAGAATCTGCAAAAGCAGTGCAATTAGCTGAAGTTGGAGAAGAAATGACATTAGAAGACTTCATCAACAATAGTGATGACAAAGATATTGAATTAGTGCAATTTAAATTATTTGATGAGGAAAAAAAATAATGTATCATTTTATTGGGATTAAAGGTTCGGGGATGGCTTCATTAGCACATATCGTATTAGATTTAGGATATGAAGTAAGTGGAAGTGATGTTGATTTTTATATCTTTACCCAATCGGCTTTAGAAAACAGAAATGTGAAGATTTATTCTTTTTCCAAAAATAATATTCAAGATAATATGACGGTTATAATTGGTAATAGTTTTAATGCTGAACACGAAGAAGTGCAAGCAGCATTAAATAACCCAACGGTAAAAACGTTCACATATCAATCGTTTTTAGCGAAACTTTTAAATGATTATCAAAGTATTTCAGTAGTCGGCACACATGGTAAAACGACTACTACAGGTATGTTGACACATATTCTAGAACCATTGAAACGTGGGTTTTTAATTGGTGATGGAACAGGTGGGATTATAAAAGATGCTAATTATTTTGTAGCAGAATGTTGTGAATTTGAAGATCGTTTTCTTGCGTATACACCAGATTATGCTGTAGTTTTAAATATTGAACTGGATCATGTTGACTATTTCAAAACTTTAGAAAGATATTGTCAATCTTTTCAAATATTTGCGAATCAAGTAAAAAAAATCGTAGCTTTAAATGGTGATGATTATAATATCAGAAACTTAAATATAGAAAACAATAAAATATATTTTGGTTTGAATGATGATAATGATATCGTTGCAAAAAATATGATTGAAAATGAAACAACTACACAATTTGATGTGTATTATAAAAATGAATATTATGACACGTATATTATTCCATTAGTAGGAAGACATATGTTATATGATGCTTTAGGTTGCATTACAATATTAATTGCGATGAATATTGATAAAGTTTTAATTCGTGAAAGAATTGCAACATTTAAAGGAACAAAACGACGTTTTTCAGTAGAAAAATATAACGAATATGTGTATATTGATGATTATGCACATCACCCTACAGCTATAACAGCAACAATAGATGCAATTAGAAGAAGTTATCCGCATAAAAAAGTGGTAGCAGTATATAAGCCTGATCGACCAACACGTGTAACACACTTTTTACAAGAATTTAAAAACGCACTAAATTTAGCAGATTATGCTGTTGTTACAGCATATCCAAAAGCAGTTAAATTTGCGGAAAATGAAATAGATGGAAAACAACTTGCTCAATATTGTAATGCGTTTTATGCAGAAAATGAAGATGAAGCTGATGGAAAAATAGTAGCAGAGTATGGTGAAGCAGTATATGTGTTTATGAGCACGAAAGATGTTTATAAATTTAAAGATGTGATTAAAAAAATTCATATGGAGCAATAATATGGAAATAGCAGTATTACCAATATTAGAAACATTTAAAGATGTTGCAATGTATTTAATTTTATTTGGAATAATTGTTGTGATAGTGTATTTAATATTATTTTTGATAGCATTAATAAAACTATTAAAAATGACACAACAACGCATCCAACAGTTAGAACATACATTTACTTTAGTGCAAGCTATACTTACAACACAACAAAAACTAATGCAACATATTGAAAATATCGTCGCAACATTTTCTGGTATACAAAAAAATATTGCACGCTATATTTCAAAATCAACAGTTGATACATTATCAATAATAACGAAAACTTTAAAAAAAAGAAGCTTGAAAAAACAAGTGGGAGATAAATAATGGAAAACATCACATTAGAACAATTTTTAATTATTATTCAAAAAATTACAACATATTTAATACCTGTAATTGTATTTGTGATTTTAATGCTTGTTGCTAAATTATTGCGACAACTTATCAAAGCTGTATCTCTTACAACACAAAGAATTGAGCAACTAGAAAAAACAATATCGCTTGTAGATGAAAATTTAGTTTCTGTATCACAAACAACTAAATCTGTTGCAAATGTGGCTGAAACGATTGATAAAGCTCATGAAAAATCAAAAGAGAAAGCATATGAATGGAAAGCTAAAGCTGTTGAAACAATTAATCAATTACAGTCCAAAAGTAAAGAAATATTAAAGAAAACAAAGGAGGAGTAACATGAAAAAAATAACAATTTATGAAGTAGCAAAAGAATCAGGTGTATCTTTAGCAACTGTTTCACGTGTCATTAATGGATCAAGTGTTGTTAAAGAAAAAACCCGACTAAAAGTTGAAGAAGTGATTGCCAAATTAGGTTATAAACCAAATGCTATGGCACAAGGTTTAGCATTACAAAAAACAACAACAGTTGCATTAATTGTTTCTGATAATTCAGTGTATAATAATGCTCAAGTACTAAAAGGCTTGACTGATGTTGCAAAAATATATAAATATAATATTTCATTATATACGATAAGTGATGGATTTAATTCCGCAAATGAAATTGTTGATGCGGTGATTAAATCACGTGCTGATGGTGCGATTGTTTTTGATGATAAATTCACACAAGAACACATCAGTATGTTGGAAGAGTATGATGTAGCAGTAGTATTTATGGG
Organism: uncultured Erysipelotrichaceae bacterium; assembly: GCA_945877255.1. Classification (GTDB taxonomy): domain Bacteria; phylum Bacillota_I; class Bacilli_A; order Erysipelotrichales; family Erysipelotrichaceae; genus CAMCRE01. The sequence goes on from CAMCRE010000006.1 coordinate 49,778, forward strand.
TGTAAATAAATTTAAAGGTGAAAAATTAGGATCGGTATTTATTAATTTTGAAGAAATGGCGTATCAATTAGCTAAAAAATATATTACACAAGGCAAAAAAAATATTGCATTAGTAGAAGATAGAAAAAATAAATTCGTGATGACAAAAATGATTGATGGTATTTCAAAAGCATTTAATGAACACCAATTATCTTTTGATGGTTATGTAGCCATACCTGAAAATCATCGCTCATCATACAACCATTTAATTGAATACTTTAAACACAATTCACATGAATTAGTAATAACGTATCGTGATTCACAAGCAATTGCAACTTTAAATGCATTAACAGAATTAAATAAATTAAGTTCTACAGAAATTGTGTGTGCATTAGATTCAAAATATAATGCAATGGTTAGACCACAAATTTCAGGATTTAAAATTCCTTATTATGATTTAGGAGCAGTTGCAATGCGTATTTTGACGAAGTTACTAGCAAAAAAAGACCCAGAAGAACAAGATCAAGGACATTTTGAAAAAGAAATTGAATTAGGCTACTTATTTACTAAACGTGGTACTACAAAGGAGTAAACATGCTATTAGATGATTTAATTTTTAGAGGATTAATTAAAGATTGTACCGATATTGAAGCGTTTCGTGAGCGATTAAAAACACCAATTACATTGTATTGTGGATTTGACCCAACTGCTGATAAATTACATATTGGTCACCTCCAACAAATTTTATTGTTGGCACGCTATCAAAAAGCAGGACATAAAGTCATTACTTTGTGTGGGGGGGCTACCGGTTCAATTGGTGATCCACGTATGACAAGTGAAAGAAGTATGCTTTCCCTTGAAACAGTAAAAAACAATGTAGAAGCGATTAAAAAAACACTTCAAAGATTTATTAATTATGATACAGCGATTATGGTTAATAATTATGATTGGTTATCAAAATATGATATCTTAACGTTTTTAAGAGATTTTGGTAAACATTTTAATGTAAATTACATGATTAATAAAGATATTGTAGCTTCAAGATTAGAAACAGGTATTTCTTTTACAGAGTTTTCTTATACAATTTTACAAGCGGCTGACTTTAAATACTTATATGAAACATACGGTTGTGAACTTCAAATAGGCGGAAGCGATCAATGGGGAAATATTACAAGTGGATTAGAGTTAATTAGAAAAACACTAGGACATGATAAAAAAGTGTTTGGTGTAACTTCACCATTAATTGAAAAATCTGATGGAACAAAATTTGGAAAAAGCGAAGGTGCAAATATTTGGCTAGACAAAGAAGCAACGAGTCCATATGTGTTATATCAATATTTTTTAAATACTGCGGATGCAGATGTAATTAATTTTTTAAAACGATTAACATTCGTTACAAAAGAAGAAATTTTAAGACTAGAACAATGTGTTAAAAATGAACCATTTAAACGTGAAGCACAAAAAGTATTAGCTTCTGAAGTAACTAAAATTATTCATGGTGAAGAAGAGTTAGAAAAAGCTTTAAAAATAACAGAAGCGTTTTTTAAAGGCGATATTACAACATTAAGTTTAGATGAATTAGCTAGTGCGATAGCAAGCTATGAAAAAATAAAAGTATCCAATAATGTATCATTAGTTGAAATATTAGTAGAAGCTAAAATAGCAACAAGTAAACGAGAAGCACGTGAATTAATCGCAAATGGTTCGATACAATTAAATGGCGTGAAAGTATCAGATATGATTGTATCTAAAGAAAATGCAATTGTAGATAATTATTCAATTATTAAAAAAGGTAAAAAATATTATTACGTTATCGAACAATAAAAAAACATATCCAATCAAGGATATGTTTTTTACTATCTGTTGTAAAACTCAACAACTAATGATTCATTAATTTCTTGGTTTAATTCACGACGATCTGGTAATCTTACAAAAGTACCTTTTTTTGTGTTGTGGTCAAAAGTAACGAATGCAACTGTATTTAAACTGCCACTTAATGATTCATTAACTACTGCTAAATTTAATGATTTTTCTCTTAATGAAATTTCTGAACCAACTTTAACGCTGTATGATGGAATATCAACTTTTTGTCCATTAACTAAAATATGACCGTGGTTTACTAATTGACGTGCTCCACGACGTGTTCTAGCTAATCCCATACGGTATACTAAGTTGTCTAATCTTGATTCTAATAAGAATAAGAAGTTATCCCCAGTAACACCTTTTAATTTACTAGCTTTAACGAAAGTGTTGTAGAATTGTTTTTCATTAACACCATACATATGTCTAATTCTTTGTTTTTCTCGTAACTGTAAACCATAGTTACTTAATTTAACTCTTTTGTTTGGTCCATGTTGTCCTGGTGCATATGCTCTTTTTTTAAGTTCTTGTCCTGTTTCTAATACTGAAAAACTTAAACGACGAGACAACTTCCAAACTGGTCCTCTATTGCGTGCCATTTTATTTCCTCCTTATTGTTTAATGGCGATAAAACAATAACTTGCTATAAATCATTAATTGGTTGTGTTTATACGTTCGATTTTTTCACCTTACAGCAAGACTACTCAATCACAAGTCTAACTTGTTATAAACGCATTTCCATTTAACTTTATATGCTGCTATATATTTTATGCACTATTTATTTTAACAAAAAAAATCAGTTAATGCAAATATTTCAATCATATAACTTGTTTATTGCTGTGATGATGTGCTAGACTTAATAAGTTATGAAAGAGAGAATAAAATGAAAAATTTTAATGAATTACCAATTAGTTTAGAAATATTAAGAGCAATTAATGATTTAGGGTATGCAGAACCAACAAAAATACAACAAGAGGCGATACCAGCTATTTTAGAAGGTAAAGATGTATTAGGTAAATCGCATACGGGTACTGGAAAAACTGCTGCTTTTGGGATACCAATTATTGAGAAAGTACAACCGAATCATAAAATGTGCGAAGCATTAGTTATTTGTCCAACAAGAGAATTAGTGTTGCAAGTCACAAATGAATTTCGCAAGTTTTCTAAATATAAAGAAGGTGTTAAAATCGTACCAATTTATGGTGGAGAACCTATTGAGCGTCAAATTCAATTATTAAAAAAAGGTAGTGCAGTTATTGTGGGTACACCAGGAAGAATAATGGATCATTTAAGAAGACGCACAATTAAATTAAATGCCACAAATATGATTGTATTAGATGAAGCTGATGAAATGTTGAATATGGGGTTTAAAGAAGATATTGAAGAAATTTTAAAATCAGTACCACATGAAAATTACCAAATGATTTTATTTTCAGCAACGATGCCTAGTGCTATTTTAAAAATTACGGAACAATTTCAAGACAACCCACTAACAATCGAAATTGCATCAAAACAACGCACAATTGATACTGTTAATCAAGTATATTATGAAATACCAAAAGGTAAGAAATTTGATGCGTTAGAAATTTTATTACAGCATTATAACGCTAATTTAACAATGATATTCACAAACACTAAAAAATTAGTAGATGAATTAGTAGATGAATTAAATAAAAAAAATATAAAAGCGATCGGATTACATGGTGATATGAAACAACAATTCAGAACACGTGTATTTGAACAGTTTAAAGAAGGAAATTATCCGATTTTAATTGCAACCGATGTTGCTGCTAGAGGAATTGATGTTGATAATATTGAATTAGTGATTAATTATGATATACCGCAAGATAATGAATATTATATTCATCGTGTAGGAAGAACAGGGCGAGCAGGAAAAAAAGGCATCGCAATTACATTAGTAACAGGAAATAAACAAGTAAAATTTATTAAAGATATTGCAAAATACACAAAAACAAATATTGCAAAACAACCATTACCTTCAATGGAAGAGATGCTTGAATCCCACAAACAATTATTTATTAATGAAGTGCGTGATCAGTTAAATGAAAACGTAAGTAAAACATCATTTGAGATTATTAATCAATTATTAGCAGAAGGATATGCAATAGAAAATATTGCAACCGCATTAGTTGCTAAAAGTTATCAAGAACCACGTTTTAATTTTGATGTTGTGGAAGAACAACCAATTCAAAAAACTAAAGATATGCGTATGATGAAATTATCAATTGGCAAAAAAGATAAAGTTAGTGCGAATCACATTATATGTGCTATTAGTGAAGAAAGTGGTTTATCTAGTCAAATTGTGGGGAAAGTCGATATTAGAGATCGTTTCACTTTAGTAGAAATTGATGCTAAATACATTTATAAAGTTGTAGAATGTATGTATGAATGTACAATTAAAGGTTTACCAGTATATGCAGGAATTGATGAAAAAAAACATAAAAAAGAAAATAGTCAACGTGTAAAAAGAAATAAAACAACTGAAAAAAAATCTCCTAAAAAAATTAGGAAAAAAAGAAAATAACCACTACAAAAGGTGGTTATTTTTCATTTGATTGTTTAACTTCTAAAATATTTTCGGCAATAAATTGATAATTAATCGTTCCTGAAGTTATTTCATTAAATGTTTCAAGATAATCATTGTTTGATAAGTATGTGAACGTTACTTTTTCATCAAAAACTTTATCCACAATATCATTTTTCAATAAAAATTCTATTTTATCAATATATTTATAATCAAAGGTAATTTGATGTTTTTTTATTTTAATTAGTGCATATTTATCACAAATTTCTAATACTGCTTTACAACTTTGCGAATAAGCACGAATCAAACCTCCAACACCTAATTTAATACCTCCAAAATAGCGGACAACAACACAAAGTACATTGGTGATATTAGAAAATTGGAGTTCTTTTAAAATAGGAATACCAGCACTACTGTTAGGTTCGCCATCATCATTACTTCTTTGAATATCATTTATAATCATTGCATAGCAGTGATGATTAGCGTTAGGATGTATTTTTTTTAAATAATTAATTTCATCTTTAGCTGTCTTCTCATCAGAAACAGGAATAAGATACGAAATAAACTTAGATTTTTTTATTTCGATTGTTGTTTCAAATTTAGAATGTATTTTATATTGCATAAATCTGCTTTAAATTATAATGAAGCACATTCCGCAAAGCATTTATCCAACAAATATGTTTCATATAATATCCTCCAACTGTATTATATCATAACTTAATATATATTACTTTAAAAGAAGTAAAAAAAAGTATATACTATTAAAAAGGTGATTTTATGAAAGTAGTTTTTTCAATTTTATTAATAATTGTGTCAGTGATAATGTTTTTCATACTCAAGAAAAAATATCGCCTCACCCCCCAACAAATCCAAATATTTGTGTTGTTAGTTTTGTTTTGGTTGAGTGTAGGAATGATTAGAGATTATCGCAAAAGATATGCGATAACTGAAATTGTGAAAGGAGGATTAGGGTTATCTCCTTTAATCGCAGCGAATATTGCAGCAGGATATGGTTTAATTTCAGCAATAATACGTTTACCAATATTTTTTATTTCAGATTATTTGAATAAACGAAAATTATTGATTCAAATCGCATTAGTGATGTTATTTTGTAGCGGTGTGTATGTTTATACACAACCAACAGCTAATAGCTTATATTTATCATCACTTGCAATGGGGTTATCAGCGAGTTTACTCGCAATGTTTAATGTTGTATTTTCAGCGACTTTTAAAAAAGAACAAGCCATGCTGTCTGTGTCAATATTATCTATTGCACCATTAATTGCTGAAGCAATATCGAGTAGTTTTCAATACTTTATATTAAAGTATACTTCAAGTATGCGTATATTATGGTTGTTTTCAATAATTTTTGCGATGATAGCATTAGTCGTAACGTTTAAAATGAATGAATTACAATATTCCCAAAAACAATTCACAAAGCAAAATATAATTGAATTATTTAAAAATAAACGTTATTTAGTCATTTGTGGAATTGCAATATTTATATCATTTATTCGTTTTGCGACTTCTGGTGCTAACTTAAATTCATACGCCAAAATAATTGGAATGGATGAATTTTTAATCGCATTTATTGATGTTGTGTTTTCACTTTCGCAGTTAATAGCAGGCGTATTAATGGGAACGTACATTCAAAAACGTATTGGATCTAAAAATACATTATCACTAGGATTAATTTTTTCATTAATTTATATTATCACATTAGTATTGACGACGAATCCAATTATAATATTTAGCATGTATGTGTTTCATGGGTTAGGATATGGAATGTGCTATAACTGTTTGATTGGACTAGCAATTGAACCATTTGAAAAATCACAACGCCATTTAAGTATGGGTTTTTTCCAAATGTTTTTTGCGATTGGGATTTTTTATGGGGATAAAGTTTATGCGATTATTTATCAATATATACCAAGCGGATTTTTAAGTTTTAATTTTAATCAAGCTATTTTTATTTTTGCGATCGCAATATTACTCAGTTTATTAATACTACTAAATATTATAAAATACGAAAGGAAATAATATGAAATACATTAAAACTTTAGTGCTGTCAATCATATTAACAACATTACTAATCGCGACACAGTTTGGGATAACGTTTTATTTCAAACAAAATATTTATTTATTTTATTTAGAAACATATTATAAATACACTTATTTTAAATACACTTTAAATATGCAAAATGTGGTGATAGTCATTTTAGTGATGACGATATTATTCACACTTTATCTTTCTAAACAATCTAAAAAAGTGAAAGTTATTTTAACGATAATTTTATTAAGTTTATTTAGTTTTGATACATACAACAGACAAATTATTCCAACACAATTAATTAATAGTAGCGAAAGTGCGATTGTGATTGGTCAAAATAATCCGATTAAAATGGTGTATTATGGACGTTTCACATGTCGTGATTGTGTTGATTTATATGAAGAAATTTCAGATGAAATTAAATATTATATCGATACCCATCAATTAGAATTAACGATTAAATTAGTTGATGCAAATAGTTTATTAGTATTAGAAAATATTAATTCAATTACGTATGATACGTATGCGCAGTTTTATAATGAATCAACGGCAATAAAAAATATCACATTTGATACGTATAAAGAAAAACTAGGTCAAACAGAATACGAGCGACGTATTAAGGTGGCACAAAATAATCAACAAGAAGCTAAGAAATTAAAAATACATTGGGTACCAACGTTTTATCTTAATGGTAAAAAATATGAAGGACATTACACAAAAGCACAATTTAGAACAATAATAGAGGAGGTTATTAAAAATGGAAAATCTAATTAAATGTTATGACGAATATATTAAAAAAGTAGAGGCATATAGCATACTACTTTCAATTGCGAGTTTTGATGAAGAAACCGTTGCACCAGAAAGTGGTGTTACAGATCGTGCTAATGCAACAAGTTTTATTGAAGGCGAACTTTTTGCATACGCTAATAATGCTGAAATAATGGAAAAGCTCGCACAACTTTATGAAATTGACACAGATGAAACACGAAAACAAGTTTTAGCATATATTTTAAAAGAATATGAAAAATCAAAAGCTATTCCACAATCATTAGTTGTGGAGATGGCTGAACAACATTCAATTTCTTTTCCAGCATGGAAAGAAGCAAAAGAAAAAAAAGATTATGCGTTATTTGAAAAAGCATTAATTAAAAATATTGAACTAACGAAAAAAATGGTAGCGTGCATGCCTTCAAAAGGTTCGGTATACGACACATTATTAGACCAATTTGAACCAGGTATGACACAAGAAAAATACGATTTATTTTTTAATACGATTAAAGAAAGATTAGTGCCGTTCATAAAAAAAATTACGGCAGCACCACAAATTGATGATGCGTTATTATTTAAACATTACGATATCTCCAAACAAAAAGAAGTAATGGAAATATTAAAAAAATTATTAAATTATGATAGTAAAAAAATATATTTAGCAGAAAGTGCACATCCATTTTCATCAACAATTACACCAAATGATGGAAGAATAACAGTGCGATATTTAGAAAATTCATTGACATCGGCTATTTATTCATTTATTCATGAATATGGTCATGCATTATATGGTTTACAAGTTGATCGTGCGTATGCGGGAACACCGTTATATCATGGTATGAGTATGGGAATGCATGAATCACAGTCGCGTTTAATGGAAAATCATATTGGAAAAAATGAACTATTTATTGAAAAATTATTTAACGAATTAGTAACGATTTTCCCGCAATTAGCAACCACAAACCCTCAACAATTTTACAAAATGTGTAACGTTGTTAGAAATTCGTTTATTCGTGTGGAAGCAGATGAACTAACGTATCCGTTACATATTTTAGTTCGTTATGAATTAGAAAAAGCGATTTTTAATGATAATTTACCATATGAAGAAATTAAACCACTATGGAATAAATTATATAAAGAATATTTAGGTTTAGATGTTGATCATGATGCCAACGGTATTTTACAAGATGTACATTTTGCGTATAATTCATTTGGTTATTTCCCAACATATGCATTAGGTAGTGCATTTGCGGCGCAGTTTTATGAAACATTATCCACACAATTAAATATTTCTGAAATTTTAAATAATGATCGTTTTAATGAAGTACAAGATTGGTTAAAAACGAATATTCATCGTTATAGTGCAAGCATTCCAAGTTATGAATTAGTTGAAAAAGTTACAGGAAAAACGTTTGATCCAAATATTTATGTCGATTATTTAATTGCGAAGTTTTCCAAAATATATAATGTATAAAATATGTCTTATCGGCATATTTTTTATATAAACATGATATAATAAGTGTAGGAGGTTTTAATATGACAATTTCTAACCAGCATATTTTAATGATTAATGTGATATTTATCGTATTATTTTTAATTACATTAATTAAAGCGTATTTAAGTGGATTTGTTGCGACATTAATAGAATTAGTAGCAACAATAGCATTATTTGTGGTTGTTGCACCACTATCATCTGTATTAAGTAAAATGATTGTGATTGTGCCGTTTAAAATTAATGAAGGCAGTCAAACATTATTAGAAAAGTTTATCCAGCAAAATATTAACCGTGCTGTGTGGTTTATTATTATATTTGTGGTAGGGGCAATCGTTTTAAAATTGACTGCTAAATTAACTAAAAAATTAAATGATGTCGTTGTGATTGGAACAGTTAATAAATTATTAGGACTATTACTTGGATTTATAATTACGATTTTTTATGCCATAGTTTTTGGGGTGTTAATTAACTCACCATTTATTAAAAATGGCATAGATGTTAAAAACAAAACTGTGCTAAAATATTATGATTTACCTATTCAATACACAAAAAAATATGTAACATCTTTTTCAAATGAAATCTTAGCTAAAGCCATGTCAAATGAAGCGACATTAACAGAAAAAGAAGCAACACAATTATTTGATTTCTTAATACAACAAGGAATAAGTACTCAAGAAATTAATAAGTTGTTGCAGGGAATGAAAAAATAATGCCGTATCGTAATTTAGAATTTCATCGTGTATTACAAAATGTGTCGCATTTTTGTGGTTTTGAGCAATCTAAAACACGTATTTTAAATGAAAAAGTTGTATTTCGTTATTTGCAAGTTAAAAATGAACTAGCAAAAACGAAAGAAGCAATTGAATTTTTAAGATTAGGCGAACAATTACAATTTAATCAATTAACTGATACAACAACTAGTTATTTAAAACTACAAAAAAATCAATTAATTATTGGAACTGAAATAAAAAATATTGCACAAAATTTATTAGTTGGACAAATTATTAAAGACAAATTAAGTCAAACTGAATTGATGAATTTACGACAATTAAGTGATGCATTAGCAGATACAAATGAAATTAGGGCATATATTTATTCAAAAATTAATGAATATGGTGAAATAAAAGAAGATGCTTCTCCGACTTTAAAAATGATTTCGCAACAAATCAAAAAACAACAAACAATTATCGATCAAAAATTAAAAAAATTTATTGTGGATAATGCTGATATTATAATGGAAGATATTGTTGTGGAAAGAAATCAACGTAGTTGCGTACTTGTTGTTAACTCACAAAAAAATAAAAAACAAGGTATGATACACGGTGAAACTTCATCAGGTTTAGCGGTATATTTTGAACCAATTGCGTTAGTAACATTAAATAATGAATTATTTGCGTTAAAGCAAAAATTAGAAGATGAACAATATAAAATACTACAAGATTTAAATCAACAACTACGTTTAAATGTTGAACAATATACTAAAGATTTAGAAACATTACAATTTCTAGATTGTACGATGGCAAAAGCTAAATATACAGAAACAATAAATGGTGTCATCCCAACAATTAATAAAGATTCACACGTGTTTTATTATAAAAACGCTAAAAATCCATTAATTGATAGTAACAATGTTGTAGCAAATACGTATCAATTAGATGAACAATATAAAACGATTATTATCAGTGGATCAAATACAGGTGGAAAAACCGTCACACTAAAAACAATTGGTTTATTCGTGTGTATGGCAATGTGTGGCATAGGTGTGAGTTGTGATGAAGCAACTATGCCGATGTATGATCGTCTATTAGTTGATATTGGCGATGAACAGTCAATAGAACAATCATTAAGTACGTTTTCATCGCATATTAAACGTATTTCTGAATTTACACAACTCGCAACAAATAAAACACTCATATTACTGGATGAATTAGGTAGTGGCTCGGATCCAAATGATTCGCAAAATTTAGCGATGGCATTTTTAGATCACTTTAGAAATTTAGGTGCAACATTACTCGTTACAACACATTTTGAAAAAATAAAACAATATGCTAAGTTACATGATGATGTGTTATCGGCTAGTGTTGGTTTTGACTTTGATATGATGAAACCAACTTATCAATATATTCCGTATCGTAGCGGAACATCTAACGCATTATTAATTGCTGAAAAATTAGGTGTCGATTTTAATATTATTCAAAACGCTAAACAATATGATGTTAAAAATGAAGAACAAAACTTAATTGAAAAAATAAATGCGGAATACCAACAATTACAATTAGCACAACAACAATTACAGCTAGAAAAACAACAATTTGAAAAAGAAAAAACATTAATGTTGGAAAAATTAAAACAAGAAGCTTTAGAACATCAAATGAAGTTACAGCAAGCTGAAAAAACGTTTAACGATCAATTAACGCAATTATATCAATCCTTAAACGAAGAACTGCAACAAATTAAATCCACCCCAACAATTACTAAAATTAAACAGCACCAACAAAAAATTCAAGCAACAATTATTCAAGATAATGTGACAGAAAATATTGTGGTAGGAGATTACGTTGAGATGATTTCTTTGAAATATTATGGCGTAGTTGAAAAAATACAAGGCAACAAATATACTATCAACTCAAATGGTATTGCATTAACAACGAAATTAAATGATTTACGTAAAGTTGATAAACCAGCTACAAAATCTAGTCCATCCCAGCATAGTTATAAAAAAACAACGAGTGTAGCAGAAGTGAATGTGATTGGTATGACGGTAGATGAAGCTTGGGTAATTATTGATAAAATGTTGGATGATGCGTTATTATCGAAAAGATACCAATTCACAATTATTCACGGTAGTGGAACTGGAAAATTAAGAGCAGGTATACACGACAGATTAAAAAAATTAAAATTCGTGAAGAGATTTCAACTCACAAATAATTTAGGTGCAACTGAGGTATTTTTCATATGATAAAGCATAAATTATCATTGTTGCCAGAAAATCCTGGTTGCTATTTAATGAAAAATTGCACTGGTGAAATTATTTACGTTGGTAAGGCAAAAGTTTTAAAAAACCGTGTAAAACAATATTTCACTGGTGCACATGATTTAAAAACGACAAGATTAGTTTCGGAAATTAAAGATTTTGAATATATTATAACAGCGTCTGAAAAAGATGCTTTATTACTTGAAATTAATTTAATTAAACAATATCGTCCAAAATACAATATTGCATTAAAAGACGGAAAAACTTATCCATACATTAAATTAGATCCAAATAGTAATCCGATTTTAAGTGTTGTGCGTAATCAAAGAAGTAAAAAAGCGTATTATTATGGTCCTTTTCCAAATGTACAAGATGCTAAAACAACAGTCCAATTATTAAATAAAATATATGGTTTGTTTGAAAGTAAATATTTAGTTGCCAAACATTCAGCATCGTATGAATTTAAAAGTCAAAAAGGTAATTATCGTGCTCAATATAAAGTAAATGATGCGGTCATTGAAAAAATAAAAAAATTTTTAAGAGGCGACACAAAAAATATTGTATCTGAAATTAAACAAAAAATGTATGCGTATAGTGCTGAAATGGAATACGAAAAAGCCCAGCAACAATTAGATATTTTAACTGCGATTGAACATGTTGTCGAAAAAAATAAAGTACAATTAGAAGATGTTATTGATCAAGATTTAATTAACTATTACAGTGAAAAAGGCTATATGTGTGTGCAAGTTTTTTTAATTCGCAATGGTAAATTAATCGAAAGAGATTTTCAGGTCTTAGATATTTATGACGATCCACAAGAAGCATTCATCCAGTTTTTAATTGCGTATTATGAAAATAATACTATCCCGAATCAAATTGTTGTACCACATACGATTGATATTCAAATTATTAAACAACTAATTGATGTTAAGTTTATTCAACCACAAAAAGGTGAAAAGTTTAAAATGCTGGAAAATGTAAAAGAAAATGCCCGAAAACAATTAAATAATCACTTTAATTTAACGTTAAGAGATGAAAAAATTAGTGCTGTATGGCAAGCATTAAGTGAGAAATTAAAAATCAAATTAAATAAAGTAGAAGTATTTGATAATTCGCATTTAGCAGCTACACATAATGTGAGCGGGATGATTGTAATAGAAAATGGTTTTTTTATGAAAAAACAATATCGCCATTATAAATTAAGTGAATACATATCTGACTATCATTCAATGCAAGAAGTGATTTATCGTCGTTATTTTAGAGTATTAATGGAAAATCAACCTTTACCAGATGCTATTTTTGTGGATGGGGGAACGATTCAAATTAATGCTGCTAAGGCTATTTTAGATGATTTACAGTTAATGATTCCGGTATATGGTTTAGTTAAAGATGAAAATCATAAAAGTGCAGCATTAATTAATGAATATAATGAAACAATTGAAATTGATAAAAAAGATGCGTTATTTTTATATCTTGTGAATGTGCAAGATGAAGTGCATCGTTACGTTATTAATTATCATCGTAATATTAGGTCAAAAAATATGACAAAATCATTTTTAGATGATATAATTGGTCTGGGGGATAAAAGGAGATTAAAATTATTACGACACTTTAAATCCACAAAAAATATTAAAGCGGCTACCCTAGAACAATTATCAAAAATTGTTCCATTGAAAGTAGCCCAAAATATTAAACAGAAAGTTGAAAAGGAGAGTCATGAAAAAAATAGTTAAATCATTAGTTGCAACAACTTTAGTTGCAACATTAGGAATGACAAACGTTTATGCAACATCTAAAAACTATTTAAGTACGGGTAAAAACTATTACACAGATGCTTCAATTAATAAAGGTGCTATAGATGTAACAGTCGCAGAAATGTTACGCAATGATGCTGGGACATTGAACGCTTTAAAAGCCACATATGGTAACGATGTCGCAAATTTAAAAGTGTATGAATTTTACACAAAATACGGTTATTCACCAGAAGATCGATATGCAACATGGCCAGTACGTGTTACTGATTTAAACGGTCGCTTAGCGAATACTTCTACACGTCAAAGCGATCCGGTTACATCATTTGAATTCCCAAGCACAATATTTAATCGTGGTAATCAAGGTATTAAACAACCAAATATGTTTTCAAGATTAACAGTTGGAGCAGAACCTGCACTTTGGACGACGATTGATCGTACATGGAATTACTCCAGTACAAAAGGTTTTGAAGTCATGAAAAACTTTATTGGTTATGGTTGGGATGCAACTGTAGATGATTTCATTTTAAATAAAGATAGTGGATATAACAACAACATTGCGATTGCGACACGTTATAATGCTGAAAGAAATGATGTTTGGTTAACAATGCGTGGAGGAAGTCCAGATCGCTACAATTCATACTTAACAGGGACAAGAGCATTTTTAAGTGCAACATCAAGATCAAATGTAGCATTAAAAGAAAAAACTATTAACGACACAAACACTAAAAAATCAGAACACTTCTACATTAACACCACTACAAAAATTGGAATTAGTGAAGCAGGATTTGATTATTTAAGTGAAGATGGATGGGGTGGATTAATACCTGGTGGAAAAACGATTATCGCTAGAATGAATCCATTTAAAGAAGCGAATAAAGCATTAAGCAATCGTTTAATTACAGCATTTAATGAAGATGTCAATAAAAATTTAGACACAATTGAAGCAGTACATCCAAATAGAGCAATTTTCTTAAGTGCTGGGGGTAATATTCAATTAACTGGATTATACCGTACATCATCACTTGATGGTGATATGGCACATTATACTGCTAATGAAGCAACACGTGTTGATGATGCGAAGCATATTGTAGATGTGGAATACTACATGTATAACACATTCAACAACAATGCGTTAATGTCACCAAATAAAGCAAAATTTGAAATTGAAACAACACGTCCATACTTTAGTAATTTCAATGATTTAAGTGCGACAATTACTGTAAATGACACATTATTAAATGATGCAGCTGTATTTAATACAACATTAGGGTTAGATTCATTTGAAGTTAAAGATGAAGGTATTTTAAAAGATGGTTCTAAAGTAAGTGTTGATGAATCAAGAGTACGTGTAAGATTACAAGTTGATAACCAATTACAATCACAAGCATATACACTTGATGAATTAAAAGCTGAATTATTAAAAGACACTTATGCAGGTAAAGAAGTAACATTAGTTTATACATATGCTGCAACAGATGCTGAAGATGCAATTATTGGATTAGTGCCAACTGAAATAGATACGAATACAGGTGCTTATGCAGTTCCAATTGTTAGGAAAGTAGTTGTACCTGTTGGACAATTATCGATTACAAAAGTTGACAGTAAAGATGCAACAGTTAAATTAGCAGGTGTTAAATTTGAAGTTAAAAAATTAGTTAATGATGTAGTAGACAACAGTTTCACACCATTAACATTAGTAACGGATGTAAATGGAAATGCAACAGTTACATTAAAACACGGTGATTACCAAGTACAAGAAATTTCAACAGTAGATGGCTATGTGTTAAAAGATACGATTTACAACGTTAAAGTTTCAGATGATGCTGCAGCAAGTAGTATCGTTATTTCAAACGACAAAAAAATTGTACCGGTTGATCCAAAACCAGACAACAACAAAACTAAAGATCCAGTTAATACATCAGATACAACAAATATGATAAGTATTACACTTTTAGCAATAAGTGTACTAGGATTAATTAAATTGAAAGCTACTAAATAGTAGCTTTTAATTTTTAATGGCGTCAATGTATGTTATAATGAATGTGGTGATAAAATGAAAGAGAAAATAAAAACAGAAATGAAATCTTGGCTTATTGTACTTGTTATTGGAATAATTGGTGGATTTTTACTTACTAATTACGTTGTTAAGGTTGCGAAAATTAGTGGTGAAAGTATGGCTGACACATTAAAACATGGTGAAATTGGTATAACATCTGTTTTTAAAGCTAAGTTTTTAAATATTAAAAGATTTGATATTGTGGTGATTAATGAAAAAAGTGAAGGTTATTGGATTAAAAGAGTAGTTGGTTTACCGAATGAAAAATTAGAGTACCGTCAAGGTGTGTTATACATTAATGACCAAAAAATTGATGAACCATTTTTAAATAAAAAATATTTAGGAAATATTGCACCGATTCAACTAAAAGAAAATGAATATTATGTATTAGGTGATAATCGTGATAATTCTACTGATTCAAGAGTAATTGGTCCAGTCATGAAAAAAGATATTGAAAGTGCAGGTTTTTTCGTTATTTTACCGCTTAATAAGGTAGGTATTAAATAATGAAAAAAGGAATTATTGCTTTAGAGTACCTGTTTTCTATTTTAGCTGCCACGATTATCACAATTTGCTTAGTGACGTTTGTGTTGAAACCTGCTAAAGTACAAGGTAATTCAATGTATCCAACGTTAAAAAATAATGAAAGAGTGCTAACGAGTGTAATTTCTGTAATAATAGATGAACCACGTCGTTTTGATATCGTTATTATCAAAAGAAACACAAATGAAGAATGGGTTAAAAGAGTAATTGCATTACCATATGAAACGGTTAAAGTCGAAAATAATCAATTATATATTAATGGTAATATTGTCGCTGAGCCATTTTTAACTCAAGGCGTTATCACAAAAGATTTCAGTGAAATTAAATTGAATGCTGATGAATATTTTGTAATGGGTGATAATCGTGAGCATTCAATGGATTCACGTTTTATTACATCGCCAATTAAAAGAAAAGATATTATTGCAAAACATGCAGCAGTGTATTTTCCATTTAATGAAATGAGGATTTTAAAATGAGTGAAAAATTAAATATTCATTGGTTTCCTGGCCATATGACAAAAGCACGACGTCAAATGGAATCATCATTGAAATTAGTAGATTGTGTAATAGAGTTAAGAGATGCGAGAATACCGTATTCTAGTGAAAATCCAATGTTAAAACAATTAATGAATCATAAAAAAAGATTAATCGTTTTGACGAAAAAAGATCTCGCAAATAAAGAAGATACTAAATTATGGGTTAAACGTTTAACGAATGATGATACGATGGTTGTAGCATTAAATGTGTTACAAGATAACACAAAAGCGATAATAAAAGAATCAGTTGTACAACTCATGCAGCCACTAATTGATCGTCAAATTAGAAAAAAAATGAAACCACGTGCAATACGATGTATGGTAGTTGGGATACCAAACGTTGGGAAATCAACGTTAATTAACCAAATTGCGAAAAAGAAAATAGCCCAAACTGGAAATATGCCTGGTGTTACAAAAGCATTACAGTGGGTAAAAGTAGATAACGTTATTGAATTATTAGATACACCAGGTGTGTTATGGCCTAAATTTGATGATGCGAAAGTTGCATTAAACTTAGCGATTATTGGTTCCATCAAAGATGCAATTATTCCTTTAAATGAAATTGCGTTAAAAGCAATGGATCATTTAATACAATATTATCCTGAAGCAATCTCAAGTTTTTATAACATTGAGATTCAATCAACTGCTTGGGAAACATTATTGTTAATAGGGAAAAAAAGAGGTTATTACTTAAATCAAGAAATAGATGAGAAAAGATTAATTGATGCATTTATGAAAGATATTCGTAGTGAAAAATTTACTGCCATTACATGGGAGAAAGTTAGTGATGTTGAATGAGTTTGAAAATAAATTTTGGATTGAGGATAAATATATTTTAGGAATAGATGAAGCAGGTCGTGGACCATTAGCAGGTGAATTAGTTGTTGCTGGTGTCGTGCTTCCGATTGGCTATAGTAACGAGATGATTAATGATTCTAAAAAATTAACACCAAAAAAACGTCAACAACTTTATGAAATTTTAAAAAAAGATGCAATTGAAATTATTGTGGAAGTTGTTGCAGTGGAAAAAATAGATAGCTTAAATATTTATCAAGCAACGAAACAAGCAATGCAAAATATTGCTTTAAGATCTAAATATGCACAATATACGATTACAGATGCGATGCCACTTGAATTAGTGAATAGCAGTGCAATTATAAAAGGTGATCAAAAAAGCACGAGCATTGCAGCTGCAAGTATTGTGGCGAAAGTAGAGCGTGATGCGTTAATGCAACAATATCATCTACAACATCCAGAATATGGTTTTGCACAACATAAAGGCTATGGCACAAAAAAACATATTGAAGCGATATATAAATATGGTGTATTACCGATACATCGAAAATCTTATCAACCAGTGAAAGGAATAGTTGAAAATGATAGCAACACTAAGAGGTAAAGTTTTATTTAAAAATTTTAATTCGGCAATTATTGAAGTGAATAATATTGGTTATAAAGTATTGATGAATACGAATAAATTAAGTCAAAATAGTGAAATATTAATTTATACGCATTTACAAGTGAAAGAAGATGCACATACGTTGTTTGGATTCACAAATCTAAATGATTTGAATTTATTTGAAAAGTTAATAAGTGTTAAAGGAATCGGATGTAAAACGGCGATTAATTTTTTCACAATGTATGAATCACATGAAATTGCAAGAGCGATTGAAGCTAGTGATATTGCTTTTTTAAAACGTTTACCACAAATTGGTATGAAAGCTGCTCAGCAAATTATACTTGATTTAAAAGGGAAATTACACTTGGAACAAACAACAGAAAATCGTGCATTAAATGATGCGATTGAAGCATTAAGTGCATTAGGATATAGTAGTACAGAATTAAAATCAATTCAAAAACAATTAGCGACGTATCAATATGATTCTAGTGATAGTTATATTAAACAAGCACTTCAAATAATTGCAGGAGGTAAAAAATGAGTCGTATCATTGATGGTGAAAAATTAATTGATGATGAAGAGTTAACGTTGCGTCCGCAAACTTTAGATGAGTATATTGGACAAAGTGATTTAAAAGAAAATCTGCAAATATTTATGGATGCGGCTAAATCACGAGAGGAAACGTTAGATCATGTGTTATTATATGGTCCACCAGGTTTAGGTAAAACAACGTTGTCCCATATTATTGCAACTGAAATGAATGGTAATATTAAAACGACATCTGGTCCAGCTATTGATAAAGCTGGTGATTTAGCTGCGATTCTTTCTACTTTAGAAGCTGGTGATGTGTTGTTTATTGATGAAATTCATCGTCTTTCTAAAACGATTGAAGAAATACTTTATCCAGCAATGGAAGATTATTGTTTAGACATTGTCGTTGGAAAAGAGGCGAGTGTGCGTAATATTCGTATTGATTTACCACCATTTACACTTGTGGGTGCAACAACAAGGGCGGGTGATTTAAGTGCACCATTAAGAGATCGTTTTGGTATTGTGGCTGCGTTACAATTTTACAACTTAAATGAGTTATCGCAAATTGTGGCACGTACGTCAAAAGTAATGAATTGTGTGATTGATGATGAAGCAGTTATTGAAATAGCAAAAAGATCACGTGGTACACCACGTATTGCTAATCGTTTATTTAGACGAGTGCGTGATTTTGCCCAAGTGTTAAATAATGGTGTCATATCATTTGAAATTGCGAAAATTGCACTTGATAAATTAAAAGTCGATAAATTAGGTTTAGATGGTGTCGATCAAAAATATTTAGTTGGTATTATTGAAAGATTTAATGGAGGACCAGTTGGACTAGAAGCGATTGCTTCTAGTATTGGAGAAGAAGCAACAACATTAGAAGATGTTTATGAACCTTATTTACTACAAATTGGTTTTTTAATGCGTACGCCTCGTGGGCGTGTTGTAAGTGATAAAGCTTACCAACATTTAAATATTGCTAAACCAATTAAGTGATTTCATATAAATTTCAAGTTTGGAGTGATCCAAACTTTTATTTTACCAAATATCTAATGTTAAAGATGATTTTTAGCCATTTTTTAATATATTACTTGAATTTACGCAGGATCTTTCAGTCTACTATTGTAAACAAAAAAGTTGACAACGATAGTATAAGTAACGTATAATCCAATGGGAGGTAATTTATGAAAAAAATAATTACAGCGATGTTGGTTATGGCATTATTACTAATTGGATGTAATAAATCAACAGTAAATCAAAAAAAATTACAAATTTATGCAAGTTTTGATGTTATTGCAGATTTCACAAAAAAAATAGTTGGCGATAAAGCAGATGTACATACGATTATTGAAAGTGGGGAAGAACCACATGACTATGAAATCTCCACGAAACAAATGGCAAACTTCACAAAAGCAGATGCGATTATATATAACGGTTTAGGAATGGAACCATGGATTGAAAAAGTAAAAGAAAACATAAAAAACGTTTCAATGATTGATACTTCATATGGTGTAGAAGTTTTAAAAGGACATGAGCATGAGCATGAAGGTGAAAATCATGAAGAACATGCACATGAAATGAATCCACATATTTGGATGTCAATTAAAAATGCAATGAAACAATTAACGAATATTAAAGATCAATTAATTAAAATTGACGCAAATAATAAAGATTACTATGAAAACAATTATAAAACGTATTTAGAGAAATTTAATACATTAGAGCAACAATTTGCAACACAGTTAAAATCAACTAAAACGAAAACATTTGTGGTATCACATGCTGCATACACTTATTTAGCATCTGATTATGGATTAGAAGAACATGCTATTAGTGGTATTTCACCAACAGATGAACCACAACTTGCAACATTAACGAAAATGAGTAAACTAATAAAAGAAGAAGCAGTTAAAACAATTTTCTTTGATCAAAGTATTTCATCTAACGTTAGTGCAGTATTAGCGAAAGAAGTTGGAGTAAAAACAAAAGTATTGTATTCATTAGAAAAATATGAAAAAAATGAAGATTACATTTCTATGATGCAAAAAAATTTAGAAAGATTAGTTAAAGCATTAAATGAATAGTATTATAGAATTTAAAAACGTTAGTTTCGCTTATGATAAACATAATAAAGTATTACATAAAGTTAATTTTAAAATATACGAAAATGAGTTTGTGGCCATAACCGGACCAAACGGTTGTGGTAAATCAACACTACTAAAATTATTACTTAATCAATTAAAAAAAGAAACAGGAAGTATTACGATTATGGAACAAGAGCAACACTACAACTATCAAGTTATGGCGTATGTTCCACAAAACGTCGGATTATTATTTCAAAACTTTCCTGCTAATGTATATGAAGTAGTAGGAATGAACACAAAAAAAACGAAACAACAAGTAATAGAGATGATAAAAACAGTTGGATTAGAAAAACAAATAAAACACCGTATTACACAATTATCAGGTGGACAAATGCAAAGAGTAGCAATCGCAAAAGCATTAATTAATCAACCAAAAATATTAGTTTTAGATGAACCAACAACAGGAATTGATAAAGAATCGATGGTTTTACTTTATGAACTATTGCATCAACTATCTAAAAATGGCACAACAATTGTCATGGTTACACATGACTTAGCAGGATGTAAAAACTATATTACAAAAGCACTATGTTTAGAAGATGCACATATTTGTGAGTTAACGAAAGAAACGATTGAAGATGAATTATTACACAAACATCGACATCAGGTGGAAGAATGGAATTATTAGCGTTTGAATTTATAAGAAGAGCAATAATCGTTGGTATTTTACTCGCAGCAGTATTACCTTGTATTGGAATGATTGTCGTACTAAAACGATTATCACTTGTAGGTGATGCATTATCACATGCATCTTTAGTAGGTGTAACATTAGGTATTTTACTAGGAATGAATCCGGTAATTGTGAGTATTGTGGTATGTGTAATTGCAGCATTATTAAGTGAAGTATTACGAAAATATATACCTAATTTTAAAGAAAATGCGATTATAATTATTTTATCATTATCAGTAGCATTATCCGGTATATTTTCTAGTAAAATCAAAAGCAGTGTTAATTTCACAAGTTATTTATTCGGTAGCATTGTTACTGTTACAAATACGGATGTATTCATTATTGCTGTACTTACAATACTTGTATTGAGTGTATTTGTATTACTGTACAAAAAATTATTTTTAATCACTTTAGATGAAAAAAATGCAATATTAAGTGGTATACCCGTCCAAAAAATAAATTTAATATTCACGATCGTTACTGCTATTACAATTGCGATTGCTTCAAAAACAATAGGGGTATTAATTGTTTCTAGTTTAATGGTTATTCCAATATTATGTGCCATGCAAATCAGTAAAAGCTATTTTACCACGATTATAAATGGTATTATATTTTCATTAATATTTACGATTACAGGTATTATTTTATCGTATTATTTAGATTTACGACCAGGTGGAACGATTGCACTAATTGCAGTATGTAGCTATATGTTGCTGTTATTAAAAAAACAATAAAAATATGACTTTCTCATTACAGAAGATCATATTTTTTTTATTAAATAAACACTAAACTTTTAATGTAAAATTAAAAGTAGTATAATTTAAAAGGTTTAAAGGAGGAAATACAATGTTATATGTATTAAAACATCCGTTAATCACACATAAATTAACGCAGATGAGAAAGAGTACAACAGGAACAAAAGATTTCAGACAAAATTTGGACGAAATTGCAGGATTAATGGCATATGAAATTACAAGAGATATTCCATTAAAAAACGTTAGTATTGAAACGCCGGTGACAGCGATGGAAACTTTTGAAGTATCAAAAGACATCATATTAGTACCGATATTAAGAGCAGGGCTGGGAATGGTCAACGGAATCAGTAATTTAGTCCCAACCGTAAAAATTGCACACGTTGGGTTATATCGTGATGAAGAAACATTAGAACCACACACTTATTTTGCGAAATATCCAAAAAATATGGATCAAGCAATTTGTTTGATTGTGGACCCAATGTTAGCGACAGGAGGAAGTGCGATAGAAGCAATTAATTTAATTAAAAAGCAAGGCGCAACAGATATTAAATTAGTTTGTTTAGTGGGTGCACCAGAAGGTGTAAATGCAGTTGAAAAAGTACATTCAGATGTAGATATTTATTTAGCAGCATTAGATGAAAAATTAAATGATAAAGGATATATTGTACCAGGATTAGGAGATGCAGGAGACCGTATATTTGGGACGAAATAATCGTGCTATTCGTTTTACTGGGACATTACTAATCAGTCTTTTATTAGCGTTTTTAATCGGTTTTTATATTGATCAATATATGCATACAACACCGATCGGAATGCTAGTACTAGGAACATATGCAATTGTGGGTAATTTTATTATATTAATAAGGAGTCTACATGAGCGTTAAAAAAATGTTAGAAGACATTACAAAAATAACACTAATTTTTATGATGATATTAATTGGTATGAGTAGTTTTTTTGAAAAATTGCATATTGTGGTGATATCAGCTCTTCTTGCAACGATGATTAGTTTATTATGTTTGCAGTTAATTGCACTTTCAACGTTGAACTTAAAAAAAGCAAAATGGCGAAGTTATATTGATTACGTTGTTAGAATGATCGTATACAGTCTTGGTATAGTAATTGCGATTAAATTTAAGCTAAATTTAGTAATATTTTTAATTGGATTATTATTGTCTAAAATAGCGATTATTATTTATGGTATAAAAAGGAGATAACATGGATATTAATAAGATGAACCATCTCCTTATAAATGTGAATGGATATACATTAAAAATTAATGCACCAGTTTTAAATTGGTTAATAGTATGTATTGTTTTTAGTGTAATCTTTATATTATTAGGAAATGTGGTAAAAAAAGCCAATCCTAAAGAAAAACCATCAAAAAAAGTAGTTGTGATTGAATCAATCGTTAATGTTGTTTTATCAATATTGCGATCTAATTTAGGGAAACACGCTGAAAAATATGTACCATTATTTGGAACAATATTATTCGTGATGATTACTTCTAATTTATTAGGATTAATAGGATTACAATCACCAACTTCTAATATTGGTGTTAATTTAGTATTAGGAATATTTTACTTCTTAGTGATTCAATATACAGCATTAAAATCTAATGGATTAAAAGGAAGAGTAAAAGGATTGTTTGAACCAATGGCATTTTTATTTCCTTTAAATTTATTAGGTGAATTAGCATTACCACTATCATTAAGTATTCGTTTATTTGGGAATATTTTAAGTGGTTCGATTATTATGATGTTAATTTATGCGTTAATGAATTATTTAGGGGTATTTGGAATATTAGGATTTACAGTCGCACCAGTATTACATATGTATTTTGATGTGTTTTCAGGATTTGTGCAAGGTTATGTTTTTATGATGTTAGGAAGTTTTTTCCTAGGCGAACAATTAGAAAAATAGGAGGAATTTAAAGATGAATGAATTTTTTGTGAAGGGAATGGCATTATTAGGTGCTGGAATTGCAATGGTTGCAGGATTTGGTGCTGGAATTGGACAAGGATATGCAGCAGGTAAAGGGGCTGAAGCAGTGGCAAGAAATCCAGAAGCGGTGAATGAAATTCGTTCAACGATGATTTTAGGTATTGCATTAGCAGAAACAACAGGATTATATTCATTAGTTATTGCGATTTTATTAATGTTTTTAAAAGGATAGAAAAATGAATATTATTGTTGAAAATAATTTAGGAGTAGATTTACAAAATGTTTTAATGGTTTTAGTTGCTACTTTAATTATTATTTTTATCGCAAAAAAATATTTCTGGAAAGTCGTATTGCAATATATTGCGGAGCGACAACAATATATTAATTCACAATATGATGATGCATTGAAATCAAAACAAACTGCTGAAGCATTAAAATTAAACTATGAAGAAAAATTACAATCAGCAAGATTAGAAGCATCATCAATAATTGAAAGTGGTAAAAAACAAGCACAACAAATATATCAAGAAAAAATGGATCAATCACGCCAAGAAAGTGAAAATTTATTGCAACGAACTTATGAAGCAATTGAATTAGAGAAAAAACATGCTTCAGAGTCCATGCACCAACAAATTAAAGAAATTGCATTATTAGCGACAGAAAAAATTTTAAAAGAAAAAGTAGATTCAAATACACACGATCAGTATGTAGATGAATTTTTAAGTAATATTAATGAATAATATAGTAAAAGCATATTCTAATGCACTTTTTGAATTATGTGTTGAAAAACAATGTTTAGAGCATGTTTATCAAGATATTACAATTATGGATGAAATAATTGATGATGCTTATTTGATGTTGTATATTCAACCAAACATTACTAAAAACACGAAAAAACAAATGATGCAAGAAGTATTTAAAAATGTGAATCCATTATTATTAAATTTTGTGCAGATATTAATTGATAAAAATAAAATAAAGTATTTGAAAGCGATGTTTAATGAATTTATCATGCTATACAACAATTATCATGGAATTGTGGAGATCGTGATTCGTACAGCTAAACAGCTTTCAGAACAGCAAATTGAACGAATAAAAACAGCTTTTGAGAAAAAATACGAAAAAAGAATTAAACCAAAAGTAATTATTGATGAAAAATTAATTGCGGGGATATCGATACGTATACAAGATGAAACATTTGATTACAGTATCGCTAATCAATTAACGCAATTAAGAAATGGATAAGGGGGAGAAACAGTTGAGTTTAAAGCCTGAAGAAATTAGTAAAATCATAAAACAACAAATTTCTGAATATGAATATGCTATTGAAAAAGATGAAGTTGGAAACGTCATTACAATCGGAGATGGCATAGCATTAGTACATGGTTTAGAAAAAGCAATGTATGGAGAATTATTGTTGTTACCTGAAAACACATATGGAATGGTGTTAAATTTAGAGGAAGAACATGTGGGTGTCGTGATTATGGGAGATGATTCACATATTAAAGAAGGCGATATCGTTAAACGTACTGGTAAAATTATTGAAGTTCCAGTAGGTGATGCCATGCTAGGGCGTGTTGTAAACGCATTAGGACAACCAATTGATGGATTAGGGGAAATCATACCAACTAAACACATGCCAATTGAAAGAGTTGCAAGTGGTGTTATGACACGAAAAAGTGTACATCAACCATTACAAACAGGTCTTAAAATTATTGATTCGATGATACCAATTGGAAAAGGACAAAGAGAATTAATTATTGGTGATCGTCAAACTGGAAAAACAACTATCGCAATTGATACAATTTTAAATCAACACGATAAAGATGTGATTTGTGTGTATGTGGCGATTGGACAAAAGGCGAGTACGATTGCACATATCGTAGAAAAATTAAAACAAGCTAACGCTTTAAAATATACAACAGTAGTTAGTGCGACAGCTTCAGAATCTGCACCGTTACAATATCTTGCACCATATGCAGGATGTACAATTGCAGAATATTGGATGGATCAAGGAAAAGATGTTTTAATCGTGTATGATGATTTATCTAAACATGCGGTAGCATATCGAACATTATCACTATTGTTGCGTCGTCCACCAGGAAGAGAAGCATATCCAGGTGATGTGTTTTATTTACACTCAAGATTATTAGAAAGAGCGGCAAAACTAAATGCACAACACGGTAATGGATCATTAACAGCATTACCTATTATTGAAACACAAGCTGGTGATATTTCAGCTTATATCCCAACAAATGTTATTTCAATTACAGACGGACAAATTTTCTTACAAACTGAATTATTTAATGCGGGAATTAGACCAGCTGTAGATAGTGGTTTTTCTGTTTCTCGTGTAGGTAGCAGTGCACAAAGTAAGGCGATGAAAAAAGTGTCTGCTTCGCTAAAATTAGAGTTAGCACAGTATCGTGAATTACAAGCATTTACTAAATTTGGTTCTGATTTAGATGCTGCTACAAAAGCAGTATTAGATCATGGGGAAAGATTGACGGCGTTATTAGTGCAACCACAATATTCACCGTTGTCTGTTAGTGATCAAGTTATTTCATTATTTGCGGCTAAGCATCACTTCCTAACAAATATAGATATTCAAGAAATTCGTGAATTTGAATCACAATTACATCGCTATATTAAAACAGAATATGCAACTTTATATGAAACGTTGTCTACTACGTTAACGTTAGATGATGAAATTGAATCACAGTTGAAAGTTGCAATCGCGCAATTTAAACATATAAACGATTATGGCAAGTAGTAAAGCTGAAATTAAAAATCGTATTAAAACGGTTAGTTCAATTCAAAAAATCACAAAAGCGATGAAATTAGTTGCGAGTGCGAAACTTGCGAAACAAAAAAATAAGATGGAAGAAACTAAAGTGTATAGCACGTATTTATTAGATGTGTTATCGACGATTTTATCGGATAAATCGTGTGAAAATCATCCGTTTGTTGTGGAACAGCCTGGTAAAACATTATGTTTAGTTATTACAAGTGATATGGGTTTATGTGGTGGATATAATTCAAATATTTATCGTTATTTAAACCAAAAAGAAAAAGATAGCGACATTATTATGTTGGGACAACGTGGTTCTGGATGGATAAAATCGAGTGGTTTTACACTTTTAGATAGTTATGCTAATTTAAAAGATGATTGTTTCGATGAATTGGCATTATTGATGAAAGAAATTGTTGAGCAATATCAAAGTAAAAAATATGGTAAAGTGGAATTAGTTTACACGAAGTTTATTAATTCAGTAACGTTTGAAGTGGATATGCTGCAATTATTGCCAATAGTGAAAAAACCAAGTGAACAACAAGCTAAAATGGCGTTTGAACCAAGTCAAACAGAAATATTAAATCATTTAGTACCAATGTATATTAATGCGATTATTTATAGTTGCTATTTGGAATCCAAAACTAGTGAACATGCTTCTAGAAGAAGTGCCATGGAAACTGCAACGGATAATGCGTTGGAATTACAAGAAAAATTATCTTTACAATATAATCAAGCACGCCAAGCTGCAATTACACAAGAAATTAGTGAAATTGTGAGTGGTGCTGATGCATTATAGAAAGGAGCGTTATGACAGTAGGTAAAATAGTCCAAGTTATTGGACCCGTAGTTGATGTGCTTTTTGAACAAAATCATTTACCAAAACTTTTAAATGCGTTGAAAGTTAAAATTAACGATAATGAGCAGTTAATTGTTGAGGTGGCACAGCATATTGGAGATGATAAAGTTCGTTGTATTGCGATGGGTGCAACGGAAGGTTTAGTAAGAGGAATGTTAGTTGAAGATACATTAGCGCCAATTAGTGTTCCAGTTGGAAAACAAATTTTAGGTAGAATGTTTAATGTCTTAGGTGAAGTAATTGATGAGAAAGAACCTATTGATCCACATGTTTTACGTAAACCTATTCATCGTCATGCGCCTAAATTTGAAGAACAGCAAACAACAACTGCTATTTTAGAAACGGGTATTAAAGTAATTGACTTATTATGTCCTTATGCTCGTGGTGGTAAAATCGGGTTATTTGGTGGTGCAGGAGTAGGTAAAACCGTTTTAATGCAAGAGTTAATTCACAATATTGCAAAAGAACATGGTGGGTTATCTGTTATTGCTGGTGTTGGTGAAAGAACACGTGAAGGAAATGATTTATATCATGAAATGAAAGCATCAAATGTTTTAGATAAAACAGTATTAGTTTATGGTCAAATGAATGAATCACCAGGAGCGAGAATGCGTGTAGCTTTAAGTGGTTTAACGATGGCTGAACATTATCGTGATGTTGATCATCAAGATGTTTTATTATTTATAGATAACATTTTTAGATTTACGCAAGCTGGTGCGGAAGTTAGTGCACTTTTAGGACGTATGCCTAGTGCAGTAGGATATCAACCAACTTTAGCAACTGAAATGGGTCAATTACAAGAGCGTATTACTTCGACTAAAGATGGTTCTATTACATCAGTACAAGCTATTTATGTTCCAGCTGATGATTTAACAGATCCTGCACCTGCAACTGCGTTTTCGCATTTAGATGCTAAAACAGTATTAGATCGTGGGATCGCTGCATTAGGTATTTATCCAGCTATTGATCCATTAGAGTCTGCAAGTCGTATGTTAGACCCGCTTGTTGTTGGGAAACAGCATTATCAAGTAGCACGTGATGTTCAACAGTTATTGCAAAGATATCGTGAATTACAAGATATTATTGCGATTTTAGGAATGGATGAATTAAGTGATGAAGATAAAACGATTGTTAATCGTGCAAGACGTGTTCGTAACTTTTTATCACAACCATTTAATGTTGGGGAGCAATTTACTGGTATGAAAGGACGCTATGTTCCTGTATCAGACACAATAAATAGTTTTGAAGCTATTTTAAAAGGTGATTATGATCATTTACCAGAACAAGCATTTATGTTTGTGGGGACAGTAGAAGAAGTAGTGGAAAAAGCAAAACAATTAGAGGGCTAATATGATTAAAGTCAGAATCATTACGCCACGTGGTATTTATTTGTCGACTACTGCTAAAAAAATTAATTGCGTCAGTTTGGAAGGTGCACTATCTATTTTAAAAAATCATATTCCGATTGTGTTAATGTTGAAAACAAGTAAGCTTACATTAGTAAGTGATGAAATCGCAGAATATGCGGTTAGTGGTGGGACGTTAACTTTTTGCAATAATGTTGCAACGATTTTAACACCTTCCATTGAAAATAAAGATGAAATTGATTTAGATCGTGCATTAAAAGCTAAAAAAATAGCTGAAGAAAATTTGAAAAAAGCAAAAGAGAGTTTTGAGTTAAAACAGGCAGAATTAGCACTTGCAAAAGCAATTAATCGTATTAATATTAAACAATATTGATAATAAAAAACAAGACTTATTTTGAGTGATAAGTCTTTTTTTGTTTAAAGTGTTGCGGTATTGGCTAATTATTATGAATTATTGTGTAGTTTACTTAATATTTAATAGACACAAAATTATAAAATATCGTGGTAGAAAATAGTACAAATAATTGTTATAATAATGCTAATGATAAAAAGAGGTTAAAAAATGAAAAAATTTAGTTTGATTGTGGTTTTATTGTTTGTTTTGTTGCGTGGTATAAATATTAATGCTACTAATTTAAAATATGAAAGTCAATACGTATACATGTATGACTTAGATACAAAACAAGTATTGATGAATATAAAAGCAAATGAAAAAATATACCCAGCTTCTTTAACTAAAATGATGACATTGTTAGTGGCGATTGAACAAAGTTCTAATATAAATGAAAAAGTTACAATTACAAGTAAAATGTTGGCGGGATTAAAAGAAGCTAATACAAGCACAGCTGGGTTTCGTGTAGGCGATAAAGTAACAATTGAAGATTTACTATATGGTGTGAATTTGCCATCGGGTGCAGATAGTTCAAATGCGTTAGCGATTCATTTAAGTGGTAGTTTAAATAAATTTGTGGCGTTAATGAATCAAAAAGCAAAAAAAATAGGAATGAATAATACACATTTTGTGAATGTAACTGGATTGCATCACAGCAATCATTATTCAACATTACAAGATTTATCAAAATTAGTTTCATATGCGATTAAGAATGAGTTATGGTATAAAGTAACAACAACAAAAAGCTAGAAAACAAAACCTTTAGCAAGTCATCCAGATGGATTGTTGTTGGAGTCTACATTTTATCGTTATATTAATAATACTGTCAAAAAGTCGCAATATGATGTAACTATACCAGGTTTTTTAGGAGGGAAAAGTGGGTTTACAGATGAAGCGCGTTATAATTTAGCTTCTTTTGCAAGATATCCAGGAGGAACTTATGTGTTATTAACGGCAAAAGCAGGAAATAGCTACTATCGTCCGAGTCATGTCTTGGATGCTGAAAAAATATATCGTCATTATTTTCAAAACTTTCATAAAAAATTATTTGTTGGAAAAGAACAAGTTGTAGCAGAGTTACCTATAAAGTATAACTATTTTCGCTCTAAAGTAGCACTTGTTACTAAAGAAGATATTTTTCGTATTGTTAATCGCTCAGCATCACAACAATTACGGCTTGAAATACCTGAAAAGTTAGAAGCACCTATTTCAAGTTCAAAAGCTATCGGTAAATTAAGTGTTGTTGAGAATAATGAAGTCATTCATCAAGTTGCAATTTATCCATCAACTAGTGTTTCAAAACATCATACGTTATTCCTATTCGCAAAAATATTTAGTTGGATAAAACATAATTGGATGATATTGTTATGTATCGTTATTGTGATTAAATTACTAACTTTTAGAAGAAAAAAAATAAAAATTAAAAAACGTTTATAGATTAACTTATGGAAAAAATAGCGTTTTAAAAAGTGTAGCATCATTAATTGCTGTATTAAAAAAGATAGAGGGTGGAATGGGTATACTAAAATGGACAGAAAATTTAAGGAGTGTGGTAAAATAAGATAAAAGAATTAGTAGGAGGAAAAACAACATGACAAGAAGACCAAGAAGAACGTTTACAACAGATTTTAAACACCAAATAGTGCTATTATACAAACAAGGAAAACCAGCAAAAGATATTATTAGAGAATATGACTTAACAGAATCAACGTTTCACAAATGGGTAAGTTATTATAATCAATCAAAATCTTTTAGTGAAAAGGATAACCGTACACCAGAACAATTAGAGTTGATACGTTTAAAAAAAGAAAATGAACAATTAAAAATGGAGAACGACATTTTAAAGCAAGCAGCGCTGATAATGGGACGAAAGTAGCTATTATCAGCCACAACAAAAATAAATATTCTGTCAGTAAAATGTGTAAATGTTTAAAGATAAGCCGACAAACATACTATACATTTTTAAAAACAAATCAAAAAAATAAAGTGACTGTAGAATTAGAATCAGCAGTAATCAGAATCTTTTATGATAACAAAAAAGCTTATGGAACAAGAAGAATAAGAAGAGCTCTAAAAAACGAAAGATCACAAGTTTCAAGAAAGACGATTAGTAAAATCATGAAAAAACATCACTTAATTTCTAGCTATCAAACAAAAAAATATAAGGTCATAAACAAATCAATCAATAATAAAGCAGAAAGTAATTTAATTAATCAGAAATTTAATCATCATTATTTATGCCAGGTATTAGTAAGTGATTTAACATATGTAAGCGTAAATAACACTTGGAATTATGTATGTGTAATATGTGATTTATATAATCGTGAAATTGTAGGTTATGCTTGTGGAAGGAATAAAACAGCAGACTTAGTTAAGGAAGCTTTAAGGTCAATGAAAGTAGATTTTAAAAAGATAAATATATTTCATACAGATAGAGGTAAAGAATTTGATAATCAATTAATTTCAGAAGTATTAAACACGCATAACATCAAACATTCGTTAAGTAAAAAAGGTTGTCCCTATGATAATGCAGTATCGGAAGCAACATTTAAAACAATAAAAACTGAGTTTATTTATGCAAATCACTTTGAGACTTTACCACAATTAAAACAAGAGTTAGCAGCTTATGTGTTTTGGTACAATAACATCAGATTACACTCAACACTTGGGTATATCACTCCCGTGGAATACAAACAACGCAAACAAAAAATTACTCCTTAAAAAAGTTGTAAGCATTTTGGTTGCCTTCCAGGTCTATAAAGGTAAAAGGATTGAAGTACACTTCAAAAACGGACAAGTCATATCCTTGTGATATGAGGAGTTTTCCCCACATTTACTTGACAGTAACCTTGATAGGTTTTAGTGCATAATTATGCTTTAATTATGTTGTATTTTGTAGTATAATACTTAAAAGTAAGGAGGGATAGTATGCCACAAATAGTTCCAATTAAAGAATTAAGAAATACAACAGAAATATCTGAACGTTGTCATGCAAGCAATGAGCCTATATTTGTTACTAAAAATGGATATGGTGATTTAGTTGTTATGAGTATGGCGACATATGAAAGTCTTATACAGAATGCAAAAGTAGATGCTGCAATAGAAATGGCTGAATTAGAATTAAAAGCGGGTGGCGAGCTGCAAGAAGCCAAGTCAGTGTTAAAACAATTAAGGGCTAAGCATTTTGGATAAATATAAGGTTTTATTAACCAATAAAGCTATCTATGATATTGATAATATTTATGATTACATCACCAATGATTTATCAGTGTCGTCTCCAGCAATTGGTATTGTGAATAATATTGAAGAGGCAATATTAAGTTTGGAGTATTTGCCAACAAGAGGTTCGATTAGAAAAGTTGGAAATTTTACTGGTAAGAATTATCGTCAGTTGTTTGTAGGTAGTTATCAAAAGTCATATCCTTGTGATATGGCTTTTATTATTCGCACAATTCCTAGTCAATGTGTTATACTATTATCAAAGAGAATGACGTATAAGTTGTATTGAAATTTCGTGATAGGAGGAAAAAATATGGCAAAAGTTCAATCTGTAGAACCTAATATAGCAGACCTTGTAAATGGTTGGCTTAAACGTTATGACTTAGATTATAAATTGGAACAAGAAAACCTGAATGCAGAAATTGATAAGGCATTAGACGAGTATAAATCAAAAAGTGGTGGAAGCGGTGGGAATAGACCAGATGCCAAGCTTTTATTGCAAGATGAAGCTTTAAACTATTACCCAATACTTATAGAGTATAAAGGCTATAAAGATAAATTAGTTAAATTAGATAGTGATAATCGCGTCGATAATAAAAATGGTAAAAATGAGCCAAATTACAAAAATATTAATAGCTATGCTGTAAATGGCGCAGTGCATTATGCCAATGCCATACTTCATTATACAAGCTATACAGATGTCATAGCTATTGGTGTGACGGGATATAAAAAAGATAATGATAAACTAGAATATTCAATTGGCGTGTATTATGTATCTAAAAATAATTTAGGTATTGGACAGGAAGTTGGAAAATATAGCGACTTATCTTTTTTGAAAAAAGAAAACTTTAATGATTTTATCAAAAAAGTAAACGAACTTTCTTTGTCTAGTGAAGAGCTTGAAGCACTTAAGGATAAAAGAGAACAAGAAATCAATGCAAGCCTTGTAAATCTAAATAATGATATTTATACAAATGAAAAAGGTCTTAGTGAAAATGATCGTGTTTATCTTGTATCTTCTGCTATTATGGCAACCCTTGGCATACCAGGAGAAGTAAGTCCTCTTGAAAAAGCTGATTTAAAATCATCTATAGAGATTGGAAATACAGATGGAGAAATTATAGTAAGAAAGATAGAAGCATTTTTACAAAAGAAAAATCTACCAAAAACAAAACAAGACTTAATAGTAAGGACACTTAAAAACACTCTGCTTTCAGAGAATATTAACAAGCCAGTAAATGGAGAAAGTCAACTAAAAAGGATATTTTCTAAAATAGTAGATGATTTAGGTATTTACTATAAAATAGGTTTAACCACAGACTTTACAGGTAAGTTATTTAATGAAATGTATTCTTGGTTAGGTTTTACGCAAGATAAGCTAAATGATGTTGTATTAACACCGTCTTATGTTGCAACGCTTTTAGTGAAACTTGCAAGAGTAGATAAGGATAGTTATGTTTGGGACTTTGCAACAGGTAGTGCAGGACTACTTGTAGCTGCAATGAACGAGATGATAATTGATGCTAAGGATAAAATAAAATCACCAGATGAATTAGAGCAAAAAAATTTAAAAATAAAGGCTGAACAACTCTTAGGACTTGAAGTATTATCTAATATCTATATGCTTGCCATATTAAATATGATACTTATGGGTGACGGCAGTTCAAACATCTTAAATAAAGATTCATTAAATGATTTTGATGGGAAATATGGCTTTGGAAAAACGGGAGAAAAATTCCCTGCGACCGCATTTATATTAAACCCTCCCTATTCAGCTGAGGGAAATGGAATGATATTCGTAGAAAAAGCACTATCCATGATGAATAAAGGTTATGCGGCTATTATTATTCAAAACTCAGCAGGTAGTGGAAAAGCAAAAGAAATCAATAAAAGAATATTAGAAAAAAATACCCTTCTTGCAAGCATTAAAATGCCGATAGATTTATTTATTGGAAAATCAAGTGTACAAACAAGTATATATGTATTTAGAGTAGGAGAAGCACATCAAAAAGATGAGGTGGTTAAGTTTATCGACTTTTCTAATGATGGGTACACAAGAACGAATAGAAAAAAAGCAAGTAATAATCTGAGAGATACAGATAGAGCAAAAGAAAGATATCAGGAAATTGTAGACCTTGTAAGGTTTGGAAAGACGAAACTTAATATATTTACCGAAAAAGAATACTATGAGGGACATATTGACCCGCAAAACGGTTCAGACTGGAATCAAACAGCACCGATAGATACAAGACCGACTCTTGAAGATTTTAAGAAAACTGTAGCTGAATATCTTGCTTGGGAAGTATCTAATCTTCTAAAAAATACAGACAAGGAGACTGAACGCTCAAAAAAATAAATGCCTCACTAAACGAAAAACTCCAAAATGTTGAGTGGGGCGAGTATAGGATTGGAGATTTGTTTGAGGTAACAACTTCTAGAGGATATGATGCTGGAAAATTAAAATTTGTTTCAAAAAATGAAAATACATTTGAATTTATTGGCAGAACAAAAGATAATTATGGTGTGCAGGGTTTTGTAGAAAAATTAAATTCAGAGCCTAACAGTGCTCAGACTATTTCTGTTAGCCAAGTTGGTGCGGTTCATGCACAAATAAGGAAAAATAAGTGGTACTCAAGTCAGAATGTTTTTATTTTGAGCTCTAATTATTACAAACTTATAAATTTATTGGTTGTAACAGCTATAGACAAAATTTTGGTAAGTTATGGAGGATACTCCTCATATCCTACTTTACAAACACTTAAAGAACATATAATCCAACTTCCAACCAAAAATGGCGAAATAGATTTTGAATTTATGGACGCTTATATAAGCGAACTCGAAGAGGAGCGTATAAGCGAACTC
>CAMCRE010000007.1 GCA_945877255.1 uncultured Erysipelotrichaceae bacterium
TTCTATTTTAATTTTTTTCATGATTGCTCCTAACTGTTAAAAATATATATTTAAGCATCTGATTCCCCATACTCTTGGGACATAATCATTTTTATAGTGTCTTGATATATTTCGTCTATTCGTTTAATAGTATAATCTCGAAGTGTGTTATTAAAATATCCTATTGAATTAGCACGTTGTTCAAGATAAATTTCTAAAATTAAACTAGGAAACTTAACAAATAAATCATGATTTTGTTTTTCTAGTTTTTTATTTTTCCCCATAGTTTTCTCCTTGTTTATTCACTTTTCAGCCATTTCTAGCAAAATTTTAAATTTAGTATTCCATGTTGTCGCATATTGTGGTATAATGGACTAAAAGGAGGTACATATAATGAATGATTTACAGTACAAAATCGAAGTAGACTTCATGGTACAGGGCATTACGCCTGAAAGTGATAATTCGCCAAAATTAGTATGCACTTTCACTGATGCATTCAACCCTTTTTTGAAATACTTCGTATATGACAGTAATACTGTTGTAGGGCTAATTTTAGGGCTTAATAAAACTGTTGTAGTGAGTAATAAGCCAATTAAATTAACAGACTTCAATACAGTATTGATTGCTAATGAGGGATAAATAATACGGAACCGCACGGCGTTTTTACAAAAGTTATAGTTCCAAAATCTTCATGTTGTTTGAAATATTTACCTTGCCCGATAACAATCGAGCCAATAGGGATAGTTAATTCATTATTTGAATTGCTGTCCTTTTTCTTATTTTTTTCCATTTTACCCTCCCACATATTTAATAACCATATTTCTTCTTTTAGCAATTTCTAATTCAGGAATATTATCCGAATTTCCAAACACCCAGACTTCTTGACATTTCCCGAGTAGAATTTTATTGAACAGTTCATTTTTTTTATCTAAAAATATAAACTGTAAATACGGTGTGATTGGTACTCCTCCACCCTCATATACAATTCGAGCATATTCAATGCTTAAATTAAAATCAAAAAGTCGATTATCACTTTCTTTAAAACACACATATACAAGTGGTTTAAAATTTTCGTGTTTTTTTCTAATAACTGATAGCGGAGATGCCATATTTATTTTTTACCCCCTGATCTATAAAATGTTGAAATATTAAAATGTCTATAAAAGTCATTTCTATTAACTCTACCTCTAAAATTTAAAGAATTAGGGTTATTTTGTTTAATCTTCTTAAATTCTTTTGACATTGTACTTCCTGAAAATCCAGTAATTTCGCATGCTTCTTTTCTTGAAATGTAAGCAGCTATTGTTAATCCATTGTTCATAATTGTTCTCCTTATTTTTTATGTTATAATTTAGTAAAAGTAATATACACTGGTCGTGGTCGTATTACTTTTTTTATTTTTATATCGAAACGCTTCAAAATCTTATTCGGAACTCTAAAAGAGTAGTTAAGTTTTAAAAAATATAGAAGATTGGTCACAATCATAAACCTCAGCAATCTTCTCTATTTCTTTCACATTCGGAAACGTTTCCCCTTTTTCCCATCGCAACAATGTTGAGATTGAAATATTTAATTTTTTGGAAGCTTCTTTAAGTGTTAACTCCTTAGCCCCTCGTAATGCTCTTAGGCTTTTTTTAATCTGCACTTTCTCACCTCCATTTATTTATTTTTTAATTCTGCTACTTGTTTCTCTAATTCTTCTACTCTTCTAATTGTCTTAAACAACAATGTTGGTACTAGAATAATTAAAGTAATAGCTGATACAGTAGATACTACTGATAATACTTCAAACATAGTGTGTTCTCCTTTCTTTTTCTATTTGTAATTTAGTCAAATGTGTGCTATAATGTTCAAGAACACCCCCACCACTCTAGCACAAGTAAGTGGGGGATGAAAACTATTTTTTAGTTTTCTTTGTTCTTGTTTTTTTGGAGATTGACCTCACAGCTACGATTGCCGTTGCAACCGCCGAAGTTGTAAGAGCAATCTCTTTTATTATCTCTAACACTTTTTTAAAGCACATCACTTTTTCCTCCTTACACCATTATTATACTACTCTTTAAGAGTAAAATCAAGCGTTATTATCTTTTTTGAATAAATTTTTTCCAAAAATGACGTTATTATTTGTTTTTAGTACTTTTTTAGAGTACAATTGAAGTATAAAGGAGGCTTATTATGCACGCAAAATCAAGAGAAAAATTTACCAAAATGCTAAATTGGTTAATTAAAGATGAAGGAATTACTCCGACCGAACTAGCAAGACGAATTAATTATCCTGCTACAACTGTTTATAATTGGTGTCAAGGCGTTCGTTTTCCGAAGGCTGAATCTTTGGAGGATATAGCAAATTATTTCAATGTACTGCCGTCTGATTTAATTTCAGACGAAATAAAATCGACTACCCTCACCCCCCTAAACGTTGAAATAAAATATGATGACTATTTCCCTATGCACTTTAAAACAGGATTATCTGCTGGTATTTTTAGCGAACCTCCTGAATATCAAGATTTGGAAGAAAACATTGTATACGTTCCTATAAAATTTTTACCACGAAAAAAACGACTTGCAGCCTTTAAAGTAAACGGCGAGTCTATGAATAATGTTATACCTCATGGATCTATTGCAATAATCGAAGATACTTATAATAATGCCATTCCGATTAAAAACGGTGATATTATTGCTGTTGCTTGGGGTAACGATATGACACTAAAACGTTTTTATGATGACGGAGATAAAATTGTCCTGTCTCCTGATAGTACACTTAAATCATTCACACCTATAATTTTAGATAAATCGGAATATATAACTATTATCGGTAAGTTAGTTTGGTGGTCTAATCCTGATGATGTGGTGGAGCAGTATTACGAAAGGTAGAAAGGAATAATATATAATAAACATGTACCAAATAGCTTGTTTTCAAAAAAAGGTGTTTTTTCTATAAGTGCGATATTATAACATGTGAATTACAAAATGGTCGGGTTGAAATATATATTCATTGACAGTATATGTCAATTTTGGTATAATTTAAACATAGGATTAGGTCAGTAAGCATATGGTGCGCTGGCCATTTTTTATGAGGTAAAAATGAAGGAACATAAAACATTTAATCAACAATTGACAATTCTAAGGTCTAGAGGAATGACTGTTCCAACAAATGGACACCCTAAAAGATTTTTAGAGCAAGAAAATTATTATAATGTAATCAATGGATATAAAGATTTGTTTTTAGCGAGAAATGCAGATAATACTATCATTACACCTGAACAATATATGATAGGAACGCATTTTGATGAGTTAAAATCATTATTTTTGTTTGATAGAGACTTGAGAATTTTATTTTTAGAGTATATTTTAATTTTTGAAAATTCATTTAAGACAACTTTAGCATACGAATTTTCTAAGAAATATAAAAAAATAAATTCCTACTTAGATATAAATAATTATATCTCTAATGATCCCAAGAATGTGTTAAATCAAATATCAATTTTGACAAAAACGATACATGAAAAAGTAGATAAACGCGGAGCTGTAAAACATTATATCGAAGAACATGGACATGTCCCCCTATGGGTACTAGTCAACTATTTAACTATTGGGAATCTTTCTCATCTGTATGGTGTGTTAAAGGATTCAGATAAAAATACTATTGCTAAATTTTATGCAGATAAGTTTTTTAAACAAAATAATTGTGCGAGTAATGACTTTAAACTTTCCAGTAAAGAGTTCAGTTCAGGATTGAAAGTTATTAATTTAGTTAGAAATATTTGTGCTCACGATGAAAGACTATATAATCATAATTATGGTTCTGTATCAATTTCTAATATAGCTCGATTTTTAAATTTTCCAATACAAGATAACCGTAGGTTGATCGTAGCTATTCTTTTTTTGAAGATAGTGTTAGATAAAAAATATTTTATACAATTCAAGAAAAAATTGTTAAAATTATTTTCAAAATATAATGGAAACTTTAGTACCGTCAAGTTTGAAGATATTGTTTTCATGATGGGAATTAAGATTAATGATATTAATGATTTGTGAAAGTATAATATTAACGAAGACATCGTTTCATTAACGGTGTCTTTTTTATACCCATTTTTAAGAAAGGAGGTTATTATGGCAAATCGAATTAAGGGAATTACAATCGAAATTGGTGGAGATACAACGGGTCTTGATAAGCCTCATTCGACCATTAGAAATACACAGCCGACCCTTGTTAATGTTACAACAAAAGTACTCAAGTGGGTATTTTTATTTTCCCTTTTTTGACTACTTTTATTGTGACATTGACATTTTTCTATAAGTGCGATATTATCACATGTGAATTGGCATCATATGATGAAATGATGTAATTTTATTGACAATTAGGAATATATTATGTAGAATATAGTTACGTTAGCTGCCGAGAAATTCTACGTGAACCGGATGTGCGTAAAGAGGGTATGTGATTTAAACACATAGCCTTTTTTCATTACTATATTATCACATGTGAATTACATTTGATAATAAAACCTTAACAATATAATTTACAATTTACAAAAATAAGTGATATAATATTAAAAACTTTTTTTGAATAAGTGAAAGGGGGATAGAATATGACAGATTATAAGAAGCTACGAACTTTATTTTATATCGATGAACAAAGTTATGTAGAAGAATATCAAAAACGAATTACCTCACATTCTACATATTTAACAGATTTTGAAATAAATGCGTTTAATAGTGAAAAAAAATATAATTTATTTTTCTTAATTAATAGACAACTTATTTCATTAATAGAGAAAGTAAATTTAAATAG
Source organism: uncultured Erysipelotrichaceae bacterium (assembly GCA_945877255.1). Lineage (GTDB taxonomy): Bacteria > Bacillota_I > Bacilli_A > Erysipelotrichales > Erysipelotrichaceae > CAMCRE01. The sequence goes on from CAMCRE010000007.1 coordinate 4,775, forward strand.
TAAGATAATTAGAAATCTACAACAAAAAATCCCCAAAGTAGCTCATGAGCAGTTGTTTATTAGTTTATTGGTTAATGAATTACAGAGTACAAATGAAATTGAAAATGTAAGGAGTACTAAAAAAGAACTTCATAAGATTGCTGAAATGGTTCAGAATAATGATAAAAAAATGATAAACTCAAAAAGATTTATAGGTTTAGTATCACAGTATTTATCAGATTATTTTGAGATTACTAAAGTAGAAGATTTTAGAAAATTATATGATGAGGTTGTTGAAAATGAGATCGATGTTAAAGATAAATTAGATGGGATCTTATTCAGAAAAGAGCCAGTTTCTGTAGTATCTTCAACTAAAGTAACACATAAAGGAATAATACCTGAAGAAAAGATTATAAAAAAATTAGAAGAATTATTGCAGTTTAGAAAATCGGATAAATATCCTCCGTTGGCACAAATTATGTTACAACATTACATGTTTGAATATATTCATCCTTATTATGATGGAAATGGAAGAATAGGAAGATTTATGATTTATCAGGATTTAAAAAAAGTGCTAGATGATTTTTCTGCAATTACATTTTCATATTCGATAAATAGAAATAAGAATAAATATTATTCTGCATTTGAAGAAACATCAAATGTATTAAATAATGGTGAAGCTACAGAGTTTATTTCTGAAATGCTTTCTATATTAAATTATGGTCAAGAATTGATGATTGAAAAATTAAGAAAAAGTGTATATGATTTTGACAAAGCATTAAAACATTTATTTGATTTAAATTTCACGGATGAAGTTAAAGATCTAATGTATATCTTAATTCAAAGTAAATTATTTTCTACTGATTTTAATAGAATAAATTACAAAGGTTTAAGAGATATGATAAAAAAAGGAAAAACTAAACTCAAAAAAAACTTATTAAATTTAGAACAACTAGGTGTTGTGGAGAAAATTTCATCAAGACCATTAACATATCAAATAACTGATGAGTATATGGAGAGAGAAATATTAAAAAATGTATAAATAAGATTTTTATACCGACATGGAACATATCGTTTGGCAAATTTAAGTTTTTTGTGTATAGTATAATTACATCAAGATATGCTCTTAAGAGCTACTATGAAAGAAATTCATAAAAGGAGAGTTTTAGCTCTCCTTTTATGCTGTAAATCCCTGTAGTCGATGTTTCGTACAGTGAACGCTATACTTTTAAACTTACCACAGGCAATAAGCGGTGGGGCATTGTTAATACAGTGCCTTTAATTTTTAAATAATGTCTGTTTATTTTTTATTTTTTCTAAAATATGTATCATATTCTACCTCATTCTTTTTTTAAATTTCTCGAGATTTCTCGAGAATCACATATAGTAAAAATACATTAAATTTCGCTTTAATACAGCTTATTTTGCAAACAATATTTTATATTTTATACTTTAAAATCTCGAGATTTTAAAGCTAATACCTAGGTAACTACTTTTTGCATAATTTTATTATACATAATTTTTTCACGATTGTAAATAATTATTAAAAAAATGCATGAAATTTTTTGTAGTGCGTAAATAAGAAACCTCTTCTAAAAAATAGAAGAGGTCTCTAGTTCGGTTTGACCCGAATTAACACATATATAATACACTAACTGTTCCAGAAAAACTACTGGTACAATAAAAAACAGCTATATTTTTCAATAGAATTTCATCTCGTAAATGTTCCATATCCCAATGCTTCTAAATGAAGATTCACTTTTTTTGTTTTGCTGCATACTCTAACACACTAACTAACGTACTTCCCTTATCTCTAAACAAATGTTTATATGTACGTTCGAGTTCTTTTACATCATGCCCCATAAATTGTGCAATGCTATCCTTATCACAATATCCTAAAACATCATAACTATACACAATCAAATTAGACGCACACGTGTGCCTAAAAGCATGACAATGTGTGTTGTAATATTTTTTTACAAACTTTTGAATGTTATTAGGTTGCATAAATGTAATACCCCCGAATAAAAAACCGTCTTTTACATAAAGCTGTTTTTTAATGATTTCTTTTGCACGAGCAGTAAGTGCAACCTTTCGATAACTAGCTTTTGATTTTAACTTATCCCATCGCCATTGTTTTAATTTTTTATCATAAATATATTGTCTATCAATCACAATATGATCTTCATGTATTCTATCAAATGTAATAGATAAACATTCATTAATACGCAATCCAGTATCCAGTAAGAATAGCACAATATCATTTAATGCTACATTGGAATTTCTAAAGATGTGTCCATCTTCAATTAAACTTGTTTCATTAAATAGCTCAATTTCTTTTTTAGGCGTTCTCTTTTTAGGAATAATAAAGTCTGCTAACTTCTCTTGGATGTATCGATATTTGTATCCGAAATTTAAAGCAGCTTTTAATACACGCACATTACTTGTGGATAAATGAATACACATTCTATTCACTTTATTCACATTCAGTTCATTTAAATATATATTATTTTTTTCTAGTGCGTTCTTTAGGCTATTGAAATGTGCTAATGCTGATTGTGAATAATTTCTTGAAGAAATAAGTGCATCGATTAGATCAAACAACTTCATGCCATGTACTTCTAAAATTTTACTTTCTAATTCTTTTTTATATTCTTTATCAAAAGCTAACGCTTGTTTTTTACTCGTGAAATCAGTTTGTTTGTAGTAGCTTTCATATTGCCCGTGAGAATTTTTGTATTTACCATAAACATAAAATCTTTTTGTTTTTTCATTAATTTTAATCGCCATAGAAACCTCTCTTTCATGACTATTATAAATTACTTTTTAGAAAAAAACAAATAATTTTTACAAGTTTTTTACAAGTTTTCGGTTTTGGCAATAAAAAAAGTGGCTATTTAAGCCACTTTTTATTAAATTACATACTTTCGTGCATTGTACGTGCGATAACGTCGTCTTGTTGCTCTTTTGTTAATTTATTGAAGTTTACTGCATACCCAGAAACACGAATAGTTAATTGTGGGTATTTTTCTGGATGTTTTTGTGCATCTAATAAAGTATCACGATCAAAAACGTTTACGTTTAAGTGGTGCCCTCCATTTTCAGCGTATCCATCAATTAAAGATACTAAGTTATCAATTTTGTTTGTGTTTGACATATTCTTTCCCTTTCTATATTTTAATCTTTCCCTAATGATTTTGGCACAATCGAGAATGTGTTTGAAATTCCATCTTTTGAATGTTCGTATGGTAGTTTAGCAACAGATTCTAACGAAGCTAATGCACCATTTTTATCACGTCCATGCATTGGGTTAGCACCTGGTGCAAACGGTTCACCGGCTTTACGTCCATCTGGTGTATTACCTGTTTTTTTACCGTACACTACATTTGAAGTAATCGTTAAGATACTCATTGAAGGTACACCATTACGGTATGTTTGGTGTTTTCTAATTTTGTTCATGAAGTTTTTCACTAATTCAGCAGCAATTTCATCTACCCTATCATCATTGTTACCAAATTGTGGGAATTCTCCTTCAGTTGCGTAATCAACTGCAACACCATCTTCATCACGAATAACTTTAACTTTTGCATATTTAATAGCACTTAATGAATCAGCTACTACAGATAATCCTGCTATTCCAGTCGCAAATAGACGACGAACATCTCTATCATGTAACGCCATTTCACTTCTTTCATACGCATATTTGTCGTGCATATAGTGAATAATGTTTAATGTATTCACATATAACTCCGCCAACCATTCTAATACTTGATCATATTTCACAATTACTTCATCATATGATAAGTACTCACTTCTAATTGGCTCAAATCTTGGTGCAACTTGAGCTTTACTCTTCTCGTCTTGTCCACCATTAATCGCATATAATAACGCTTTTGCAAGGTTTGCACGTGCTCCGAAGAATTGCATGTCTTTACCAACTCTCATAGATGATACACAACATGCAATCGCATAGTCATCACCCATGTCTGTTCGCATTAAATCATCATTTTCATATTGAATTGATGAAGTTTGAATTGACATTTTAGCACAGAAACGTTTAAATCCGATTGGTAATTTTGTTGACCATAAAACAGTTAAGTTCGGTTCTGGTGCAGGACCTAAAGTTGTCAAGGTGTGAAGTACACGGAATGAATTTTTTGTTACTAGTGTTCTTCCATCAACACCCATACCACCAATAGATTCTGTAACCCATGTTGGATCCCCAGAGAATAAATCATTATATTCCGGTGTTCTCATGAATTTAACTAAACGCAATTTCATTACAAAGTGATCCATCATTTCTTGTGCTTCACTTTCTGTAATGATTCCTTCTCGCAAGTCTCTTTCAATGAAAATATCTAAGAACGTTGTAACACGCCCTAAAGACATCGCCGCTCCATTTTGTTCTTTTATCGCAGCTAAATATCCAAAGTAAGTCCACTGAATAGCTTCTTTTGCTGTTTTAGCTGGTTCCGAAATATCAAAACCATATTCAGAAGCCATTACTTTTATTTCATTTAATGCTTTAATTTGCTCAGAAATTTCTTCGCGATCACGAATTTTATCAGAAGTCATTGCTCCTTCCAATAATTTTAATCCAGCCTTTTTGTCTTTAATTAAGAAGTCGATACCATATAATGCTACACGTCTGTAATCACCAATAATACGCCCTCTTCCATACGCATCTGGAAGTCCTGTTATAATTCCTGATCTTCTCGCTGCTTTCATTTCATCAGTATACGCATCAAACACTCCTTCATTATGTGTTTTACGATACTTCGTGAAAATTTCTACTACTTCTGGATCGATTTCAAATCCATATGATTTTAATGCTGTTTCTGACATTCTAATACCACCAAACGGTTGTAGTGAACGTTTAAATGGTTTATCTGTTTGGAATCCTACGATTGTTTCTAATTCTTTATTCAAATAACCAGCACCATGTGATGTAATTGTTGATACTACTTTCGTATCAGCATCTAGTACACCACCGTTTGCTTTTTCTGCCTTATTTAACTCCATCACTTGTGCCCAAAGCGTTTTTGTTGCTTCAGTAGCATCAGCTAGGAATGTGTCATCACCTTCATAAGGCGTGTAGTTTTTTTGGATAAAGTCACGTACGTCAACATCTTTTGTCCATTTTCCTTCTACAAAATCTTTCCATCCTTGATACATGTTCTTACCTCTTTTCTTTATATGTTTCGATCGATTACATTCATACACAATAATAAGCGTATAGGATGCACCTTTATTTTAACACAATAAAATTTTAAAAGCAAATTTAAAGTTCTTTCAAATGTTGAATTTGTGATCTGAAATTGTTTTTATTCATTTGCAGTTTGAATTAATAAAATTTATATAGTAAAATATAATAAAGGAGTATTTATGCAAACGTTTGGAAAAATTATCATTCTTGGTGAACACAGCGTTGTATACGGTGCTAAAGCAATTGCATTACCATTTAATGCCGTTAATGCTTCGTGTATCGTTGAAGATTATGATGGGCCATTATATTTTAAAAGCGATTATTTTGATGGTAACTTAGCTAATTTCAAAAATCATAGTTTTTATACAGCCTGTATTGTTGCACTAGACTATTTAAAAAAACCACATAAAAATTTGAGATTCATTCTTTCTTCGTCGATACCTATTTCTCGTGGATTAGGATCGAGTGCCGCTACTTCCGTTAGTATTATTAAAGCTATTTTCAATCATTTTAACACCGAAATTTTTCCGGATCTGCTTTATGAATTATCGCTTGAGGCAGAAAAAGTCGCACACGACAATCCCAGTGGCATCGACTGCTTAGTTTGTTGTGAAAATCAACCTTACTTATTTAGCAAAACTTTACGTCAACCGATTAATATTGATATTGGTGGATATCTATTAATAATTGACAGTAATGAAACAGGATCAACAAAAGAGGCTATCTCAGTTGTGAAAAAAAACTTTGATGTTAAAAAAATACAACAACTAGATACACTTTGTGAAAAAGCGCTGGAATGTATAATCACAAAAAAATTAAAACAGTTCGGTGAAATTTTCACCATATCCCACTCAATATTAAAATCACTACAAATTAGCACACCTAAAATTGAATCAATTATCGAAACTTGTTTAGAAGATGCATTAGGTGCAAAAATCAGTGGTGGTGGATTAGGAGGATGTGTTATTGCATTATACACCGACTTAAAATCGCTGACTCAAACTAAACACAAATTATTACAAAAAGGAATTAAAACAACATGGACACAAAAAATATAGTTACCGCTAAAGCACATGCTAATATCGCAATTATCAAATACTGGGGGAAACTTGATGAGGTAAAAAAAACACCACTAAACTCTAGTATTTCATTAACACTTGATAAATTTTATACTATTACATCTATCGAACGTAACCAAAAATTAAGTAAAGACTTTTTTTACTTAAATGACGAATTACAAAACGATAATGAAACATCTAAAATTTCCAAAATTTTAGATTATTTTAGGCACCCTGATGAAAAAGTTATCGTACGCTCTCACAATAGTATGCCTACCGCTGCCGGTTTATCTTCTAGTTCATCTGGATATGCCGCCCTTGTTTTGTGTGCCAACAAATCATTCAACTGCAACAAATCACGCAGTGAACTTTCGTATATTGCACGACTCGGATCCGGATCAGCTTGTAGAAGTTTGTATAGTCCTGTCGCTATTTGGAAATGCGATATTGACGAACACAAAGCAATTGCATACCCTTTGCAATGCAACATTAAACTAGCTATGATTATTATCATCCTTAACAAAAATAAAAAGGAAGTTTTATCTCGTGACGGTATGCGCCATTGTGTTGAAACTTCGACTATTTTTAATAAATGGGTAACAACCGCTAACGATGATGCCGCTAAGATGGTTAGTTTACTACAAACAAACGATTTTAAAGCAATTGGTGAATTAATGGAGCGTAATACTTTATTAATGCACGAAACAACATTGCACGCTAATCCACCATTTAGTTATTTAAACTCTGATACCCATGCGTGTTTAGAATATATTAGAAAAATCCGTCAAGATGGTTTTGAAACTTATTTTACGATGGATGCAGGACCTAATGTTAAGTTATTATGTAGAGAATCCGAAGTGCATATAATATACAAGAAATTACTAGAGAAATATGATGAAAGTAATTTAGTGATGAGCCATTTAGTCGAGGAAGATTATGATTAAAGTTCGTGCTTGTTCTAAACTTTTTCTTAGTGGCGAATATGCAGTTGTGCATAACGAAGGACAAGCAATTGTTCTAAGTATTCCACTTTACACTGATGTCGAAATTTTTCCCGCTGATACATGCACCATTTATTCAGATATTTTTGGATATCGTATTAATTTAATCGAAAAAGAACATAATTATCAATTAATATTAGATTGCATTTTTTTCTTCGCTAAATATTTAAAACAACTTAATCGTTCATTAAAATTATTTCATTTAAAAATTTCAAGTGAATTATACAACGAAAACAAAAAATACGGATTAGGATCAAGTGGTTCAGTTGTTGTTGCTGTTTTTCGCGCTTTGTTGCTGTTCCATAATATTCAATTAAGTGATTTAGATATCTTTAAATTAATTGCGATATTCTTAGTGAAAAGATCTTACAACGGTTCACTAGCAGACATTGCCTGCATTACATTCGATAATAACATTTATTTTAGACAGTTTGATCGCTCGTTCATTTTAAAAGATGATAATATTGTCGAATTATTAAAAAATGATTTTAATTCGCTACAAATTACAAAATATCGCATGCCTAGCAACATTAAAATGCTAGTTGTTTGGAGCGGTATTACCGCGGATAGCTCAAAATTGGTCACTGAAGTGAACATAAACGATTATTTTATTTCTAATTCAAATAAGATTACACAGAAATTACTGCATGGCAATCAAAACGATTTTTATCAGTGTATTCCTCAATTAAGGACATTACTTCAACAATTATCCCCACAAATAGAAATTGAAACACTGCGTGATATATGTGATATCGCCTGCAATAACCGTGCAGTTGCAAAAAGTAGTGGTGCTGGCGGCGGTGATTGTGTAACAATATTTTATAACAACGATTCCGATACACCAACAATCAAAAATAAACTTAAACACCCTATTATTTTGGAGGTAAATTATGAATAGAAAAAACGATCACTTGCTTTTGGCAAGGCAATCTACTGCTTTACACAATAGTTTCGATGATATGATAATCAATCACCATGCCAGCATTCCTAAATATAATCTCGATGAGATAAATATTACAACTTGCATTTGTGGTTTCGAATTAGCTACACCATTCTTCATCAATGCAATTACAGGTGGCAGTGAATACGCTAAGCAAATCAATCAAAAATTGGCAAATATTGCTGAAAAATGCCAAATCGCTATGGCAACTGGTTCATTTAGTCCAGCACTTAAAAATTCGGAATATGTTGATGATTTTTTGTATATTCATAATAAAAGTATCCTTAGCATGACAAACATTGGTGCCGATAAATCATTTTTTGCAATGCAACAAGCAATATCCTACACAAACGCCGATATACTACAAATTCACCTTAACACATTGCAAGAGTTGTTAATGTATGAAGGCGATCATAATTTTAATGAATGGTCAAACAATATCACATCTGCAATCACAGAATTAAATATTCCTATTATTGTAAAAGAAGTCGGATTTGGTATGTCAAAAAATACTATCCATTCGTTAATAGATTTAGGCGTAAAAACGATTGATATTAGTGGAAAAGGCGGAACTAACTTCGCCTACATTGAAAATTCAAGAAGTAATAATCCTATTGAATATCTAAATAATTGGGGTATTTCTACAGTTAATTCATTACTAAATAGTATCCCTTATCAATCGCAATGTGATTTTATCGCTAGTGGTGGTGTTAGAAATGCACTAGATATTGTGAAATGTTTTATATTAGGTGCTAAAGCTGTCGGTATTTCACAAACGTTTTTAAACTGGGTTGTAGAATATGAAGAACACGTTGTTGTTGAAAAAATCGAACAATTAAAATTAGAAATCAAAAAAATTATGTGTTTATTAAATTGCAAGTGTTTATCTGAATTAAGAAATATTGATTATTATTTAATTAATGATACACTGCACTATCACCAACAAATTACTGAAAAATAAAAAACGAGGAAAACCTCGTTTTTTTAGTCTACAATTTTTTTACCGTTGTAATATCCACTTTCACTCATGTGGTGTGGTCTTACATATTCTCCAGTTTTAGGATCTTTTACGATAGTAACTGGTGTTAATTTGTAGTGTGTTCTTCTTTTAGCTTTTCTTGTTTTAGAATTACGTCTTTGTTGAACTGCCATGTTTTATCCCTCCATTACTTATTAAATTTATATTCTTTGAATTTTGCCAGTCGCGGATCTAAAGGTTTTTCAGCCTTACGATATGCTTCCTCACTTGTAACTTCCCAACCTTCTCCTTTAGGATACGCATTAGTTGTTTCCTTAACAATTCGCAAAGGAACTTCCATAGAAATTAATTGAATAACCACTTGCAATAATTCTAATTGATTTTTATTGCAATAATGAATATCCTCCATTCTTTCATGCTTCACAAAGGAGAACGTTTCATAAGATTCTGTCGTGAAATCATATTCAACATCCTCAAGAGTTAGCGAACACGGCAATATCATTGTCCCTTCAATCTCAATATCACAGTGGATAAGTTCTTCATCCATATCATATCTGAGTGTTCCAGAAACATTGATATTTTTTAAGTCTCTTATTTGATGTTCTTTTTTAAAAAAGTCTTTTTGTATTACAATTGATTCATCAAAAACAATTGTATGATTTTTGGCATTCAAAAAATCAATTTTTGACCATTTCAAGAAATCACCTCATTATCTAACATTACTATTATATATGCTATCTATTTTCAATGCAAATATAATAATTATAGTTTAGTTGTTTATTACTTAACCTCAACAATTTTCATGGCGTTAGTAGCACCGCTACCTACTGGATAACCTGCTGTGATAATAATAGATTGTCCTGGTAATACACCATTTTCTTTTGCTATTTTGCATGCTAATTCAATTTCATTTTCTGGCGTATTTCTTTCTTGTGATAATACTGTAATTACACCAAAGTTTAACGCTAATGATCGTTGCGTTGCTTCATCAAACGTTACCGCAAAAATAGGTGCATCAGGTCTAAATTTAGAAATACGTCTTGCCGTGCTTCCACTTGAAGTAAACGCCACAATTCCTGCGATATTTAACGCTGTTGAAATTTCTGAAGTTGCAAGTGCAATAGCATCTTGTTTTGTTCTTCTGCTCGTTTCAATTGCTTTTCTTAAGTTTTCACGATATGGTAAAATTTTCTCTGTTCCTGTAGAAATTGTAACCATCGTTTGTACTGCTTCTACTGGGTAATCACCAGCTGCTGATTCTCCAGACAACATAATTGCATCCGTTCCATCTAATACTGCATTAGCAACATCACTTACTTCTGCTCTAGTTGGTCTTGGATTAAAAGTCATTGAATCTAACATATGTGTCGCAGTAATGACCGGTTTTCCTAATTCATTAGCACGTTTAATCATAGCTTTTTGGTAGTTTGGTACTAATTCAAATGAAACATCTACTCCTAAATCACCACGTGCAACCATAATTCCATCTGCATGTTCTAAGATCTCATCTAAGTTATCAAATCCTTCTTGATTTTCAATTTTCGCAATAATTTGAATATGCTCGTTTCCTTCTTCTTTTAAAATATTTCTAATTGCGATAACATCTTCTTTTCTTCTTGTGAAACTTGCTGCAATAAAATCAACACCTTGTTGGCAACCAAAACGAATATCTGCTTCATCCTTAGCTGAAATAAACGGCATTGATAATTTAACGTTTGGTAAATTACATCCTTTTTTAGATTTTAAGAATCCTGCATTTTCAATACGGCACGTTAATAAACCGTCCTCTTTTTCTACAACTGTTAAACGCATTTTTCCATCGTCTACTAACACAGTTGAACCAACTACTAAATCATCAAATACTTCTGGACATTGAACGTGAACACGCTCTTTTGTTCCTATGATTTTTTCACGAACTAGTACAACTTTATCTCCTATTTTATATTCTTCTGCACCATTCGCAAATTCTCCTAAACGAACTTCAGGTCCTTTTGTATCTAATAAGATGGCAATATTTTTACCTAATTTTTTAGAAACTGCACGAATGTTTTTAATACGATTTCCATGTTCCTCAAAATCACCATGTGAGAAATTTAAACGAATAACATTCATTCCTGTTAATACTAATTTCTCCATCATTTCTTGACTTTCACTGCTTGGTCCAATCGTACAAACGATTTTTGTTTTTCTCATTTTTATTCCTCCTAAATTAATCTATTAAATAAGTTTTGTAACGCTTTACGTGAACTTCTTGGCATGTCTAATGCTTCTGAAATAGGCACCGCCACAATTTGATTGTTTTGTTTGGCAACACATAGTCCACCTTTTCCAGCCATGAGTAGATCAACAGCTTTTTCACCCATTTGAGACGCTAACACACGATCTACTGGTGTCGGCGATCCCCCACGTTGAACATGACCTAATATTGTCGCTCTTCCTGAATAACCTGTATTCAGGCTCACTTTTTTCGCAAACGCATGTACATCTGTTATTTTTTCAGAAATAATCACAATTGCATGTCTTTTTTTAGCTATTTCATAAAAATACTGTAATTGTTCCAGCACTTCTGTTTCTTCAAATCCAGTTTGCTGTGTCACAACTATTTCAGCACCTGTAGCTAATCCAGCCCATAAAGCTAAATCTCCACATCTATTCCCCATTACTTCAACGATTGAGCAACGTTGATGACTAGATGAAGTATCTCTTAATTTATCGACTGCGTCTACAATTGTTTCTAGAGCTGTATCGAATCCAATTGAAACATCACTGCATGTAATATCATTATCTATTGTTCCTGGTAGACCAATACAATTTATTCCCATTTCAGTTAACGCTAACGCACCGCGGTATGACCCATCTCCACCAATTACTACTAACGCTTCAATTCCATGTTTTTTTAGATTTTCTACGGCTTTTAGACGTACCGATTCTTCTTTAAATTCTGGTAAGCGAGCTGAACCTAATTTCGTTCCCCCACGGTCGAGTATATCACTCACATCACTACGTGTTAATTTTTCAATTTTGTCGTTTACTAATCCTGCATATCCATCATAAATTCCATAAACTTCTATTCCAGCATGAATTGCGACACGTGTAACAGCACGTATTGCGGCATTCATACCCGGAGCATCTCCCCCTGAAGTCAATATTCCAATACGTTTTACCATATTTCCCCCAATCTAACATTATATATAATACCATAATTTACTATTTTTTGCTACTTTTATTTACTGATAACGTCTATTAGAACCGTTCATCTTAATAATTTCACACGATGACTTAATTCTTTCAACAACACGCAATGCTTTATCAGCATGAAATTTCTGATATTTTCCTTCAGTAAAGTGCGCCTCTAATGCTTCTAAATCTAAATTTGAGCTAATAATTGTCGGTTTATGATTTCGCATTCTTTCGTCAAATATCGTGAATAAAACTTCATCACGACTAAAATCATCAACTATTTCACTACCTAAATCATCAATATACAAAATAGGAATTGTACTGAGTTGCTGAATTAATTGCGTGAATTCGTCATAATCTTTTCGTAATCGAAATTCTCTAATTAAATCATTACTTCTGACACTTACTACATTTATATTATCCTTTTCTATCAAAAAATTTAAAAAACCATGTAATAAATATGTTTTTCCTACCCCCATTTTACCATGCAAATAAACACCTTTATTTTGTTTTAAAGCTTGTAAAATTAATGTTGCAGTTTTTTTATATTCGTCATCTTGTTCTTCCATTAATTGTTTCGTACGAATACTTAATAATTCATCTGAAACAGGAAATATTCGATAATTATTTATGAACTTTCTTCTTTCATTTTGAATTCTTAACTTTTTATTTGGTCTATACACAAATTCAAAATTTTCATCCAGTGTTTCGTAATACACACATTTTTCACTATTTTCAAATTGTAATTCATTATCAATCATTTTCTCAATTCTAAAAATATTGTCTAAAATTTCTTGCTGTTCTTTAGGAAATTGTGAAATATATCGTAAAAATATTGGATGGTTTTTTAATTCTTCATACTTTTGAATTTTCCTTTTCTCAAAATCATTATAATTTAATTCATAATTTATTTTTTCCATAGTTGCTCCTATTTTAATAATTCATCTATTTCAATAACAACGTTTTCTTTTTCATTAGTATTTTCCCATGATGCCACCATGCGATCTTTGCGTGCCGTTTTATTTCGTTTAACTTCTAGTGTTTTCTTAGCTTCTGTAACTGTATTAATTCCTTTTACAATCCACGATGCTGCTATTTTCTCGATATAGTTATGTGTTATCGTGTTATTTTTTTGATAACTATGTTCAATTAATAAATTAATTAATTCATAGTTTAAACGATATTGTGTAATCAATTTTTCGATTAATTGACGATCGTTTTTTATTGGCTCAATACCTTGTTGTAACTTTTTAATAAATTGTAACGGGTGTAATATTGTATCGGTATCTTTAACTTTAATTTTAGCGTTTGAAATATACCCCAACAATTTATCAAAATTTAAGTTTTGTGTTGCTAAATTCGTACTTTTAGCTACATATTTTGCCATGTTTTGAGCATCAATGTTATATATATATGCATATTCACCTATTTTATGCAAAATTTGCGTATTGTCTAAAAACTGTGATGGTATCATTAATGGTTGTGCTAGTTTAATAAACAGCGGATAATCAAACTGATGCTCAATTCCAAATTCATGTACTTCTTCAAACGCTGATTCATTTGCGTTAATCATTTCAATTTCATTTCCTAAATCAATAACTGCTGATATATTGCGGTATTTTTCTAAATGATGGTCATACTCAAATATTGCCACAACTTTTTTATATAAATCTTCACTCAGTTTTGAAAACAACACTCTTGAATAAAGTCGATGTGTAATAAACTCATCTCCTTCTAATGGTTTTTGTATCACGATGTGATGTGTTCCTACTTCATCTTCATATGTTTTAATCAAATGATATTGCTCTAAATTTTGTCTTAATCTTTCAATTTGTGGTAGCCCCATCGCAAGTATAGTTGTTAAAAAATTGTAATCTATGATTGATTGTTCTTTTAAAGAAAGTAATGTTTGATATAAAATAATCGCATCATTTTGTACTAATGGTGCATATAATAACATCAAGGATTGCAATTGTGCTGCACTTAATTGTGAAATACCAGTTATTCTTATGTTTTTATTCATACAATCTCCTTTCTTTTAAGTATTGATAAACTTTTTTTTGCAGTGTTGCTTCATCGGAATTATTGAAAATGATATAATCTGAATTTGCCATTTTAATATCCGAATTAAATTGATTTTCTTGTCTTTTTTGAATATCTTGCAACGTTAAATTACGGTATTTTTTTAAACGTTTTGTGGCAGTTTTTTTGTTGGTGACTACACAGATTATTTCATCAAAATATTGTTCCCATTTTTTTTCAAATACTAATGCCATTTCCACAAAACAAATATGATGTTTTGCAATAAATTGTTGCATTTCATTAAAAACTAACGGATATAAATAGTTTTCTAAAATCGTTCTTTTTTCTTCGTTATTAAAAATTAATAATTTTATTTTTTCTTTATTTAGTATATTACTTTCTTCACCAAACAATAATGTATTAACTTTTTTAATTACATCTTCTCGATAATACAGTGCATTTACAACTGCATCTAAATCTAATACGGGTAATCCACTATTTTGTATTATTTTAGAAACACTACTTTTACCACTTCCTATTGTTCCAGTTATGCAAATTACTTTATTTTCTGACATTTTGGACATATATATGTTCCTCGTTGTGCAACTTTTATTTTACTAATTGGTGAGAAGCATTTTGGACATTGTTTTTGCATATGTACGTTTAATGATAATTGAAAACGACCATCGATTTCATAATCAGAAGTATACGTTCTTATTGTCGTTCCTCCGGCTTGAATTGCACGATTTAAAACGATTTTTGTATTTTGAAGTATTTCATAATATTTTCGTTTAGATATTGTTTCAGTAGGTTGACTTGGATGCATTTTAGATAAATAAATAATTTCATCTGCATAAATATTTCCTATTCCTGAAATATTACTTTGATCTAATAATAAATTTTTTAACGTTGTTTTTTTATTTTTGACTTTTTCATAAAATTGTGCTTGTGTAATACATAATGCATCTTCTCCATAATTTTGCAAGCATTGAATCGTTTCATCTTTAGAATATAAATGAAACGTTCCAAATTTTCTAGTATCATTATATGCTAAATAACTATTATCAAAATAAAAAATAACATGATCATGTTTTGTGAGCGGTGTATTGAATCTTAAAAAATATTTACCTTCCATTCGTAAATGTGATACTAAATAATAGTTATTTAATTCTAAGATAATATTTTTTCCTAATCTTTCAAATCCAATAAATGTTTCGTTAATTAATGCTGTTTTAAACTGTTCCACTGTAATGTTTTGAATCATTTTTGAATGATAAACTTCCACTTTTCTTATCGTTTTATTTTTAATTTTTTTCTCTAATACTTTTAATACTGTTTCTACTTCTGGTAATTCTGGCATATGTTATCCTCACTGTTATTATTATAGCACATTTGAAACTAAAAGTATGTTTTAATAAAAAGACATAATCAATATTTAGATTATGTCTTAGTGTTATTAGTTTTTGATACCAGAAATTGCGAATCTTGATACTTTAATGATATTGTTTGGATTTAATTCCACATCACAATATTCATCATAAATTCTGACAACTTTTCCGTAAATTCCATTAAGTAAAACGACGTTTTGTCCTACTTTTAATGTTTCATGAACTTTAATAAATTCATCTCTTTTTTTATTTAATTTACGCGTGATAAAGAAATAGTATAATAAAACTCCTACTATAATATATACAACTAGTATTAATGATACTGGTGCTATTAAGGCAAGTATTTCTTTCATTAAATTCCGTCCTCGTCGTTAATCTCTCTTACCACTTTCACAAATTCGTATTTTACAACATTGTTTTTTACACATTCTACAGCTGAATCTGCTAACGCGAATACATCTGTATTAAAGTTTCGTAATAAGCTCATCTCGATAATCGCAGCTAAACTCACTCCTCCTACAACAGCAACATTTTCCATTCCAACACTTACTTCAACTGCTGTTTTAAATGGTGATCCACCTACTAAATCTGCTAATACTAATACACCATCTAAATGTGATAATTTAGCTATAGCGTCTTTTAATCCATTTTGCAAGTCCTCTAGTGAGCCACCTAATGGAAAATCTACTAGTTCATAATTTTCTTGTTGTCCTGCAATAACTTTTACTGCACTATCTACTCCAGTTGCAAAATTTCCGTGTCCTGTAATAATTAATCCTATCATATTATTCTCCTTTATATTCATGTACAATTACACCTTGAACAACACGATTAACTTCTCCTGTTGGGCAAGGGTTATCAGGTGTAATTTCAAACGATAACGCTTTATAGTATGCTAGCAGTTGTGCTACTACAATGTACGCAATTCCTAATAATGCATTTGGTAAATCAGCATTAACGTTAAAGCTGAAATCTACTAATTTATTTAATTCTAAATCTTCATTTGGTGTTAATACCATTAATTTGTTTTCTTTTCTTTGACGTGACATTTCATTAACTAAATCTACTTCATATTTTTTAGCATATTCGTCATTACTAATATACGTTAATACTAATGTGTCGTCAGAAATAATTGATTTTGGACCGTGTCTAAATCCTAATGGTGTATCAAATGCAACAACAACTTTACCAGCTGTCAATTCTAACATTTTTAATGCCGATTCTTGTGAAACACCTTTAATTGTGTTCGCTCCTAAATATACAATTCTACCAAAATTATATTTGTTGACGATATCCGCAAATTTTTCTTCATTTTCTAAAATAAATGACCCTGCTTCAGCAAGCTGCGATACTTTTTCTTCTAATGATTTATCAAATATCAATAACGTCGCTAACGCCATATTTGAAAAACTGCTTGTCATAACGAATGATTGGTCATGCGTTTCATCAGCTAAATTTAATGCATAAGCGTTCGGTAATTCAGAAGCTATTTTACTTAACGCTCCTTCTTTGTTGCATGTTACAAATAAGTGGTATACATTTTCACAATACTGATTTGCTAGGTTAACTACTGCAACAGATTCTGGAGAGTTACCACTTCTCGCAAATGAAACAATCAATGTTGGTTTTGTTTTGTGTAAGTAGTATGTTGGAGAAGATAAAATATCTGTTGTTCCATATGATTTTGCTTTATGTTGCACAAATTTTGCAACATGGGAAAATACACTACTCCCCACAAATTCACTTGTCCCTGCTCCAGTAAAGATAACGTCAAAATCGTCTTGTTTTATTACATTACTTATAAACGCTTCTATGTTTTCTCTTTCTGTTTGTATTTGTGCTAACGTTTTTAACCATGTTTTTGGTTGTTGATTTATCTCGTTAGCTGTATGATATGCAGATACTTTTTCCAGTTCTGCTTGTGTTTTTCTAAATATCATTTTCTCACCTCACAATAATTATAAACTATTTTTTATTTTTTGTGTTATATTTTTTACGATAAAGTTTATATTTTTCGATATGTTTATTGAAATATTGCGTTTTTTATGCTATGCTATAAACAATGAGGTGGAATTTTATGAATTATTTTATTGCATTATTTACATCAAAAGTAGTTACTGATGCACAAGGTAGATCAATTTATATTGATCCTATCACAAAAAATGGATATTTACTAAAAGGTAAACTAGCTCGTCAAAAAAATATTTTACCTATTCGTGCGGTTTTTGCATTATTCGCGTTTTTAATTATTTATTCTTTAAAACCTGTTATAATGGGATATACAATGTGGCCAATATACTTAGTTGCCGCTATAATAGGTTTAATATATTTTGAGTATCGCCTATACACAAAAATATTACCAAATTGTAGTGTTTTCCCAAACTATCGTACTACTGGTGAAACAAAAATTTCAATTGGTAATAAAAAACGTATCGTATTAATTATTGCTTATTCATTGTTTGCGGTATTGCTTGCTATTCATGCATGGACAAAACAAGATTTATCTATTACAATCGCAATTATTATTTTAATTGTTGTGTCATTAATTAGACTAAAAAAACTAATCACTAACGATTAGTTTTTTTAATTCATTTTCAATAAAATAAGCAACACTATCTTCTAAATTAGATTTTGTAATATGTGTGGCATGTTGTTTTAAACTATCAAATGCGTTATCCATGGCAACACATATATTGCACACTTTAAACATTTCAATGTCGTTTTCTCCGTCCCCAAAGCAAATCAAATTATCTGATACTTGATTAAACATTTTCATTAAATTTTGAATAGCAACACCTTTATTTACACCATTTGGTGATTTTTCCATCCATCCTTTATGCACACGAATAAACTGTTTTTTTACTTCATCACAAAATAAATCGTAATTATCTGATTCCTCTAACACACATGCTACTTTTTGTACATCTGCTGTTATTTTACTTAAATCATCAATTTCAATATAACTAACATATTTATATACATCATCATCACGATAATATCCTGGTGTTAATTTAGGATCAAATTTTTCACAATATACTTTTTCATGACTATACACCGCAACTTTTAAATGATATTGTTTTGCATAATCTAAACATTTTAAAACATCTTCCGGTGGTACAGTGTAACTCATAATATTTTTCTCATTTTTGAAATCATAAATTATTCCACCATTAAAACATATTCCGATTCCACCATATTTTTTTAACTCTAAACAATCTACAAAATATTTCATTGTATAAGGTGATCGTCCACTCGCTAAAAATAAACGATATCCTTCCTTTTGAATATTAATTAATGTGTTTATTGTTTTTTGTGACATAAACTTGCCATTCAGTAACGTACCATCTATATCACATATAATCCATTTTTCCATGTATCCTCCAATAAAAAAGAGGTTACCCTCTTTTTGCGTTTTTTATTACTTCTTCTGGTATTGATTTAATAATATTTTCTTTATTAGGATCAACTTTTAAATTAGCGGCTACACTGATTTTTTGTGTATTGCCACCATTTTGAACACTAAAATCTACAACCATTTTACTTTCTTTAATTTCATAATTTTTATCATAAATTTGAGTTAGCGATATTTGTTCTATTTTACCACTTTCTTCTTTAAATTTCTGGATTAGTGTTGTTTGACTTGCGTCCATACCCGCGATTTTTAATAATTCTTCAAACTCGAATTTATTAGAATTTAAAGTGACTGTAAATTCATTGTTTGATTCAGTAATTTTTACTGAATCTTTGTATTTTTCAAATAAGGCAACTTCATTTTTTCTAAAAGAATCAATAATATCTTTAGTATAATCGAATTGAGTAGTTGTAGTCGCTAACCATGAATTTTGATATTCTACATACGTATTATTTTTATCAATATACATTTTAAGATCATTACTTGTTGTGTCATTTCCATTTGCTGCAGTTAATTTTATTTCACTATATACTAAAAATGGTTCAAATCTTGCTTCGATAACTGCACTAGCTTTTAAAGCCATTGCTGTATCCTGCATTTTTACTTCAGTATCTATATTAAATTTTATACTATCTAATTTTTCTGATTGTTTTGCAACGTTTTGAAAAAACTGTGTTACATCAACTGATTTTTTAGATTGGCATGCAACTAATGATATTCCTAATAATAAGCATAGTATTACTTTTTTCATATATCCCCCTATATGTCTTTTTGATTTGTTGCGTAAGTGTATTCTTCTACAGTATTAATAACTCTATCCATTACTAATGCAATTGGATGATTATCTAAAGTTTTTTCTCTAACTTTCGTATATTGAATAGGCATAAATTGTGATAGTAGTGCTAGCGGTATACCTGCCTCTAAGTTTTTAAATAACGTTTGTTGTGCCTGAACCATTTCTGGTTGTGGTAAATAATATCTTGCACGGTCAGAAAATGAGTATTTGCGTTTATAAGCTAATTCTTCTTCGTTTCCATGATAATGTTTTTGCCAATATTTTGGTGTCGCCAACATTTGTTGTTCTAATATTTCAATAAAATGAGATTGTTTTTCCTCTGGAATACATACTTTCTCAATGTTAGCTAACGCAAACAATGCTTCTCGTAACGCAAAGGTTAATCCTGGTCCTACTTTTAAAATTCCTACACCATCTTCAACTAATTGCTTTAATTTAATTTTAGTTTGATAATCTGTTGAATGTCCTTCAAAAATTAAATTTGGGTATTTTTTAATTTCTGCCATTAATTCTGTAGCTTTTTGACGATCATACTCCGTACAACCAGCATCTTTTTCTTCAACACCCGGTTGAACAACAACAGCAATAACATTATCCCACGCTCTTTCTAAACCTGCATTTTTAAACGCTTTTTCAAATGTTTGTACAGTGTCATTAAAATCTTTTACTTTAGTAACTTGTACACCTGTATCTATCGCATCTTGTGAACCACCAGGAATAGGCACTTCACTTCCCACAATATATACTGGTGCAATAGCTGCTGGATGATTTAATTTATATTCTTCAAATGCTTTTTCACATTCTAACGCTAATATTACACCACGTTGTGCAATAATCTCATCACTTAATCTTGTGTTTGCATCATCACTATTCACTTTCATTGATGTATCTAAATGAATTTTTGTGAAACCTGCTAAAACATACTCTCGTACTAACTGTTTTGCTTCTTCCATTGCTTTTTCTTCATCATACTGTGTGAATGTTAATGGACCTAAATGATCTCCCCCTAAAATGATTTTGCTTTTATCAAATGATACTTCATCTGCGATTTTCATCACAAATTCATAGAAATCTTTCGGTTTCATTCCAGTATAGCCACCGTATTGATCTACTTGATTTGCGGTAGCTTCAATTAACACCGGACTATTTTTTTGTTTTGCTTCAAGCATACATGCTTTAATCACTAATTCATTAGCCGTACAAGCAGAATAAATACCTACTGCTTTCCCTATGTTTTTGTAATGAATAATTTTTTTTAATGGATGTTCCATATCCTCACCTCTTTCATATTTATTATATCAAAATAGCATAAAAAATACTATCATTTTTTTAAAAATTGTTGAAAAATACAAGTTCTTTTTTAATAAAAAAACGCGTTGATACGCGTTTTTAATTATTCACCTACTTTGATGTTTGCTTTTTTCAAAGCTTCTTCAATAGCTTTAACTTTAGAATCTGTTGATCCTTTAGCATCAGCCGCTTCTTTATCAGTTTTGATTTTCATTCCATCTTTGAATAAGTCTAATGGTGCTTTTCCAATGTAATCAGCTGATTTAGGACCAAAGAATCCAAGTGCAGTTCCCACAAATGCAACTACTCCTAATAAGAAGATTCCGTGAATTGGTGTCCATTTTTTCTTAGCGAATAAGAAGTATAATCCTAATACAATTACTAATGGTAAGAATTTAGGCACGATTACATCTAATACTCCTGTTTGAATATCTAATGCAGATTGTCCTACTTTAATTACTGAACGTAAAGTTGTACCACCGAAGTTAGAAGTTAATACCCCAACTACGAATACCCCTAATAATGAAGCTGAGCGTGTAAATGCTTTAGAGTGTTTTGTTAATTCTCCAATTGCATTAGTACCTAATTTGTATGACCAGTGCATTAACCAGTAACGAACTGGGAATTGAACTAAGTTAAATGCTGCTAAGAAGAAGAATGCCCCTACGATGCTTTTTGATTCAATTGCAAATCCTGAACCAATACCTGCAGCGATTGGTACTAAAGTTAACCAGAAGATCGCGTCCCCGATTCCTCCTAAAGGTCCCATCGCAGCAACACGTACTGCACGAATTGTGTTTGTGTCAGCTTTTTGCTCTTCTAATGCTAATACGATCCCCATAACGAATGTTACTAAGAATGGGTGCGTGTTAAAGAACTCTAAGTTGTGTTCCATTGAAGTAGCTAAGTCTTCTTTGTTAGTGTGGATTTTTCTTAATCCAGGTAAAATTCCGTATAACCAACCAGCTGCTTGCATACGTTCCATGTTGAATGATCCTTGTAAGAATAATGAACGCCAAGCCATTTGGTTTAATGTTTTTTTATCTAAAGATTGTCCTCTAGTTTTGTCAATATATTGTTTAGATGCCATCTTCGTCTACCTCCACAGCTTTAGTACTTCCAGATCTAGTTGCCACTTGGAAGTCAAATACAGCAATTGCTAATCCGATAAATGTTAATAATAATAATGCAGATGATCCTAATCCACCGATTTTGTCGATGATTGTAGCTGCTGCAAATCCAGCGAAGTAGAATACCCATAATTCTTTAGAAACCATAATACGTAATAATACTGCGAATCCTACGAATCTTAACATTCCACCCCAAGTTTCAAATGCAACTTTAATCCATTGGTAAGTGTCAAAGAAATTTTTGATGTCTTTACCGAATGCTTCACCAAAGTGAGCACCTAATACTACTACCACAGCGAATAAAGTTCCAAGTGTAGCCATTGTAAAGTAGTTTAATCTTTCAATTCCTCTTGTATCAGCTTTAGCTGCTAATTTATCTGCAGCGTTCATTACTGGAGATGTGAATGTAAAGATTAATGTTACGAATACTTGTCCTAAAAGTGCAAACGGAATTGTAGCAGCCGCTGCAGCTTCTGGTGTTAAGTTTGATTTAACTGCGAATACTGTTGCCATAATACCCCAAATTACTACGTTTGGTGGTTGTGCTCCCCCAATTGGCATCGCACCAATTGACATTAATTGGATTGTTCCTCCAACTACAATACCAGTTTCAAAGTTTCCTAAAACTGCCCCAACAATTGGTCCAACTACGATTGGTTGGTATAGTGATTCTAAGAAACTGAACTGGTCAATTGCAGCAATAAATGTAATTATTGCTAAAATAACTAATTGCATATTTTTCCCCCTTACTATCTAAATAGTTTTTCTAAATCCTCAACTGGTTCTTGTGGAACACGTTGAATAAATATTTCTACCCCTAATTCTCTTAGGCGTTTAAACGCAGCTACATCTGCGTCATTTACTGCAACTGAAGTTGCAACTTGTCTTTTTCCTTCAGCCATGTGCATATTCCCAACATTTAATTTTGTGATTGGTACTCCACCTTCAACCATTTTTAATACATCGTGTGGATTATCACAAACAATAAATATTTTTTGTTTGTCACTTGCTTTAGAAATAACATTGATTACTTTCTCAATTGAAAAGTAACGCGTTTGTGCGGATGACGGTGCACACATGTCCATTAAACCTTGACGCATTTCGTTTGTACTAACTTCATCATTGGCAACTAAGATTAAGTTCGCTCCGATTGCTCCGGTCCATTGTGTTGCTACTTGACCATGAATAAGTCTTTCGTCAATTCTAGTTAAAACAATGTTTGGCATTGCTCCTCCTTCCTGGAAACCTCTTATTAATCCGCCTCCATTATAGCATACTTTATTTTGCGTGTGTTGCTTATTTCGAAATATTTTTTATATTTTTCAACTTTTTTTACTATCTTTTTAAGAAAATAATTTTTGTTTTTGTGTTTTCAATTACATTATTTATCTTTTTGGCTGATAAGTCAATTTGTTATTCTGTTTAATAAAAAATGAGAAAGATTATTGTTTTTCTTTCTCACTTTTTATAATTAAATTCATTTTAATATCTGTTTTTTCTGGTGTAAATGACACTTCATATTGCTTAAGTGCAGGCAATATCGTAACAACATTGGTGTTTGATAAATATTTGTCGTAATATCCTTTTCCATAACCTATTCGATATCCCGCTATATTATAACCTAAACATGGTACAATCATAACATCAATCGCATTAGCATCAATTTTTGTAGTGTTTTTTGGTTCTAATATGCCGTATTCGTTTTTTTCCATTTCACCATATAAATAAAATTCCATTGTATCTGTTATTTTGGGGAAAACTATTTTTTTATTTGGTAAGCTTTCTCGCAACAAATACTGTGTATCAAATTCAGATTCTTTACTAGAAAATAGTGCTATACACTTTGCATTTTTATAAACATCTAACGCCATAATTTGTTCTGAAATTAATTTGCTTTGTGTTTGAATATCATCGTAATCAATGTTTTGGTGTAGTAACTTTAATTGTTTTCTAACTTTCTTCTTTTCTAATTGTATTAATCTTTGATATAAATGCGGTATTTTATCATAGTTTGTAATTAACTTTATTTTATTAATGTGGTAATCTAAATATTCAATATAGTTTTCATTATCTTGAAGTTTTTTGTTTTTCACATTTTTACCACTAATAACTAAAATTTCGTAAGCAATATTATTTTCTATTACAATATGATGCTCGTTAATATACAATCCTAGATATGTAATAAATTTTTTTAATTTATCATTATTTTTATTGCACTGAATAATAATTTTATTTAGTTTTGGAAGTATTACCTTATCTTTTTCTAATATCGTTTTTATTGTGTCAAACCCCATACCCGCAATAACGATTTCTTTAACGTCATCTGCCAATTGTGATAATCCGTCCATTAATTGTAATTCAACATTTTGACATTGGTATTTAATTAATGTATTTTCAGCTTGTTTTAATGCACGCGCATTAACATCACATGCATATGCCTTAAGTCCTTTTCGTTGTTGGATATACGCTACACATAAATATCCATGGTCAGTTCCAATATCCGCAAATATTGTTTTCTCGCTAATTAGTTGACACAGTGTTGCTAATCGTTTAGATAGCACAGGACTATTGATCATAAAATACTCTTAAACGTTTAGATAAGTTTGGTCGATTTTTTAATTTACGTATCGCTTTAGCTTCAATTTGACGAATTCTTTCACGTGTTACATTAAATAGTTGTCCAACTTCTTCTAAAGTACGTTGTCTTCCATCGTACAATCCTAATCTTAAACGTAATACTTTTTCTTCTCTTTCTGTTAAACGTCCTAATACTTCATCAATTTCATCTTTTAATAATTGATTACTTGCAAAATCACTCGGTGATACCGCATCTTTATCTTCAATGAAATCACCTAAGTGTGAATCATCTTCTTCCCCTATCGGTGTTTCTAACGATACCGGATCTAATGAAATTTTTTGAATTTCTCGTACTTTTTCTGGTGTTATTTTTTTCCCACTATCACCTGCTGATAATGTTTCGTTAATTCTATTTGCTATTTCTTCTGCTGTTGGTTCTCTTCCTAGTTCTTGCACAAGTTGTCTTTGTTCGCGAGTAAGTTTATTTATTGTTTCTACCATATGTACTGGTATACGAATCGTACGTGCTTGATCGGCAATTGCTCGTGTAATAGCTTGTCTTATCCACCAAGTTGCATAAGTTGAAAACTTAAATCCTTTTGTATAATCAAATTTTTCAACTGCTTTAACTAATCCCATATTTCCTTCTTGAATTAAGTCTAAAAACTGCATTCCTCTTCCTGAGTATTTTTTTGCAATACTTACTACTAATCTTAGGTTAGATGAAATTAATATTTGTTTGGAGTCTTCTCCTATCACAATTTTTTTGTTTAGGAAATAATTTAATTTTTCATTTTCTATGTCATACGGTTCAAATTCCGTATCTGCTTGGTTTAAAACATTTGCATCAGTAAAATATCTTTCTAAAATTTCTTTATCTTTTTCTTTGAATGTCACATAATATTGGTTTTCACTTGATTTTATAAATACGTTTGATCGCACATCCACAAACATTTTTTGTAGTAATGTTGGAATATCTTGCAATAATTGCACTACCGATAATTTCATTTTTTGGTTTTGAACTTGTTTAAAAATGCTTTCAGCTTCTTTTGTGCTTAAGTCCGGTAAGTTGTTTTGTAATTTAGACGCATCTTCAAAATAGTTAAAAAACGCCGTTTGATCTGATGGTGCTAAATCCACGTAAAACGCATTATCGCGATAATGATTCTTAAATACTTTCTCACATACTTCTGGTAATGACTCCAACAACACGCTAAACATGTTTAGTGATAATTCATTGTTATAAATATCTGGTATTAATTCTTCGTATTCTCCGGAACTAGCCGCTAATAATTCCCCCACAAATTCTTCACGTTTTTCAAGTGGTATATTAACTTGTACTTCGTCTTTATTAAATGATAAATGGAAATGTTTTTTTCTTTCTAGTACAGCTACTAATTTTGTGCGTACAACACTATCCAATTCAATAAAATCTCTAAATAATAATGTGTTTTCTAGTAATCTTGCTTTTAATTCTTTTGATATTTTTGTTTTGTGTAATATTTCATTAATAATTGCTAAACTTGTATCATCTAATTTAACAGCTACTACTTTTACATTTTCTTCTTCTAACAATATAAATTGTTTTTTGCGTTTGTTGAAGATTGTGTTAAATTTACTGTCACCTTGCTTTTGCAACAATTCTAATTGGTTAAATGATAAGTCATTTCTAATAATTCTGGCAAGCGTTGAATTAACTTTGTCTTCTGGAAAGTCTTTTAATTTGTTTTTCTTAACTTTATTTTCATAGAACCACAGTAATAAACTTTGGCGTAAATCTGATGGTAAATGAATAATAAAGCGATTTTTTTCATATTCTAATGCCACTTCATCTACTGTCGATCCATTCAATAATTCATCAATATTGTTAATTGTTAGTAGTGGGTCATTAACTAATTGATCTAATGTGTATTCATCTTTCATAATAGATGCTAATGTGTCTTCTACTTTCATTTGATGTATTAAAATCGGTATTAATTCTGGTGTAATTTCTGTTTTTTCTTCTTCAACTTCATTAAATTCATCATCTTCATCAATTTCTTCTTTTACTGGTAGCTCTTCATTCTTTAATAATTTATAAATAGCTTTTGATGTTTCACCTTGCTTAATCATTCTTGCGATATCTGGTTCATCTTCTGATTTCAGTAATTCAACTTGCCCTATTTCTTTTAAATACGTTTTTACTGGATCACCAATACTTAAACTTGATTGCGAGGCAAACACCGATTCTAAATGGTCAATATCATTTTCTCTTTCTTGTTTGCGGTATGAATCTTCTTCATCGTATTCGTCTAATAAATCTTCATCTTCAAAATGTTCGTCAAATTCTAATTCATCTGTCACAAATTCTTCAAAATCTTCATCTTCATCGATTTCGATAATTTCATAACCTGCATCAGAAAAAAACTCAAATAATTCTTCAATTGTATCTTCATCTAAATCTAAATTTGCTGTTGCTTTTTCTATTTCTGATGGTGCAATGATTTTATTGTCTTCATTTTTTTCTAATAATTCTTGCTTAATTTCTTCTAATGATTTAATCATTTTTGCCTCCTATTTTTAATTTTTGTATTGATTTTGTGAGTTCAATAGATTGCATAATTAACTTTGTTCGTTGTTCATTACTAATTTCTGATTTAATTTGATCAGAAATTTTTTGTTGTTCTTGTTCTAATAAATAAATTTGGATTAGTTTAATGTTATCATAAATAATATTTTCGTCAAAATAGTTCACGAATAATTCATTATCCTGCATTTTTAAAACGAGCGTTGTCATCTCTTCGGTAAAATACTCTGCAATAACATTAATAGGAATCTCAACATATTCATGGTATAATTCAATAATTTTAACTGCAATTTCATTGAGTAATTTCGAAGGCAATACTCCTAATGTATGACGATAAATATCACATGCTCTTTTACTCAATAAAATTTGATTAATTATTTCTAATTGTGCTTTTTCTACATTATTTCTTAACACTAATTGATCACTATACACGATTGTTTGTTTTTTATTAATAACTTTTTGTGTAGAATAATCAA
Organism: uncultured Erysipelotrichaceae bacterium; assembly: GCA_945877255.1. Classification (GTDB taxonomy): domain Bacteria; phylum Bacillota_I; class Bacilli_A; order Erysipelotrichales; family Erysipelotrichaceae; genus CAMCRE01. Next base: position 32,775 of record CAMCRE010000007.1, read on the forward strand.
AAGATGTGTACTGCTTTAATATGTCATAATACGCATTTTTTTCAACTTCATCTTTGACTAATTGAATATATTGTGCTATTTCTTGTGCATATTGTTTTTTATCGCTATAATTTTCTAAATTGTATTTCGTTTTTAAATATTGAAACAAAAAAGCTACCCAAGAAATTGTTTTGTTGATTGTTTTTAAGAAAGTGTCTTTTCCTTCCATTTTCAAAAATTCGTCTGGATCTTTCTCTGAATCCCAGTCAACAATCTCAAAATTTAATTGATGTTCGCTAGCTAATACTCCAAATTTATATGTTGCATTTCTTCCGGCTTGATCACCATCAAAACACACATTAATTGGTGTTGCTAATTTTTTTAACGCTTTGATTTGTTGTGGTGTCACAGCAGTCCCTAATACTGCTACACAATCTTCAATTCCTGCTTTATCAAAAGCAATAACATCCATTGTACCTTCAACTAAATACACTTTATCTTTTTTTTGCTCTTTTTGTTTTACGCGATGATAATTATAAATGAGTTCACCTTTAATATAAATTTTTGTTTCTTTTGTATTAATGTATTTAGCATCGCTGTTTATTAATGTGCGAGCAGTAAATCCAACAGGATTCCCATCTAAATCATGAATTGGGAATAATATTCGGTCCTTGAATACGTCATCGAAACTTGTTATATTGTCATGAATAATATACGCTTCTTTTAATAGCTCATATTCAAAACCTTTTTGAATTAAATAATCTCCTAATTTCCCATCATCATACCCTATTTCAAATTTATTGATTTGTGGTGTTTCAATTGAGCGTGTTTTTAAGAAGTTTTCTGCTATAGTATGAACTGAAATTTGATATTGTGAGTATTTAATAGCTTCATTTAACACTTCATAATAAGGAATATATTCTGGATTTTGTTTAATTGGTGTTTTCCCAACTTGCAAATCATATCCTAATTGTTTTCCTATTTTAGCGACAGCTTGTTGAAATGATATTTTTTCAAAATTCTCCACAAAACGGAAAACATTTCCACTTGCACCACATGCAAAACAACGATAAATTTGTTTTTCTTGTGAAATCATTAAACTTGGCGATGTATCATCATGAAAAGGACAAATACATACATGAGATTTTCCTTTTTTTTCTACGGGAACGTATTGTGAGATAACATCCACAATATCCGCTTTTTCTCTAATTTCAGCAATGACTTCTTTGCTAATCGATTTCATTAAAATACTAAACTTTTTTCAATAAATGTTTTTAATTCAGTTATTGAAATTCTTTCTTGTGTCATTGAATCACGATGACGAATTGTAACACAGTTATCTTCTAGTGAATCAAAGTCATATGTGATACAAAATGGTGTACCAATTTCATCCTGGCGACGATATCTTTTTCCAATACTTCCTGCTTCATCAAATTCAACATTAAAGTGTTCAGATAACTCTGTAAATACTTTTAATGCTTCTTCACTTAATTTTTTAGTTAATGGTAAAATACATGCTTTAAAAGGTGCTAATGCTGGGTGTAACTTTAACACAATTCTTGAGTCATTTTCTAATTGTTCTTCAACCAATGCTTCACTCATTAATACAAGCATTAATCTTTCTACACCTACTGATGGTTCAATAGTATATGGTAAATATCGCTCGTTTGTTGTTGGATCAAAATATTCTAAGCTTTCTTTACTTCCTTTTTGGTGAACTTTTAAATCGAAATCTGTTCTATTTGCGATTCCCCATAATTCTCCCCATCCAAACGAAAATTTATATTCAATATCGCAAGTTCCACTTGAGTAATGCGATAATTCTTCTGCACTGTGTTCTCTTAATCGTAAGTTTTCATCTTTTACACCTAATGATTTTAAGAAATTCATGCAATAGTCTTGATAAAATTTATACCATTGCATATCTTCCCCTGGTTTAGTGAAAAATTCTAATTCCATTTGTTCGAATTCTCTTGTTCTAAAAATAAAATTTCCCGGCGATATTTCATTTCTAAATGATTTTCCGATTTGTCCAATTCCAAATGGTATTTTTTTTCTTGTTGTTCGTTGTACATTTTTGAAATTCACAAACATTCCTTGTGCTGTTTCTGGTCTTAAATAAACGACGTTTTTTGCAGTTTCTAATACACCTTGATATGTTTTAAACATTAAATTAAATTGTCTAATTTCAGTGAAGTCTGTTTTTCCACAATCTGGACATGCAATATTATTATCTTTAATGAAATCTTGCATTTTTTCATTTGACCAACCATCTACAGTCATATTTTGTGTAGCGTCTTCAATTAATTTATCTGCACGATGACGTGATTTACAGCTTTTGCAATCCATTAATGGATCTGAAAACCCATCTAAGTGTCCACTTGATTTCCATACACTTGGATTCATTAATAATGCCGATTGAATTCCTACGTTATTTGGAATTTGTTGGATAAATTTTTTCCACCATGCTTTTTTTACGTTATTTTTAAATTCTATTCCTAGTGGTCCAAAATCCCAAGTATTAGATAATCCACCATAAATTTCAGATCCTTGGAACACAAACCCATTTTTTTTCATGTGTGCTACGACTTTTTCAAATTGATTTTCCATTTTTATTTATCTCCTCTATATAATTTGTGATTTTTGATGTAACCCCTAATTGTTGGGATATAAGTTTAATATATAATTGACATAATTGATAATCGACTGCTAATAACTTGTATTTTTCTAATGTTTCTGATGTTACTCTTGGCAATACTTTTAAAATAACTTGGTGATGATGAGATAATATAATATCTTCATTTTTTAATGCGTCTTTACTTACTAATCCACCATCATTAATAGATATTGCTATTGTTTCTTTTTGTGTCGTTCTTACACACTTTGACACTTCAAATTGCAACCCATTTTCTTTTGCTATATGATATAAAAAATATAATAATTTATGATAGCCACTTAGTTGATTCATTAGCAACATTGTTTGCATATTATCATAGTTTAAGCGGTAACTTAATTCACAACATAACTGTGTAATTAATAAGTTTTCTAAATTCCACTCTAATGAATAATTTAATAATTTTATTGATTTTAGTATATAAAAGCTTTTTCCTTTTAATAGCTCAATATTAACGTAATTTCCAATTTCACAGGCAGACTTGTTTTTGCTGGTATGTTTTTTTACACCTTTTGCAATTATTTTTTTTATACCATCGTGTGTAATTACTGTTAAAATTTCGCTATTTTCTTGATATGGTATTTTATGAATAATGAACGCATCCTCATTCAAATTCATTATAGCCTAAGTCCTTTAATTTATTTTCTTTATTACGCCAGTTTTCTTCAACCCTCACAAATAAATTTAAATAAACATTTTTTCCAAACATTAGTTCTAAATCTTTACGGGTATTAATACCAATCGTTTTTATCATACTACCATTTTTCCCAATAATAATAGGTTTCTGACTTTTTCGTTCCACAATAATTAAAGCATCAATTACCAACACTTCTTTTTTATCGACGAATTTTTCAATAATTACTGCAACAGAATGTGGTATTTCTTCTTTCGTTTGAAAAATAATTTTTTCGCGTATTAATTCTTTAAACATAAAAGATTGTGGATGATCACTTTTCATATTTGCTGGAAAGTATTGTACACCTTCTTCTAAATGATTTTTCGTTACGGCGAGAAGTGTTTTTAAATTATGTTGTTTTAATGCCGAAATCGGAATAATTTCTATAAATTGATATCTTTTTTCCCATTCAATTAAGCATTCCATTAATTCATTTTTTTCTAATAAATCAATTTTATTAACGATTAAAAACACTTTAGCGTGACTAGCCTTTAACTTTTCTAGTACATAAGCATCCCCATTTCCATATTGCTCACTTGCATCTACAATCCAATACACGACATCTACATCTTGCATCGCATTATATGCATAGCGATTTAAATTACTACCTAATTGGTGTTTTGGTTTATGTATACCTGGGGTGTCTATAAATATGAATTGACAATCTTCTTCTGTTCTAATGCCTTGTATATTGTTTCTTGTTGTCTGTGCAGTTGGTGTAACAATAGCTATTTTTTGTTCAACCAACGCATTTAATAGTGTCGATTTCCCCGCATTTGGTCTACCGATTATTGCAATAAATCCTGATTTCATCATTACCCCCTATTCCACAGTATCATGAAATATCCGATTGCAGATATGATACTAATTATTAATACTGCTGCCGCTGATAAATCTTTTATTTCTTTGGCGAATATACTATATTCTGGTGACATCTTATTTACAATTTTTTCAATGGTGGTATTAATATATTCAACCGTAATAACTAGTCCTATCATCACGATAACGTATATCATTTCAATAACATTGAAGTTTAATAAGAGCGAACATATTATCACAAATATTCCGATGCTACATTGTATTAAAATAGATTTGTCTTTTAGACCTGTTACTATCCCAACAATTGCTGGTTTAAATTTTTTAATGACGGCGTGGAATAATTGCATCAATTATTTCCTCCTGTAATGAAAACATTTCTTTTTCATCTTCTATATTTTGATGATCATATCCTAATAAGTGTAATAATCCATGTCCAAATAAAAAACCTAATTCTCGTAATTCGCTATGTTCGTATTGTTTTGCTTGTTGTTGTATTGCATCAACGTTAATAAAAATATCTCCTAATTCAATTTCTGTTTCTGCGTTTTCGTATTCATTTTCACTGTCATTCAGTGCGAACGATATAACATCAGTTGCACGATCAATGTTACGATATTCGCGATTAATTTCATGAATTTCGTTACTATCCACAAAAATTAATGATACGACTTTATCATCAGAAATGTTTAATATTTCAGTTGTTTTTTCAGCTATTTTATGTATTACTGTTTTTTCTTCACTTTGTAGTTTATAATTTGTGTTATTAATGATATTGATTTCCATAACATTCCAACTTTCTTACACTATATTATAACATGTTTTTATTGAAATGTACATTTTGAGTTTTTAATTTTTGGTCGCTTTATACTTCTTTTTCCACAAACAAGTAAGTATTAATCAAATCACGACTGTGCTATAGTTAAATTCTCTGCAGCATATCCTTTACTAACATCATTCAATAGCCTTTATCAACCTACAATTTAACAAGGTGAAGTTAATATAATATAAGAAAACATGTTTTTAATAGCAAACACATAATATAACTGTGTTTCGTTCAAAAACATGTTTTTTTTGATTATTTTCTTCTGTTTAGAATAAATGAAGGAATGCCTTCTTTACTGTCGTTGATTTCAGTTTTTGGTGTAACTGTAGTATCAAATTCAATTTTCCCATTAAAACGATCACCTTCAGGTTTATGGTCAAATCCTGTTGCAATAACTGTAACAATTACAGCATCACCTAAATCATCGTTAATAGCTACCCCAAATATAGTGTCAATGTCATTTCCAGCCATATCTCTAATTACTTGTGTTGCGTCTTGTGCATCAAATAATGTAATTTCACTACCACCTGTAATATTAATAATAGCATGTTTTGCACCTGTAATTTGTGCTTCTAATAAAGGTGATTGAATTGCTTTTTCAGCAGCAATAACTGCTTTATTTTCACCTTCTGCCATACCAATTCCAATTAATGCACTGCCTTTATTTTTCATAACTGATTGAATATCAGCGAAATCTAAGTTAATTAAAGCAGGAACAGCAATTAAATCAGTAATCGTTTGTACACCTTGTCTTAATACATTATCTGCTTCTGCAAATGCAATTTGTAATGGTTTACGTCCAATGACTTGTAATAAATTATTATTAGAAACAATAATTAATGAGTCTACATATTCACGTAATTCATTTAATCCATTTTCAGCAGAAATTGTACGCTTTTTACCTTCGAAATCAAATGGTTTTGTTACAATACCAACTGTTAATGCACCTTCTTCTTTTGCGATCTTCGCAAAAATTGGTGCTGCTCCAGTTCCTGTTCCTCCACCTAGACCAGCTGTAATGAAAACCATGTTTGCTCCTCTTATAGCATTGCGGATTTCGCTTTCACTTTCTAAAGCTGCTTTTTTTCCATTTTCAGGATCGCCACCAGCTCCACGTCCACCTGTTAATTCATTACCTAATACAATTTTGTTTTGAACTGGTGAATTATTTAAAACCTGCATATCGGTATTTGCAACATAAAACTCAACACCACGAATACCTTCATTGACCATTCGGTTAACGGCATTACAGCCTCCTCCACCAACTCCAAATACTTTAATTTTTGTTACGTCATCTAATAATAATTCACTCATAATCTTCTCCTTTATTTTTTCATCAATGCTCTTTTTAATCTTTTAGTTAAACCTAAATCTGTTCTTTTTTTAGATATTTCATTTTTTTCTAATTCGAAATTATCACAAGAACTTCTAAAATCATTTTTTAATTCACGTTGTTCATTCCACACATAAAATATTCCTAGCATTGATGTAAATGCACTTTCTCTTGCACCAAGTACATCAGGGATATATCTTATCGTCGGTACAGCAAATTTGGATACAATGTCTTGCATTCCATCGAAATCTGCTCCTTCTCCATATAATACAAATTTTGTATCACCAGCAGCAATAATTCCTGCACTAGCATCATTAATATAATTTAACCAATCAGTAATTTCAAATTCTAATAATTTGAATATATCTTGCTTCGTTAATATGACATGATGATTTTCATCTTTTTGATATGCAAATACTTTCTGATCATCACATTTTGTGATGTCGTATGGTATATTGTTTTTAATTAAACGAATAATCGTTTCTGTTTTTAAACCGTGTTGTTCGATAAAATCAGTAATGAAATTATTGAAACCTCTAGTAATAATTTGACTACTTAAAATGCGATCTTTTTCAAACAACGTTAATGTTGTAGTGTTAGGTGACAATTGAATACCAACAACATATTTGCTGTCCATTTTTCTTACTATCGACGTTTCTTCAGCTGCTGCAAATGCATCCAAACAAATATCCATTACTTCTAATCCAGCATCTTCCACGCAGCCTACATAACTATATACAATGTCTTTATCTCCATATAATACATCAGCAGACACAACTAATACATCTCCTGTTTCGCCAATTGGCATTTTTCTGGAAATAATACCGTTAGTAATGTAACGCACGCTACCAATATTTACTGGTATGCTATCTTCTTCTTCAAACTCTAATAAATCTGAAATTCCTTTTTTAATATGATCAATCGTAATTTTACGATCTAATGTATCTATAAACACATTTACTCTTTTAGTCACATTTTTAAAATTGATTGATGGTATTGAAAGTAGTACACGTTCTATTGAAAAATTCAAACTAGATTGTGCTTTTGATATAAGTGTATTAATTGCTGCTACAACATCATTTTGTCGAATAATAACATGATTATTAATACCACTAATACTTTGACGCTCTTTGTGTAATACATTTAATCTTCCTTCTAGAAATTCACATACTAATAATCTAATTTCATTGTCGCTCAATTCTAATACGGCATAGATTTGTTTTTTTGACATGCGACACCTCCAATATTTCTATATTATCATACCATAATTTAGTGTAAAATTAAACTATTTTTACCTAGTCATACGATTTTAATGCTTCCAGCATATTTATTTTTTTAATTTGGCGACGCAATATAATCGTAATCAGTAATGTAAACATTATTACAATTAAAAAAGTTATCAAATATATTGATAATGGTAATGACTTATCAAAAGTAATATTTGCACCTTCTACCGTTTTTAATACAACAGAAAACATTTGTTCTCCAAAAATTAAACCGAACAATATTCCTAAAAATGACAATAGTAAAACTTCATTAAAAATATAACGATAAATTTCTTTAGGATAAAATCCTAATACTTTTAATGTTGCCAACTCTTTGATACGCTCACTGATACTAATAACGGTGATATTGTATGTCACAACAAATACAAGTAGTAACGACAATATGACGATAACAATTATCACAACATCAATGGAATCAATCATCGCTTGTACACGAGTAATGTTGTCTTGCGCGAATATTGTTGTTTCTGCTTCGTTGTCAGGTGATGTGTTGTTCTTTATTAAAACAGTTTTATGTTCTTTCTGTAACACATTCGATCCAACGTATATAAAATTTCCGATGTGATTAGTTGTTTTTCCAGTGACTTTCAAATAATATGTATTTTGTTTATCTACTGAAGATACTTTAATTGTTTGTCCTATATTAGCTTTTATTTTATTTGTGATGATGACATCATCTTTGTTGAATGTTTGATCAAAATTAATTATTTCATTTAATCTTTCATCACCTACAAATAATTGTGCATATTGATCATCTACTTCTACTATTTCATTATATATTGTTACTTCATTAGTTATAGGTAATGTTTTATAAGTTGCTTGTTGTTGAAATAAATGAATTTTACTGTATTGCTTGTTTGATACAGTTTTAACGGCATGTGATAACCCCAATCCTGTTAATAATAACATTGTGCAACCACCAATTCCAATAACAGTCATTATTAATCTAAATTTACTAAAAAAAGTGTTTCGCAATGTGATTTTAGTTAAAAATTTCAGTTTATTCCACATCAAACCTGTTTTTTCTAACATTATTTTACGTCCTGTTGTTGTATTTATATTTGACAACAATGTTGCTGTATTCATTTTCAACATTTTATATAATGAAACAGTTATTGTTGTTGCTACGCAAACAACTAAACAAATTAATGTGAGTAATGCTGTTTTAAAATCAAACACATAGTATATTTTTGGAAACCTAAAAAGTAATTCATAAGTTTTGAATAACAACATTGGTATAAAATACATTCCAATTACAACACCTATTGTTGTTCCTATTAAACATGCTGTAACGCCATAAATAATATATCGTGTCCATATCGTGATATTTTTATATCCTAGCGATTTAAGTGTTCCGATTAATCTTTTCTCTTCTTCTATCATGCGTCGCATCGTCATCATTGTTACTAATACGCAAACAAAAAAGAAAATAAGTGGAAAAATAGTAGCTAGCGATTTAATATTATTTGATTCTGATTTAAAAGTATGATATCCTACGTTTTTTAAACGATTCTCCACGTAGATTTTGGCTGGTTTTAATGCTTTAATTTCTTCTTCTGCTGACGCTATTTTTTTACTAGCTTCCGCTATTTTTGCTTCATATTGTTTAGTATTATTTAGTAGTGTTTGTTTAGCTTTTGCAATGTTTTGTTTTGCAATATCCAGTTGATTTATTGCTTGTTGAATTTGAGTTTGTTGGGATTGAAGCATTTCTTCTTTTTGAATTAATTGTGTTTTTTGTAATGCTATTTGTGTGCTATTCATTTCATCAACTTTAATCGTTGCAAGTTGATTTAGCGTCTTTTGTATTTGTTCTAAGTGTGTCTTTACTTGTGTTGCTTGTTTATTTAAATTATTTAGTTTTTTATATATTTCATTTTCATTATTAGTGATTTTTTGTTTTGCCTGCAACAAAGCTTTGCTTTTTTCTGTTTTTTCTTTTTCAAATTGTGCTTTTTCTACATTTAATTGTTCTATTGCTTTTGTTTTAACACGATTTTCAATATCTTGCGCATATTTGATTGCTTTTTCTTCAAATGCGTTTGTGATTGCTTTTAATTTAACTTCATATGTTGTAGTAAACGTATTATGTTGCTTTAACTCAGGAATACTAACATGCACATGTGTCGGATTTTTTATTGTTATTTGATTTTTAGAGACATAAATAACATGATCTAATACACCATTCCCTAACGATGTTCCACCTAATAAATTTGCTATATACGACGGTTCACTCACTTCGCCAACTACTTTAAATGTTGTTGTGTTTAAAGTTTTTTTATTTATGCTATTTTTTTCAGTTAGTTCTATAGTATCTCCAATTTTAATAGTGTGGTTTTTTGTTTTCTTTAAGATGACTATTTCAGATTCATTTTGTGGCAATCTACCTGACAACAGTGTATACTGATTTTCATCCGAGACAACCCTAAAGTTATATGTTTTATTATTTGAAATACCTACATTTTCAAACTGAATAAAGCTTGTGTTTGGTTTTATATCATTTAATGTTTCTTCGTCAAAGCTGTAAGTAGATATCATCTGAATATCATAAAAGTTTTGTTGTTGGTAGTAATGATGCATTGTTTTTTGCATATCAATACTTGTTATCAGTAACCCCGTCAAAACAATCGCACCTAGCATACATATTGTTACTATTGAAAGAAAGCGTGATTTAGTTTGGATAATTGTTTGAAAAACACTTTTATAAAATTTCATCACCACTCTACCTCATCTATTGGTAATGGATTTTCATTGTAATACATTTCACTAATTATTCCATCTTGAACTTTAATTACTTGATTGCCAATTGCAGATAGTGCAGCATTGTGTGTTATAATAATAACTGTTTTATTGTTTTCTTGGCATATTTTTTGCAATAAAGCTAATATTTTTTTACCAGTTTGATAGTCTAATGCACCAGTTGGTTCATCACATAACAGTAGTTTTGGATTTTTAGCAATCGCTCTTGCAATTGCTACGCGTTGTTGTTCTCCTCCTGATAATTGTGATGGAAAATGTGTGATTCTATTTTCTAACCCCACCATTTTTAATGTTTCTTGTGCATCTAGTGGTTCATCCACGATTTGTGTTGCCATTTCAACGTTTTCAAGTACAGTTAAATTTTGTATTAAATTATAAAACTGAAATACAAATCCTATATCATTTCTTCGATAATCATTTAATTGCTTGTTTGTATAAGCTGAAATATTGTTGTTGTTTAAGGTAATTGTTCCTTCACTAACAGTGTCCATACCACCTAATAAATTTAATAATGTTGTTTTTCCTGCTCCACTACTTCCTAAAATAACAACAAAATCACCTTCTTTAATATCAAATGTCATTCCTTTTATGGCCTCAACTTTGATTTCACCTAATTGATAATTTTTCTTGACATTACTAACTCTCAGAAACATTACATCACCTCTATCTTCATTATATCGTTTTTAATTTAATATTGCAATATACAAAAGCAATAGTAAATATATTACCATTGCTTAGTTGTTATATTGTTGTGATTTCTTTTTCTTTTTCTTTTACTAGTACATCAATTTTTTTAATGAATTCATCAGTTAATTTTTGTACTTCTTCTTGTCCATTTTTACTTTGATCTTCAGTTAATTCTTTATTTTTTTTGATTGCATCATTAGCATCACGACGTATATTACGTACTGCAACTTTTGACTCTTCTCCGTATTTATGTGCTACTTTTGCATACTCTTGTCTTCTTTCTTGTGTTAATGGTGGAATATTAATTCTAATTAATTCACCATCATTTTGCACGTTAAATCCTAAGTCTGCTTGTGAGATAGCTTTTTCAATATCTTTGATTATTGAGCGATCAAATGGTTTAATTACTAGTTGTCTTCCCTCTGATACAGATATTGACGCAACTTGATTTACTGGCATTAATGATCCATAGTATTCTACCTGTACTTTTTCTAATAACAATGGTGTTGCTCTACCTGTATTAATTGTTGCTAAAGTTGCTTTTAATGCTTCAATCGCTTTATTCATTTTTTCTGTTGTTGTATTTAAAATTGTTTTCATGTTATTTCTCCTTACTAATTATTGTTCCATTTACTTCTTGTTTAACAGCTTTTAAAATATTGCCAGGCTCATTCATATTAAATACTACTAAATCGACATTGTTATCCATGCACATTGTTGTTGCTGTATGATCCATTACTAATAGTTGGCGATTGATTAAATCTAAATATGTGAGTTGATCAATTTTTTTGGCATTTGGGTTAAGTTTTGGATCGCTGTCATATACACCATCGACACCGTTTTTTGCCATTAAAATTACATCTGCTTTAATTTCACTCGCTCTTAATGCAGCTGTTGTATCTGTTGAAAAATACGGCGATCCTGTTCCCGCTCCAAACACGACTACTCTTCCTTTTTCTAAGTGTCTTTTTGCACGTCTTACAATATACGGTTCTGCCACTTGTGCCATATTTACCGCTGTCATCACTCTGGTAGGAATTTCAACACGCTCTAATGCTCCTTGTACAGCTAACGCATTAATAACTGTGGCAAGCATTCCCATATAATCGCCTTGTACACGATCTATTCCTATTGATTCCGCCATTTTACCACGGATGAAATTACCACCTCCGACAACAATCGCAATCTCTACTCCTAATTGGTGAATTTCCTTAATTTCTTTTGCTAAATTATCTAGTACCGAGGCATCAAAAGCATTACCATTTTTACTCAGTGCCTCACCACTTAATTTTAATAATATTCGCTTGTACATAGTAATCTCCTTTTCATCTATATTATACAAAATTTAATTTTATATTTCAAACATTATAAAATAAAAAATAGAGATTGCTCTCTATTTTCCAAATGCTTGTTGCATTACTTCTTCAGCGAAGTTCGTTTCGTTTTTCTCGATTCCTTCTCCAGTTTGGAATCTCACAAATTTCAATACTGTGTTATTTGCGTTTGAAACGTATTCACCAACTTTTAAATCAGGATTTTTGAAGTAAACTTGTTCAATTAAACATACGTCTTTTAATTGTTTTGATAAACGTCCTTCAACAATACCTGCAATCATTTTTTCTGGTTTTCCAGCCATTGTTTCATCATTTTGGATATTCGCTAATAAAATAGCTTTTTCGTGTGCAATGTACTCATCACTTATTTCTTCTCTTGAAATAAATTCAGGGTTCATTGATGCTACTTGCATTGCAATATCTTTTCCTAATTCTTCATCAGCTTTAGCTAATTTAACAACAGATGAAATTTTTCCACCCATGTGGATGTAGTGTCCAAATCCTTCAGCATCAGTTTTTTCCACAAATTCAAAACGACGTAATGTAATTTTTTCTCCAATTGTTGCACTAGCTTCTGTAATAATACCACCTAAAGTTGTTCCATTTACTACAACTTCTAAAGCAGCATCTAAATTTTCTGGTTTGTGAGCTAATAACGCTTCTTCTACTACTTTAAATAATTCTAAGAATTGCTCGTTTTTAGCAACGAAATCTGTTTCTGAGTTAATTTCAAAGATAACAGCAGTGTTACCATTTACACCAACTCGTGTTAACCCTTCAGCAGCAACACGTCCAGATTTTTTAGCAGCTTTTGCAATTCCTTTTTCACGTAAGTAGTCAATAGCTTTTTCAATATCTCCATTAACTTCTTCTAGTGCTTTTTTACAATCCATCATTCCAGCACCAGTTTTTTCTCTTAATTCTTTAACTAATTGTGCAGTAATAGCCATATTATCTCCTTTCAATTATTCACTAACTTCTTCAGTTTCTTCTTTTACTTCTTCGCTAACTGTTTCTTCTTTTCTAACAAAAGGACGATTTCCTTTTGGTCTTCTACCATTTGCTGTTTCTTGTGTACGACGGTTTTTTAATGCGTCTTGTTTTGCTTTACGGCGTTTTTCATTTTCTGCATTTTGTTCATCAACATTTACAATAACATCACTCATTGTAACATCTTCTTCTTCTAATTGATGTGCAGCTAATAATAATCCACCTTTAGCTTCAACAACAGCGTCCGCAAATAACGTAACCATTAACTTAATTGTTCTTAGTGCGTCATCGTTTGATGATACTGGGTAATCCACTAATTCTGGATCACAGTTTGTGTCTACTAACGCAAATACTGGGATACCTAATTTTTTAGCTTCTGCTACTGCAATGTGTTCTTCAGTTGGATCAATTACAAATACCGCATTTGGTAATTTTTTCATGTCTTTGATTCCACCTAAGAAGTTTTCTAATCTTGTTTTTTCTTTTCTTAATTGCGCTTGTTCTTTTTTAGGGTATACTTCAATTTTTCCGCTAGCTTCCATTTCTTCAATTTCAACTAGACGTTTAACACGTTTTTGAATTGTGCGGAAGTTCGTTAATAAACCACCTAACCATCTTTGGTTTACAAAGAATGAACCTGAACGATCAGCTTCTTCTTGGATAATTTGTTGTGCTTGTTTTTTAGTCCCAACAAATAATACTTTTCCTCCCTCAGCTGCAATATCTTTTAAAGCATTGTATGCTTTAGTTAATTGCTCTTGTGTTTTCTCCAAGTTAATGATGTAAATTCCATTTCTTGAAGTATAAATGTTTGGCTTCATTTTTGGATTCCATTTTCTTGTGTTGTGTCCGTAATGAACGCCTGCTTCTAATAATTTCTTCATTGAAACAACTGTCATTTTATTTTCCTCCTCCGTTTGTTCCTCCATCAGTTCGAACATTGCAACTTTTTAAAGCACGGAACAATGAATCCCTGATGTGTGAAGTGTGTACGTTGTACACCTTCTAAAATTTTAACATAATTATGTATTCTTTTCAAACAAAACAATAAAAAAATAGTGTTTGATAACACTATTTTGATAATAAGAAGTGTAATAAGAACACTACTGTTAATGAAATTGTTGTTGGTGTAAAGTTTTGCCATTTTTTAGTCGCTGCAGAAACGATCGCATAAGTTATAAATCCTACCGCAATACCATCTGCAATTGAGTATGTCAATATCATAAAGATAATTGTCATAAACACTGGTGCACTAATTTCAAAGTTTGAGAAATCAACTTCTGCTAAATGTGAAATCATTAAAATACCTACTACAATTAATGCTGGTGCTGTTACCGGAGATAAGAATGCTTCTCCTACTGGAATTGACCCAACAATACTAATTAATGGTGCGAATAAGATTGAAAGTATAAATAATAAACCTGTAGTAACTGCTGTTAATCCTGTTCTTCCACCAACACCTACTCCACTAGCACTCTCAACAAAAGACGTTACTGTTGAAGTTCCTAATCCTGCCCCAACAATTGTAGCTACTGCATCTGCTGTTAATGCTTTTTCAACACCTTCTAATTCTCCTTCTTTATTCATAACACCGATTGAACCACATACTGCTACTAATGTTCCTGCTGTATCAAAGAAGTCAACGAATAAGAATGTGAACACAATTAATACAATATCTAAAATTGATCTTCCATTTAGTAATGTATTAAACCCACCAAATGCTTTTCCTACTAAACTCGTATCTGGTTGGAATGAAATTACACTAGTTGGTAATTGTGGCATGCCTTCTACACCACTTAATCCCATTATCACACCAAATACTGCTGTAATAACTAAACCATAAAATACTGAAGCTTTTACACCTTTAACTAATAAAATTAAAGTAACGAAAATACCAAATATCGCTAATGCTACTGTCGGATTTTTAATATTTCCTAATCCTACTAATGTTGCTGGGTGTGTCACAATAATTCCGGCGTTTTTTAATCCAATAAATGTAATAAAGAATCCAATAGCTGCTCCAATACCTAATTTAAGATGTTTTGGAATAGCATTAATTAGTGCTTGTCTAACTCCTAAAACAGAGATTAATAAGAAGATTATACCAGAAATTAAAACTAACGCTAATGCTTCTGCACCACTATAGCCTTTTGTTAGTACAACCGTGTAGGCAAAAAATGCATTTACCCCCATACCAGGTGCTAACGCAACTGGATAGTTCGCTAATAATCCCATTAAAATACATCCGATCGCACTTGATAACGCAGTGGCGAATAATACTCCACTAAATCCTAATTTTGCATCAGTACCTAAAATTGATGCATTTACTCCCAAGATATATGCCATCGTTAAGAATGTAGTTAATCCTGCAACTAGCTCTGTACGAACTGTTGTATTGTATTTTTTTAACTTAAACAAGTTTTCTAACATATTGTCCTCCTTTTTAAAATACAAGGCTATCATAGCATAAAAAAAAAGCCAGTGCAAACAATAACATAGCTTTTTTTATGGTTTTTATAATTTAAAATTATGTTTGGTGATTTCAATATAATTTTTTTGAAATGGAAACGCCATCACCAACAGAGTAAAATTGCGTATCGAAATTTTTTCTCTCGGTTAAATATGTACGATATTTTTTAATTTTGGTCACTAATTGACGCAGATTTCTGCTCTTAATCTGTTTGTCTCCTGTTACATAACCATGAAAATCTAAATTGTCGGTAAAAATAATTCCGCCATTTTCAAGATTTTTTTCGAATAATTCAAAAAATTTGATATATTGTGATTTAGCGGCGTCAATAAAGATAAAATCAAATTTCTCATTTGTTGTATAATTTAAAGCATCTTGTAATTTTAACTCGATTTGCGACTGTAAGTTAAATCTTGTGATATTTTTTTTTGCTTCATTATAACGATTTTCATCAACTTCCAATGACACAATTTTAATATCAGAATTTAGCAACGCCATGTTAATCGTCGAATAACCAATTGCAGTGCCTATTTCTAAGATTTTACAACATTGATTGTTTTTAATCGTTTCTAGCAACAGATCTAATCCATCATCTTGTATTATCGGCACATTGTTTAATGCTGCATATTCTTTAATATTCTTCATTTTTACCTCTTTCAAAAAAAGTTACAACAGCTGTTGTAACTTTTTAAATCATTATTAATCTACTAAAGCGATTATTGCCATTGGAGCATTATCTCCACGGCGGTTATAAGTTTTAATTACTCTTGTGTATCCACCATTTCTATTTGCATATTTTGGTCCTACCACGTCAAATAATTTTTGTAAAACTGTTTGTTTTTCATCTTCACTTACATTTACATCACGAATAAATGCTGCAGCTTGTCTTCTAGCGTGTAAGTCATTTCTTTTCGCTAATGTAATTAATTCATCAACTACACTACGTAATTCTTTAGCTTTCATTTCAGTTGTTTCGATTTTTTCATGACGAATTAAATCTGTCGCTAAGTTACGGAATAACGCTTTACGATGATCTGCAGTACGTCCTAATTTACGATTCCACATATCTAAATCCTCCTTTATGGTTGTTTAAAGTTTAATCCTAATTTATGTACTTTTTCAACTAATTCCTTAAATGATTTTTTACCTAAATTACGGATTTTCATTACTTCATCTTCTGTTTTTTCTAATAATTCTTCTACCGATGTGATTCCATCTCGTTTCAAGCAATTGTATGCACGAACAGATAAGTTAAGCTCTTCAATTGATTTTGAAGCTTCGACATTAGCTTTCTCAATTTTAGCACTTTTGAATAAACTTTCTTGTGATTCTAAATCAATTTCATCTACATTCGTAAGTAGTGAAAAATGTTGTGCTAATATATGCGAACCAATTGCAATTGATTTTGCAGGCGAAATCGCACCGTTTGTATAAACCTCAAAAATCACACGATCATATTTTGCACTTTGACCAACACGTGTTTGTTCAACGCTATATGAAACTTTTTCAATTGGTGTATAAATTGAGTCAATGTAAATAGTTTTCTCATCACCATAACCTTTTGTGTGATATAGTGTTTTATTGTAGTCTGCACTTACATATCCTCTTCCAACACGCACAAATAAGTCCATGTCTAATAATCCACCTGTCTCAATAGTACAAATAACAATATCTTCATTTAAGATACGTACATTATCTGGAGTAATAATATCTTTTCCTGTTACATCTCCAGAAGTGTGTTTTTCAATTTTTAATTTAAATACTTCGTTATCATAGTTTTCAATATCATCAACTTGAATAATTAATTTTTTCAAATTTAAGATAATTGAAGTTACGTCTTCACTAATTTTTTCTAATGCCGTAAATTCATGGAATACATTTTGGCTATGGAAAACTATAGAAAAGACCGCTGCCCCAGGCAAAGAGGATAATAGTACACGTCTTAATGCATTACCGATTGTTGTTCCAAATCCTCTTTCAAGTGGTTCAAAACTGAATTTACCGTAATTCGTTTCTACAATATACTCTTTTGCTTCAAAATTTGGATGTTCAAATTTCTGCATTTACTTTTCCTCCTTTATAACTTTTTTATCCACGTGGGCGTTTTGGTGGACGACATCCGTTGTGTGGCACTGGTGTTACATCATTAATTGATGTGATTTCTAATCCTGCAATTTGTAATGCTCTTACAGCAGCTTCACGTCCTGGTCCTGGACCTTTAACTGTTACTGCTACTGTTTTCATACCGTGATCAACCGCTGCTTTTCCTGCTGCTTCTCCAGCTAATTGTGCAACGAATGGTGTTGATTTACGAGAACCTTTATAACCTAACGCACCCGCACTTGACCATGTTACTGCGTTACCATTTTCATCAGTAATAGTAACGATTGTGTTGTTAAATGTTGAATGAATGTGTGCAACACCTTTCGCTATGTTTTTACGAACACGACGTTTACGAGTTGTAGCACCTTTTTTTACTTTTGCCATTTTAATTTCCTCCTATCGTACTATTTCTTTTTATTTGCGATTGTACGTACTGGACCTTTTCTAGTACGTGCGTTTGTTTTTGTTCTTTGTCCACGAACTGGTAATCCACGTCTGTGACGAATACCACGGTAGCATCCAATTTCCATTAAACGCTTAATGTTTGATAAAATTTCACGACGTAAATCTCCCTCAAATTTTTGTGGATTTTCTCTGTTTGTTTGTAATGATTCTAATTCACTACGAATCGCATTTACTTGCTCATCACTTAAGTCTTTTACACGAATATTTTCATTTATTCCAACTGCTGCCAATACTTTGCTTGCAGTAGTGCGTCCGATACCGAATACATACGTTAACGAAACTACTACACGTTTGTCACGTGGAATATCTACTCCTAAAATACGAGCCATAAATTTCTATTTCCTCCCTTAGTTTCCTTGTCTTTGTTTGTGTTTTGGGTTTTCACAAATTACCATAACACGTCCTTTACGTTTGATGATACGGCATTTATCACACATCGGTTTTACTGATGGTCTTACTTTCATGTATTTTCCCTCCTATGACACTATTTGTGTCTAAATGTTATACGCCCACGTGTTAAATCATAAGGCGAAATTTCTACTGTTACTTTATCCCCTGGTAAAATGCGAATATAATTCATACGGATTTTACCAGAAACGTGAGCCATAATAACATGTCCATTTGATAACTTCACCTTAAACATAGCGTTTGGAAGAGTATCTTCTATTACTCCTTCAATCTCTATTACATCTTGTTTTGCCATTACGAATGCGTTTCCTCCTCGATTGTTGTGAAGATTTCATAACCTTCCTTTGTAATTACAATTGTATGCTCAAAATGAGCTGCTAAACTACCATCTTTTGTTTTTGCAGTCCAACCATCTGACATAATTTTTATTTTTGGGGTTCCAATATGTACCATTGGTTCTACCGCAAGTGTCATTCCTTCTTTTAAAACAACACCCGTCCCTGGTTTTCCAAAATTTGGTACGCTTGGGTCTTCATGTAATTCACTACCAATCCCATGACCTGAAAAGTCTAATGGAGTGGAATATCCATGTTGATAGATGTAATTCCCTATTGCACTTGAAATGTCTCCAAGTCTGTTTCCTGCTTTTGCATATTTCAACCCTTCGTAAAGAGATTGTTCCGCTATTGCTAATAGTTTTTTAGCTTCTTCGCTAACTTCTCCAACCGCGTATGTCCATGCAGAATCTCCGTGATAACCTTTATAACACGCACCAATATCAACAGATACAATATCTCCTGATTTCAGCACATATTCACTCGGAAAACCATGCACAACTACATCATTTACTGAAATACATGTTGCTGCAGGGAAGCCTCCATATCCTTTGAAAGACGGAATTGCTCCATTGTTTATTATAACATTTTCAACAATTTTATTCAATTCATTTGTAGTTAAGCCAGGACGAATTATCTTAGCTATTTCTTTATGACACAGTGCAACAATTCGTCCAGCTTCACGCATGCAATCCAATTCTCGTTTAGATTTGCATGTAATCATTATTTTTTCTCCAATAATTTTTCAATATCAGCGAATACTTCATCCATTGATCTTTCGCCATCGATATTTACTAGTTTTCCTTGTTTAGCATAAAATTCTAAAACAGGCTTTGTATTATTGTCATATTCTTCTAATCTTACAACAACACTTTCTAAAGTGTCATCTTTTCTTTGAAATAATTGCGAACCACTAACATCACAAATACCTTCTACTTTAGGCGGATTGTATTTGACATGGTAAATTTTTCCTTCCGGAGACATCCATCTTCCTGTTATTCTTTCTTTAATGATTTCATAGTTAACATCAAGGTTAATTACTAAATCTATTTCTAAAGATGAGTTTTTAATTAATTCACCATATACTTCAGCTTGTGCTAATGTTCTTGGGTAACCATCTAGCAAGTATCCATTTTCAATATTGTTTTTTTCTAAAAAAGATACTACCATCGGGTTCGTTACTGAATCTGGTACCAATAATCCTTTTTCAATATAAGATTTTGCAGTTTTTCCTAATTCAGTTTCATTTTTTATTTCGCTTCTGAAAATATCTCCTGTAGAAATATGTGTTAAATTAAATTTCTGTACAATACGTGCAGACATTGTTCCTTTTCCACTACCAGGAGCTCCCATAATAAGTATATTCATAATTTACCTCTATCGTTTTAAGAAACCACGGTAAGATTTTTGTGTCATTTGACCTTTTAACTGGCTAGTTGTTTCTAATGCAACCCCTACAACAATAATTAATCCCGTTCCACTAATACCAAAACTATTTGGTAACGTTGGGAATATCATCGGTAACACAAACGGTAATAAAGCGATAAATAATAACGATAATGCACCTAATACTGTTATTCTATTAAGTACCATCGTAACGTAATTTTTCGTTTCTTTACCTGGTCTTACACCTGGAATATATGTTCCATTTTTATTTAAATTTTCTGCAATTTTCTCTGGATCAACTTGTAAGTTTGTATAGAAGAAAGTAAATAACACGATTAAAATTCCATAGAAAATTAAACCTTCTACTTTTTGGAAATTTAAAAAGTCTCTTAATTTCCACGCCCAATCATATTGTACATTAAATAAATTTAATACAGCTACTGGTGCAGTCATAATTGCAGAAGCAAAGATAACCGGAATTACAGAAGCAGAATTAATTTTTAATGGTAAAAAAGTCATATCACTTCTTTTTTGAACTAATGAGCTTGATGTATATTGAATAGGAATTTTCCTTACTGCCACGCTCATATAAATTACTAGAGCAATTAATGCCACGAATAATAACATTAATCCTGCAAACGCTAAAATCCCTTGGAACATTTCTTGGTTACTTCCAGTACTTACTGTTTGTTGCCACATACCATAAATCATTGTTGGGTAATTAGATACAATTCCCGCAAAAATAATTAATGAAATACCATTTCCTAATCCTTTTACTGTAATCTGATCTCCCAACCATAACAGGAACATTGTTCCTCCAGTTAAAATTGTTGCGACATACAATAATGTAGGTAAGCTATTGTTCGTTAACACTTGATGCTCAGCACCAAAAATAAATTTAACCATTACGATCGCTTGCACAAAACATAAAACTACACCTAATATTCTTGTGTAACGATCTAATTTTTTCTTACCGTTTTGTCCTTCTTTAGCTAATTCAGTTAAATGTGGAATAACATCCATTGATAATAACTGAATAATAATAGAAGCAGTAATATACGGTCCTATTCCTAGTGCAAATAAAGAGAAACGTTCGATTGAACCTCCCCCTAATAAGTTTACCAAGTCTAGGAAGCTTGAACCGCCTCCTAAACTCGCTTGATTTAATACATTCACAAACGGTACAGTAATTGTAGCACCTAATCTAAATATAAATAATGCACCTAACGTAAACAATATACGATTACGTATTTCTTTATTTTTTACAAGATTTGCTACCGTCTTAAACATATTAAATTACCTCTACACTTCCACCTGCTTTTTCAATTAATTCTTTTGCAGATTTAGAGAATTTGTGTGCTTTTACTGTTAATTTTTTAGTTAATTCACCGTTACCTAAAATTTTGATTCCATTTAACTCTTTACGAGCTATTCTGTTTTCAAGTAATAATTCAGGTGTTACAACAGTTCCATTTTCAAATCTTTCTAATAACTCTACATTTACAGTTGCATATTCTTTACGTGTGAAGTTTGTGAATCCACGTTTTGGTAAACGTCTAAAAATTGGTGTTTGTCCCCCTTCGAATCCAAGACGTACTCCACCGCCACTTCTAGCGTTTTGTCCTTTGTGTCCTTTCCCTGCTGTTTTTCCAGTTCCTGAACCTTGACCACGTCCAATACGTTTTCTATTTCTTCTAGCTCCTTCGCTATATTGTAATTCATGTAATTTCATTTAGCGACCTCCTTAACCACGAATTTCTTCCGGTTTTTTCTCACGTAAACGTGCAACTTGGTTTAATGTTTTTAATCCTTTTAAGGCATCTACAGTAGCACGCACCATGTTAATAGGTGTACGTGATCCTAAACATTTTGACAAGATGTCTGTTAACCCTACTAATTCTAATACATCACGAACAGCTCCTCCAGCAATAATTCCTGTCCCTTCTGAAGCTGGTTTTAATACAATTTTTCCTGCTCCAAAACGTCCGTGTGTGTCGTGTGGAATTGTTGAGTTATTAATTAATGGAACTTCAAATACGTTTTTCTTAGCGTCTTCGATAGCTTTTTTAATTGCATCTGGTACCTCATTTGCTTTTCCTGTACCAAATCCTACACGTCCTTTTTTATCACCGATTACTACTAATGCTGCGAAACGGAAACGACGTCCCCCTTTTACTACTTTTGTAACACGGTTAATCGTTACTACGCGTTCTTCAAATTCTTTTGGTTCACGGTCTCTTCTTGGTTTTCTTTCCATCATTTTTGTGACCTCCTCTTAAAATTTCAATCCAGCTTCTCTAGCTGCTTCTGCTAATGCTTTAACGCGTCCGTGGTAAATATACCCTCCGCGGTCAAACACTACATTAGTAATATTCGCTTTTAATGCTACTTCTGCAATTGCAGTTCCCACTTTTTTAGCTGCTTCAATGTTTCCACCGTTTTCTAATTTTAATGAAACACTGCTTACAGCTGCTAATGTTGTATGGTTTACATCATCAATAATTTGCACGTGAATGTGTGCGTTTGAACGGAATACATTCAAGCGAGGACATTCAGCGCTACCGCTAACTTTTCTACGTACACGTGCGTGACGACGTAATCTTTCATCATTTCTAGATAATTTTTTAGCCATTGTATTGCTCCTTTCTCGCTATTTTTTACCTGCTGTTTTACCAACTTTACGTAAGATACGTTCTCCTTGGTATTTAATACCTTTACCTTTGTAAGGTTCTGGTTTTCTAACAGCACGAATGTTTGCAGCCCATTCACCTACTCTTTGTTTGTCAATCCCAGATACAACAATTTCAGTTGCTGATTTACATTCAACTTTTACATCAGCTTCTAATTCAAATTCAACTGGATGAGAGTACCCTACGTTTAGAACTAATTTATTTCCATTAATTGCTGAACGGTATCCAATCCCAACGATTTCTAATGTACGTGTGAATCCAGCACTTACACCTTCAACCATATTAAATAATAATGCTCTTGTTGTACCATGTAATTGTTTTGTGTGTTTTTCTTCATTTGGACGAGTAACTGTAATGATTCCGTCTTCAATGTTGATACCTAAATTTGGATTGAATGTTCTTGTTAAAGTTCCTTTAGGACCTGTAACTACCACCTCATTGCCTGCTTTTACATTTACTTCAACCCCTGCAGGAATGGTAATCGTTTTATTTCCGATACGTGACATTTATATTTCCCCCTAGACTACCAAACGTAAGCGACTACTTCGCCACCAACGTTTGCTTTTTTAGCTGCTTTATCAGTTAATAATCCTTTTGAAGTAGAAATAATAGCAATCCCTAAACCATTTAATACTCTTGGTAAAGCATCAGCTTTAGCGTATACACGTAAACCAGGTTTAGAAATACGTTTTAAGTCATTAATTACTTTTTCTCCATTAGGACCATATTTTAATGTAACTGTAATCACTTTTTTAACATCACCTGTTACATCATATTTTAGGATAAATCCTTCTTCTTTTAAAATTTTTGCGATTTCAATTTTTTCATTACTTGCAGGAATTTCAACACTTGCGTGACGTGCTCTTACAGCGTTACGCACACGTGTCAACATATCCGCAATTGGATCTGTCATAATCATTTAGTAAATTCCTCCTTTTCTTACCAACTAGCTTTCTTAACGCCCGGAATTTGCCCTTTGTAAGCTAATTCACGGAATTTAATACGACTAATTCCGAACTTCCCAATATATGCATGTGGACGTCCAGTAATACTGCAACGGTTATGTAAACGAGTAGGTGCAGAGTTACGTGGTAATTGACTTAATGCTTCGTAGTTACCTTCAGCTTTGTAACGTGCACGTTTTTCAGCATATTTATCAACTAATGCTTGTCTTTTCACTTCACGAGCGATCATAGATTTTTTTGCCATGTTTTTCTCCTTCCCTATTTAGCAAATGGCATACCTAGTTCTTCTAGTAATGCTTTTGCTTCTTCGTTTGTGTTTGCAGTTGTAACAACTACAATATCCATCCCACGTGTTTTATTCACTTTATCAAAATTAATTTCTGGGAAAATAATTTGTTCTTTTACACCTAATGTGTAATTTCCTCTACCATCAAAAGCAGTAGCACTTACTCCACGGAAATCACGTACACGAGGTAAAGATACAGATACTAATTTATCAAAAAATTCATACATTTTTTCACCACGTAATGTTACTTTACATCCAATCGCCATTCCTTCACGTAATTTGAAGTTAGCGATTGATTTTTTAGCCTTAGTTGCTACTGGTTTTTGCCCAGTTAATTGTGTTAATTCATTCATTGCATCTTCTAGTGCTTTTGGATTTGAAATTGCATCTCCAACTCCCATATTAACCACAATTTTAACTAATTTTGGTGCTTGCATTACTGATGTATAGTTGAATTTTTTTGTTAAGTTAGCAACGATTGTTTCATTGTATTTTTGTAATAAACGGTTCATCAATTACCTCCTACTTAACTTGTGCGCCAGTTTTTTTGAAAACACGCACTTTTTTTCCATTTTTATCTAATTCAATTTTCACTTTACTAGCTACTTTTGCTTTTGCATCATATAATGCAACATTTGAAACATGTATTGGTGCTTCTTTCTCAACAATTCCACCGTCTGGATTTGCTTGAGTAGGTTTTAAATGTTTTTTAACAACATTTACTCCTTCAACAATTACTTTTTCTAATTTTGGGAATACTTTTGTAACTTCTGCGATAGTTCCTTTATAAGAACCTGCAATTACTTTTACTTTATCACCTTTTTTGATTTTCATAGCATTCCTCCTACAATACTTCTGGTGCTAGAGAAACAATTTTCATGTAATCTCTGTCACGCAATTCTCTTGCCACTGGACCAAAAATACGTGTTCCACGTGGTGTTTTATCATCTTTAATAATCACTACCGCATTATCATCAAATTTAATGTATGAACCGTTGCTTCTTCTGATTCCTCGTTTTGTACGAACAATAACAGCTTTCACAACATCACCTTTTTTCACAGTTCCACCTGGTGTTGCTTGTTTAACTGCACAAACTACAACATCACCGATGTTACTGCTTCTTCTGCGGCTACCGCCTAATCCACGAATAACTAATACTTCTTTAGCTCCCGTGTTGTCGGCAACGCGTAATCTAGTTTCATTTTGAATCATTTTATGTTACCTCCTACTAAAGAATAATAGCTTCTTCTACTATTTTAACTAAACGGAAACGTTTTGTAGCAGATAATGGACGAGTTTCCATAATCAACACTTTATCTCCAACTTTAGCCGTGTTTAATTCATCGTGTGCTTTAAATTTTTTAGAATATTTAACACGTTTTCCATATAATGGATGACGTTTTTTTGTTTCTACCAATACCGTGATTGTTTTGTCCATTTTATCAGAAACAACAGTTCCACGGTATACTTTACGATTAGATCTTTCCATTTGTTCCTCCTAATCTTGAGTTTCTTGAGCTCTTTCACCCAAGATTGTTTTAATTCTAGCAATAGTTTTACGAACAGTACGAATTCTTGCGCTGTTTTCTAATTGCCCTACCGCTTGTTGAAAGCGAAGGTTAAATAGTTCAGCTTTAAGCGTATCGATTTCTTTCAATAATTCAGCATTGCTTTTTTCTCTAATTTCTTTTGCGCTCATGAATTACTCCTCCTCGCCTTTTCTAACAAATTTAGTTTTAACTGGCAATTTGTGAGCAGCTAAACGGAATGCTTCTCTTGCTACTTCTTCACTAACTCCAGCAACTTCGAACATTACACGTCCTGGTTTTACTACTGCAACCCAACCTTCAGGCGCCCCTTTACCAGAACCCATACGTACTTCAAGTGGTTTTTTAGTAATTGCTAAGTGCGGGAAAATTTTAATCCACACTTTCCCACCACGTTTCATATAACGTGTCATCGCAATACGTGCTGCTTCAATTTGACGGTTACTTACATACGAACCGCTATTTGCAACTAATCCAAATTCTCCAAAAACAACTTCACGTCCTGCTTTTGAACGTCCTTCGTGGTTTAAACGGTGAGGTCTTCTATATTTAGTTCTATTTGGCATTAACATAAATTAGTTTCCTCCTTCTTCTTTATTTTCAACTTTTTTATTGTTTGGACGACGATTTGCTTTTTTCCCACGACGTTCTTTTTTGAATTCTACTGGTGCTTCTGGTTCTTTAACCATCTCACCTGGTAAAACTTCTCCTCTACAAATCCAAACTTTAACACCTAAACGTCCGTAAGTAGTGTGTGCTTCTTCCCAAGCATAATCGATATCAGCACGCAACGTATGTAATGGAACATTACCTTCTGAATATCCTTCAGTACGAGCCATATCTGCACCACCTAAACGACCTGAAACTGCTGTTTTAATTCCTTTAGCTCCAGCTCTCATTGTTGCTTGAATAGCTTTCTTTTGTGCTGTTCTAAATGAAGCACGATTTTCTAATTGATCAGCAATTTGTCTTGCTACTAACTTAGCATCTAAATTTGGGTTTGCTACTTCAATTACATTAACGTATACTTTTTTTCCGTTTGTTAGTTTTACTAATTTCGCTTTAACAGCTTCAATGTTTTCTCCATTAGCACCAATTACCACACCTGGTCTAGCACTACGAATAATTACTTCAACTCTGTTTTTTGAACGCTCAATTTCAATTCTTGATACAGAAGCAGCTTTTAATTCTGTGAATAAAAATTCACGAATTTTAACGTCTTCATGTAATAACCCTGCGTATTCTTTATCATTAGCATACCATCTTGATTCCCAATCACGAATAACACCAACTCTAAAACCTATTGGACTTACTTTTTGACCCATTTTATATGCTCCTTCCTTAAACTCTTTCTGCAACCACTACAGTAATGTGGCTTGTTCTTTTATGAATTGCACTTGCGTTTCCTTTTGCTCTAGGCATAAAACGTTTTAATGTAACACCTTCATTCGCAAAGCATGCTTTCACAAATAATTTTGATTCATCTAAACCATTGTTGTGTGTAGCGTTAGCAACTGCTGATTTTAAAACTTTTGCAATTGATGCCGCTGCATGGTTAGGCGTGAATTTTAAGATAGCCGCTGCTTCTTCTACGTTTTTTCCACGAATAAGATCGATAACTAAACGAGCTTTTCTAGGTGGAATACGTAATGTTTTTGCTGTTGCTTTTACTTCCATCATAGTCTCCTCCTAGCGTTTTCCTTTTTTATCTTCAGCATGACCTGTGTATTTGCGTGTTGGCGCAAATTCACCTAATTTGTGTCCTACCATATCTACAGTAACGTATACTGGAACATGTTCTTTACCATTGTATACCGCAAACGTATGTTCTACGAAATGTGGATAAATAGTTGAACGACGAGACCAAGTTTTAATTACTTCTTTTTTTCCAGAAGCCTCTACTTTAGCAACTTTTTTCATTAAATGTACATCACAAAATGCACCTTTACGTTCGCTACGGCTTAATTGTTTATTTTCACTCATTGTACTACTCCTTTCCACTATTTCTCATTACGACGTCTGATAATTAATTTAGTAGACGCTTTTTTAGTTTTACGAGTTTTAACACCCATCGCTTTTTTACCCCATGGCGTCATCGGAGATTTACGACCAATTGGTGTACGTCCTTCCCCTCCACCGTGTGGGTGATCATTTGGGTTCATTACCGAACCACGAACTGTTGGTCTAATTCCTAACCAACGTGAGCGTCCAGCTTTTCCTAAATTCACTAAGTTGTAATCTTCGTTTCCTACTTGTCCTACAGTCGCTCTACATGAAGCTAATACTTTTCTAACTTCACCTGATGTTAAACGTAAAATTACATATTTTCCTTCAGCCCCTAAAATTTGAGCACTCGCTCCAGCACTACGAGCTAATTGTCCACCTTTTCCAGGTTTTAATTCAACGTTATGTACAACTGTCCCTTCTGGAATATCTTTTAATTGCAATGCATTTCCTACTTTAATATCTGCACCATCACCTGATACAACTACTTGCCCTACAACTAATCCTTTTGGAGCTAAAATATAACGTTTTTCCCCATCAACATAATGCAATAACGCAATATTCGCTGATCTGTTTGGATCGTACTCAATTGTTGCTACTTTTGCAGGAATTAAGTCTTTATTTCTTTTAAAGTCAATAATACGGTATTGACGTTTATGTCCTCCACCTTGATGACGAGTCGTAATACGACCATTGTTGTTACGTCCACCTTTAGAATGTAAAGGAGCTAATAATGATTTTTCTGGTTTGCTTACCGTAATTTCTTCAAACGTTAAACCAGACATACCACGACGACCATTAGTCGTTGGTTTATACTTTTTAATTGGCATTGTTTTTCCTCCCTACGCAATTTTTATACAGGAAATAGCGTTTTCTCCCTGTTAGAATAATTCGATTTTTTGGTCTTGTGCTAACTTAACAATTGCTTTTCTAATCGCTTTTGTTTTTCCAGCATAACGACCTACACGTTTGTCTTTTGGACGAACATTCATAATATTCACTTGTTCTACTGTTACATCAAATATTTTTGAGATTGCAATTTTTACTTCTGTTTTATTTGTGCCTTTAGCAACTTCAAAAGTATATTTGTTTTCATCTTCCATTAATCTCATTGATTTCTCAGTAATAATCGGTCTTAGGATTACATCTCTATAATTTTTCATTACCCTAATGCCTCCTCTACATTTTTCACAGCAGCTTCTGTAGCTACTAAACGGTTTGCATTCATAATGTCGTATACATTAATTTTGTCGTTTGTTAATACTAAAACGTTTGGTAAGTTTCTAGCTGATAAGAATACATTTGTGTTTTCTTCATCTTTAGATACTACAAACAATGTTTTAGTCTCACATTTTAAAGCTTCACACACTTTTACAAAATCTTTTGTTTTGATGTTTGGGAACTTTAAAGCATCCACCACAACAAATTCATTTTCAAGCACTTTTTCAGTTAACACTGATTTTAAAGCTAATCTTCTTACTTTTTTGTTTAAACTGTATGCATAAGAACGTGGAGTTGGTCCAAATACAATTCCTCCACCTCTCCATTGTGGAGAACGTGTTGACCCTTGTCTTGCTCTACCTGTTCCTTTTTGTCTCCAAGGTTTTCTTCCACCACCAGCAACTTCTCTACGATTTTTTACTTTGTGTGTACCTTGTCTTAATGAAGCACGTTGCATCACAACTGCATCGAACATCGCCTGTTGGTTTGGTTCGATACCAAACACCGATGGATTAAGTTCTAATTCACGCAACTCTTTACCTTCTTGGTTTAATACTACCACTTTTGGCATCGTCTATTCCCCCTTGCTGTAGTCCACTAATACTTTAGGAGCTACATTTCCTTTACTTGTTTTAGCAGATTGAACGATTACTAATCCTTTTTTAGCGCCAGGAACATTTCCTTTTACTAAAATCACATTATTTTCAACATCTACTTTAATCACTTCTAAATTTTGGTTTGTTGTACGGTAGTTTCCTTCTTGTCCTGCCATTGCACGTCCTTTATTAACAACACCATTGTTACGACCAATAGTTGCTAATGATCCTAACCCTCTGTGGTGTCCAGAACCGTGTGATGCAGGTCCTAAATGTTGGTTATTACGGTAAACAGCTCCCATGAACCCTTTCCCTTTACTTGTCCCAACAACATCTACCATTTCACCAGCTGAGAAGATATCAACTTTAACTTCTTGTGATACTTCAAAGTTAAACATTTCGTTTCCTCTGATTTCTCTTACAAAACGTTTTGGAGCAGTGTTTGCTTTTTTAGCGTGTGCAATCGCCGCTTTAGTTGCACGTTGTTCTTTAATATCTTCAAAACCTAATTGAACAGCTTCATAACCGTCATTTTCTTTTGTTTTCTTTTGTAATACAACATTTGGTGTTGCTTCAATTACAGTAACCGGAATTAATACTCCATCTTCTGTAAATACTTGTGTCATTCCTAGCTTACGCCCTAAAATTCCTTTCATGATGTTACCTCCACCAAACTACAGTTTAATCTCGATGTCAACACCACTTGGCAACTCTAAACGACTTAAGCTGTCGATTGTTTCCGGAGTAGGTTGTACAATTTCGATTAAACGTTTATGCGTTCTAATTTCAAATTGCTCTCTTGAGTCTTTATATTTGTGTACCGCACGTAATATCGTAATTACTTGTTTTTCAGTTGGTAACGGTACTGGTCCAACTACTTTTGCTGCACCGTGAGAGTGTGCTGCTTGAATAATCTTTTCTGCTGCCGCATCTAAGATTCTGTGTTCATACGCTTTTAAGCGAATACGTACACTATTTTTTGTCATGTTTCTCTCCTTCCGTCTATTTAATAGACAATATGTTTTGTAGCGAATTACCTGACCACCTCCATGACAACGCTTATCAGTGTGTCAGCAACCTCGCAAGTCATTTCAGACTTCTAAAATTATATCATATTACTAGGGTTCGTCGCAATTAAAACGATTCAAATATCTATATTTGACGCAAAAAAGTTTTCAACCATATTGAATGTTATGGTTGAAAACTTTAATTTTATTTAAATATAATTTGTCCTATTGAGTAAATTGTTGCTATAGTCCCCACGAAGAAACAGTAATATGCAAAATAATTTAATTTTCTTTCTTTTAATATCGACAACAACATCTTCATTGCAAAGTATGTTGTTATCCCACTAGCTACAAAAGCCACAAACAACGGAAATGCTTCAGAAGCTAGATTTGGCATCTTTAATAAATCAGGAATCCCTGATAACACAGCTAGTGTTGCAATCGGAATAAACATGAAAAATGCAAATTTCATTGATTGTTTGATATCGTACCCTTGAATCATTCCCGTGCAATTCGTTGTTCCACTACGTGAGATTCCCGGCAATAACGCAACTACTTGTGATAATCCTACTATAAACGCTGCTTTGTAACTTAGTTCTTCATTTTCGTCTTTAATCGTTTTAGTGTTATATGCTGTAGCCAGTAAACAACCTGTCACAATTAAAGCTACACCTACTGCCAACGTGCTTGACAATAAATTTGTGATATGATCTTTAAATAACAACCCTATTATTCCAGCTGGTATAGTCGCTACAATCAGTTTAATTCCATAATGGAAATGTGTATATTGTGCTTTTTCCTCTTTTGTTTTACTTTTAAAGTACGGAATAATTTGCGAGAAAAAACCAGTAAACAACGCTACAAATTCATCGCGATAAAACCATAATATCGCCAATAGTGACGCAGCATGTACTACTAATTCAAATACCGCTCCACCTTCTGTTTCAATCCCAAATAATGCTTTTGCGAGCACTAAATGTCCACTACTAGATACAGGTAATGGTTCAGTGATGCCTTGCACCACCCCTAAAATTAAATACATTAATGTTTTCATAAATCCTCCTAAATTGTAAATCCGATTTTTTTATATACTTTAGCTATCTTTTTATATGCAATTTGATTAGCAATTGTTTTACCTTGCTCCAATACCGTCTCAACTTTTCCGCTTTCCATAATTGAAAAATATTTTGCTTGTAACGTAATTAAAAATTGTTTCACTACTTCTGCAACTTCTTTTTTAAATTCAGCGTATCCTTTTCCATCATAACGTTTTACAATATTTTCAATACTTTCACCTTTTAACGTCGACAATATCGTCAATAAATTTGCTATTCCGGGCTGATTTTCAATATCGAAACGTACAATCCCTACTGAATCTGTAACAGCCGACATCACCTTTTTGTATGCAGCATTTGGTTCATCTAATAAATCAATCGTACCTTTTGAATCTTTATATGATTTTGACATTTTCTTAGTCGGTTCAGATAACGACATAATTTTAGCTCCTACTTTTGGACTAATTGGTTGTGGCACAACAAATGTTTCTCCATATTGATTATTAAAACGTTCTGCTAAATCACGCGTTAATTCAACATGTTGTTTTTGATCGATTCCAACCGGAACATAATCTGCATCATACAGTAAAATATCTGCTGCCATTAAAGATGGGTACGTAAACAATCCCCCAGTAATATTTTCTTCTTTTTTTGCAACTTTATCTTTGTACTGTGTCATACGATTTAATTCTCCTATATGAGAATTACAAGTCATTATCCAACCTAATTGCGTATGTGCTGGAACGTCAGATTGTAAAAACAACGTAACTTTTTCAGGATCTAATCCAGATGCTAAATATAACCCTATTAATTGCTTAGTACTTTCTTTTAATTCTTTTTTGTCGATTTTAATCGTAATTGCATGTAAGTTCGCAATAAAAATCATCATACTGTACTCATCTTGAAATTTAATAAATTGCTGGATAGCACCAATATAATTACCTAAATGCAATTTGCCTGTCGGCTTAATTCCGCTTATCATTTTCTTCATAATACATTAACTCCCACTAAAAATAATACAACTTCTCCCCTTTTTTTTCAAGTTTAACAAAATTTTTTAATTTTTTTTAAAAAACTCTTTTCAAATCTTTAAAAATGTATTATAATAAATATGTGTTGAAAAGGAGGTTAACTATGATAATCTTATATACATCTCCAGGTTGTGCTTCTTGTAGAAAAGCTAAACATTGGTTGAAAGAGCATAAATTGAGCTTCGTGGAAAAAAATATTTTTTCTAGTTTATTAAGAGATGAAGAAATTAAATATTTGTTGCAAAGAACAGAAAATGGAAGTGAAGACATCATTTCAACGAGGTCCAAAGTATTCCAAGAACTTGATCAAGATTTAGATGACTTAACATTTTCTGAATTGATTGATTTTATCAAGGAAAATCCTTCTGTTTTAAAACGCCCAATCATTGTGGACGATAATAGCTTTGTTGTGGGATATGATGACGACGAGATCACTTCCTTCTTGCCACGTGAGAAACGAACAAAAATAACATTGAAATAAAATAGCATATTATTTTACTCAAAAGCATTACATTTAATTACTGAATGTAATGCTTTTAAGATTATATTTTTTATCGCAAAACAATCACTAACATTTTAATCAATTATTTCAAATTGTTAATTAAAATGTTTTATAGTTTTTTGTTTGTGAGTAGCAATAAAATATGTTAGAATATATTAACCGGAGGAATGAAAATGGAAAAAATATTATTTACCTCAGAATCGGTAACTGAGGGGCATCCAGATAAAGTTTGTGACCAAATTTCTGATGCCATACTTGATGAAATTATAAAATTAGATCCTTATGCACGTGTCGCTTGTGAAACAACGTGTACAACTGGTATTGTTTCAATAATGGGAGAGATTTCCACAAATTGTTACGTTGATATACCTAAAATAGCACGTAATGTTATTAAAGATATCGGATATAATGACGCTCGTTTTGGTTTTAACGGTGACACATGTGCCGTAGTAACGAATATCGACGAACAATCCAAAGATATCGCACAAGGTGTTGATCACGCTGAAAATTATATGGAGAAAACCGGTGCCGGCGATCAAGGAATGATGTTTGGATACGCGTGCGATGAAACAAAAGAACTAATGCCTCTAGCAATCAGTTTATCACATCAGCTCGCAAAACAACTATCCTATGTTAGAAAAGCAAAAATTGTACCTTATTTAGGCCCTGATGGAAAAACACAAGTTACATTAGAATATGAAAATGATACTGTAAAAAGAATAGATACAATTGTTGTTTCATCTCAACATGAAGATGGTATTGATTTAACTAAATTAAGAAACGATATCATCAACCATGTAATTCATCCTATTGTTCCAAGTCATTTAGTAGATGAAAATACTAGAATATTAATTAATCCTACTGGTAGATTTGTAATTGGTGGTCCGCAAGGTGACTCTGGTTTAACAGGTAGAAAAATTATCGTTGATACATACGGAGGATATGCACGTCATGGTGGTGGTGCTTTTTCAGGGAAAGATTGCACAAAAGTAGATAGAAGTGCTGCATACGCAGCTCGTTACGTCGCCAAAAATATTGTTGGTGCTAAACTCGCAAAAAAATGTGAAATCCAATTAGCTTATGCTATAGGGGTTGCAGAACCTGTTTCGCTACGTGTTGATACGTTTGGAACATCAACAGTTGATGAGCAACAACTTGTTTCCGCAATTAGAAAAGTGTTCGACCTATCTGTAGATGGTATTATATCATCACTTGACTTAAGAAATCCTATTTATCGTCAATTAGCAAGTTATGGGCATATGGGTAGAGAAGATTTAAATGTTTCGTTTGAAAAAACAGATAAGATTAATGAATTATTAAACGCAATAAAGGGCTAAAAGCCCTTTTTATTTTAATATGTATTGATATTCAACGTTTTTCAAAAACCATTTTTCGACATAGCTGCAACTAGTCGTAATTTTGAAATTGTTGTTCTTAGCATATTGAATTACTTCCAACAATAGTTTTTCAGCTATTTTTTTACCGCGAAGTTCTTCAGCCACAAAAGTTCTAAAAATGTGTAAAACTTCTCCATTAACATCAAACGCCATTTCAGCACAAAAGCCGTTCTCATTATATGTTATCATATTTTCTGTCATTAAAAATTTCATAAAAACACCTCATAATCATTATAGCACATAAAATAAAAAAAAGCTCCAT
>CAMCRE010000008.1 GCA_945877255.1 uncultured Erysipelotrichaceae bacterium
AACGACCTTCGGGTTATGAGCCCGACGAGCTACCAGACTGCTCCATCCCGCGATGTAAAAAATATGGCGGAGGAACTGGGATTCGAACCCAGGCGCCGCTCTCACGACCTACCGGTTTTCAAGACCGGACCCTTCAGCCACTTGGGTATTCCTCCATATAATATTTAATTGTTTGGTGGACCCTGTAGGACTCGAACCTACGACCCACCGGTTATGAGCCGGATGCTCTGACCAACTGAGCTAAGGGTCCAAATGGTGGCTGGGGTGGGACTCGAACCCACGACCTTCCGGGTATGAACCGGATGCTCTAGCCAACTAAGCTACCCAGCCAAGTGGTTTATAATGGTCGGGATGACAGGATTCGAACCTGCGACCCCTTGGTCCCAAACCAAGTGCACTACCAAGCTGTGCTACATCCCGATAATAATATGGCGCGCCCAACAGGAGTCGAACCCATAACCTTTTGATCCGTAGTCAAACGCTCTGTCCAGTTGAGCTATGGGCGCATAATTGCCAACGCCTATATATATTATCATAGTATTTTTGCCATGTCAAGAATTATATACTTTTACATGAAATTTTTGTATTCCGCGTAAATCATGAGCACATCTTACTTAAATTTTCTGTCATACCATACAATATGTTTGAGGTTGGTTCAAGAAAAAGCTTTTTCTACATCATTTATTAGGTGATTGGGAAATTCCTAGGTTTTAAAAACTTTAAAATATCTAATTTATTAAAATCCGAGTATAAATATATTTATTATAATAAAAAAGCAACCTTACACTTTTAACTGTAAAGTTGCTGTTCGATTCCTACAAATGGTGCCGATGGTCGGACTCGAACCAACATAGGTTTCCCTGCCGCATTTTGAGTGCGGTGCGTCTGCCAATTTCGCCACATCGGCTCATTTATATTTATATCATACTGCATAATAAATTGCAACTCAAATTATTTGCAAATACAAACGCAAAATGGTATCATTACAACATGGAATATTGGCCGAGTGGTTTAAGGCACCATCTTGGAAAGGTGGCATAGTGCAAGCTATCGTAGGTTCGAATCCTACATATTCCGCCAAAAATAATATAAACCGAAAGCATATTACGCTTTCGGATTTTTTATTCTGAAATAGGTATTTCTAGTGCTAAACCACCAAGTGAAGTTTCACGTAGTTCAACAGCTATTTTCTGACCCGTATAATTCATCGTATTAACGACCATATCAAACGAAATCTTATTTTCTTTTATCGCCCCTACATTCGATGCAAGCAAAACATTATCTAAACATCTAATTGCGGCAACAGCATTTCTTTCAATACAAGGAATCATCACATAACCTCCAACCGGATCACACGTTAACCCTAAATGATGCTCGATTCCCATTTCAGCTGCATACTCAATTTTTTTATCGTCATACCCGTGTAAATACGCAACTAACGCGCTCCCCATCGCACAACTAGACCCAATTTCTGCCTGACAACCACCTTGTGCTCCAGAAATCGTTGCATTTTCTTTAATAATATTACCAAAAATACACGCAATTTTTAGAGATTGAATTAATTTCTCCTTAGAAACATTAAGTGTTTTATAATAATGATAAATCAACGCAGGTATCACCCCACTCGCACCAAGTGTTGGTGATGTCACCGTAATACCACCAGCAGCATTTTCTTCACTTGCTGCATATGCATACGCCATAATTTGCAATCGCTCTTTTTCAGAAGCACTTAAAACTGTCAACGAGCGATCAAATAATTTTTTGGCAACACGTGCTAACTTTAGCTTACCAGGCAAAACACCTTCTGTTTTTAAACCACGATCAACTACTTCAATCATCGTATCAAAAACCAAATTTAAATGCTCGTCTTCATTTTCATAAAAATCACAATAATTTTCAAATGTCATATTTTCTTTCTGACACAACGCTTTAACTTCTTCTAAATTTCTTTCAGGATAAATATCCGCATTATCCGAATTTGGTATACCATCTATTTCAATACTTCCACCACCAACAGAATAAATACGCCATGAAGCAATTTCCTTTTGAGCCACATCTAACGCTTTCAGTTCCATTCCGTTTGGATGCTTAGGTAATGATTCTGTTCTAAAAATAACATCACAATGTTTAGGACTAAACGTTTTCTTAATAATATAATCTGTCCTATGCCCACGTCCTGTTAAAGATAATGAGCCATACAACACCGCCACGTAAGAAGTTGCATCTGGATATTGTTGTAAAAACAAACGGCATGCGTTTGCAGGACCTAATGTATGTGATGATGAAGGACCAGGTCCAATTTTATATAACTGTTTAATTGATTTCATAAATTCCCTTTCTTTAAAATAAACATTTCCATTCCTAATATCGCATCCACATTACCATGACGAATATTATAAGACAACTCTCCCATTTTATATAACATTTTTAATAATTCATTTGCCGTATACTTTTTAGTTATCGCTAATGCTAATTGAATTGGATATCTTTTAGCATTCAATAAAGCAGTTAGTTGATCAATAGAATATTTTTTTGAAAATACACTCACCTGATAAGTTAAACGTACTTTACTCGCAATTACTCCC
Organism: uncultured Erysipelotrichaceae bacterium; assembly: GCA_945877255.1. Classification (GTDB taxonomy): domain Bacteria; phylum Bacillota_I; class Bacilli_A; order Erysipelotrichales; family Erysipelotrichaceae; genus CAMCRE01. The sequence goes on from CAMCRE010000008.1 coordinate 2,586, forward strand.
AATAAATGCAACGGCGTAATAGTATGTTTAATACGCTCATAATAAGCTAATCTTTGCGCTAATGTTCCGTTTAAAAATACCTCCACAAACTCAAATGCCGAATCTTCAAAATAATACGTTGTATATTCATCAACTATTTGCTTTGTGACAGTATCTTCAATTAATTGTAATTTCGTAATTTCTTGATCAATAATTCCTGCATTACATGGCATTTTGCTGATGAATAGTTTTTTTGCATCAGTATCCAAATTAATTGTTTTAGATTTTAAAATATTTTCAATATACACTGTTTTATTTTTAGGCGATAATGACTCCAAAACAATATGCTTAACTTGTTTAAGTAATGTTGTCGTATTTTTTTTACGCTTATCAAGTGTTTTTTCAATTAAAAATAATAACGTATTGTTATCTTCTGTTTTTGAATATGCCATTAAAAAATGTTCGAACGAAGTAGAAGCTAACCCTCCAACTACAACAACAATATTTTTCTCACTAAAAAAAGGCATGCTTAAAATAGCGTTTTGAATAACTGTGAAATCATCTTTAGCATCAAAATATTGTGCAAACGCCATCAATGACTCATCTTTAACTATTTTATTAATTTCCTTTTTAGCAAGAAACATCTCACTTGTTTCAATCACATAAATCATACTTATCACCAATAACATTATAACACGAAACATTAAATTATGAAATTTGCAAACATTATCAATTTGTTATTTGAAATTCGCAACTATCACTATAATATGGTATAATACACTTCGGAGGTTTTTATGAACTACTATATACTAACATTATCATTATTAATCGGATATTTATTCGGAAGTATTCCATTTGCCTTAGTTATTGGAAAAGTTTTCTATAATACCGATATTAGAAACTATGGATCCGGTAATTTAGGTGGCACAAATACTGGACGTGTTTTAGGAAAAAAAGCAGGTATCTCAGTTATGGTGCTCGACGTATTAAAAGTCGTTGTTGCATCTGCGATTGTCTATATGCTTAACCCACATTACTTTATATTCGCTGCATTTGCATCTGCAATTGGACATTGCTATCCAATATTTGCTGGATTTAGAGGCGGAAAAGCTGTCGCAACATTATTTGGATTTTTGTTAAGCCTTGCAATTTTCACCCATAATGCATTTGCTTTTATTATTCCATTTGCTTGTTTTATTTTTATATTGTATTTATTTAAAATGGTATCATTATCAAGTATTTTAACAGGTGTGATCACATCCATCTACATTTACTTTACTTATCCACAAGCATTACTGCCTACGATTTTATTTGCGATTTTAATTATTTATCGCCACCATGAAAATATCTCAAGAATATTAAACGGAACGGAGAAAAAAATTAAATGGATGTAAGAAAAAAAATTATATTATTCATTATTGGATTATTTTTATTAGGATTAGGAATTAGTTGCACCATTCTTGCTGCCAATACCGTAGGTATTGGTGCATGGGATGTCATCAACATTCGATTAAATAATTTATTTCCTGTAATTTCTATTGGTACATGGCTATTTATCGTAGCCGGAATACTAACGGTTGTATCTGGATTCATTTATGGAAAAATACCTAATTTCCTATGTCTAGGTGCATCACTCTTAATCGGATTTACAGTAGACTTTACATTGCTGTTTTTAAATAAAATTGCTTCTTTTTTACCAGACTATATATTTTTTGCGATTGGGTTGATTTTAATTGCCGTTGGTACACTTATTTATTTGGAATCACAATTCGTCGTTTCACCAATTGATTACTTAATGCAAGCTATTATTTATCGTTTTAAACTCCCTATCGGTATCGCAAAAACAACAACAGAAATTATCGCTATCACGATAGCATTACTAATTGGTGGTAAAGTTTCATATGGAACGTTTATTTCCATGATTGCATTGGGTCCATTATTCGCGTTTTTTGATCCGATTATAAAAAATTTAATACATAGAAAAAAACCTGAAAATTAATCGTTTTCAGGCTTTTTTACAGTAATATTTACTTCAATTGTACTATCCAATTGTGTATGTTGGACACCAGCTGCATCAAGCATACGCATTGATGCTTTTACTTCATTGCTGTCTTTGTATTTGTTGGATTCAAACACAATTTTTTTAATTCCGGACTGAATAATTGCTTTAGCACATTCATTACACGGAAAAAGAGACACATATATTGTACAATTTTTAACTAACTGATTAGCGTTTAAAATCGCATTTAGTTCCGCATGCACCACATACGCATATTTTTTTTCAAGAAATTCGCCTTCACGTCCCCAAGGAAATACATGATCGTCACATCCTTTTGGGAAGCCATTATATCCAATTCCGACGATTCTGTTTTCATCATTGACGATTACTGCCCCTACTTGTGTTGATGGATCTTTACTGCGGTTAGCACTTAAATGTGCCATTGCCATGAAATAATGATCCCAATTTAATATTTTATTTTTCATTTACATCCTCCATTGAATTTATCAAATGTCCGTATCTTGGATATGTTATATGTTTTTCTTGTTTTACTAATCGATATGTTTCATAATTAATCGTTTTCGGTGTTTTTTCTAAGTCCGCTATTCTCACAAATAATCCGACTAAAAGAAATACTAACGCAATTTTAAAATTTATTTTTGAAGTGCGATTTTCTTTAATATAAATGTAATACAATGCGATAATCGCACATATTACACCAAATACTGCCGGATAAAAATCGAATACTCCGATTAAAATAATCCCCAACATACAAATAATATTGTTGCGATAGCGTAATACACGTATTTTTAATATTTTTTTATAAATTAATATGACGGGTTTTAATAGTTCTAGCGCTAAAAAAGCGACAACAACACTACTTAATCCACTGTAAATTGTTTCCACATTTGAAATAATCAACAATACGTTAGAAATAAAAGACGTAAAAATGGTCATTGCAATAAATTTTAATACGGTGTGCTGGTATTTAAAAATCCGTTCGATAAAAATTAATAAACCAATATAACCACATAATAACCTCAAATCTTGCGTCATAAACAATCCTGTAATAAAACGATAATATTCGTCGTGGTATAGCATCGCAAATCTAAAATATCCACCCGCTAAAAAAGAAAATGATTTTGCTTGTGATGTATACGCTAGATATGACATTAGTGAATATATCGCAATAAATATTGACACCCAGCTTATCATACCTTTACGATGCTTAAAACGCATTTGTAGTGAACGTAATGTAGCATCGAAAAAATTGGTATTGGCTAACCAACTATTCATATATTCAGTTAAAAGTTGCGTATTGAATGGTTGATCCATAATATATTCATCTTGATAATCATTGTTAAGTAGCATTAATTTTTCATTTGTTTGTAGTAGTTGCTGATACTCACTATATTTTTCTTGAATTAATTGTGGATTAATTTTCTTTTTCAATGCAATACAAATAATCGGACATTCACTATCTTTTTTCAATAACCACGCATAATCTTTATTTAATTCTTTAACACCATAATCTTTAAATTCAAAAAAATATAACATCAATTTATTAATTTCACGTTTATTCATGTCGTAACTCCTCTAATAACGTTTTAAAATATTCAGGTAATTCAGCATAAACTGCTACAATTTCATTTGTTGTTGGATGAATAAAATGCAGTGTATGTGCATGCAACATCTGTCCATTTGTATTTAATGTTTTACGATAAGAATATTTTTGATCCCCCACAATTGGATGTTTAATATATTGCATGTGTACTCTAATTTGATGCGTACGACCTGTTTCTAAGCGACACTCTACTAAAGTATAATTTTTAAATCGCTCTACTACTTTAAAATGGGTAATCGCTTCTTTAGAGTTTTTAGCTGTTATACACATTTTTTGACGATCGTTTGGATCTCGTCCAATTGGTGCATCAATTGTCCCAAAATCATTTTCGATTACACCATGTACTAACGCATAATAAACTCGATTAACTTGTTTATTGGAAAGTTGTTCACTTAAATGACGATGTGCATTATCATTTTTAGCCACGATTAATAATCCCGTAGTGTCTTTATCAATACGATGCACAATTCCTGGACGATATACGCCATTAATTGTTGATAAATCTTTACAATGATGCATTAATCCATGTACAAGCGTAATTTCTCTACTAGTTGCTGATGGATGCACAACAATGTTTTTCTCTTTATTAATCACAATAACATCTTTGTCTTCATAACGCACGTCTAATGGTAATGGATATGGTGTTAATGCAAGATATTTATCTTCCATCATCGTAACTTGTACATCATCACTTTCTTTTAATTGATAATTTGCTTTTTTATTTTCTTGATTAACTAAAATATAGCCTTGTTGAATCATTTCTTGAACTTTATTACGTGAAAGTTCTGGATATTTTTCACACACATATTTATCTAACCGCATGTTTCTCTCCTATTAATATATAGCCAAATAAAATAATTGCACCTACTGTAACAGCAATATCTGCAACATTAAAAACAGGGAAATTATAACCAAAAATATTGAAATCTAAAAAATCGACTACATAATTTAATCGAAAACGATCAATTTGATTTCCTATTGCACCTGCGATAATTAATCCCAACAATGTTTTAACGATTTTATCGTGATTTGTAATATAAACGTATCCAAATAATATTAATACTGCAACTGAAAACAATCCAAGTAAAACTGGATTTGAATTAAACATTCCCCATGCAGCACCAGTATTCTTCACAAAAGTTAATTGAAAAAAATTAGGAATGATTGCTATTGATTGTCCTTCATAAAAATTTTGAAGCGTTAATATTTTTGTTAGTTGATCTACAACAACTATAAAAACACCAATTAAAATATGAATTAGTAATTGCTTATTCTTCATTAAAACTCTCCTCTAAGAAATTTTCACCTTTTAACACTTCGGTAAACGATAAATCTTCGTAATTGTTTTGGCGTAATGCTTCATATACGATAATCGCTGCACAATTCGATAAATTTAAACTACGTGCCTCTGGTTTCATTGGTAATCGCATACAGTTATTTAAATGATTGCGTAAAATAGTTTTATCAATTCCCGTACTTTCTTTTCCTAACACAAAATAAATATCATCATTTGGATAGTTAAATTCACTTGGTGCTTTTTTACCATAACGTGTTAAAAAATAATAGTTATCACTTGGGTTTTGTTTCGTAAAATCTTCCCAATTTTCATATACTTGATAAGTTAATTGATCAATATAATCCATTCCACTGCGACGCATTCTCGCCTCATCTAATTGAAAACCTAACGGTTTAATTAAATGCAATTTGCTGCCTGTTGCAGCACATGTACGCATAATATTACCTGTATTTTGTGGTATTTCTGGTTCATAAAGCACGACATGAATTTGTCTTTTTTTTGCTAAAAAATCTAAAAATAACGCTATTGCTTTACCACGATGTGATAACGCCACCATTTTATCTTCATCCATTTCAGCCATCGTTAATGTTTCATTTTCTGGTATAAAAATCGGATTATAACCGAATCCATCATTTCCTCTTGCAACTTGTGCAATTGTACCTGGTAAATCATATCGGAATATATATTCTTGTCCATTTTGATCAATATACGCAATCACGCAAGTAAAACTTGCATCGAATATATTTTTTTCGTGACATATTTTAATAATCGTTTCATTTTTTAATTCTTGCGAAACATTTTTGCCTATAAAACGAGCAGACAATATACCTGGTCCATTATCTAATGCAGCGACATTAATACCACTATCATCTGCAAAAACAGGCATTTGACATAACTTAAAAGCTGCTCTTGCTTTAATCAATGCATTTTCTTCATAACTATCACCATTTTCAACAACATCGAAATTATCACAATATTCACTAATAGAAATAACTTCATGATTTTGTAATAATTTATTCATTTGGTTGCATTTATGATAATTTGTACTCGCAAATACTATCTTCATTTTACCTCCTATTGATCATTGTCTAAAATTTGTTTAGCGATATTATTCCAATCTTTTTGATACATTTCTTTATTACAATTGAAATCCTCTAATGTTTCGCATTCCATTTCAATCACGGTTACGAAATGTTTAAACACTTGATTCATTTCTTTTATTGTAATGCTGGACACAATTTGTACCGAGTTAATATGAATTAATGACTGTGAAAAAATACGCAATAATTCATTTTGCACAATTTGTTTGTCGTGCGATTCTAACTGCACAAAACTCGTTTTAAACCAATATTCATCAATTAATAATTGTTGCATGATTTCTAAAAAACGCACAAAATTGGTAATATCATTTCCTAATTCTATCGCAAACAACATTTTAAAAAATATATACCAATCATAATCTTTATTCATTTCTGCTAATAAAAAATTACCAAATATCGCTTGGAAAACATTGTCGGGATTAAATTGGCTTTCTAATACAATTTCATCTTCAAATGAAATATTTTTATTAGTGATTTTACGTAATACTTTTAATAAGTTTGCTATTCTATCTTCACCATTTGTGGCGTAAAGAATATCTTTATTAAATAAATAACTCGCTAATAATTTACTCGTATATTTAATACTTAAACTAAATCCTAAGTTTTCTTGCATTTTAGAAGAAAATAAATCATTAATAGCCTTCGTTATTAAATTCTCTATGTTTTTTTCATTAAATTCTATATCTTTGCGTGATAAATTTTGAATTTGATCATGAACGAGTGCCAATTGTGAATCTAAAACACTTAAACTTTGATTAATCGAAACTAATAAATCACTCATAAATCGATCGACATCTAAATAATGTTTATTTTTATAAATTAATTTGTGTTCAATGTTACTCCAAAAAGCATTAACTAATGATTTAATTTGCAATTCGAAATTTACTTTAATATTATTAATTAAATAATAGCCATCTATTCTATAAATATTTAAACCGTTTTTTTGTTTTTGTGGTTGTATTGTTTTTAAATCTAAAAATAAATTTTCATCTAACATAAACTGACAAAAACTATTCGTACTAATAAAATATTTTTTTATATTCTCAAATATTAATGCTTCATCTTTTAAAAAACGACATTCAATACGTAATCCAATAATATCAGGCAAAGCATTCAATATTTCTTCTTTATGATTATATTGCATGTAGTAACGATTACGAATAATTTTTTCACGTAAACTTTCTTTTGATTTTATTCTTGAATGAATACCTAAATATTCTAATTTACTTTCCACCAATATTTTTTCAACAGCATTTCTTGTGAGCTGTTCTACATTAGTATATAATGCTTTATTATCACTCAACATTTGGACAGTTTCATCTAACAACTTAAATAGTTCTAAACGCATACACTTCCCCTTTTCTTATTATATTCTGTAAAAAAAGGCTATAAATGAGCCTTCTACCCCTAGTAATTTGTTATTTACATTATACCACAAATGCGCTATTAAATATAAAATAATCACTATAAAACCTAATCTTTTAAATGCTTTCTAACCCATAATTCATCAGATTTTAATTGTTCGATTAATGCTTCTAATGAATTAAATTTAATTTCATCACGTATTCTGTCAATAAATTCAACTTCCACTGTTTTATAATAAATGTTTTCATTGAAATCTAAAATATGTGCTTCAATTACTGGTGATTGCAACAATTCAACTGTCGGATTATAACCAACCGATATCATTGCTGCATAACTTTTTTCATCAATGATGACATTTCCATAATATACACCTACTTTTGGCAAGACATATTGCAAATCTTTTTCTAAATTAGCAGTTGGATAACCAATTTTTCGACCTAATTTCTTTCCTTCTACAACTTTACTTTGAATACGATAAAATCTTCCTAATAATTGATTTACCCGACAAATATCGCCTTTTGATAAATATTCTTTAATGCTGGTACTTGATATTTTTTCATTATGTAATGCTATTTCAGGTATCACAACAACATTAAAATTTTTATTGTTGCTTAATGTTGTTATATCGCCTTGACGATGACAACCATATTTAAAATCAAACCCACAAATTAAAGTTTCAACACCTAATTTTATTAATGTTTCTTCAAATTGTAATGGTGTCATATTTTTCACATTTTCATCAAATATTATTTCGATATAATCTTCAATACCTAATTTTGAAATATAGTTAATTTTTTGTGTTTCATTAAACAAATATTCATTATTTGCTTTTGGTATAATTAATTTTTCACTAAAACTAAACGTAATAAACGTTTTTACACCATCATATTTCAAGCATTCTTTAATTAGCGTTTGATGTCCTTGATGTAGTGCATCAAAAAAACCGATACATGCCACTCTTTTTTTATAAGGAAGTGTGTCATGAAATATATTTAATTTCAAAATATTCATTACCATAACCCTCTTTCACTTCTAAAAATATCACCATTTTCACGTCTATATATTGCGATACAAATATCGTCTTGAATTACTACCATATCATGTGGTGTTTGTATTTTAATTCTTTTTCCGTGATATGCATCTAATGGATTTAATAGCTTAACTTTTGGTAAGTGTTCCAACACAACTGATTTATCTAAAATTTTAAATTGACCTTTTTCAATATCACTTAATTTAAAACAATCTTCAATTGTAAAACGTCCTACTTTTGTGCGGATTAAACTTGTCATACACCCTAAATTATTTGTTTTGTGGGCGATATCGACACATAAACTTCGGATATACGTTCCACTGCTACAATGCACCTTAAATCGCATTTCTTTAGCATCGAGTGTTTCTAAATGATAAAATTCTACATCTCTTAATGGTCTTTCAACAGCAATATTTTTTCTAGCGTATTCTTGTAATTTTTTGCCATTCACTTTAATACTTGATACCATTGGTGGATATTGTTTTTGCTTTCCTTTAAAACTTTGCAATACAGCATCAAAATCTATTATTTCAGTAATTGGTTTTTCTGCTATCACTTCAGAATGAATATCATCACTAAACGTTTGAACACCTAGTTTCATCGTTGCAATATATTCTTTATCACTATCTTCAATATAAGGCAATAATTTAGTTGCATTACCTAAAAAAATAAGCATCACACCTTCAGCTTCTGGATCAAGTGTTCCACTGTGTCCAATTTTTTTTTGATTTAACATTTTACGTAATTTAAACACGACGTCAAAAGAAGTCATACCTTTCTCTTTATACACTAATAAAATACCATCCATGCTTTCACCTCTATAAAATTATACCATATTCCAGAAAATGTTTCACTTGCAAAATAAAAGATGACATTGCTGTCATCATATTAAATAAAACAAAATATATCCTAATACACCTGCGATACTAATCGCAAGTATTGAATCTACTTTAAATTTCACTAAAAGAAAGACGATTCCCACGAATAAAATACTTTCTTTTAGTTCAAGAGACATATTTGGAAATAATGCAGATTGTACTAATTGAAGTCCACCCATTAAAATCAATGCTACAACACTACCGCGTAACACGCGTAAAACTTTTTTAACGAGTGTCAAATCACGATATTTATAGTAAAAATACGACATAATTCCACATAAAATCATTGATGGTATCACTAATGCATATGTTGCAACAATTGCACCTAGAAGTCCTGCTTGCTTCATCCCCACAAATGTTGCGGCATTAATTGATAATGGTCCTGGTGTCATTTGCGAAAGTGTTACAACATCAGAAAACTCTAAAGTTGTCATCCATCGATGAACGTTTGTGAGCTGATTTTGAATAATTGGAAGTGCTGCATATCCTCCACCAAATGAGAATAAACCAACTTGTATAAACACAATAAATAATTTACCCAACATTGTTTTTTACCTCATACAATGCAATAATCGTTCCAATAATGATGGATAATGCAATAATAATAACCGTATTTAGTTTTAAAAAGACTGCTAAACTAATTGCCATAAAAAACATTAGTATACCGTAATAGTTTTTATCTTTGATGAGTTGTAAAATCATTTGCACAACAACGGTAAAAATTAATGCACTCACACCTACTTGCATCCCTTTTAATATTGCAATTACAACGGCATTATTTTTGATATTTTCATACATTACTGTTACAATCGCTAGTATAATTAATGGTGGTAAAACTGTTCCTAATGAACTGACAATCGCACCTTTCATTTTCTTTAACCGATAACCAACTAATACCGAAGCATTAACTGCTAATACACCTGGTAATGATTGTGAAATTGCAACTAAATCAAGCATTTCATCTTCATCTATCCATTTTAATTGCTCAACAAACTTTTTACGCATCATAGGTACAATCACATATCCGCCACCAAAAGTAAACGCACTTAAATTAAACATCGTAATAAATAATTTGAAATACATAGTAACTCCTTTATAGTCATAATTGACTATGATGTAACGCTACTTCCCTAATAGTTTAAACATATTTTTTTTGTATATTTCAACACCTGGTTGATCAAATGGATTAACATCTAATAATAATACTGTCATTGCACATGCTCTAAAGAAGAAGTATGCTAAATATCCAAACGTTTCAGCAGACATATCTTGTAAATGAATCATAATATTTGCTACATTACCTGTTACTTCATGTGCTTCTAAAGTACCTAGACGTGCCATTTCATTCACCCAGCTTAATTTTTTGCTAGCGAGATAATTCATTTGGTCTAAATTTTCTTCGTCACTAGGAAATTCAATATCTAAAGTTGGCTTATCTACCACTAATACTGTTTCAAACAATACTTTTTTACCATCTTGCACAAATTGCCCTAATGAATGTAAATCTGTTGAAAAATTGGCACTTGTTGGTAATATTCCTAATCCATTTTTTCCTTCAGATTCACCAAATAATTGTTTCCACCATTCAGCAAACATTACCATTTGCAGTTCATAACTCACCAACATTTCAACGTCTTTTCCTGCATCTTGTAAAATACGACGTGCTACTGCATACTGATATGCAATATTTTGTTTTAAATCACTACTTGAAAAATCTTCATATGCTTTTTTAGTTCCTAATAGTAATGCTTCAATATCAATACCTGCTACTGCAATTGGAAATAACCCAACTGCTGTAATCACTGAGAAACGTCCACCAATATCATCAGGTATATTAAATGTTACATAACCTTCTTTTTCTGCGATATTTTTTAAAGTTCCTTTATGAGCATCCGTTGTGGCATAAATTCTATTTTTTGCTTCTGCTTTTCCATAAGTTTTTTCAATAAATTGCTTAATTAAACGGAACGCTAATGCTGTTTCAGTTGTTGTACCAGATTTTGAAATCACGTTACAATAAACAGATTTTCCTTCAATATATTTTAATACTTGGGCGATATATGTTGATGAAAAAGTATTCCCAATAAAAATCACTTCTGGTTTACTTTTACTATATAAACCATTTACCATTTCAATAACAGCTCTCGCTCCTAAATATGAACCACCAATTCCACATACTAATAATACATCAGCATTTTCTCTTACTTTTTTACTTTCTTCTAAAATTTTAACTAATTCATCACGATCATATTGATTTGGCCATTCTACCCAACCTACATAATCGTTTCCTTTACATGTTTTATTCATTAGTGCTTCATGTAATGTTGTTACTTGTTTTTGATATGTTGCTAAATCTTTATTTAATTTAGCATGTGTTAAATCTAATCTAAGCATCTTTTCCTCCATCTACTTGTTTTAACCATATTGGTAATTGTTCTTTTAAAGTTTTAAATCCTATTTTTGACTCTGGCATCATTACTTTTTGGTGTAATGTATTATAACGACGCATGCGACGATTTCCTAGTGCTTTTATAGATAGTCGCATTTGGTAATTTTTTTCATCAATCGCTAATATTTTAACTTTAATTTTTTCATTAACTTTAATTAGTTTTGAAATATCAGACACATATTCATGACTGATTTCTGATATATGCACTAAACCTTGATTGTTGGCGTCGATGCAAATAAATGCACCATAAGGTTTCACACCTGTAACAATGCCTTCGACAATATCACCAACTTGATAAAATTTCATCTAAATATCTTTCTTTTTAAATAATACAACTGCTAATGTAATACATGCAATTGTCATCAACGTCGTTAATGATAAATGTGTTAATACACCATGAACTACTTTATCCTTTGTATACATACCGATCAATTCCGCAAAACCTATTTGTGTTGCATATCTAACAATTATTTCAGCTACATCTAGTACAAATTTGAAAAATCCTGTTGATATTGTCGATAATCGTGTTGTAAGTATGACAAAAAATGGAATAACGACAATTTGTCGCAAGTAATAAAGCCCTGTAATTGCTGCTGTTCCACCAGACAACAACACAGCTAACAACATTACAAATGCCGTTTGGAAACAAATAAACAATAATTTAAACGTCCAAATAATTGGAATAATTGCTAGATTTTCTGATAAACTTCCTAAACCAAAAAACGGAATAGCAATTAATAATGAAGTAATATGACATATTATTTCAAAAGCAAACACTGAAATAACTGTTGCAATAAATTTTGCGATTAAAATCGTTGTGCGATTATTTGCGAAATGAATATAATTTTTTAAACGTTTATGTGTAAAATCACCAGCTAATATAATTACTGCCACCACTAAAACAATAAGTTCTAAAAACATTACACCATTATAAGTACTCGCTTGTGCCAATGCTGCCATATTATCATTATTTTTTGTCACTTCTCCTCGTGCAGTAACCGTAAAACTTTTAGGGCTTGCATACTCACTATTGATTGATATGGTTTGTCCTTTTTGCAATGGTTTTTCTAATGCTACTTCATGTGTTCCTTTTGAATACGCTTTATCAGGAATAGCATACATTATGCCACCTTTACTTTCATATACTTCTATACTAAATGTAGTGTTTCTGTTAACATTTAAACGTAATACATTTTCTCCTTCATATAAATTAGTAATTTGAACCGGAACAATTCCGACGTTTCTAAAAAACATGATTGCTGTATTCGTCACTAATGTAAATGCAATTAATAACACAAATAAAACTTTTAGTGATTTCAATTTACGTATTCTAAATAATTCTGCTTTAATAATATTTTTCATTTTATATACCTCTTACTCCACCTGTTATCGCAATGAAATATTTTTCTAATGATGTGTTTTCAATTGAATATTCATTTTCTACCTCTGCTATAAAACGCGCATCGCCATAAAAATAGCCTTTTTTATCTAAAAACGCTGAAGCAATAAATCCTTCTTTCGTTTTTAGTGTTTCTTCTAGTTTTCTAAATTGTGCATAATCGACTAATTCTACGACAACTGCTTTTGTATGATTTGCGATTTCATCAGCATTAAACTCAACGATAGACTGTCCCTTATGAATAATGCCATATCGTGTTGCAATTGATTCTACTTCTGCTAAAATATGTGAAGAAATAATAATTGTGATGTTGTAATCAACATTAATTTTCGTTAATAAATTTCTGATTTCATAAACACCTGTTGGGTCTAATCCATTAATTGGTTCATCTAATATTAATAATTTTGGACTCGTTAATAATGCTCTTGCAATCGCTAAACGTTGCTTCATTCCTAATGAATATTTTTTTACTTGTTTTTTATCTTTCGTTAGTCCTACAGTTTCTAATACTTCATCAATTTTATCGTATGATACGTTTGTGAGTTTGGCGTGTAATTTCAAATTATCATAACCATTTAGATCATCATAAAATGTTGGTGTTTCCACAATTACACCAATTTGGTCATAGCGAATAGATTGACTAATTTCACCACTCGTTGGAAAAATATGTTGTAATACTAGTTTCATAAAAGTTGTTTTACCACTTCCATTTAATCCTAATAACGCATAAATATCACCTGGATAAATTGTTAGTGATAAGTTATCTACAGCGGTTTGTTTTTTAAATTTTTTAGTTAAATTGTTTGTTTTTATTAAATATTGTTTCATATTCACTCCTATTTATGCTTCACGATATAATCAAACGCTTCTATTGAGCGTGTTTCTCCAATAACTAATAATACATCTTCTTCTTTTACAACATAATTTGCTGTAAATGATGTATGCAATTGTTCACCATTTTTAATTCCAATAATATTCATGTTATAATTTGCCCTTGGAGCGATTTCAATTAAATTACGATTGATCCATTCTTGTGGTGCTTTTAATTCCACAATACAGTTTTTACCTTCGTTAATTTCAATAATGTCAGTAATGTTGTTTGTAAGCAATCTTTTTGCAACACGATAACCCATATCTTTTTCAGGTCTAATCACTTTATCAGCACCAATTTTTGTTAGTATTTCAGCATTTCGCTTATTTTTAGATTTTGCAATAACTTGTTTTACACCTAAATCTTTGCAATGAATTACTGCTAAAATAGCGGCTTCTAAATTAGATCCAACTGCTACAACTACTACATCGCAATCTTGTATTCCGATTTGTTCGAGTGCATTTTTATCTGTAATATCCACAACATTTGATTGTGTCGCATAGTTTTTGAGTCGGTCTACACATTTAATATCACTGTCAACTGCAATGACATCTACATCGTAATCTGATAATGTTTTTACAATTGATGATCCAAATATTCCTAGACCTAATACACCAAATTGTTTTCTTTGTTTTTTCATATTTACCCCACGATCATATTTCCTGTTGGATACCCAACATTTGCATTGTTTTTACTTTGTGTTCCTCTCATTGAAAACACTAGCGTTACAATTCCTATTCTTCCGATATACATTAGTGCTATTAAAACAGCTTTCCCAAACACTGACACAGAACTTGTAATACCAGTTGATATGCCTACAGTCGCTAATGCACTTGCTGCTTCAAATGCGTATGGAATAATTTGTGAATCAGCTATTTCTAGTGATACAAGAAATATTCCTGTAAATAATACTAATATATTAATAAAAATTAATGTGAATGCCTTAGTAACGATTTCTTTACTAATCATTCTGTTAAACACAATAACATCTTTTTGTCCTTTAATAACAGATATTAAATACGCAATCGCAATAAAAAACGTTGTTGTTTTTACTCCTCCTGCTGTTCCCCCACTTGAACCACCAATAAACATAACAGGAATCATAAATAATAATGTAATATGTCTAAATAGTGAAAAATCCATTGTATAAAATCCTGCTGTTCGTAACGTAATAGATTGAAATAACGTGTTAAATATTATTTCTGCAGCAGAACTGTTGTGAAATAAGCGATGCTCTAAAATACCTGTCATAATAGCTGGTATAAAGATCAAGACTAGTGTTACAATAGCAACTACTTTAGTGTGTGTTGAAATACTTCTAATAAGTACTGAAATTGGCTTTTTTTGCTTCAGTTGTTTATAGAAGTCTACAATATCACTCCAAACCACAAATCCAAGACCTCCAAACACAATTAATATCATCACAACTGATAAAAGGAAGTAGTTATTTTTGAACGGTATTAAACTTTTGCTGCCTAGTAAATCAAATCCAGCATTGCAAAATGCACTAATTGAAGTAAAAATAGCTTGTCCGATCGCATTTACTAAGTCTGTTTTTTGAATAAAAACAGTGAATAGTAAAATTGCACCAATTCCTTCAAATAAAATAGTAAATTTTATTACTTTCTTAATAAATGCTTTGAAATTAAATAAATCGCTTCTATTTAACATTTCACTTAATGTTTGTCTTTCTTTTAATGAGATTCTATTTTTTAAAAATAACACAAAGCTAGACATAATTGTCATTAAACCTAATCCACCTATTTGAATTAAAATTAAAATCACAATTTTTCCCACAGCATTAAATGTCGTGTCTATCACTACTGGTGTTAATCCGGTTACACAAGTTGCACTTGTTGCCACAAATAAAGCATCAATATAGCTTATTTGTACGTTTTTTTGATGTGTAATAGGTAAATATAATAAAATACTACCTATTAATATAACGATCAAAAAATTTAATGCAATAATTTGTGCCGTTGAAAAATTTTTTAACTTTATAAATTTCATGTTTTCTTCATTCTTTCTGTAATCATTTTAAAAGCGTTGTTTTCAAATGTATCATCTAATGGGATGAGTGTTACTTTACCATATCGGCGTGTTAATGCTTTTTTAATTATAAAATCACTTAATTTTGCGTTTTTAGGAAGTAATGGTCCGTGTATATACGTCCCGATTACTTGTCCATTATAAAAACCTTCAAATTGATGTTTGTATTGATTTCCATGTCCAACAATTACTTTACCTAATGGTGTTTTGACGTTTTCAGTTTGACCACCGTGATTTTCAAAACCACAAATTTCAATTATTTCGTCATCAAGATTAGCTTGAATCAATACGTTTCCTACACATCTTTTTTTATTTTGTGGGGCAGTGGTATAATAGTCATAAAATGCTAATCCTGGTATTTTATTGCCATTTGCATCAGTATAATATTGACCGAATAATTGGTATCCACCACATATTAATAAAAATATTGTTCCTTGTTGTAATGCGTCTTGTAAACCTTGTTTTTTAGATATTAAATCATTAGCTAAAATTTTTTGTTCTTTATCAGCACCACCACCCATAAAAATCAAATCGAATTGTTTATAATCGGTATGTTCATTCAATCCGCAAGTTTCTAAATTAAATTGGATATTTCTTTTTTCACAGCGGTATTTTAGTGTTTGGATATTACCACGATCACCGTATAAATCCATTACGTCGTGATACAACCATAATATATTTAATTCCATCGTAATAATTCCTTTCTCACGTTTGGTAGTGCGGTATATGTTGCTAGTGCATATAGTGTATCATGCTCCACAAACGTTTTGATAGCATCTTCATAATTTTCAATCACGATAATTTCTGTTTGAATAGCACTGTATTTAAATCTTAATGCAATTTCATAAGCTCTTTTTCCGCTACAAATAATTTTTTTAATGTTGTTAAGTTTTTCAAAGTCAACATCCCATATCCATGAAACATCTCGTGAGTCTTGTTCATTGTCATTTAACACAAACAATATCACTTTTTGATTATGGTCTTTACTAATCATTTTTAGTATTTCGTTACATCCTGTTGGATTTTTAACTAAATTTAATAAACATGGTTTTCCTTTTACTGTAATGATCTCATTTCTTCCTAATTCAATTTTAAACGATTTGATTGTATTAAAAACTATATTAAAATCAATATTTAATAAATCAGCAATAGTAATCACTGCTAAGCAGTTATATACGTGATATAAATTATTGTTATTTAATTGATATGTGTTATTATCAACGATAAGTTGATTATTTATTAATTGCCCTGTTTTATATGGTTGACAATTTCCAAAACCACAATTTTCACATTTAAATTTTCCAATATGTGAATATTGGTAATATTCGTATTTTATTTTATGATGGCATACTGGGCAAAATTTTCCTTCACTAGCTTCATGACTAATTTTACTACTTTCAATATTTTCATTTAAACTATATGTGAAAACTGTAGCTTGTGTTGCTTTTTCCTTTATTCTTAATACATTTGGATCGTCTTGATTTAAAATTAATGTGTTTTTGTAATGTAATAAACTGTCTTCTATTTTTGTGACAACTGCTTCCATTTCTCCACTTCGATCTAATTGATCACGAAAAAAGTTATTGATCATTACTTTTGTAGCTGGAATACGTGGTAAATATTTTGCGAGTGTTAGTTCATCTATTTCTAGCACTGCGATATCCGCGTTTACTTCTAGTGCCATATTACTGTTAGTAATAAGTAACGTTAATATTCCAAAAATCATATTATCACCTTTAGAATTATAAATAACTTTTTTAGAAGCTTTCAATAACGTTTGGGCAATAAGATTTGTGGTAGATGTTTTTCCATTTGTGGCGGTAATTAAGATTACTTCTTTTGGATATTGTATTTTTTCTAATATTTTTGGTTGTATTTTGAGTGCTAATTCACCTGGTAATGAGCCTCCTCGACCTAGTAATTTCAATATTTTTTGACTAATTTTACATACCAAATATGCTAAAAAAGTTCTCATACTTCACCTCTAATTTTTATATATTATAGCATTTTTATGATTTTTTTTGTATTGAAACGATACTTGCAATAAACTGTGTATTTGAGTACAGTAGTCAATTTAAAAATACGCATTTTTAGGAAAATAAACGTTTGCACATTAGTTTGGAATTACACAACCAAATTTTTTTATTATTCTTCACCTTCAATAAATTTTTAAAGTGATAAAATTACCTTTGATTTCAACTACAAAACGACAAAAACGGCGATAAAATAACGGCGATAAAATAACGGCGATAAAAAATAAGCAAAAAAACGAAATTATCCAGTTCGCAAATAAAAGAGATTACTTTAAAGCAAAAGATATCGAAGTATTATTGCAACTTAAATCTTCACGAACAAGATTATTGCTATCTGAACTAGTAATGGAAGAGCTACTATTAACAGTTGGAGAAAACAAAAACAGAAAATATAAACTAAAAAATAAAGTTTAAAAATTATGTGATGTATAAAAACACGAAATCAATATTGACTTCGTGTTTTTCTATATTCTTTTTGCTCGTATTGCAAGACGTGCAATACCATTTGGTGTACAAGTAAATAACGTTAAGTCCCAATCTTCACGAGATTTTTCTTTTTTGTAGTTGACAATCATCTCATCAATGTGTGTTGCTTCAATGACTGTTAAATTTGTAACTTGATACTTCATTACTTCACCATTAGCAGTAATAAATTGCAATTCATCGTTTGGTTGTAATTTTTTTAATTTACCAAAATGCGTCCAGTTGTTGTGTGCACAAATCACTAAATCATTTGTGTAATATGAACCACTATAATAATTTGGTGCAATTTTTAATAGTGCATAACTCCAACTCGATAAAACAGGTAAATTAATTTGAATTTTTGGAATATTAATCATTCCGATATAATCATTTCCATTAATGTTTTTTGTTGGCATATTATCAACGAATTGATTAGATGGTTCTTTTTTTTCAATCGCTTGACTAAGACTAACAATTACTTCTTGTGATTTTTTACCCATTACATAATCGTCATAAAAATTGTAACCCCAAAAAAGCAATCCAGCTAATATTAAAATCCAACCTAAAATAATTAAATAATTATATCGCTTTTTTTTCATAATGTTTGCCTATACTACCTACAACAACTAATGTTGTACCAATAATAATGAATATGTATACTGGCCACCAATTTTGTCCAGTTTGTGGTAACTTATCAATTTTAGGTTTTGGTACAACTTTAATTTTTTCTGATTTTAAAGATAAATCAATATCATATTTCCAAGTTGTATTTTCTTTTAATGGTACAGTTGCAATAATTGGTTTTAATTTTTCAAAACCTTTATTATCTTTATCTTGTACAATTAAATATACCCCAAAATCTAAATCATTAAATAAAATCGCATTATTTTCAGCTGTTTTTATACTTATTGGTTGAATATTGTTTTTAGCCACAAAATCTTTCAATAATAATTGATAACTTTCTGGTTTCTCCACAATAGCTTTCACATCCATATTTAAAGACTTAAACGCATCAACGTATTGAAAATGATAACCATTATCTACATACGCATTCGCTACTTTAAATAACTTTAATTCTAAATTTTTTATTTCTTGGTTATTTTCTGTAGCAAGACGTAAAGAACCTTTACGATTAATATCCGCAACTTCTGCATGAACTGATATTACTGTAAATAATAATAAACTTAATAATATTACAATCTTTTTCATATTAACCTCCTAATTTAGAATTTTACTAAAATATAATGCTTTTCTTTTTTGTTGGCGAGAAACAGCAATAAATGTATATAAAATCAAGAATAACACCATTGGCACAAATAAAAACGGTACAATCATTAATGGCGGTATTCGCATGGCATCTGCTCTTACAACTGCATCACCATCAATGTTTTTAATACGATGACCACGTACTAATATACGATGTGTATTAATACCATATGGTGTACAAGTAATTAATGTCACATAATCTTTTTCTGGATCAATTTGAATATCGTTTACTTCATGTGGTAAAACAACTTTCATTTGATCAACTTCATAAGTTAATGTTTCATTTAAAATATGTATCGTAAAAATATCACCTGCTGCTAATAAATTTAATTCAGAAAATAATTTAGCACTAGGTAAACCACGATGACCGGATAATGCTGCATGTGTTCCTTTTCCACCTACTGGTAAAGAAGTGTTTTCTAAATGTCCAATAGATGTTTGTAATACTGATTCATCTGTTCCATGAAATATCGACAATTTAACGTCAATTTTAGGAATATTGATATACCCCATTACATTTGAATTATTAACGTTTAATTGTCCAAAATAAGCTGGATTAACATCTGTTTTATACCACTTAATACCTTCTTTAGTTATTGTTTTATTGTATTCGTGTGCTTTTTCAATTAAATCACTATATTGTTCTGTATTTAATGTTGCAATTTCATTAGAATAACTTAAAATAACTTTAGTATGATGGAATGAATTGTAGTAATCACTTAATGTTGGATACGACAATAAACACATACTTATAATGAAACCAACGAGCAAAAATATGCTCGATGGTTTAATTTTTCTTTTATTCATTTAGATTAAGCTGTTTTCATTTTCATTCTTGAAATAAATACAACTACAACTGCTCCTAATAATCCTGTTCCTAAAACGTAGAATATTGTTCTACCCATTCCACCTGTACTTGGTAATTCAGTACCTGCGTGGTTAATAACGTTTGCAACAGCAGTGTTATCTGTTCCAATTTGTACTGCTTCTCTTGCTGTTAAACGGTTATATCCATCTGGTGCAACTGTTTCTTCTAAGTAGTAAGTTGTACTTCCTTTTAACCCCTTAATAACAATGTTTGAACCAGCAACGATATCTTCAGCTTGTTGTCCTTGTACAATGTTTCCGTCTGCATCACGCTCTACAACAATGTACTCACCATTATCTAATCTTCTAACAGCAATTTCTGTTCCATCTGTTGCTGCTGAATATAATCTAAATCTAGCACCTGTTAATGGTTGTCTCTGATCATTAACTTTATTTAAAGTAAATTTATATGTAGTAATTGTTGGTGTTGGTGTAGGTTTACTTGGTTCTCCAGGTTTTACTGGTGGAGTAATAGGTGTATCAGGTGTGTCTGGTTGCTCATTTCCATCTTTATCTGCTAAACGATAAGAAATGTCAGCTCTGTTTGTCGCAGGAGCATCTGCTGCTGCTGCAGTAACACGTGCACTATATGTAACAATTAAATCAGCTGGTGATTCATAAATTGTATCTTTTTGATCATTTCTCCATTTTACAACAACAGTTAATACCCCTGCATCATTTTTTGTAACAGTATATTGGTCAGAATTAATTACTTGTGATCCTACTTTTACTCTTACTGAATTTTGATCAATATTTAACGCTGTTGGTGTATCCACTACTTTATAACTAATAACTTGTTTTGTAACTGGTTCTCCACTTGCATCTCTTTCTGTAACATAGTTTACTGTAGTAAATTTAACTTGGAAATCCACTTTATCCCCAATTCCTGCAGTAATGGCTCTTGATGTTGTACCAACTCCAGTTACAACAGTTTTTCCTCCATCTTCTGTTTCAGGAATACTAGGTTTAATAGTATTTTTATCATTAATCACTACATTAGGTTTTGTACTGTCTACTGTAACATCAGTTCCTAATGATGATGTTACTAAGTAGTATCCAAATGGAACATTACTAAATACTAATGAAGTTCCTGTTGCTTCTTGACTAGCAGTGTGTGATTGGAAACTTTTTGCCCAATTTTTGAACGGATCTGTATTAAGTGCAGCTTTAACTGTTTCTTCAGTCACACCATCTTTTAATAAAACGTTACCTGCTGTATCTACTTTAAACCATTCGTTATTATCTAATGATTTTCCTTGTGGTAAACGGTATGAAATTTCACCGTTAGCACCCACTGTTGCATCGAATAATTTGTAGATAGTGTATGTTTTACCTTTTAAGGCATTTTTCACTGTAATTGTTCCATTAGCAGTTTGTGCATTTGCTTTAGTCGCAAAGTTCGTTATGAATACTAATGCGATAACTGTTAATATTTTAATAATTTTATTAAAAAATTTCATATTTCCCCCCTATTTTTTATTTAATTTATAACCAATTGTTGTTAGAAGTAATAGCATACCTCCCACAACATATATCATTGACGTACCACTACCCCCAGTTTCAGGTAATTCACGACCTTGATAATTTTTAACTTGAATGCGGCTACTGTAATCATTCGCACCTTCTACAAGATTTGACCAATTTGTAGCTACACCATTTTCACCTGTTGTAAATTGTACAACATAATCACCATTATCCATCTCAACAATGTCGAAGTAAACGAATTGTGGCAATGTCATATAACCATTAGGTGCTGTAACTTCTTTTAAACGATACTTCCCTTTTTGTAGAGCTGGTAAGTTTACACCATTTTGTGTAACACTTAATGGGCTTCCTTTTATTGTCCAAGTATCATTCACTTGTTGGTACAACTCAAATGTTGAACCATCTAAAACAACCCACTGTTCAGTTGTTTTTTGTAAATTGATTACTGGTAGAATTTCTAATGTACCAACAACTTTAGTAATGTTATAATTACGATCTAATAATGCTTTATTAGCACTATTCCACGCAAAATCAATTTCCGTTTTACCAGGGGCTGTTCTCGTCCCACTTGGTGTAATTGTAATAGTGTTTTGCTCACTATTCACAAAACCATCATATACGGCTAATCCATTACTGTTACCATCAATAGATTGTGCCTGACCATTGTAATTTTTAGTAACAGGTTTTAAAGTGATTGTCGCATCTTTTTTAGAAATCACTAATCGACCATTCGTTACATTGAATGTTACGCTATAATTGTTGTTGCTATTAGTGAATTTATTACTCAACAACAATTCATATGTCCCAGCGTTTTTTTCTGAAACATTGGTAATGGCACCTATCGTAATATTGCCTCTATTTGTATCACTGTAATAGTTAGCATCATTACTTGTAATAGTATACCCTATCTGATGATTTTGACCATTATAAACAACATTTTTTTGTTCCCCGGTTACAGTTACAGTAACTGGTTTTGGTGTAACTGTTAATGTACCTGGCTCAAATGTAATGTGATAATAGCTAGTCTTATCGCGATTACTTCCATCCACAATTTTCACACGTGTAACTGTTGGGTTAACTGTTCCAACGTTTGTGATTGTCTTGTTGTTGAAAGAAATCTGGTTAATAATATGCCCTCTAGCAAGTGGTGTATCTGTACTAATGATTGCATCATTACTATTACCATCCACTAATGCTAGAGCTGTACCATTGTACACTTTTGTATCACTTCTTGGTTTAATTTTTAGATTTTTTTGGTAGTAGTAATTCAATACTAATTTTGAACCTTGATTAAACACATAAACATCTTTATTTTCTACACGACTACCATCTACTACTTTATTGTATGTAAAGCCATTAATATCTTTTTTATAAGCCACTGTTTGTAAAATGTTTGGTGTATTTAACGCTTCAGTACGTTTAGGATGTCCTGGTATTGGATTACCATCCATATCTAAGTAATTAATTTCTATAATAGCTGTATCTCTATCCACATATTCAAACACGATTTTATTATGTGCTTGATTCGAAGAAATAACTAATTCTTCACTTTGGTTTACTGGATAGTAGTCTTTTAATAACGCATCACCTGTAATACCAGATGCTTGCATGACCGCTTTATCAACAGCTTTAGCTAATTCTCTAACTTTAATAACGGTTGCTCCAGCAGTTTCTACCTTACTTGTCGCAACTTTTTTTGTTGGGTCAGATTGTAATACATAATCAACTGTATACATTAAATTATTATTACGTTTATCATAGTAGAAAATTGCAACGTTATTATCAAAGTTATCTGTTAGAGTTATTGTTTTGTGTAATTCTTGTGGACGATAACCTGGTATAGCTACTGCTTCAATACCATCAGCTTGTCCTAATACTTGTCCTAAAGTTAAATCAGGACCTTGTACGTGTCTTTCTGCCAAAATTGGTTGACCCGTTTCTGCATCTAAATATTTTACAGTATACTCAATTGGTTTTAATTTCCATCTTGCATAAAGTGTTGTATCTTTTGTGATTGGTGTTTCAAAATCAAACGTCGTTCCACCGGTTGGTGCTGTGTACCAACCTTCAAAAGTATGGAATTTTTTCGTTGGTGCTGTTGGTACTGTCGCTTTTTGATACTTATCTAACCTTTGGGTAGCAATTGGTGTAGTTGCAGTCCCACCATTTAGATTAAAGTTCACATTGAACTTTGGTGGTATCCATTTTGCATATAAAACTTTATTACCATCAATTAATTCCGGATTTGAACCATTAAATGCAGGATTCAATAACGCAGCATCTGAATGCCAGCCACCCCAAGTGTAGTCTGCATCTACGCCTGCCGGTCTTGTTGGTACAAAATTATACGTTGGTGTATTGATATTTGTACCATTAATTAAATTTGTTTTTGTTGGTGCAGCTACTTCACCATTGTATTTATATTGAATTTCATATCGTTTAAATTTATAGTAGAACTCAAAAATTCTATCATATGTTTTACCATTGTGTATATCTCTTTGTGGTGTCAATGGTGGGTTAGGATAAGTTGGATAAGCTGTACGATTTACAACATGTGTACCATTTTGTGCGGGTGCATTGGCTTGACGCGTTCTTGGATAATCACTTGATAATGCACGTATTTCTCCATCGTTTAAAGCATCATATCCCGTAAACCCTTTAGCCGTAATATTTTGAATTTTTTCAAACGTGATATCTTCTGATTGAAGCGGATTTCTTTCATATACACCCGGTTGACCTTCTTTTTCAAAATAGTAGTTCACACGTGCTGTACCATATCTTTCAGCTTCAGTCACACGACCATTAGACGCTTTTAGATACATGATATTGTTACTACTTGCCCACATTGCTTGATATGTAATTTTTCCACTAGCATCTGCTTTTTGGATATGTTCAGTACTTACGAACTGTTGCATTGTAATAGAACCTTGTGTACTACCAGCATACACCCATCTCAAGAATGTCAGTGTTGGATCACCGGATGTAATTGTTCTATTCGTTCCAACCCAGTTTACAGGCCAATTTTGTGCAATGTATTGCCCTGTTTTTGCCGTGAACGAATATGAATTACCTTCATTTTTTCCTAAGTGTGTTATAACTGCGTTATTTCTTCTTGTTAAAAACTCATACGTGTATGTTTTTGGTTCATAGTAAACTTTAATCACTGAAGAACCATCCGGTTGCACAACGACACTCGTATTATTTTTTGCTGCATATTTTTGATATCCAAATGTATAAGCTAGCCCTGTTGCATCATCTACTCCAGTAAAATCAGGTGCTGTAGAAGCTTGTATCGTATCCCCTGTATTAGCTGAACCTTCAGCTGAACCAATAAATCGTTCTTTTGGTTGTACTGCTTGGTTTTGTTCGTGGGTCGTGTTACCGATGTAGTCATTTTCATCATATTCATATCGGTAATACAAAATCGTATATTTGGTATTAGCAACTTTCCATTTTGCATATAATGTTTTATCTTTGTCTAACACAACATTATTACTTGTTACTTTTTTCGTTAATGCAGCATCTTCATACCACCCATCAAATGTATAACCCGTTTTTGTTGGGGGTGTGTTCGGCAACAGAACTTCTTTACCATATGTGTCTGTTATACGATTAACGTATGAACCCCCGTTTGATTCAAAAGTAAGATTCACATTTCCTCTTCGATAGTAAACAGGAATTTCTTGTCCCTCTTCATAGAAGATTTCTGTTGCATCTGTTCTTTCAAACGTAGCATATGGAATAATTTCAATAGGTGCTGTTACTGTCGAACCAACCATTCCTCTACCTTCAACACGCTTAACATCACTATAATTGTTGTCATTTAAATTTTTCAATTTATAAACGTAGAAAAATCTAGCGTTTGTTGGGCCATAGCGATGTGTTATTGTAATTTTACGATCCGCTGCCCCATCTGCTCTATCTTTTGCATCAAGTTCACCTTGATTTTGGAAATTAATTTCAGTGGATTCAGGATAATAAATTGCATCTCTTGTTAGTGTACTATCATCACTTGTTTTTATAACTGAAGACGCTGGTGTTTTAATTTTATAAGGTAAATCAAACTCTGCTAACTTATAAACCTCTGTATCAAATACAACATCTTGTCTTTTTGCATTATTGAAATAGATATAGTTTACTTTTACTTCATATTCTTCAATTGTTTCAAATATTGCTGTAACTTGCATACTACCTCTAACAGGTGTACTTGGACCAACAACATTCCCACTAGCATCAACCCATTTTAAAAATCTTTTACCAGCCACGAATGGATCTTGTGGCAATGCTCCAAGTGTAGCATTAGGTAATGCTTCAACTAAATTAACCGATGTTTTATTGTTTCCAGCACTATCTTGATAATTGTAGGTCACAATGTAATATGTTTTCCCACCAATTACAACTGTATCATTGTTTGCACTTCGTGCTACAGCATAAACTGAAAAGCTATTCGCATTTGTTGCGATATCTTTAACTTGTTGCTTACTCGTCATCTCACTTTCCATCATTTCAACGTTGTTGATATCTTTAAAGTGGATTAACTTATAAGACTCACGATGTACTTCTTCTGGATTGCGATTATGATAATTAATTCTAATTTTTACTGGACTTTTTGGTTGATATTCCGCATCATTTAACTTAAATGAAATATCAAACAACTGCACAAATGAAGTATGTGTACGCTCACCGCTCTCTGTTTTAAACAACGAATCAATCGTTTGTTTGTAGGCGGAATAAGACTGTGTTGACGGTTTAATTTCCTCTACGAATAACTGAATACCTTTTGGAAATTTTGCACTACCATCAAATGATGCTTCAATGCTGTAATTCTCATTTTCATACAATAATGTTGCAGGCGTTGTAATAAATTTCTGTTCAAAATACAAACCACTCAACCATTGATTTTTATCTAATGTAATAGCAGGTAAAATAAGAAAATACGTTGTTACGAATACAACTATACTCGACAATATCAACAATATTTTTTTATATCCCGATAATTTTGATTTTATCTTCATACTTCACCTCCCTATCTTATTGTGCCAAATTCTTCTAATGGCCATACTCTATAAAAAATTTTACCAACGATTTGCTCTTGCGAAATCGTTCCAATCGTTTTATTTCTTGAATCAATCGAATTTTCACGATTATCCCCTACCACAAATAAACGACCTTCCGGAACTTGGAACGGTAACTCAATATTTGTTTGTCCAAAAGCTTTTGCTTTCTTTAAATAAGGTTCATCAATTTTCACTTGATTCACGAAAATATTTCCTTCTTTATCAATATCTACCCAATCATTTGATTTTGCAATCACACGTTTAACTAAAACGTTATTGTTGTAATAAAACGCAATAATGTCACCACGTTTAAAATTACCAGATTTAACAGAAATCACAACATTACCATTATTTAAAGAACCTTGCATGGATTCTCCATAAATTCTTAATACTGGTAATACTAATATTGCAACTAAAACAGCAATCGCTGCTACAACCGTTAATATAAAAACAGTCCCACGCACCACACCTAAGAAATGATGACGCTGTTTTTCTTCCAAATAAGCTTTTTCAAATGCTTCAGTAGAATAGTTCTCTAAACTAACTTTACGCATAACACCCCTACTTTACATTGTTTTTATATAATTCTATCGCTTTTTCAGCTTCTTCAAATATGTTTGTTAGTTTTAGTGCAGCTTCTGCAATAGAACCTGCTTCAGCAATATGAATTGTTTTATCTGCTAACTGTTTTTCTAATTGCGTTATTTTTTCATTTAGGTTATCAATTTTTAAATTTTGTTGGTAGAGAATTTCTAACAATTCCACTTTCTTTAATTTTTTTAATTCTTTACTCATTTTAACCTCACTAACACTGTAATATAATAGCATTTAACACGCTAAAAGTAAAGTAATTTTACCATTTCATATATATATATATATGCGTATATGCGGTACTTTAGCCCAAAAAAGACATAAAAAAAAGCAAAAATGACGAACATTAATTGCTTCTTAAAACTTCTAGTAATTTAGCTTCAATTTCTTTGAAAACTTCTTTATTTGTGGTTAAAAACGACTTAGCGTTTTCTTTCCCTTGTCCTAATTTCTCTCCATTATATGAGAACCACGAACCAGCTTTAGTAATAATATCTTTTTCAACAGCTAAATCAATTACCTCAGCTAAATATGAAATACCTTCACCGTATATAATTTCAACTTGTGCAGTTTTAAATGGTGGCGCAACTTTATTTTTAACAACCTTAACATTAACTTTATTCATAAAGTATTCACCATCACTATCTCTTACTGAATCACCTTTTCTGACATCAATACGCACCGACGCATAAAACTTCAACGCACGACCACCCGGTGTTGTTTCAGGATTACCATAACCACCCACTTTTTCACGCAACTGGTTAATAAAAATAACCGTACATTCTCCTTTATTCATTGCACCAGACATTTTACGCATTGCTTTTGACATTAAACGTGCTTGCAACCCAACTTGAGCATCACCCATTTCACCATTTAACTCCGCTTGTGGTACTAATGCAGCTACTGAATCAACAACGATCAAATCAATCGCTCCCGAACGCACCAACATCTCACAAATTTCTAAACCTTGTTCACCGCTATCAGGTTGTGATAATAGTAACTCATCAACGTTGACACCTAAATTTTTAGCATACACTGGATCAATCGCATGTTCGGCATCAATAAATGCCGCTCTACCACCATTAGCTTGACAAGAAGCAATAGCATGTAAAGCAACTGTTGTTTTCCCACTTGATTCAGGTCCAAATATTTCAATAATACGACCTTTTGGTAAACCACCTATTCCAATAGCATTATCTATTTTTAAAGAACCAGTTGAAATTGCATCAATTTTAGTGTTATTTCTTTCTCCAAGACGCATAATTGCACCTTTACCGTATTGTTTTTCAACTTTCGCTAAAACATCTTCTAATAATTTATCAACTGATTTTTCTTCTGTTTTTTTCTTTTCCATAATACACCTCACTACATTATATTCATTTATTTTTTATTATCGTTAAAAATTTCTTTGGCATTCAGAAAATACTGAATACCACTCCACACCGAAACAACTGTTGCAACGAAAATCGCAACATGCACAACACTTTGATTAATTACACTAATTAACGCCATACTAATTGCCACCATTTGCAGTACTGTTTTTAACTTACCACTCAACGCTGCCGCAATCACTACTTTTTTACTACTCGCAAACATACGTAACGCATCTACTAACGTATCACGCGTTAACATTAGCAACACAAATAAAATATTGATGCGATTAACATATGCTAAATACACCAACAAACTATTAATTAATATTTTATCAGCAATTGGATCTAAAAACTTACCTAAGTCAGTAATTAGATTATACTTGCGGGCAATATAGCCATCTAAATAATCTGTAATACTCGCCACCACAAACAACACAAACGCTATCCATAGTTTAACATGACTATTAAAAAAAGAAGTTAATAACACCCACCATAAAAATGGAACAATTAAAATTCTAAAAATTGTTAGTTTTGTGGGTAAATTCATATTAAACTCCTTTAAAATTTACTGTAAAAGTATGTGGGATTGTTGTGTTCAAATTTTTTGTTAGTTCAAAATCTATCCCGTTAATTTTGAACGTATTGCCTTTAGTATATCCCATTCTAATAACTAGTTTATCGTTAGGTTTAACATTGACTTTAATCACTTCACCTTGACGATATACTCGTTCTGCAACATTATTAATTGTTGAGTTTGCAAACGAAATCCAACTATTTGATCCAAAAACAATTTCAAATTGACTTGTTTCTTTAATCGACACATCAAATGTTGTTATATTCACACGATTAACTTTTGGTTGAAATACAACTTCTGTTTTTTTAGCTTCAACTAGCTTTGGTGTTTCAGCAACAGTTTTCACAACTGGTTGTTGTACTTCAACTGCAGGTTGACTAACTTGTTTTTTATTGAAATAGAAAAACGCAATAGCAACTAATATTAATACTACAAATATAAAAACGAATATTAATTTATTGCTTGATTTTTTTTGTTGCTTGTTGCTATACGTTACTGTTGATCTTTTAATGTTTTCTTCCACTTTTTTGATTTCTTTTTGTTTCGTGATTTTAATAGATTCTGTATAGCTTTGAATAGAGTCATTTAGTTTTACTCTTAATTCTGAATAATCAATATCTAATATTTTGCAATAATTTTTTAAATAATATGGTACATATGTTAATTCATCATTAAAAGTTGCTAAATCACCTTCTTCAAGTTTACGAATTGTTACGACATTCAAACTTGTTAACTTAGCAATTTCTTCATGTGAATAACCCATTGATTCACGACGATCTTTTAATTTATTTCCAAGCTCTTTCATAATCAACCTCCATATCAATTAAATTATAGCAAGTTTTTACATAAATGTAAACACTTAAATCAATAATTAATGCTTTTTTAAATAATTAATGCTATATTTTTTGTTTTTGAGAGATTGTTTAATATCTTTATCATGCTCATTATCTAATTTTAATTGATATAACGTACTTATTAATAGTGCTAATACTATCGATAACAACAACGTTGGTAAACTACGCCACAGCAATATATTTAATGCAGGTGTTTTTTTTAGTAATAACACAAAAAAATAATAAACTTCATTTAAAAACACACCAAACAATAGTAGTTTGAAATTTTCAAAAATAGATTCTATAAATGGATTACTAATTAATTTTACTAATAATAGTGTTACACCTATTTGAACCAAAAATAATAAATACGATTGATTAAATATTACCGCATAAAACAATGCACAACTAAACAATGTTACATCCCAGATTGATTTTTTACGATATAAAATAATAATTGTCATTAAGAAAATGTGCCATCGTAATTCAATGTTGTTTAATATGACAAGTGGTGGAAAAAAATAACTGCAAATAATTTCAAATAGTATCGCTAAAACCATCCACATTATTTTTTCCCCACTATTACACCAACGAATCTAATATCGTTTAAATTTTCGGCAATTTTAACTTGCACAATGTTTCCGATTTCATTAATAAGTGGTGAAACACTTTGTACTTTACCGATTAAAACGCCAGCAGGATAACTTTCTGTAATATTACTCGTTGTTACAATAGAATTAAGTGAAATTTTCTTTGTTTCATCTAACACACGCACATTTAACACACCATTACTATGATCATATCGTTGTACAATAGCATGTATAATTTCATCATTTTGGATAATAGATGTCGTCAATTGATGATTGTGCGATTTAGAAGTTAATAATGAAACTGTTGCTGTGTTTTTTGAAACACTCGTAATTTTACCGATTAGACCGCTATCACCTACTACCGCATTACCGACTTTCACGTTTTGATTTTCTCCAATATTAATTACAAATGCATCATTAAATGCATCAAAATTTCGACTAATGATTGAAGCAGTCGCAAACTTAAATTGGGTATTTGAATTTTGGAAATTCAACATTTTTTCTAACTGCGCAATTTGTTGGCGAAGTTCTAAATTTTCTGCATAATAGCGTTTTTCTAATAAATCATTTTGTTGGATTGATTTTAATGTTGCTGTTTGATTATTCATAAAGTTAAAATCATTCATCATATTTTTTATTGTTTCGATTGGTGACTGTAAAACATAATATTTACTAATCTGAATCAAGTCAAAACCGTATTTCACAACTGCTTTTGAAAAGAAGACGCCATAAATTAAAATGATTGTTATTGTTGTAATAATTAATGTACTTAAAATTTTTTGTAAAACATTTAATTTCATACGCCCTCCTATTCAAAATGCAACACATTATTTTCTCGAAACGAAAATAAATTATTTTTTCCAACGATTAAATGATCTAATACTGGTATACCACAAATTTTGCCAACTTCAATTAATTGTTTTGTAATTTGTTTGTCGGCTAGTGAATAACTAACATCCCCACTAGGATGATTATGTGCAACAATAATTTTACTTGCACCTACTTGAATTGCTAATTGGAATATTTCACGTGGATGCACAATTGACATTGAAATTGTTCCAATAAAAACTGTTTCAAATTTTATTATTTGATTTTTCACATTTAGAAATACAACCACAAAATGCTCTTGCTTTTTAAAACCTATTTCATTGTTCAACCACTTTCCTATTTGCTGGGGTGAATTAAACACAAAACGATAATCTTTTGAAGGTATCGCCATTCTTCTTGCAATTTCTGCAATACATTTTAACTCTAATACTTTAAGTTTCGATAATCCTTTTATTTTTAGTAATGTTTCTTCAGAAAAATGATGCAAATCATATATATTTTCAAATTGATCTAAAACATCTCTTGCAATATCTAACGCTGATTTTCCTTTAACACCACTGCGTATAAACATCGCTAATATTTCTTGATCGCTAAGTGCTTCAACTCCTAAACGCATCGCTTTTTCCCGTGGTCGCTCACTTTCTGGCATATTTTTTATTTTCATAGTCCCTCCTATTTTTATAGGAGTTTCTATGAAAATATCCTTAATTAAATCGTTGTCTTTTCAATTAATTCAACAACTTGATACACATATTTTTGGCATAGTGCATCCGTTTCTGCTTCAACCATAACACGCACTAATTCTTCTGTACCACTTTCACGAACTAAAATTCGTCCACTATCGCCTAATTGTTTGCTTACAGCATCCACCAGCGATAAAATATTTTTATCATTCATAATTTTCTTTTTATCTTTAACTTTTACGTTCACAAGTAATTGTGGGAATATTTGCATCCCTTCACATAAAGAAGCTAATGATTTACCTTCTTCTTGCATAACTTTTAATAAATAAAGTGCACTTAATAAACCATCTCCAGTATCCGCAAAGTTTTTAAAAATGATATGCCCTGATTGTTCTCCTCCAAACACATATCCGTTCTCAACCATCGATTCGTAAACGTATTTGTCACCAACTTTAGTTTTAGCTGTATTAATACCACATTGTTCAAATGCTTTGTATAATCCTAAATTAGACATTACTGTTGTCACGACTGTGTTTTTTTCTAATTTGTTGTGTGATTTCAAGTATTTACCAATTACATACATATATTGATCACCATCAACGATTTCTCCTAAATGATTCACGCATATTAGACGATCAGCATCGCCATCAAATGCAAAACCGATATCGTATTTTTCTTCACGCATTAAGCGTTGTAAACTTTCTGGATGCGTTGAACCACATTTTAAATTAATATTCACACCATTTGGATAAGAATGAATCACTTTAACTTTTGCCTTTAAAGCGGTAAACACATTTACGGCACTTGTTGTAGCAGAACCATTAGCTAAATCAAGTGCAATTTTAAAATTAGAAAAATCACTATTAACGATTTGTTTTAACCAAGATTCATACAATACATTACCTTGTGAATAGTTAATAATTTTCCCAATTTTATCTTCTTTCGCTAGTTCTACTGTTATTAAATCATCAATATATTTTTCAATTTCTAAAAGTGTCGTTTCTTCCATTTTTTGACCTTCGTAATTGAATAATTTAATACCATTATCAGTAAATGGGTTGTGACTTGCAGAAATCATTACACCTACCGCAAACTTTTCATGTTTTGTAATATATGCAACACAAGGTGTACTACAAACACCTAATAAATACGCATCACTACCACCAGCACTAATACCTGATGCTAAAGCGTTCTCAAACATATTACTAGATACACGTGTATCTTTTCCAATTAAAATTTTTCCGACACCATAATCTTTAAATTTACTACCAATGTATTTTCCGATTTTTAGTGCCATTTCTACTGTTAGTGTTTTATTCGCAACACCACGAACACCATCTGTTCCAAAATATTTACCCATAATTAACTCCTTTTTTTATTTATTATAGCACAAAATTTAGAAAACCGCTATTTCAAATGAAAAAATAAAGACTTTTTATCATCGATAAATTACAAAATCAAATGCCGCAGAATGAACTAACTGCGACATTTGATATTTTATTTAACTTTTATTTTTAACCAAGCATCTGATAACACTTTTTTAATTTCTTCGTTATGCACGAATACTTCATCAGTTTCTCTTGTTGTTGGAATGTACGTTGGGATATTGCTAAATACACCTTTTGCAAGTGCTTGTGCACTTTCTTCAATAGACGGTGAATAACCAATATATTCAGCATTTTCTTCCATTACTTTTGGATCTAAAAAGAAATTAATAAATTTGTGGGCTCCAGAAGCACAAGGCGCATCTTTTGGTACAACCATTGCATCAATCCAAATATTTGTTCCTTCTTTTGGTGTAAAGTACGCCATTTCATTATTTTGGGAAATAATTAAGTTTGCATCTCCAGAATAACCAATCGCAATATCTTTTTCTCCACTTACCATTGAATCTTGAATTTGATCAGTTACATATACAGGTTTTGTGGCAGCATTCATTTCTAATAACCACGCAGTTGCTTTATTGATTTCATCAATATTTGTCGTGTTAAGTGAATAACCTAAATTTTTTAAAGCCGGCATAAACCCATCACGCTCTGAATCATACACAAAAATTCTTTCTTTATATTTAGGATTTTTTAAAATTCCCCAACCTTGTGATTCTAAGTCAGCTTGACTCACTTTATTTTTATTGTAGATTAAACCAACTGTACCCCACATATACGGCATTGAATATTCTAATTTCTCATCGAAACTTGGTGCTGACACAGCTTTGAAAAACCCTTTTGCATTTGATAATTGTGCTTTATCTAATTTCTGTAATGCATCTTTTTTGATTAAATTCTGAATCATGTAATCACTTGGAATAATAACATCATATTTTGTTACGCCTGCAGAAAATTTAGTATACATCGCTTCATTCGAATCAAATGTTTCATATACAACATCTATTCCTGTATCTTTTTCAAATTTTTCCACTAATGATTCTTTCATATATTCAGTCGCATTAAATACTGTAATAGATTTACAACTCACTTGTTTTTCTGTAGTTGCAGTTTTGTTGCCGCAAGCTGTTAATAATAACGCACCTGCTAATGATGTTAAAACGATTTTTTTCATATTGTTCTCCTTCTAAATAATATTGATATAAATTTATGTATTCGCCTAATTAGACTTTAAACGTCTTTCTTTTAAAAGCGGAATAACATTAATAATAATTAATACGATTGTAATAATCGCAATCATTAAAGTTGATATTGCATTAATACTTGGATTAACACGCTTACTCATTGTATATACTTGAATAGATACGTTACGCACACCATTTCCTGTTACGAAATACGAAATGACAAAATCATCGACACTCATGGTGAATGCAACTAACGCACCTGAAATAATACCTGGTATAATTTGTGGTACAATAACTTTCATCAATGCCTGCCAAGGTGTTGCACCAAGATCTAAAGCTGCTTCAGCTAGATTAGAATCTAATTGACGTAACTTTGGTAATATCGATAAAATTACATATGGAATACAAAACATAATATGTGCCAACAACATCGTAACTAAGCCAAATAATTTAGACCCTGATCCTAGCACTGTAATAAATAATAGCATCAATGAAATTGCAGTTACAATATCTGGATTTAGCATCGGCAAGTTATTCACTTCCAATACAATATCGCGTACAATTTTTTTTGATTTAGATAAACCAATTGCCGTAATTGTCCCAACAATTGTTGCTACAACCGTCGCAACAATTGCAATAAAAAACGTGTAATAAATAGCTTTCATCATTTCGTTAGAATTTAATACTTCATTATACCAACGTAATGAAAAACCCGCAAATTTCGTCAATGATCTTGAATCATTAAACGAAAATACTATCATATAAATAATTGGTGCATAACAAAACAATAATAATAAGGCAATGTAAGATTTCTGAAATATTTTTTTCATTAGCGTTCTCCTGCCTCCTTATCTAATTTTTTTGTGATATACATTGAGGCAATAATAATCACTGCCATTATTGTAGAAATTGCACTTCCAAAATGCCATTCACCAGCTTTTAAGAACTGTGTTTCAACTAATGTCCCTAACATAACATACTGTCCGCCACCTAAAAATTGCGGAATAACAAACGTTGAAATAGCTGGTAAAAACACTAATGTAATACCTGCTATCACCCCAGGAATAGACAGCGGAAATACGACTTTTCTAAACGTTTGAAATGGTGTTGCACCTAAATCCTCACTCGCCTGCAGTAATGATTTATCCATTTTAGAAAGTGAAGTATATATCTGAATAACCATGAAAGGCAAGAAATTATAAACCATTCCTAATATCACCGCAAAATCTGTGTAAATTAACTTAATTTTTGGTAAACCGATCGATTCTAAAAACGTATTGATTAATCCAGTATCTTGTAAAATTCCAATCCAAGCATATGTTCTAACTAAAAGGTTAATCCACATTGGAATCGTAATAAGTAAAATTAATAGTGTTTGGATTTTTTCATCTTGACGAGAAATAAAATATGCCATTGGATACCCAATTATTATACACAACAATGTTGTAATTAACGCAATTCTAAAAGATAAAAACAATACTTCTAAAAATGCTTTTTCAGTGAAAAACTTTATAAAATGTTTTAACGTGAAACTAAATTTTGCAACATCTCCCCCTGTTTGTGTAAATGCATAAAACATAACAAGCAACATTGGAAATACAATGAAGAATGCAGCCCATAATATATATGGTTTTGCCATTTTAGAAAAACTGTTCATTAGTTTGTCCCCATTTTTTTCATGATGTGTAAGTCTTCTGGATTAAAATCTAATCCTACTACTTTTCCTTCTTCATGATAATCTGTTGTGCCTATCTTATATTCATACCCTTGTGTTCTAAACGTTACTGTGTAATTCCCAGGCACAATATTTTCTGGATCAAAATCATAAATAACATCTGTTATCTCAACTGGATTGCCATTTTCTAAATCATAAGCAGAAGCATTTGCCCAAGTTTTTAAATCAGTATCAATAGCGATACTTTCTCTTACATCATCTACTTTTTTAAAGAAATTCATCGCAAATATTTCTTCACCATACTCTTGATTAATTTTTCTATTTTCGTCTTTAACAATCATGTTGACTGTTATTTTAGTGCCTTTACTCGTAGAAAATTCAACAGGATAACTTCCTTTTTCTTCTTTAATCGTGTACACAATATTTGGTATCCCCACAAATTCATCTGTTTCATCATTCCATGCTTGTGCATCTGATCTTGCAATAATATCCATTGGTGTTAAATTTTGAACATCTTCAATATCTAAGAAAAAATCATTTGCGCTTATTTTTTCTTTAGCTGCTTCATTAATCACCGGATCTTCTTTTTTAACTTCCATTTTTACAGTAATGCTTGTACCAATCTTCGTTTCTACAATCGTCTCATAGTGTACACCTTTAAATAATGTAGATTTTACCACACCACGTAATTTCCCTTGTTTTTCATCAACGATGTCAATATCTTCCGGTCTAATCACTACATCAACTTCTTCATTTGGTTTAAATCCAAAATCAACACAATCAAATGTTTTATCTTCAAATACTACTTTATAATCTTCTTTCATTATCCCGTCAACGATATTACTTTCACCGATAAATGTTGCGACATAAGCGTTTTGTGGCTCATTATAAATTTCAATTGGCGTCCCCACCTGAACAATCTCACCATCTTTCATCACAACGATTTTATCCGACATCGTTAATGCTTCTTCTTGATCGTGTGTCACAAAAATAAATGTAATGCCTACTTCTTGTTGAATACGTTTTAATTCAACTTGCATTTCTTTTCTTAGTTTTAAATCTAATGCACCTAATGGTTCATCTAATAATAATACTTTTGGCTCATTAACTAACGCTCTTGCAATTGCAACACGCTGTTGTTGTCCACCAGAAAGTTGTGTGATATTTCTTTTACCATACTCTTCTAATCCTACTAGTTTCAGCATACGATTAACTTTTTGTTCGATAACATCTTTTGCTTCTTTTTTTAGTTTTAAACCAAATGCAATATTGTCGTAAACATTTAAGTGTGGAAATAAAGCATATTTTTGAAATACCGTGTTTAACTCTCTTTTATACGGTGGAACATTGGATATTTCTTCTCCATCAAAAATAACTTGTCCTTCATTTTGTTTTAAAAAACCACCTAAAATTCTAAGTAAAGTTGTTTTACCACATCCTGAAGGTCCTAATAAAGTCACAAATTCATTTTCATAAATGTCTAAATGAATACCTTTTAAAACTAAATGACCATCAAAATCTTTAACGATATTTTTAAATTCGATTAATTTTTTCATAATTCCTCCTAAAATATTGGTGGCGTACAAACCCATAAGATTACTGCGTCAGTATCAGTAGCATTTATAAACTGATGTGATCTATCACCTTTAAAATAAAAACTTTCACCTTTTTTTATTTCCAATAATTCATTACCTAACTGTAATTTAACTTTACCTTTTAATACATATCCAAATTCTTCACCTTCATGTGGTGAAATTTCTTGTGATTTTTGACTAGGATAAAGTGTTAGTATGATTGGTTCCATTTCATTTTTTTGTGCATTAGGAACGATCCAACTAATTTTATATTCATCTTTTTCATCTTCAAAAAAATCTTGTTTTTTAAAAATAACTTGTTCTTTTTTGACTGGTTCAAAAAATTTTGAAAAATCAGTTCCTAGTGCTTCTAAAATATTTCCTAATGTGTCAATCGAAGGAGAAGTTAAATCCCGTTCTAATTGTGATAAAAAACCTTTACTTAATTCACTTCTGCTCGCTAACTCTTCTAATGTTAGTCCGGTCTTAATTCTTAACTGCTTGATTTTTTGCCCGATATTCATACTATCACCTCACTAAACTATTTGTATTATTTATCAAACAAATATATTATATCTGTTTTCTAAAAAAATGCAACTATTATAATACAAAAAGTTTTATAAATGAAACAGAAATAAAAAAGCCCGCTTTGCGATCTACTGTTTCAAACTTTCAAATATTTTGAATGTGGTGTTATTGTTGTTTTGTAGTACAATATCTTCGTTGTAGTGAAAACTAATTTTGTATGCACTTAATGACTGATACTTTCCATTATTCGTACCACCATAACGCACATCACCATATATTGGATTTCCTATATGAGAAAACTGTGCACGAATTTGATGTGATTTACCAGTGATTAATTCAACTTCAATTAAATGGTAATTTTTATAACTTTGTAATACTTGATATTTCGTAATAATTTTTTTATATCCAGTTTTTTCAATATCGGATATTTTTATTTTTCCTGAACTATCTTTATAATGATAGTGAATTAACGTTCCTGTTTTTTCAATACTATTCTCTATAATTGTGGCATACTTTTTATGAATTGTGTGTTTTTGCATCATATCATTTAATTGTTTTAAAGCATCATAATGTTTTGCAACAACCACAAATCCTTCAGTATTTCTATCTAATCGTTGAATCATCGCTGGCTTAAAACTATTTTCGTCAGTAGGTCGATATTCGCCTTTTTGATATAAGTATAATAGCACTCTTTGAATCAGTGTATCTTTAGATTCATTAATATCGCTGTGAACTAATAAACCAGAATTTTTCCACACAACTAAAATATCTTCGTTTTCAAAAAATATATTTAATTCCAAACTTGCATCTAAAAAGTCTAATTGTTTTTGCTTTAGAAACTGTGGTGGAATAAAAAATTGCACAACATCATTTTCCACTAATATTTGATCGATTTCACATCTTTTGCGATTAACTTTAATTTTTTTAGTTCTGATCCATTTATATACCATGCTTTTAGAACAATTATCCATCACTTTAAATAAAAACTTGTCTATTCTTTGCCCTTTATCATTACTATTAATAATTATTTCTTCCATTTTATTTTCTCCTAGATAATATTACTTGCATTCTATTCTATTTTACCATATAATAATGAAGTACTCAATATTTTTGGGATTGTGGCGGAACAGGTAGACGCAACGGACTTAAAATCCGTCGGTTAACAGCCGTGGGGGTTCGACTCCCCCCAATCCCACCATTTTTTTATTTAGCAACTGTTGAAGTTGTTTTTTTATTTTTAAAGGGTAGCAATCGCTACCCTTTAATTTGATATCCACATTCTGTAATACATTTTTTCACTAATACATCCATTGCATCTATCGTAAAACTATTATTACTTAATTGCAATAAACTTAATTCTGTACACGCAATAATACCAATTGTGTCAGAATCACAATATTTATCTACGATTACTTGAAACTTTTTAGAATCTAAATTGTTGGTTTGTTTGATGTCATATATAATATTCATCACTTCATTTTGATCATCTTGAGAAATCGTTTTTACAGCAACATTATGTTTTAAAGCATACTTGTTGTATACGCCGGCACTTAATGTTCCTAGTGTTCCAAAAACAACAATATTATTTATTCCTAATTGTTGGATAGTCTTAATTGTTTCTTCAACCATATTTAAAAATTTAATTTTTGAATATTGATTTAATACATCGTAATAATAATGACACGTATTACATGGTATTGCCACAACTTGAACACCTAATCTTTCTAAATGTGCTAAGTCTTGTTTCAACAACGATACGATAGCATCATCTTGTTGATTAATAATACAAGTTGTACGATCTGGAAGTGTTGCGTGATTTAATATTACCAAATCAATATGTTCATTGTCATTTTTTGCATCGGTATTACACACAATTTTTTCATAAAACTTGACTGTCGCTAATGGACCCATTCCACCTAAAATACCTAATTTATACATCTTATTTTTTCCTTAAAATTTTATTGATTAATTTTGAAAATAACTGCATATTGAAATAAAACCACGGTTTTAAATCATCTATCGCAAAAATTGCAGGTGCCCATTTTTTAGAAAACGTTATTTTTAAAGATTTTAATAAACTAACTTGTTTTGTTTTCCAATATTTTAGTATCGCCAAAAAGTCTTCGTAACCGTAAATAAATGCATAGTTAGTGTCATAGTCAATAAACTTATAATCTTTCTCTGATAGTTGATTCGTCAGATCAAGATATGCAATATACGGCATATTTATTCCTACTTTGTATATTAAATTATTAAAATTAGTAGTACGTGCATTAATTTCAATTAAATAAATTTCACCTGTTTTTTCATGTTTTTTAAATTCAATTTCACCAAAACCTCGGTAGCCAATATTTTCTAAAAAATTTTTAGAAATCGCAACTAATTTTTCATTATATTTTTGCATCGTAAATACGGATGCTCCAAAGTTAATAGGCCATTGACGTTGTTTTTGTGCTGTCATATAGTGTGTAGTTTTTCCAGAGCGACCAATATGGAAATCATACGTCAACATACAATCATCAAATCCAGGAACAATTTCTTGTACGAACACATCTATATTGTGTGCTTTTACTTTTGAAATTCCATCTTGTAATTGTTGTACATCCTCACAAATGAATACTTTATTTCTAAATATTTTCGTAAACACAACTGTATCTAGTGGTTTAATAATACATGGAAATCCTATTTCTTTTTCTACTTTTTGTATTAAATTATCATCCAAACCATGAATGGTGTATGGAACTTTGACATTATTTTCAAGTGCAATATCATGTAAAGACCATTTATCCAATAATCGACTATTTAATTTTCTAGCTTGACTAATTAAAAAATATTCAGATAATTCGTCATAATATTGATCAATTAATTCTACATATTTATCATGCGAAGGAAAAAGAACAGGTTTTTGTGTTTGTTGTTTTCCATATGCGATTAATTCTTCGATCATTATTTGTGCATTTTCATTCAAATTCGTTACTTTTAAAAATTCATTGATATACTTAGATTTTGCGCCGTAAGTGTTAAAATCATAGTCCAACGCTACAACATGTACACCTTCTTTAGCTAAACATCTAATGATACTTAATCCAATATAATAATTACACCCTAACACAATTGCTTTATTCATTATTCCACCGCCTTATTTTAAAACATTATCAATAAATAATTCTAGCAATTCTTTGCTATTTTGTCAAATTTGAACTACATAGCATACAATGTTTCATCATCTTTTTATATTCAATGCTTTGCACCGTAAAACCACAACACTAATCCAGAAAAAACACATAATACAGCATAGTAAACTGACTGTGTTATATCATTTGTGAGGACAGATTTTTTAATTAACGGAAGAAGGTGATTTTGATATTCATAATGCTTTTCAACTTCATTTTCTTTCACTGTAACATCTAATATTTCATCTGATTTCAAATACCCTATCGGAGCGAGCAACTCTTTAACTTGATACGTCTTCCCAACGATTAAATTTTCAAATTTTACTTCACCATCATCACTCTCTTTTTCTGCTATTAATTGATTATTGAAGTAAATACCAAACTTAACATAACGTTTAATTTTTTGTTGTGTGGTGGAATCAATTTTATTAATAACAACTGTACCAGTTTTTTTAAAAGTGATTGTCTGTTCTGGGATAGCATGTTCTTTATTATGATGTATTTTTTTTACCCATTTGTCTTCTTGTTTGCGTTCCAAAACTTCATCAAACACAATCCCATTTTTTAATTCAAAGCCATTTACCACCCAACTATATTTAACATGATGTATGTTTGTTGTTGGTATAAATTCTACAACTTTGTCGACTATTACTTGTTTTGAAATTGGATCTTTACCATTAATTATTAAACGATATTGTTGATTTTTGATTAAATCAGCAATCATGATTTCTTCAAATATTACCGTATTACTATTAGGTTCAACATGTTCTAACGGCTTTAAATTTTCACCATACGCTTGTGTTTGAATAATTGGGATTTTCTCATTCTTCACAACAATCTCTACATTTTTATTACTATTATCAATTATAATGTCATATATTTTTGAATTATTGAAATAATGCGATAATGTAGATTTTTCCTTTAATTGATATTTCCCAAAATCTAGGTTTTCAAAACGAGCTATTCCTGCTTGATTAGTTGTGGAAGATTGTATTAATTGATTGTTTTGATACAATTCAAAAACAACATCTTTTAATGGTTCATCATTATGCTTCGCTACTTTAAATACTTCCAATCTCCCTTTTTTTCGTTTATTTTCAATTGTTAATTGTATGTTTTGCTGATTTTCGTTAATTATAACCGAATAAGTTTTAGTATTCTTTTCATAGTTTTCTAATGGCGTAATTTCTTTTACAATATACTCACCATATTCAATATTAGAAAAAACAATTTTACCTTCATGATTTGTTGTTTGACGACTAATTTCTTCATTATTTTTCATAAGTGCAAAAACAACATTTTGTAATGGTTGCTTATTTTCAGCATCTATTTTTGTTATTTCAACATTCCCATATTTAATAACGTTCAAGTGTAACGTTGTATGAATATGTGCTGGATCATGAACAACTGTTAAATTTTGTGAAGTTGCATGGCGATAAAATAATGCTTTACTATCACGATAGCCAATATCACGATTAATAACACCCGCAATTTCTGAATTAACAGCTTGATTTGTTGCTGTAATTTTTAATGTGTTGCCGTTTTTCTCAAATTGCCAACCAGA
The DNA here is from genome assembly GCA_945877255.1 of uncultured Erysipelotrichaceae bacterium. GTDB lineage: Bacteria > Bacillota_I > Bacilli_A > Erysipelotrichales > Erysipelotrichaceae > CAMCRE01. The sequence continues at coordinate 46,351 of CAMCRE010000008.1, forward strand.
TTTATTTTCGAAATTTAAGTACGGTAAAATATGATTAGTATCCGTTAAAGAAATTGTTTCACCTGCTTTAATTGTCTGTGTTGTATTATGAAAACTTGTTGTGTTTTTATTATAAGAATACACTTTATTTCTTAGACTATTTAATTCATCACGACTTAAACTACCACCTATCTCAATTACTTCAAACCCTATTGCCTCCCACACTAATAATTTTGTATAAACATAATTTTTTAATGTTTTAGATTCATTCATATCCCAACCCCAGAAAATCGCTTTTTTTAAATTATGTAATTGGTCTGAAGTAATTTTATAATTTTTTCTAATTTTTGGATTAGCTAGTTGTATTCCTGCAACAAGTTGTTCTGGTGTATATATTGCACCATCACTTGAAATTGTAGCAGGATCAACACAAAACGCAACTTCATTATTCATATATAAATATTTTTCTGTGCCATAGTTATAAGCAGTATATTTATACTGTTTATGTCGCAATTTATAACGAACTGCTATCTTTTCTTTTCCGTGTGTTAATACATTCTCACTAGCCGTTACTGCGTCATTCACTTTATAAAATGACACTAAAATCACTAATGATAGTACCAATATAATTATTTTTTTCATTTAATCATCCTCTCTATTAAGTTATATTAATAATTGAGGATAATTCCTATTTTATTACACTTACATACCACACAAAACGTTTATTAACAACATCTGTTACACATGACCACGTCATTTCATATTCAACCATTGCTGGGTCATTCACAATTTTATAGTAATACTTTAATGCTTCCTCTTTAGAAACAAACCATTTTTCATATTTATTACGAGGTTTCCAATATTCGCACGTAATGGCATCAAAAAATTTATTTGGATCTACTGCTATTGACTCTCCACATACTTCAACAGTTTGAGATTGCGTTTTTTCATCCGGTTTATGACGATGCTCATTATGATGTTGTTTAGAATGATTACGTTTTTTACTTATTATTTTTTTAGGTTGTGGTAATTTTTCTTTTTTTGCTGCTTGTTCTGGTAGTTGTTTATTTTCTTTTTCACTTGCTTTTTCCGTGTTTTCTTTCTTATCTATTTTTTCCACTTCTGCTTGTTCATGAAACTGTTCTTTTTGTTGGGGAACTGTTGCTTTTTCATCAATTGCTTTTTGCTTTGTTGAACATGCTACCATCAACAAACAAATTAATATTATTAAAATTTTCATATTTCACCTCATATATTATATCTTTATTATAAAACATATCGTAAAAAAAATACACATTATTTGTGTATTTTCCTAAAATAATCAATCATTTTAATTTGAGTATATGCACATTGCATTAATTTTTCTTTTGCGACATGGAGTGCTTGTTCAAACGACATCGCTCGATCAGCTATCGACACAATCCCGATAAATCCTAATGCATACAATGTTTCATAGTCTTTTCCTAATGCTCCAGAAATACAAATTGTTGGTTTTTGATATTTTTGAGCAGTCATTACAATACCTGCCGGAACTTTTCCAAACGCAGTTTGATAATCACTTTGACCTTCGCCTGTAATAACTAAATCACATTCACTAATTGCTTTCTCAATACCACATTTTTCAATCAGAAGCTGAATACCTGATATCCATTTTGCTTTAAGCACACCTATTAATGCACTACCGATTCCTCCAGCAGCACCACCACCTATAATCGATTTTAAATCTATATGGTTATTTTGATACATAACAGTAGCGTAGTGTGCCATACATTCATCAACAAACGCCATTTTACTAATTAAAATTCCTTTTTGTTTGCCAAAACAATATGTACAACCTTTTTCTCCAAGCAATGTATTACTAACATCACTCGCTACTATAATTTCTAAATTTTTCAAATAATCCATATTACTTAAATCAATGTATTTTATTTTTCGTAACATACCAGAATTTGTTTGTAGTAGTTGGTAACGTGAATCATAAAATTTTGCACCTAATGCTTCCAAAACACCAACACCTGCATCATTTGTTGCACTCCCCCCCAAACAAATGATGACTTTTTTTATATTTGATTTTGCGATTTCTTTTAGTACAATACCAACGCCATAACTTGTAGTTTGCATCACACGACGTTGTGATAATGGCGTCATTGTCAGTCCTATAATGTTTGCAACCTCAACAACTGCTGTTTCACCGTTGTCTATGACACCATAATATGTTGATAGTGATTTGCGATAAGCATCAACTGTTTCTACTTCAACATAATAACCTTCACATTGTTCAACATATGAAGCTACGCTACCTTCACCGCCATCACTTGTAATAAATGTTTTTACATCAAAATCAGCATTATATTTCTTTATTCCTTGTTTTATACTACTTGCAACTTCTTCTGAACGCAAACAGTTTTTAAACGAATCACACGCTACAACGATTTTCATATTTTCACCATATAAACACGTTCTTTTTCAATTGTTAAATGATGCACTTGTTCGTTAGTGATTATTTCTATCCCACTGATTTCTGTTTCAATAGTGTGTTGTGTTGGATTAAATATAACAACAATATCGTCTATTTCGTATTTTATGACGTCTTCACCAATATAGGAAACTGTAACATTTGCTGCATTGATTGCTTTTAGTTGATGATATTTTTTTCGGATGTTAATTAACTTTTTAGTATAATCAACCATTTCATGTTTAATTTCATTCCAATTAAAATAGTTAATCGAACTATTATCACGATATGTGTTATCTTTTAAATTTTTAGTACGGCAATATTCTTGTCCACTATGTATAAATGGAATGCCTAGCGATAAGAAGATTGCACTCATTAATAATTTCATTTTTGAAATTGTTTGGGTATTTGTGAGAGCTAAGTAGTCCCACAACGTGTGATTATCATGGCATTCAAAATAATTAATACTGTTATTGGCAGTTAAATAATTACGACAAAGTAATGCTGTAATTGCATCATCACCATGAAATTTTGAATGTAGTAAATACCCTTTTTCTTTATTTTTTCCTTTTAAAACATCTCTGAAAAAATCATTGAAATGCGCAATATTACGCATTTTGTGTTGGTTTTGAATTGTTGCTCGTTTTTCTTCAGGTAAAAAACTTGGCATGTTCCAGCCTTCACCATATAACATAAAACTACTGTTAATACTTCGACATTTCTCATAGATTAAATTAACAGTATCAATATCTAATATTCCCATTAAATCTAATCGAAGTCCATCTACATGATAGTTTTTTACCCACGATAAACAACTGTCAACAATTAACTTTTGACACATAAATGTTGTCGAATCAATATCATTTCCACAATAACTTCCATTTGATAATTCACCTTCATCATTGATTTGGAAATAATAATTTGGACATAATATTTGTAGTGGTGATGTTTCAAAGTCATGTACATGGTTAAATACCATATCTAACACAATCGCAATATTATTTTGGTGATATGTTGCTACAAGATTTGCAAATTCTTGAACACTATCACTAATCGCATAGCGATTAGTCAATGCTTGAAAATGCGTAATATCATATCCCCAGTTATAATGTAAATTAGGATGATAATCGTCTGTCGAACCACATGTTGTTACTGGTAGTAATTGTAAGTGGGTGATTCCTAAATCAACTAGATAATCAACACATTTATGACTAGCCATACTATTAAATGTTTTTGGACTTTCACTAAATTCTGCTGTAAAATCTGCGATATTTGCTTCATATATGATTGCATCACTGTATTGCGTTAAGTGTATGAAATTTGATTTTTCTATTTTTGAAGCGTCATAAGCGATGCTATACTCATTATTTGGCGTTGTCCGCAAACAATATGGATCAATCGTTTCTGTAATTGTATTAGCAATAAATACGCGATAACGATATCGTTTTTCATGTAAATATTGATTAATCGTTATTTTAAATATTCCGTTATCTTTTATCATATCTATTTCACGATCTTCTAATATTAATTGCATTCGGTATGCGGTTGGTGCATAAACTTTAAACGTTGTTGTGTTATTTAAAAATGTTGCTCCTAAGTCATTTCCAGTATAATTGAATTGATTGAAATAGTTGGTCTTGACGATATTTCCATATTGTAGTGGTGCTTTTCTGCCATATTCATGTTCTACTTCATATTTTTCACCTATTTTAAGTTCTGGTGTTTTTAAATGATACACAAAATAATTTTCTTTTTCTTCTATTTTTATAATTTCTAGTTCAAGACAATTTTTTTGATGTTTTAAATAAAATTTTTGCGATTTTCCATTATAACTTATTTTTTGAAAATAAAATTTTATTAAATGTATATCATCTAAATATGCCTCTAATATGTTTTTTCCTCTCATATATCCTCCTGTAATACTGCTATCGGTTCTATATATTTACGGTATACTGTTGCTAGTGCAATGTCTTCTTTGATTGCCACAATAGATTTCCATTCAAATTGGGAATCTTTATGATTCATTTCTAATAAATATACTTCTATGTGCCAATCCATATGTGTGAAAATATGTTTACTGGACGGTAATTGCTGAATTGAAATACACGGATATTTCTCGATTATTTCTTTTTTTGTTAAGTGTTGATTCAACATTGGAAGTTGCCACATGTTCTGAAATACTGTTTTTTGTATGTTTTTTTCTAATGCTATTTCGTTTTGATATTTGAATATAATAAATGTTTTATTATATGATTGTCGTTTTAATTTTTTTAATTTTACTGGGAGTTCGTTTTGTGTGTTATTTTTAAATGCTAAACAATGTTTATTGATAGGGCATATATTACATTGCATCTTTCTATACCCACAAATTGTTGCGCCAAGCTCCATTAATGCTTGATTAAAATCTCCTGCTTGCTTTGGTAAAATTTTTGATATATTTTCAGCTATTAATTGCTGTGTTTTTTTATTAGCAATATCTAAATAACTATTATTTATTCTACTATATACACGTAAAACATTTCCGTCAACTGCTGGTTGTTTTTCATTATACGCAATTGATGCGATTGCTCCTGCTGTATAAGCTCCTATTCCTTTTAATTTAATTATATCACTATAACTTTTGGGAAATTCGCCATTATAGTTCAGCATAATTTGATTTGCGGCAAACTTTAAATTTCTCGCTCTAGAATAATATCCTAATCCTTCCCACAATTTCATTAACCGCTCATCATCAACTTGTGATAATTGCTGAACGTTTGGTAATTCAGTAATAAAACGTAAGTAAAATGGTATAACTGTTTCTACTTGTGTTTGTTGCAACATAATTTCACTTATCCATATATGATATGGATTTTTATATTTACGCCATGGTAATTCTCGTTTATTTTGGTAATACCACTTTAACAATGGTTTAACTATTTTTTGCATATAAAACCTTCCATGTATATTATTGTAACATATTATATAATTTAATTAAATTTTTTTAAATTTTAGACACATAAAATATTAAAACACTTAGTTAAGAACACGCACAATTAAATAATTATCCACCTTTTACCACAAATTTGATTTTGTAATTTACGGATTTTAAGATATTTTGCATTTTGAATTGATATTACTTGCATTTTTAATGATTTTGTATTATCATATATAAGTAACTTATTGAAGTAATGAAAGGAGGTTACGGTATGTCAAAAGTTTGTGCTATTACAGGAAAAGGTCCTTTATCAGGAAACAAACGTTCTCACTCATTACGTGCTACTCGTCGTAAATGGAACGTAAACCTTCAAACAGTTAAAGTAGTAGTGGATGGGAAACCACAAAAAATCCGTATTTCCGCTCGTGCTTTAAAAACATTAAAGGCTAAAAACGCAATATAATAAACCGTCAGGTTTATTGTAACCGAATATTTATTCGGTTTTTTTTATTAAAGGGATGTGTTATCACATCCCTTATTTTGTAAATTCTATGTTTTGTGTAATTTGCATATTTAATGACGGAATATTCCATATCAGTTTTTCTTTGTGGTCACCTTGATTGTATTGTGAGATATCAATTTCATAATAATGCTTATTTAACACGTATTGATTTTTGATTTGTTTTGTGGAAGGAGCTTTTTCTTTCACAATCATTTTATTTTTTTCTTGAATTACTGGTTGACTTATAGGTGAATCTTTATATGTATAATAACTAAATTCTAAGTATAAAATATCATTAATTTTAATTATGGAATATTGGTAATGAAATATGTAGCCAACATCAACGATTATCTCAGTATTTGTTGTGGTGGATGCTTGATTTTTTAACACTAGCGTAAATTTATTTTTTTCAGAATCTAACTTGTTGTCTATAATATTCACTTTATATGTTTTTTCACCATCTTTTATCGTTGTAAGTAATTGGTCATTTAATAATATCGTTGCTTCTTGTACTTTTTCATTGTCATAATCCCATTCTAATAATATACTATCGTTTTCATTTTCTAATGTACCTTTAAAATAATAAATGTTGTTTGTAATATCTTGGTTTACAACTGTTCGTTTTGTTGCTTCTTGTAATAATGTGTTTTTAAATTGTTTTTCTTTTTGTTCGTTATTTAATCGATTTAAAATTAATGAAAATATTATAATACAGCCTACAAGTATGATGTAAAATCCTTTGTTTTTCAATTTATCACCTCTTTTATATTATACCTATTTTTTAAAAAATAAAAAAGCCTTTCGGCTTAATTATTTTAAATTCGCTTTTGCTAATTCACAAATAGCTGCAAATGCAGCAGCGTCATGAATCGCTAATTCAGATAATGATTTTCTGTTGATTACTACGTTCGCTAATTTTAATCCGTGAATTAATTTAGAGTAACTTAAATCATGTACTCTTGCACCAGCATTAATACGCGCAATCCACAATTTGCGCATTTCGCGTTTTAATTGTTTTCTGTCTCTGTAAGCGTATCTTAATGAACGCATTACTTGTTCATTTGCTGTACGATATAATATGTGTTTTGATCCAAAATAACCTTTAGCTAATTTTAATACTCTTTTTCTACGGTTACGTGTTACGATTCCACCTTTTACTCTTGCCATTTTCTGTTTCCTCCTTCTTATTTAACTAACATCAATTTAATACGTTTGTAGTCACTTGGTGAAATTAATGAAGCTTTACGTAAATGACGTTTTTGTTTTGTTGTTTTTCTTGGTGCTAAGTGTGATGTATAAGCACGTCCTCTTTTTAATTTACCAGAACCTGTTTTTTTAACACGTTTTGCTAAACCTCTGTGTGATTTCATTTTTGGCATGTTATTTTCCTCCCTATTTTGATTTTTTTTGTGTCAAAATTGCTGACATTGTATTACCTTCTAATACTGGTTTTTTTTCAACGACTGCGATGTCACTAATTTCTTCAATAAAACTATCCATGATTTTTTTTCCTACTTCTAAACGTGTAATTAGTCGTCCTCTAAATCGCATATCAATTTTAACTTTTAATCCGTCATCAATCCATTTTCGGGCATGACGCATTTTTGTTTCAAAATCATGTTTATCAATTACTGGTGATAATCTTAATGGTTTAATCTCAGTAACATGTTGTTTTTTCTTTGATTCTTTAATTTTCTTTTGTTGTTCAAAACGGTGTTTACCATAGTTTAATACTTTACAAACTGGTGGTTTTGCCATTGGTGCAACACATAGTAAATCTAATTCTTGATCGTATGCGATATCTAACGCTTCACGACGTGTTTTAATACCTAATTGCGTTCCGTCTTGATCAATTACTAGCACTTCCTTAAATGTGATTTTTTCGTTCACTAAATCATCATTTACATTATTAGGAATTACTTTTTTATTTATAACTAACACCTCTCTTTCTAATAAGAAAAGCGAGTACAATGCACCCGCTTAAAAATTAATGATATTAATTTTGCAGCATAGACCTATGAATTGATTCATCAGGTGAGAAGGCGCTTCTACTTTCTACTAACTTTTCTATAAATAGTCTATCATTTTATTTTTTTTTTGTCAATTTTAATACTTTTTCATTTTAATTTGGATTTAACTGTAAAAACATGCCCCCCTTTTCTACTGCACATATTTGTAATGTTGTGTTTGGATAATATTATGAAAAAGACGACAGTTTAAACTATCGTCTTTTATAAACTTATTAGTCTACTTTCTTTTTAAAGAATAGTAATGTTACGGCTGATAGTAGCATCATCACAGTGTAAATTGTTGCATTTACATCTGAAGTATCCACGTTTTCTACTGTTTTTGGTGTTTCAACTTTTGTAATTTGTCCTGTTTCTGTACTTGGTTGTGCTTCTGGTTTAACTTCAGTACTTGGTTGTGTTGTTTGTTTGTCTTCAGTTTTATACACAATTCCATATGTTGAGAAGTGCGTTGTTTTAAACACTACATGTGTGTCTGTTAGTGTAAATGGTATTTCTTCTACTTGTAATGCATCATTAACGTACACTACTTTTTCTACTTGTTTAGCTACATCTCTTACTAAATTTACCGTATAATCACCTGTGCCGATATCTACTTTTTGTTTTGTTGCGGCATCTTTAAATGAAATATCATATAATGCTACATCTTTACCTTCAAATGCTGTAATTTGTGGTGTTGTTATTTTTTCAACGCTTAATTCTAATTCACTATTAAATATTACATTTTCTACTGTATTCATTTCTTGAGTATATGTTTTAGCAATAGGTTTATCTACGAATATTGCTTCATTTTGATTTTTAAATGTTGTTACTAAACTATCTAAAATATTATAGTTGTATGCACTACTTGGCTCATCTGACCAATACGCCAACATCGAACCAATGATAGGCACATTTGTAGTATCTCCAGCTACTTTATCAAATTTCACATTACTCATATTTATCATAGCATTACCTGCTGTATACCAGAAACTTCCTAATGCAAAATACCATGCGTCATTCGTATTTAAAATTTTAAAGCCTTTGTCTACTAATGTTCTAGCACTTGCTGGTTCATAGCGTGCAAAACCTGGTGTCCAATATGAAATAATAATATCTGTATCAAAGTGTGTTGTTGGTTCAACTCCGTTATAATAAAATCCATCATTAAAAGCCATTGGTTTAAATCCAGCTGTTTTAACGATTGTTGATAATTCATTTACGTATGATACAAATGCGTCATATTGACCTAATTGTTGCATTGCTTTGAACCCAGAAGGTCCTTGATTAATATGAAACGTCACGTCTTGTCCGTATTCATCAGCACCAAAATTAAATATTTCGATTCCTAAGTGTTTTTTAGTTTTAAAATAATCTACATATTTTTGAAATAATGCTTTTGTGATTTTTAATGCTTTTTGATTTAATAAACTTACTGTTGTTTTAGATTTGTTGCCGTTGTATTCAAACTCTGCTTCACTAACACCTAATTGTTTAATTGCTGTTACAAGTGCATCCATATGTCCTGGTGAGTTAAATCCTGGAATGATACGAATATTTTGTTCGGCTGCGTAATTTAATATTTCGTCCATGTCTTCTTGTGTTAAATAAAGATCATGCGTACTCTTAATTTGTTTTCTTGTGGAATATTGTTTGTTTCCTTCTAAAATCGCATTTTTAACTGTGTCGTGGTCAAAACGTTCACCATCTACTTCTATAGATAAATCATTTAATAAAAATCTAAATCCGTCATTCCCAAATAATAAATGAAAATCCGTATACTTTAATTCTGCTATTCTTGTAATAATTTTTTTAATTCGAGCTTTTGAAAAGTATTTTCTACCTGCATCTACTGAAAACACACGCATTTTGTCTTCGTTTAATGTCGATGTTGTAGTTCCATTCGCTACCACTTCATTTGCTTTAGCAACATATACATTACTAAATATAGACAATGCTAATAAAAAAGCTACAAAAAACTTTGATATTTTTTTAAACATATTTTCCTCCTTGTTGAAATATCGTACTACTTAAAATGTTTGAAAATTTGTACCGATTTTATACATTTCTTGCTTCACTGATATTACGATTAACTATCTTCCGGACGTAATTCAGACTATTGCTGTCTTAGTATAATATTTTTATCACATTTTATGACTTAATTATACTTCTTTTATGAATAAAAAGCAATACCAAATCGACGATTTTAAATGAAATTTTGGATAATATTATGAAAAAGACTACAGTTTAAACTGTCGTCTTTTATAAACTTATTAGTCTACTTTCTTTTTAAAGAATAGTAATGTTACCGCTGACAACAATACCATCACAATATACATTACATTATTACTATCAGAAGTTTTAACGTTTTCTACTGTATTCGTTTTTGCAGTATTTTGTGTTTCAACTTTTGTAATTTGTCCTGTTTCTGTACTTGGTTGTGATTCTGGTTTAACCTCAGTACTTGCTGGTTGTGTTGTTTGTTTGTCTTCAGTTTTATACACAATTCCATAGATTGAGAAGTGCGTTGTTTTAAACACTACATGTGTATCTGTTAATGTAAATGATGGTATTTCTTCAACTTGTAATTTATCATTTAAGTGTACCACTTTTTCTACTTGTTTAGCTACATCTCTTGCTAATCTTACAGTATAATCACCTGTTCCAATGTTTACAGATTGGTTTGTTGCAGTTACGAATGAAATATCATATAATGCTACATCTTTACCTTCAAATGCTTTAATTTGTGTAGCATCAACTGCTTCAACTTTTAATGTTAATTCGTCCGCAAACACTACGTTTTCTACTGAATTTTCATTATTAGTAATTGTTTTTGCAGGAGTAACTTTTTCTACGCCGTCTAACTCACTTGCTGCTTTCACTAATTCAGCTAATACTTCTGCAACATCTTCTTTACTTGGGTTAGTACGTTTAGCGATAAATTTAGCTGCACCTAATGCTGAAATATATGCTTCACGTTTTTCTTCAGTTGCATTAATAAATTTAACATCTTGACGAACTGTTGGATCTTTAGCAATTTCTGCTTCTAATGCTGATTTATCTGTAACTTCATCATACACAAACACAATTACTTGTTCTTCTTCTGTTACACTTCCTTCTGCTGATAATCCTGTTTTAATGCGTGGATTATAGTATGTTGTACCATCTACTACTAATGTTGGTTCTGCTACCGCATTAAATTTATCTCCAACTTGTAATCCTTCTGCTTTTAATTCAGTTTCTTTTAATAAATCACCATTTACTTTTTCATAACGTACTTTAACTGATTTACCTACTTTAGGTTGGTATTTGAATACAACTACTTGTTCTTGTTCTGATACTCTTCCTGTTAATGCCGCTGAATCAGTTAAATCTGGTGCGCCTTCTGGTGTTTTAACTAATGCGTATACTTTACCGTTGTTATCAGTAATTTCTTCTACTGCATTTACAGAATATGGTGTACCGATGTGTGTGCCTTCTGCTTTAACTACATGTTCACGTCTTAATCCTTCGCTTGAAGTAGCATCAATATATCTTACTTTAACAGCTTTTCCTAATTTAGGTAAGTAATGAATAATTACTGTTTGTTCTTGCTCAGTTACTAATCCTGTTAATGCTGTTTCACTTCCTAGTTCAACAACACCTTCTGTATTACGTTTAACAACGTATTTGTATTGGTTATTGTCTGTTATTTCTTCTTCAACATTTACGTTGTATGTTGTTCCAACAGGCATTCCTTCGTTAGAAGCATTGTACATTGGTTGTAAATCTTCCTGTGTTTCTGAATTTACTAAACGCACTTTAACGGCAGCACCCGGTACTGTTGAGTATACAAATGTTACAACTTGTTCTTGATCACTTACCATACCAGACTCAGAAGCTCCTTCACGTTTAACACGTGGGTTGCGATATAATATGTTATTATGTCTGATTTCTATTTTGCTGTCAGCAACATATCTTGTACCTGCTTGTACACCATCTTGATGTAATACTATTTCAGTATCAATCTCTTGATCTTGTTCATTAACGAAGCGAACTTTAACTGATTTACCTACTTTCACTTTGTAATATAATTTAATTCTTTGTTCAGCATCAGTAACTTTACCAGCTAACGGTGCACTTCCTTCAGCTAAAACAGGTTCGTTAGTGCCTTCAGTTTTCACTAATTCAAATTGCAATCCTTGATTATTGCTAATTACTTGTTCTGGTGTGTGACCATAACGTAATCCAACTCCAGTTCCTTCAGCTTTCAATACTGTTGCATCTTTTACTGTATCTGTTGAACCTTGTAATAGATAATCAATATACACAGCTTTTCCAGGTACAACTGGTTTATCTACGAATACTGTTTGATTTTGGTTTTTGAATGTTTGTAGCAAGTCATTTAGATGTCTGTGTTGGAAACGTCTTGATGGCTCATCAGCCCAAATAGCCAGCATTGATCCGATTGTTGGAACGTTTGTATTATCACCTACTACGCGGTCAAATTTGTGATTTTCTTGTCCCATATGACGTTTAGCATTTGCTAAGCTATACCAACCACTATATTCTCTACCAAGAACATAGTACCAAGCATCATTTGTGTTTAAAATTTTGAAACCTTTATCATGTAATGATCTTGCACTTGCTGGTGCATATCTTTCAAATCCTGATGTCCAGTATGAAATAATTATTTCTGGATCAAAATTAACAGATGGCGTTTGATTATCATAGTAGAATCCATCATTAAATGCCATCGGTTTAAAGCCTGCAGTTTTAACGATTGTCGCTAATTCATTTACATATGTTGCAAACGCATCATATTGCCCTAATTGTTGCATTGCTTTAAATCCAGAAGGTCCTTTGTTCACATGATATGTAATATCTTGTCCGTATTCATCAGCACCAAAGTTAAATATTTCAATTCCTAAGTCTTTTTTAGTTTTGAAATAATTTACATATTTTTGGAATAATGCTTTTGTAAAGTTTAATGCTGTTGCATTTGTTAAACTTACTGTAGTTCTTGACTGTCTACCACCATACGCAAACTTAGCGTTATCAATACCTAAACGTGATATTGCTGTTACTAACGCATCCATGTGTCCTGGTGAGTTGAATCCTGGAATAACTCGGATATTTTGTCCACTAGCATGTACTAAAATTTCATCCATTTCTTCTTGTGTTAAATAACGATTTTGATCTGATGGAATACTTTTACGGTTAGAATATTCATTATTACCTGCTTCTATCGCATTTTTCACTTGAACGTGACTATATTGTTGCCCATCAACTTCTACAGATAGATCATCTAATAAGAATCTAAATCCATCATTACCGAATAGTAAGTGAAGATCTGTATATTTTAATTCTGCTAATTTAGTAATTATTTGCTTAATGTCATCTTTACTGAAATACTTACGACCCGCATCTAATGAGAATACACGCATTTTTTCTTCTTGCACTGTTTGTGGTGCTGATGTTCCGCTTCCACCTTCACTTGATGGTGTTGCTTCTGCAAATTGTGGCATTCTAATTTCTGGACGACCACTACCAAATTCTGCAACGTTTTCATCTGCAAATTTATTAACTAATGCTTGTAATTTATTAAATTCATAAGTTTTACCCGGTTGGTCTGCCCAAATCGCAACCATTGAACCAATAGTGTCTACATTTGAATGATTAGACTTACGAGATATCTCAGCAAATTTAGCAGTACCTACTCGTTCCATTGCTTTATCATAGTAGTATGGGTTATTTCCTGCATCACTTGCATTATTTAAACCAATAACATAATACCATTTATCATTTGTGTTTAAAATTTCAAAACCTTTGCGTCTTAAGAATGATGCACTTGCAACATCATATCCAGAATATCCACCAATCCAGTATGAAATTAAAATATCTGTATCAAATGGTGTTTGTGGTGCATATGTTGTTCCATAAAAACCGTGGTCGCCATAGTAGTAAATACCATCATTAAATACCATTGGTCGCATACGCTCTGCTTTAATTATTTGTGCCATTGTGTTTACGTATCCCACAAATCCATCATTTGTATTATATTTTCTTGCACGGTGTAAGCCAGTAAATCCTCCAGCAGACCCTAAATCCATTGCATACTCATCTGCCCCAAAGTTAAATACTTTAGACCCTTTAGATGCAAAATATTTTACGTATTTTTTAGTTAATTCTTGAGTGAATTTAACAGCTTCTTGACTTTCAAAAGTTAATGTTGTTTTTGAATTACGGTAACGAACATTAGACATTCCTAACTGTTCCATTGCTGTTAATATTGCATCCATATGACCTGGTGAATTTAATCCGGGGATAATTTCAATATTTTTAGTTCGTGCGAACTCGAATATTTCATCCATTTCAGTTTCTGTTAATTCTCTATTATTTTCAGTATCTTCTACATTTTTATGTCTGAAATACTCCACATTACCTTGATGAATCGCATCTTTTACACGTTGACTGTCATAAGATTGTCCTTCTACACTTAACGACATATCATTTAATAAAAATCTTAATCCGTCATTACCTACTAATAAATGTAAGTGTGTATATTGTTTTTCACTCATTGCTGAGATAATTTCTTTAAGTTGATCTTTTGAGAAATATTTTCTACCTGCATCTATCGAAACAGCTCTTACTTTTGCTGTGTTCGCTTTAGTAATATGAATACCAGTAAATACAGATAACGCTAATAAAATCGCTACAAATAATTTTGATATTTTCTTATACATATTTTTCCTCCTTCTTTAAAACATCAAAGTCCTCAAAAATTTTAAAAAATAGTACCTCCCTTCATTTAATCTCAATCATCACACTCATTATAAACCGTTTTACTTGAAAAGTCAACGGGTTTTTCAAAAAAAAAAAAAAAAATGCAAATAATTTGCATTAAAAAATTGATTTTTGTGTTAAAATACTATTTTTTTGTTATTTTCTACAACTCTAAAATCTTTTTAGCGATTGCATGCGCATCAATACCGTATTTCGCAA
>CAMCRE010000009.1 GCA_945877255.1 uncultured Erysipelotrichaceae bacterium
AAATATCAGAGTTCAAGGAAAAATATCATTGTATTAAAGACAGTATGAAAATAGAACCTTTTATTGGAGGGGGTGCAGTTCTTTTTGATGTTTTAAGCAACTATAATTTAGAAAAAATATATATAAGTGATATTAATGCTGAGCTGATTAATGCTTATTGTGTTGTTAGGGATAGTGTGGATAGTCTTATTTCATTATTGAAAAGTATTCAAGATGAGTATTTACCATTATCTAACGATGAGCGTAAAATTTATTACAACATTAAAAGAGAACAATTTAACGATTTAAAAATTCATGATAAAGAAATCTCAAACGTGGAGAAAGCGGCACTTATGATTTTTTTAAATAAGACATGTTTTAATGGATTGTATCGGGTGAATAAAAAAGGTTTATTTAATGTTCCTATGGGTGTATATAAAAAACCTGTTATTTGTGATGAGAATAATCTTAGACTAATATCAAAAAAATTGCAAAATGTAACGATCGTATGTGGCGATTATAGATTGTCAAAGAAGTTTATTGATGAAAAAACTTTCGTTTATTTTGATCCGCCATATCGACCACTTACACATACAGCTAGTTTTACTTCGTATAATGAAAATGATTTTGATGATAATAGTCAAAAAGAGTTAGCGAATTATGTTGATGAAATAAGTAAAAAAGGTGCAAAGATAGTTATAAGTAATTCGGATCCTAAAAATTCAAACAAAGATGATGATTTTTTTGATGATATTTATTCTTCGCATATAATAAAAAGAGTTGAAGCATCTAGAATGATTAACTGTGATGGAAAATCACGAGGAAAAATTAAAGAATTATTGATTTCTAATTTTGAAAGTGAATAAAATTTAGGAAAAATCAAAAATTAAAATTACTTTAATAATGAGTATATATTAAAATGATTATGAAATAAATCCAATTTGAATATTAAAAACATATGAAAGTCTATGAGAATATTCGGTATTTAGATTTTTTGGAAAGGAGATAGAAAATTGAAAAAAAGAAATTTTAATAAATGGTTGACAACTTTTAGGAATAGTATTGCTGATTATGGGTATTATGTTGATTTTGAAAAAGTACATAAAAATGTAGAAAAAGTTAAAATTGAATTAAATATATTAAATTCACTTATAGGTTCAAAAGATATCGAGAATGATTTTATATCTCTTATTGAAAAATATCCAAAAGTTTTAGAGTGTATCCCTATACTTTTAGCAGTTAGAACAACTGAAATTTACGCTATGGATAATGAAGGAGCATTTATTTATGATTTCAAAAACAGAACATTATCTATCAATCAAATTAAAATATTTATGATAAAAACAGGTTTATTTGACTTGATAGAAAATCGTATTGTTAGTAATCTTGTGGATTATGTTACAGGTATTGAAACAGGATTAGATTCAAATGGTAGAAAAAATCGAGGCGGTCATTTAATAGAGAATCTAGTAGAAAATTTTATACAACAAGCGGGTTTTATAAAAGGGGAGTCATATTTTAAAGAAATGTATATACATCAAATTACTCAGAAATGGGGTATTGATTTATCGTGTATATCTAACCAAGGAAAATCGGAAAAACGATTTGATTTTGTGGTTGAGACAACTGATATGATTTATGGTATAGAAACAAATTTTTATGATCATGGAGGAAGTAAATTAAATGAAACAGCCCGAAGCTACAAGACTCTTGCTTTAGAAACCAATAAAATAGACGGTTTTACATTTGTTTGGATTACAGATGGGAATGGATGGGTTAAAGCACGTAATAACCTTGAAGAGACTTTTGATATTATGCAACACATTTATAATATTAATGATTTAGAAACAGGGATAATAACTGAGGTGTTTAAATAGTGGTGAAAAAAATTACCAAATGGGAACCAGACGATTTTGAATTAGAAATGACCACACATTGGTCTTTTCCAAACGTGGCAATTGGGCGACACACGATGCTAAGTGGCGTGGCAATTGGTCTCCTTATATCCCGCGTAATATCTTGCTACGGTATTCAAAAGAAAAAGATTTAGTTCTGGATCAATTTGCTGGTGGAGGAACGACTCTGGTCGAAGCAAAATTACTTAATAGAAATATTATAGGAGTAGATGTAAATGATATAGCATTAGAGAGATGTAAAGAAAAAGTTCAATTTGATTTTTCTGGTGCTGACGGAGAAGTGAGATTGTATAAAGGTGATGCACGAAAATTAAATTTTATTGAAAATGCGAGCGTTGATTTGATATGTACACACCCTCCTTATTCTGATATCATAAAATACAGCGAAGATATCGAGGAAGATTTATCTCATTTAAATGTTACGGATTTTCTTGAAGAAATGAAACTAGTTGCGGCTGAATGTTATCGAGTTTTAAAAAAAGACAAATTTTGTGTTATTCTTATGGGGGATATACGTAAAAAAGGTCATATGATACCAATGTCATTTGAAGTTATGCGCATTTTTGAAAATTCAGGATTTAAATTAAAAGAGTTAATAATTAAGGAACAACACAATTGTAAGGCTACCGGATATTGGAAAACAAACAGTGCGAAATTTAATTTTTTGTTGATAGCACATGAATATTTATTTGTATTCAAAAAATAAAACCATGATTATTAACACGACTTTGCTAATATTAATTAAAAATACTTACTTTTATTTTCCCGGAAGTGAGTATTTTTAAATTGACATTAATAATAGCGATACATCAAAAGAATCTTTTCATCAATATTACTTACTCCCACAATCGTTTCTCAGATTTATCGCACTCCTTAAATTTTCTGTTCATTTTAGTGTCCCCATTTCTTTAGCAGCTGGATCATGTAGGCGCTTTTTTCCATAACAAAAACATATCCCCAGAAACTAAACACATCTACAGTTATGTATCTAGTTTCTGGGGATATGTATAACTATTTTAAAAGCTTAATAATTTTCATGATACTAAATTTAATATTACATTTTAATGAATCGACTTATAATTTTATTAACTAGCCAAAATACTATGCCATACACTAAAAACCCATATATTACGATAAACATCCAATCAAAAATGTGTGAATGTAGTTCGTCAGTAAAAATTGCAAAGATTAAAGATAATGCAGCACCAATTACAGCAAATAAATTTAATGTTAGTAAAAATGTCCGACTTTTTCCGATTTGGGGTAATAACCAACCACTATAAAAATACTGTATCAGTGCAATAATAGACGTTGTAGAAATAATCCACAAAAAACCTGTTAGAGGTGGGAAATCTGCACCAGAAAACGCAATAAAATTTGAGATGAGGAAAAATAATCCAGCTATACATAATTGAAATTTTTTGATATTCATAGTAACCTCCATTAACAAAACATGCCAGAAGTTTATTAGACATGTTTTATTCGTTATTATTTTTTGTGATATAGTTTTTTAGTACGGAAAATAGGTTCTGATGTACAATTTAATTTTAATTTTTTTATAGTATTTCTATCAACTGCATCTAACATCACAGTAGAATGACACTCACAATTTTTTAATTTAGAAAGTTGTTGCATCGCAACACTTGCAAGAGGATTCGTTAATGCAGAAATTGAAAGCGCAAGCAATACTTCTTCAATGTGTAAACGAGGGCTAGAATGACCTAACGTATTTATTTTTAAATCATTAATTGGTTCAATAAAGTTTTTAGAAATTAACGGCATGGCATCATCAATGTTACCTAATTTCTTTAAAGCATTAATTAATGCAGCAGCAGGTGCACCTAATAGCGGCGTTCTTCTACCAACAGCAATTTCTCCGTTAGGAAGTTGTATTGCAAAGGCTGTTTCATTAGATTGTTTTGATTTTTTGGTTGCGGCCTCAACAACAACACGATCTTCAGGTTTTGTTTTTGCGAGTGCCATTAAATTTCTAGCTTTTTCAACCATTGAATCATTAGCTTTACCTGTTTTTAAGTCACAAAGTGTGTGATAATATCTTCTAACGATTTCTTCTTTTCCGGCTAGTTGTGCTGCTTCATCATCAATAATGCAGTGACCAGCCATATTTACTCCCATATCTGTTGGTGAATAATATGGAGATTTTCCTAAAATGTTTTCCAATATTGTACTTAATAACGGGAATACCTCAACATCTCTATTATAATTTACAACGATTTCATTGTATTTTTGAAGGTGAAAAGGGTCTATCATGTTAATATCATTTAAATCAACAGTGGCTGCTTCATAAGCCAGATTAACGGGATGTTGTAATGGGATATTCCATATTGGGAAAGTTTCAAATTTTGCATATCCTGCCATAATTCCACGTTTATTATCATGATACATTTGAGACAGACAAGTTGCCATTTTCCCACTTCCAGGTCCTGGTGCAGTAACAACGATAATAGATTTTTCTGTTTCGATATATTCATTACGGCCTAATCCATCTTCACTCACAACAGTATTTAAGTCATGTGGATAACCCGCAATAGGATAGTGTAAATAAACTTTAACACCTAAGCGTTGCAGTTTTTCTTTGAAAACTACAGCCGAAGGTTGATTTTCATATCTAGTGATGACAACACTACCAACTAATAAGTTTACACTTCTAAATGCATCAATTAATCTTAGAACTTCTAAATCATATCCGATTTCTAAGTCACCACGTTGTTTATTATTTTCAATATCTTTCGCATGAATTGCAATGACGATTTCTACAGCATCTTTCATCTGCAACAACATTTTTAATTTACTATCTGGTAAAAAACCAGGCAATACACGAGATGCGTGTTCATCATCAAAAAGTTTGCCACCAAATTCAAGGTAAAGTTTCCCTTCGAATTGAGAAGCACGTTTTAAAATATGTTCTGATTGAATCCGAATATATTTATCATTATCAAAAGCAATTTTTTTCATATACCCTCCTAATCCATTTTTGAATTGTAGCATATTTTAGAAAAAGCGTCAAATTTTTCAATGATAAATACGTCTTTTTAATGATTGTAATATTGTTTTATGTTACAATAAATAAGGAGGAATAACATGAATAAAAAAGAAGTTTTAAGTAAATCCCACCAACAATTAATATTGTTTATTATGCCAACTATATTAATAATAATGTCTTTTTACTACGGGAACATCACAAAAATAATACATGGCATGTTATGGAATAATCGCTTAATATCTGATTCTTTTGAAATAATGGGGATTGGGGCAACATTGTTGAATGCTGGGATAGTAGGATTGGCAAGTGCAATAATTATTAAATTATTAGACATGAAACCAACTGGTGTGATTTTTGCGGGGACAATGTTAATGATGGGATTTTCTTTTTTAGGGAAAAACATCGTTAATGTTATCCCAATATTTATAGGCGGCTTTTTATACGCAAAATATCAAAAAGTGACGTTCAAAAGTGTTGTAATTACAACGATGTTAACGACAACGATTGCGCCAATAGTTTCTAGTTTAGTACATATTCATGCTAATTTATTAGTAGGGATAATAATAAGTGTAACTGTGGGGATAGCGATTGGTTTTTTTCTGCCTGCAATTTCTTCACAAGTAGTAGTGGCGCATCACGGGTATTCGTTGTATAATGTCGGATTCTCCGCAGGATTAGTTGGCATGGTTTTATACGGTATTTTAAAAAGTATTGGAATAGAATTTACAACACACACATTTATTTATCGTAATTTTCCAATTGGTGTGTGGATAATGTTTTTAATAATATTTATCATATATATTGTAATCGGAATAATTGGACATGCGAATGTAAAACAATTTATTCAACTGCAAAAAAGCAGTGGTAAGTTAGTAAGTGATTTTACAAGAATGTTTGGATTTAGTACGAGCTTAATTAATATCGGAATATTGGGTATCGTTGGATTAGGAATTGCGTTTTATTTCAAAACTTTAAATGGTGCTGTGATTAGTGGATTATTATCGGTAGTAGCTTTTGGTGGTTTTGGAAAACATTTAAGAAATACGATTCCTATTCAAATAGGTGTTGGTATAGCGGCAATGTTTTTAGCTAAAAACATTGATATTAGTTTAATATTAATGACAGTATTTTTAGCAACATCTTTAGCACCTGTAGCAGGTGAATTTGGAATAGGTTGGGGAATATTGACAGGAATATTACATATGTTTTTAGTGTGGAATTTTGCTAGTTTACATGGTGGTATTAGTTTATATAATAATGGTTTAAGTGCCGGAATTTTAGCGATGGTGTTAATTCCATGTATACAGTTATTAAAAGGAGAAATAGAATGAAACATAAAGGTGTTCGTCGTGCAGCGCACATTTTAAATGAAATAAATTTGTATTTACTAGAAAAAAATGCAACAAGAATTGTGAATGAAATAATAGAATTACCTGATAAAACCGCAATTTCCGCAGTCGGAAAAGTTACATTAAACGAAGATGAATTACAACTTATAAAAATGGCATTAGAAGCACATCATGAGTATGAATATGACCAATATTGGGGACTAGTTGGTGAAGGAACACATTGTGATGAAATTCCAATATTAGGTAGTTTGATCGATTATTCTGAAGTTGAATACAACGAAGGTGTGCTACGCATTTACTGTGAGAGAAAGCAATAGGACTTGCTAATCAAAAAGGTATGGTGGTATAATGTAATATATAGAATGAGGTATGTATTATGATTTTTTTAAAAAATATTTCTAAAGAATATAAGAATGGTGTGCGTGCATTAAATGGCATTAATCTCCATATTGAAAAAGGTGAATTTATTTATATTATTGGACCCACAGGAAGTGGAAAATCAACGTTAATAAAAATTTTAGATGGTGAAGAAATACCAGACTCTGGTGAAGTAGAGGTTGCGGGTGTCAATGTTGGGAAGTTAAAACATCGACAAGTACCTTATTACCGTCGAAAAATTGGTGTTGTATTCCAAGATTTCCGTTTATTGCCTAAACTAACGATTTTTGAAAATATTGCATTTGCGTTAGAAGTAGTAGGAAAAAATAAAAGGGAAATTAGAAAACGTGTTCGAGAAGTTTTAAAATTAGTAGATTTAGAAGAAAAAGCAAAATCTTTTCCACACGAGCTTTCAGGAGGACAACAACAACGTGCAGTAATTGGGCGTGCGATTGCCAATTCGCCAAAAGTATTGATTGCGGATGAGCCAACAGGAAACTTAGATCCAGATAAATCACGTGAAATTATTCAATTATTAGAAAAAATTAATGAAGAAGAAGAAACAACTATTTTAATGGTTACCCACGATAGTGAAATCGTTAATACGGTTAAAAAGCGAACAGTAGCGTTAGAACAAGGATATATTGTTGCTGATATTATGAAAGGTGGTTATATAAAACATGATTAGATCATTAAGTTTTCATTTTAAATCAGCGATTAAAAATTTATTTCGTCATTTTGGAATGACATTATTATCGCTGACTGGAATAACGATTATCTTAACATTAATCGCAACTTTTGTAGTTTCATCAGTTAATATTGGTGCGATCACAAACGGTATTACTAAAAATATTAAGATCCAAGCGTTAGTAGATCCAGTTGTCACATCTGAAGAAATTAAAACTTTGCAAAGTGCTATCCAAACAATAGATGGTGTAGAGTCGGTAGTGCATAAGACGAAACATGATGAATTAGAATCGTTTATTAAAAATACATCAACAGGAGATCAAGAATCTGCGTTTGCACAATATCGTGGGGCAGAAAATCCATTAAAAGATGCATTTTATGTAACATTAAAAAATCAAGATTCTTTAATTGGATCAACAGATCAAGCACAAAAACAACGACTACAAACTATTCGTCAAAAAATTAGCGAAATAAAAGGTATCACAAATGTATTTTATGGTGGTTCTTCAGTTGAAAAATTAATTGTGTTACTTTCAAATATTAAAATTATTGGATATGTGATTACTGGAATTTTAGGAATATTATCGATTTTCTTAATTCAAAATACGATTAAATCCACAATTTATGCAAGACAAGAAGAAATTGCGATTATGCGTAACGTAGGTGCAAGTAATGGATTTATTAAAGTTCCGTTTATGATTGAAGGAATTATTATTGGATTAATCGGCAGTATTATTCCAAGTACGATAGTTATTTTAGGTTATCCGTCATTATATAAAGTCGTTAATGCGGTTAAAGTCGTTAAATTGATTGAAGTACAACCATTTGTGTATCAAGTTGCATTAATTTTAGCAGGAATAGGAATGGTTATCGGTTTAATTGGTGCGTTTTTATCTACAACTAAATACTTGAGGTTCAAACGATGAAACGTAAAATTATTAATATATTGATGAGTTTAGTTTTAGTAGCAAGTTTTTTTGTGGTTGAACATGATCCAATAATTGTTGCTAATGAGAAGTTTAAAGGAAAAGAAAGCGAGTATTTAGTTAAATGTGCACAGCGATTAAATGCAACACAAGCAGCAGAATGTGCAGAATTTAAAACATATTATCAATCATTAGGTAAAGCAATATTAACAGGTTCAAGTGATTTAAAAAAAGAAGTTGAATCATTAAAATCAAATATTGAACAATTATTAGTAAAAAGTGAGCAATTAACGAAGGAAATTGAATCACTTAAAAATCAACAAGTAACTATCAACAACAATTTAAAAGTAACAGAAAACAATATTAAAGCAATTCAAAACGACATAGCAGATTTAAAATTAAAAATTGAAAAAAGAAAAGAAGATATTAAAAAAAGAATGCGAGATTCACAGTTAGATGTGAATGGTGATCGTAAGTTTGCGTTTGTGTTAGACGCCAGTGATTTTGATGATTTATTAAGAAGAATCTCTGTCTTAGAACAAATTGCACGTTATGACGAAGAAAGAATTTTGTTGTTGCGTCAAGATCAAGAAAAATTATTAGATGAAGAGCGTGAATTAAATCGTCAAAAAGAAGAATTAATTTCACAAAAAAATGAAGTTATTGAAAAAGAAAAACAAATTGCTGTATTGAAAGACGCTAATCAAGTGTTAGTTAATCAATACCGCACAAAACAAAATGAAATAGAGGCAAAAATAAGAGAAGCAGAATCTAACTATGCAACAATTATGGCTAACGCTTCTAAAATTAATACGACTGCAACACCAGAATCAATTAATCAAATATCAGATTCCAACAAAACAATTAGTGGATTTGGTCCGGTAATGCGTGGTTCCTGGTATCGTAGTGCTGGAACATGGTACTATCCTGCATCATTTGGTGGGGGTGTACATTTAGGATTAGATATGGCAGGTCGTGAAGGAGTTGGACAGCAACTGCTTGCACCAGCTAACAGTATCGTTTTAATGACAAAAAGTGGTTGTCCAGATTATGGTTCACTTGGTAATAGATGTGGTGCACCAATATCTAGTGCTGGAAATTGGGTTGCTTTAATGACGGAATTAAAAGGCACAACTTACGTGTTTTTATATTTCCATTTAGCGAATAGAGGAATAACAACGAAAGATTTTGTTGCTAAAGGAGAAGTAATTGGACTTCAAGGAAGTAGTGGAAGTTCGACAGGACCACACCTTCACTTAGAAATTATTAAAGTAGGAGATTTCCCAATTCAACAAGGTTACCAAATGTTTAAAGATCGCGGATATGATCCAGCATTAAAAGCAGGATGGGGATTACAAACGAGATGTGAAGTTAAATCACCACCTTGTCGTCTAAGACCAGAATCGTTTTATTCGTCTTAGGAGAAATTATGAAAAAATTAATTTTTATTAGTGTGTTTATTGTTGTGTTTATTCTTATAGGCGTGATATTCACGGCACTGCATTTATTGTAATATGAAAATTATCGGTGTTTCAGGTGGTTGTGATTCAATGTATTTGCTGTCGCAATTATTTCCTAGTGAAAAAATTGTTGTTGCACATGTCAATTATGGTGTGCGAGAAGAAGCTATTTTAGAAACACAACTTGTACAAAAATATTGTGAAAAAAACGGTATTTTGTGTGAAGTTTTATATGCTCCTAAGCATGAAAAAGGTAATTTTCAGTCATGGGCAAGAAAAATACGATTCGATTTTTTCAAACAGTTATGTGAAAAATATCAAACAAAAACGATTGTTCTAGCACATCATCAAGATGATGTGCTAGAAACATACTTATTACAAAAAAAACGCGGTTCAATACCGACTTATTACGGTATTCAATCAATTGTTGAGATAGAAGGCTATGTGGTTGAGCGACCATTATTATCGTTATCTAAAAAAGAAATTGTAAATATGTGTCATCTTAAAAACATCCCATATTTAGAAGATGGTAGTAATTATAGTTTAAAATATCAAAGAAATATTATTCGTAAGCAACTATTAAATATCAGTGATGAAGAAAGAGTGCGACTTTTATCTGAAATTCATAAATTAAACAATGAAAAAAAAGATGAATTTGTAGCTATTAGGGAATTGTTGTTTCAACATAATATTTATCATACATCTAATAAAGCACTTAAAAATATTCAGTTGTTTTTAAAAAAAGGTAAAGGAAAGTTTAAATTAAGTAATCAGCTATGGCTATATCCTGATGGAAGCATATTGCCTGATGAAAGTTATGCTTATACTTTTGATCGTATTTATCAGTTTAAAACAGATCATTTTGAATTGAGTGATAAAGGGACTGTAGGTGGATTTTATGTTAGTGAAACTGATTTTCCGATTACGATTCGCAATTATTTCCCAGGTGATAAAATAACTTTACCCTTTGGCACAAAAAAACTTTCTCGTTTTTTTATTGATAAAAAAATACCGTTATCAAAACGAAAAACATGGCCAGTTGTTGTAAATTGTAGCGGCGAAATTATTTTTGTGCCGAAATTAGGAAGCAAAAATAAGTGTTTAAATGCAAATTATAATGCATATGTGTTAAAATATAAATAGTGGAGGAATTTATGGAATCAAACATTAAAGAAATTTTAGTAACAGAAGCAGAAATTAAAGCACGTTGTGTGGAATTAGGAAAACAAATTTCAGACGACTATAAAGGTAAAGAAGCACCACTTTTTGTGGGATTATTAAAGGGATCAGTGCCTTTTTTAGCCGAACTTATTAAAAACATTGATTTAGATATGCAATATGATTTTATGTGTGTGTCTAGTTATGGGAATTCTACGGTAAGTGCAGGTGATGTAAAAATTATTATGGACTTAAATGTTTCAATTAAAAATCGTCCGATTTTATTAGTTGAGGATATTGTGGATACTGGAAAAACGATTCATGCTGTAAAAGAATTATTATTCAATAAAGGTGCAACAGAAGTAAAAGTTGTTTCATTGTTAGATAAACCAGATCGTCGAATTGTGGATGAAAAAGCAGAATACGTAGGATTTGTGATTCCAGATAAATTTGTAGTGGGGTTTGGATTAGACTTTGCTGAAAGATATCGCCAATTACCTTTTATTGGTGTATTAAAAGAAGAATGTTATAAAGGAGAATAAAAATGAATAAAAGAAAAGGAATTTTATCTTTTCTTCCATATTTAATTGTAGTAGGAATTTTATCTTTTCTTTTTGGAACAAGTTTGTTTTCAAAAGGTGCATCTATTAAAACGTATCAAGATTTAAAAACGAAATTACCTACATTAACGATAACAGATGTTGAAATAGAAACGTATCACACTGTTTATGATGTTAAAGGAACGGCACGCAATGATAAAAATGAAAAAGTGAGTATTGCCGTTACAGTTCCTTATACACAAGACCAAATTAAAGATTTATATGCAATTTTAGAAGAAAAAAAAGTAAATATCATTACAGTTGATGGTACACAAAAAATCACGTTTGGTGCAGTTTTAAGTACGTTAATTACACCTGTATTAATGATCGGGTTAATGATGTTTTTAATGTCTCGTATGTCTGGTGGAAATCAAGCAATGGAGATTACAAAATCTAAAGCACGTCGTGAAGAAAATGTGAAAACACGATTTAATGATGTAGCAGGAATTGATGAAGAAATTGAAGAAGTTAAAGAAGTTGTAGATTATTTAAAAAATTCTGGCAAATATCGCAAGATGGGTGCAAGAATTCCAAAAGGTATTTTATTAGTAGGGCCGCCAGGAACAGGGAAAACGTTGATTGCTAAAGCAGTTGCTGGTGAAAGTAATGTTCCATTTTATTCAATCTCTGGTTCTGATTTTTCAGAAATGTTTGTAGGGGTTGGAGCAGGTCGTGTTCGTTCAATGTTCAAGCAAGCAAAAGCAACAGCACCTTGTATTATTTTTATTGATGAAATAGATGCTGTTGGTTTAAAACGTGGCATGAAAATTAGTGGTAGTGAAGATCAAACACTTAACCAAATTTTAGTTGAAATGGATGGTATGGATGAAAATAATGGTGTTGTTATTATGGCAGCAACAAACCGTGCTGATGTATTAGATCCAGCATTACTTCGCTCAGGACGCTTTGATCGTCAAATTAAAGTATCATTACCTGATAAAAAAGGTCGTCATGAGATTTTACAAGTTCATGCTAAAAACAAAAATATCGATGAAAAAGTAGATTTAGAATATATTGCAAAACGTACACCAGGTTTTTCTGGTGCTGATTTAGAAAATGTTTTAAATGAAAGTGCTATTTTAGCGATTCGTGAAGATCGTGCTGTAATTGAGTCTAAAGATATTGATGAAGCAATTGATCGTGTGATGATGGGGCCAGCTAAAAAATCACGTAAATATTCCGATGAAGAGAAGAAATTAGTTGCATATCATGAAGCAGGGCATGCGATTATTGGTCTTAAATTACCAGATGCACCTAAAGTTCGCAAAATTACAATTATTCCACGTGGAGATGCAGGTGGATATAATTTAATGTTACCGGAAGAAGAAAAATATTTAGCTACTAAGAAATCACTAGAGGCAAACATTGTAAGTTTCATGGGTGGACGTATTGCAGAAGAATTAATTTTTGATGATATTTCTGCTGGTGCAAGTGGTGATATTCAAGAAGCAACACGTATCGCTAAATATATGGTTACATTGTATGGAATGAGTAGTTTAGGACCAATTCAATACGTTGATACAAGCAATATGTATACAACGATGGGCGATTCTTCATTAAGCGGTTATTCTGAATCAACTGCACGTGTAATTGATGAAGAAGTAAGAAAAATTATTCAGTCGTCGTTGGAAAAAGCACGAACAGTTATTTCTGAAAATATGGCGTTATTGCATTTAATCGCCAATACTTTAATTGAAGAAGAAACGATTACGGAAGAAGAAATTGAAAATCTTGTGAAGTATGGAAATATTCGTGGTGAAACAATAAGTGAAACAGAAAACCAACAAGCATAGCGTTTGTTGGTTTTGTATTAAAGGAGAAAATATGAAAAACAAGTTAATACGAGGATTAGCGTGTAATGGTAGAGTGAATGTTTTTGTTGTGGATACAACGCAACTTTCAAACGAAGCACAAAAAAAACATGATATGTGGCCTACTGCTACAGCAACATTATCAAGAGTAATGTCAATGGCAGCAATGATGGGTTCACAACTTAAAAATAAAAAAGAAAAAATTTCAATTCAAATTCAAGGTAATGGTGAAATTGGTTCGATATTTGTGGATGTTAATGGTAATGGTGAAGTAAGAGGTTTTGTGGGAAATCCACATGTGCATTACCAATATAATGATACAGGAAAACTTGCAGTAGGTATTGCAGTTGGTAATCAAGGAATGTTGTCAGTCACAAAAGATTTAGGATTAAAAGAAAAATTCACGGGACAAGTTGCATTACAAACAGGTGAAATAGGAGAGGATTTTGCATATTATTATGCTGTAAGTGAGCAAATTCCTTCGTTAGTTGCTTTAGGCTGTTTAGTTGACACGGATAACACAGTGATTTCAAGTGGTGGGGTTTTAATTCAATTATTACCAGGTGCTTTAGAGGAAGATATTGTTAAGTGTGAAGCATTAGCACAGCCACTTGCGCGTGTTTCTTCGATGTTTAAAAATCAGACAGTTGAAGAAATCGCAAATTCATTATTTTCGGATTTTGAAAAATTAGCTGAACATGAAGTAATTTTTAGTTGTCAGTGTGATAAATCAACGATGAAAAGAGCATTATTAACGTTGAGCAAAGAAGAAAGAAACACTTTAATTGAAGAAGATCATGGTGCGGAGTTAACTTGTCATTGGTGTAATACACAATATCATTTTAGTGAAGATGAATTAATTGAGTTGGAACGTTTCGTGGAGCAGTTTGCTAGATGAAATGGAAAATAGGTGATATTGAAATAGCGAATCAAATTGTGGTTGCACCAATGGCAGGCATTAGTAATCAAGCGTTTCGTCTGATTTGTAAAGCGTTTGGTGCAGGATTAATTTATACTGAGATGTTAAGTGATAAAGCGTTATTTTACGATAATATCAAAACATTAGAAATGGCACAAATTAATGATGAAGAACAGCCGATTTCCATGCAATTGTTCGGTAGTGATATTCAAAGTATGGTGCATGCAGCTAAAAAATTAGATCAAGCAACAAATTGTAAAATTATTGATATCAATATGGGGTGTCCGGCACCAAAAATTATTAAAACTAACGCTGGCAGTTCATTAATGAAAAATATCGATGAAGCATATCAGTTAGTAAAAGCAGTAGTAGACAATGTATCAAAACCAGTTACTGTTAAAATGCGTCTTGGTTGGGATGATGATAGCATTAACTGTGTTGAAATGGCAAAGAAAATGGAAGAGGCTGGTGTTAGTGCCATTGCACTACATGGTAGAACGCGCCAACAAATGTATGAAGGAAAAGCGAATTGGGAATATATTAAATTAGTGAAAGAAGCAGTTAGTATACCTGTCATTGGTAACGGGGATGTTAGAACACCACAAGACGCAAAAAAAATGCTTGCAGAAACAAATTGTGATGCAGTGATGATTGGACGTGCTATTTTAGGTGATCCATGGTTAATTAAAAGATGTGTTAATTATTTAGATAATAACATTTATGAAGAAGAAATCACAATTAATGATAAATTTGCAATGGCAAAATTACATGCCCAACGTTTAATTGAAATTAAAGGTGAAAAAACTGCAATGAAAGAAATGCGTGGTCATGCTGTTTGGTATATTAAAGGACTGCGATTTGCAAGTCAATATAAAGATCGTTTATCTAAAGTTTCAACTTATAGTGAATTATGCGAAATTTTAGATGATTATTTAATACAATTAGAAAAATAAGTTAAAATGTGTTAAAATAATTTAGAAGTATATTTAATAGAAAGGAGTGTGTGATATTTAATATCACATAACATAAGTATGGAGTACAATTTGAATGATCAAGAAATAATTAGACGTGAAAAAATGCAACAATTAAAAGATAAAGGAATTGATCCTTTTGGAACGAAGTTTAACAGAACACATTTATCATCACAATTATTCGAATTGTTTGATAAATATAGTAAAGAAGAACTTGCAGAACAAAAAACACATACTGTTATTGCGGGTCGTATTATGACAAAACGTGATCAAGGGAAAGCTGGATTTATGCATTTACAAGATGTGAGTGGTAAAATACAAGTGTACATTCGTAAAGATTCAGTTTCAGAAGCGGAATATGAATTATTCAAACAAGCAGATTTAGGTGATATCGTTGGTATTGAAGGTTCAATTTTTAAAACGAATCATGGTGAATTATCTGTTAGAGCAAGTAAATACACCCACTTAACAAAATCTTTACGTGTGTTACCAGATAAATTTCATGGTCTTAGTGATGTAGAAGAAAGATATCGTCGTCGCTATGTGGATTTAATCGTCAATGAAGATGCAAAACGTATTGCACTGATTAGACCAAAAATTATACGCGCGATTCAAAACTATTTAGATGGTTTAGGTTTAATAGAAGTAGAAACACCTATTTTACAACCTATTTTAGGTGGAGCGAGTGCACGTCCATTTATTACACATCACAATACATTAGATATGCCATTTTATTTACGTATCGCAACAGAATTACCATTGAAACGTTTATTAGTAGGTGGATTAGAAGGTGTGTATGAAATTGGTCGTTTATTTAGAAATGAAGGCATGTCATACAAACATAATCCCGAATTTACAACAGTGGAAGCATATGTTGCATATCAAGATGTTGAAGATATGATGAAATTAAATGAAGGTTTATTTGAATTTGTTGCTGAGAAAGTATGTAATACAACAGAACTAGAATGGAATGGAAAAACAATTAGTTTGAAAGCACCATTTAGAAGATTACATATGGTAGATGGTATTAAAGAAGTTACTGGAATAGATTTCTTCAACATTACAGATTTTGAAGAAGCAAAATCTTTAGCTAAAAAACATCATATTGAGGTAGAAAAACATCATACAAGTGTAGGGCATATTATTAATTTATTTTTTGAAAAATTTGTGGAAGAAACGATTATTCAACCAACGTTTGTGTATGGTCATCCAGTTGAAATTTCACCATTAGCTAAGAAAAATAAAAATGATGCACGTTTTACAGATCGTTTCGAGTTATTTATTGATGGTTCTGAATATGCAAATGCATTCAGTGAATTAAATGATCCGATCGATCAAAGAGAACGTTTTGAAGCACAAGTTAAAGAAAAAGAGTTAGGTAATGATGAAGCTAATGAAATGGATGTGGACTACATCGAAGCGTTAGAATATGGTATGCCTCCAGCAGGAGGAATAGGAATAGGGATAGATCGCTTTGTAATGCTATTAACGAATTCTAAAACAATTCGTGAAGTTATTTTATTCCCACATATGAGAAACAAGAAATGAAAAAACTCACAATATTAGAATATTGCTGTATCGTTATTGCGATTATTACAGTATTATTTGTGATGGCTTTAGTTAATGCCGATCGTTTTACAATGCGTGAGGGGTTGAAAATTGCCTATATTTCATTAGCACCATTAATGGGGCTAAGAATTTTCTATCGTAAAGATAAATACTTTATAGGAACAATATTATATTTTACATTATTAGTCGTTTATTTTATAAAAAAAGGATAGTTAGAGAATACTATCCTTTTATCGTTTTGCGATACTGCTCGGTAATTTTAAGTGTGATAATACTTCTTTATGCGTATTAATAACGCGTTGTTTTTCATTAGCAGTTAATTCGTTTGTGTTATTTAAATAGTCTTTTGTCATGAGTACAGTATGTTTTGCAGCACCATTCACAAATCTTTTTAACACCCAAGTTGGATGAAGTTCAACGAAATCAATTTTAGTTTGATTATTTTCTTTACTAATTTGCATTTCAATAATTACACCACGCTCAGTCCATTTAACGTTTTGAATACCAGGTAATGTTTCAATACGTTGATTTGAAAGTAAATTTCCCATTGAATAAATAATAAATTTTTTAAGTCCGTTTTTCTCTACAACTTCAGTTGGTTGTAAAACGTGTGGATGATTTCCGAATACTGCATCAGCACCCCAGTTAACCATTTTATGGTACAACTCTTTTTGACGAGGAGTAGGTGTTAATTGGTATTCAACCCCCATATGTGGATAAACAATTGTAAAATCAGCTAATTTTTCTGCTTCTTCAATATCTTTTTTTACTTTAGATTCATTTAAATAAGGTAATAAATATTGTTGATTAGATGGAACGCTACTTTCAAGTCCATTAAAATTTTCAGTATAAGCTAATAATGCTATTTTAATACCATTCACAACTTTAATCGGAATATTGTTTTTGTGGTAACCAGAAACTAAAAATCCACTTTTATTAAAAACATTATATGTAGAATGCATACCAGCAAGACCAAAGTCAATCGTATGATTATTAGCCATGGTAATAGCGTCATAACCAGCGTTTTTAATTGCGTCTACTACTTGAACAGGTGCATTAAATCTAGGGTATCCATCATATGGTTTGCCAACAGTCACTGTTCCTTCAAAATTTGCGATTGCAAAATCAACACTAGAAATAAAGTTTTTGATTTTTTCATAGTTAAAATTGAAATCATAACCAGAGCTTGTTTTTGCACCATGAATTAAAGGTAAGTGGTAAAGCAAATCACCGTTGGCAGATATTTTTGCAGTAATTTTTTCGCTAGCTTTAGGTGTTTGTGTGGTAGTTTCTTTAGTTGTAGTTTGTGTTACTGTTTTAGTTTGTTCGGTAGTGTTAGTTTTTGGTTGTTCAGTAGTTTTTGTACATCCTGCTAAAAGAACTAAAAATATTAATAATTTTTTCATGTTACCTCCTAATTTTTGATAAGTCATTTGTTCGTTTGTATTTTAATTTAACATAATTTTCTTTTAAAATATTTTCATATTGATTATTACCTGGAAAATAAAATTGCGCATTTTTAATTTTATCTGGTAAATATTGGATGTATCGCCATGAATGCGAATTGGTGTAGTCGTATTTTTCTTCGATATTAATGGGATTCAATTTTAAATAATCAGGAATAATTAACCCAACTTCATGTAATTTTTTAAAGGCGTTATCAATTGCTTGTTCACCACTTTTACTTTTAGGTGAAAGACATAATTCAATAACTGCATTTGCCAGCAATATTCTTCCTTCATGTAAACCAATTTTTTGAACTTGTTCAATTATATGGGATACTCTTTGTGTTAATTGTGGATTTGCTAATCCGATATCTTCATATGCACATACGATTAAACGACGATAAATAGCATCATGATCATTACTAGTAATTAGAGCAGCTAAATAATATAACGCAGCATCAACATCACTACCACGAATTGATTTTTGAAATGCACTGATTAAATTGTAATGATTGTCGCCGTTTTTATCTACTACTAAGTTAGGGATAGCGATAAGAGAGCGGAAATTTTGGAGTGAAACGCTGTTTTCAAACCGTACACTTACCAATTCTAAAATATTTAGAGCATAGCGAATATCACCATTCACATGATTGGAAATTGCTTCAAAAACATCATCTTCGATTAAAAGTTTTGGAAATTCTATTTGTGCAATCGTTTTTAATTTATTTTTTAATGTTTGTGCATCTATTTTTTTTACTTCAAATAAATGTGTCCGCGATCTTAAAGCAGGGTTAATAGAAAACAACGGATTACTTGTTGTCGCACCTATTAAAATAATCTTTCCTTCTTCAACTTGCTGTAGTAATAAATCTTGTTTATCTTTATTCAGTCGATGAATTTCATCAATAATCACAATAATTTGTGGATAAAATTTTGTTTCTTCTAAAATAGTATCAATATCTTTTTTAGCTAAATTAGTAGCATTTAAAATATGATATTTTATTTTAAGTGATTCTGCAAAGATTTTTGCGATAGTTGTTTTTCCAGAACCTGGATCACCGAATAAAATAAAAGAAAGTGGTTTATTTTTTTCAATCATTTTTTTAAGTGTTGCAATTAAAGTTTCCTGCGACAATAAATCATCTAATGAAGTTGGTCGATATTTTGTGGCTAGCGTATACATATTTCACCTCGATGATATTATAGCATATTTCAATACATAGTTAAAATTATTGTTTGCAAGATATGACGTATAATGCTATAATAAATGTGTAAAGGAGAATGATTATGGCATTTAAAGTAACATGTTATGGTGTTCGCCCAAATGAAGTGGCGTTTTTCCATAAATTTAATAAATATAACTATGAATTAAACTTAGTAGAAAGTTTATGTACACACGAAAATGCAGAACAAGCAAAAGGAAGTGATGCAGTTATTTTACGTGGTAATTGTAAAGGAGATAAAACTAACTTAGAAAAATTTGCGAGTTGGGGAATAAAATATGTATTTACTAGAACAGTAGGATTTAATCATATTGATTTAGAAGCAGCGAAACAACTAGGAATTAGTGTAGCACGTGTTCCGTCTTATTCACCAAATGCAATTGCTGAATTAGCGTTGACACTTGCAATGAGCTTATTAAGACATACAGCACACACGCTAAATAAAACAAGTAATTTAGATTTCAGAGTTGATCCAATCATGTTTAGTAAAGAAATTCGTAACTGTAAAGTGGGAATTATTGGGACAGGTAAAATTGGATTAACTGAAGCAGGTTTATTCAAAGGATTAGGTGCAGATGTTTATGGGTATGATGTATTCCAGTCTGATGCAGCTAAAGAAGTTGTTAAGTTTGTAGAATTAGACGAATTATTAAATACTTGTGATGTTGTGAGTATTCATGTACCGTATTTCCCAGGACAAAACGATAAAATGATTAATGATGAATTTTTAGGGAAAATGAAAGATGGTGCGATATTAATTAATACTGCTCGTGGAGAGCTACAAGACAATGAAGCAATTTTACGTGCTGTTAAATCAGGTAAATTAGATGGTTTTGGTACAGATGTATTACCAGAAGAAACGAAATTCTTCTTTAAAGCATTTAATAGTATTGATGAAATTCCTGATCCAGTTGTACAAGAATTAGTAAGTTTATATCCAAAAGTATTAATTACACCACATGTTGGTTCAAATACTGATGAAGCATTATCTAATATGATAGAAACAAGTTTCGATAATTTAGATGAAATTTTAAAAACAGGATCAACTAAAAATTCAGTAATTAAATAAGGAAATGCACTTACAAATTAAGTGCATTTTTATCCTTTTTTACGTTATATCGTAACGATATAAAATATAATATGTGTAAAGGAGGTACTTATGGGTAAAATATTAGCTGAAATTATTGAGAAAAACATTCAAGAATTACAAAATATTACAGCAACAGATGATGAAATGCTGGAAGTTGAAGTAATTTTGGATTTAAAAAATGAGAAAATACATATTGTGAGGTAATTATGTTTAAGAAATATTACGAAAAAACACCAACGCAAAGAATAGAAATTTTAAAAAACAATAAAAATTTATCAGAAACAACGTATAATTTATTAATAAATGGTCAATTACAGCTTTCTAACGCAAATCAACTAATTGAAAATCAAATCACAACATTAGAAATTCCATTAGGAATTGCACCAGGTTTTTACATTAATGGAGAATTTTATGAAGTTCCGATGGCGACTGAAGAAGCGTCAGTAATAGCTGCGGCATCACTCTCTGCAAAAACGATTAGTGAATATGGTGGATTTCAAGCAATTCAGCACCAAAAAAGAATTGTGGGGGAAATTGTGTTTGATGTGTTTGATCAATCTTATTTAGATAATATTGATGTGGAAACATGGATTGCTTACGCTCGTGAGGTTTACCCTTCTATTTATGAGCGTGGTGGTGGAATCACAAATATGTATGTTAAATATTTTCATTCTTTTGCCACATTGTATGTTGAATTGGATAGTTGTGATGCCATGGGAGCAAACATGATGAACACAATCTTAGAGGCAATAGCTAATAAGTTGGAAGAAAAAGGTTTTAATAAATTAATGGCAATACTTTCTAATTATAACGAAAGTTCATTAGTTCATGCTTGTTTTAAATTACCGCTTGAAGCACTTTCCAAAAATGGATTTGAGGGTAAATTAATAGGAGAAAAAATCGTTAAGGCTAATACATACGCAAAACTAGATAAATATCGTAGTACAACACATAATAAAGGTATCATGAATGGTGTAACGGCTGTTGCTTTAGCTTGTGGCAATGACACACGAGCATTAGAAGCAAGTGTACATAGTTATGCACAATTACAACCTTTAACCGAATATCGTATTGAAGATAGTTTTTTAGTTGGTGAAATTAAAATTCCGCTTAATTTAGGTGTTGTAGGTGGTGGGATATCTACTAATCCAATAGCAAAATTATCATTGGAAATTTTAAAATATCCTGATGCTAATAAACTTTGTGAAATAGTAGCTTGTGTCGGATTAGCACAAAATTTTGCTGCTTTAAGAGCACTTGTTAGTAGTGGAATACAAAAAGGGCATATGAAATTACATTATCGTGCAATGATATTAGCTGCAGGTGGTGATGAATCACAAATATCGCAAATTTTAGAGCAATTAGAAAAACAACCAATTAAAAACGAAGCAACCATTCGTAATATTATTAATCAATTAAAAAAATGAGATACACGTTATGTAATGTGTATCTCATTCTATAATACCTAATTCAAGTTCTAAGTATTCGTCGTATGACATTCTTTTATCAATAATACCATTTTCAGTAATATGTATAATTCTATTTGCGACTGTTTGAATAAACTGATGATCACTTGAAGTAAAAATCATTTCACCTTTAAAATTAATCATGGCATTATTTAATGAAGTAATTGATTCTAAATCTAAATGGTTTGTGGGGTCATCTAATAATAGTAAGTTAGGTGCTTCTAACATTGATTTAGAAAGCATACAGCGTGCTTTTTCTCCCCCAGATAATACATCAACGTTTTTCAATGCTTCTTCTTTTGAAAATAGCATACGACCTAAAAAACCACGAATAAAATTCATGTCTTCAATCGCTGTATATTGACTTAACCAGTCTGTGATCGGAATAGATTGATTAAAGTAATGGCTATTATCATCAGGAATATAAGATAATGTAATGGTTTGTCCTATTTCTAAGTTACCATTAGTAATTGCTTTTTCTTTAGCAATTATTTTTAATAATAAAGAGCATTTTAAAGGATCACCTAATAAAACGACTTTGTCGTTTTTTAATAATGAAAAAGAAATATTTTTAATGGATGTTTCATTATCTGATGCATCAACATCTTCCAAAAACAATATTGAGCGACCAGATTCACGATCTGGTTTAAATTCAATAAATGGATATTTTCGATTACTTGGTGTTAGTTCATCTAAAACGATTTTATCTAATATTTTTTTACGTGATGTTGCTTGTTTACTTTTAGATGCATTTGCGGAGAAACGCGCGATAAATTCTTCTAATTCTTTAATTTTATCTTCTTTTTTCTTATTTGCATCTTTTAATTGCTTAGCTAATAATTGACTAGATTCATACCAAAAATCGTAGTTACCACTGTATACTTTAATTTGTCCGAAATCAATGTCCGCAATATGCGTACAAACTTTATTTAAAAAGTGGCGATCATGACTAACAACGATAACAGTTTTGTCGTAGTTAATTAAAAAATGTTCTAACCATGCAATAGCTTTAATATCTAAGTGGTTAGTTGGCTCATCTAGTAATAAAGTATCAGGATTGGCGAATAGTGCTTGTGCTAATAAAACTTTCACTTTATCACTAGCAATTAAATCTCGCATTAAAGCATAGTGATTATCAATTCCTAATCCATTTAATAAACTAGCAGCATTACTTTCAGCATTCCATCCATCGAGTTCAGCAAATAATGCTTCTAATTCCCCAGCACGCTCACCATCAGCATCGCTAAAATCTTCTTTAGCATATAAAGCGTCTTTTTCTTTTGAAATTTCATGTAATCGGATATTTCCCATTAATACAGTATCCATTACAGTATAATCATCAAATTCAAAATGATTTTGTTTGAGGGTGAATAATGTTTCGTTTTTACCAAGTGTAATGACACCAGTTGTTGGTTCAATTTCGTTATTTAAAACTTTCAGAAAAGTTGATTTACCAGCACCATTAGCACCAATAAGACCATAGCAATTTCCATTATTAAATGTGATATTAACATCTTTAAATAGTGTTCGACTACCAAATTGAACACTGACGTTGTTTACTTCAATCATTAATTTTTTCCTCCGATATTATTTCATACATGACATCTACGTCATCTTTCTTAGCATAGGGTAATAAAGCACATACTTTAACAACGATTTTTTTATTCCCAAAGAGTAACGTTAATGTGTCGTTAACTGCTACTTTTGAACTAGGTTTTGCAACGCGCTCATTAATTAGAACACGGCTAAAATCGGCAAGTTCTTTTGCAACTTGTCTACGTTTGATAATACGTGAAATTTTTAAAAATTTATCTAATCGCATAACTACCTCACTCAGTAATATTATACCATATTACTTGCTAATAATTCACTTTTAGTGTACAATAGTAATGTTACAACGTAACATGCGTGGGAGAGTGTGCAATCACTTGTTTACCACTGCATAAGGCAATTAACAAGGAGGAGTCTTATGAGTAAGAAAATTGCAAAAATTTCTAAATTGCAATTCCCAGCGGGAGGAGCAAAACCAGGACCTGCTTTAGCATCAGCTCAAATTAACATGCCACAATTTTGTACGCAGTTTAATGATGCTACTAAGGACCGTGCAGGAGATGTCGTTCCTGTAATTATTACAGCGTATGAAGATAAATCATTTTCATTCGTTTTAAAAACGACACCAGCTTCAAATTTATTGAAAAAAGCAGCTGGCGTTTCAAAAGGTGCAACTAATGCAAAAACTGGAAAAGTTGGTAGCATTACAGTTGAGCAATTAAGAGAAATCGCTGAATACAAATTAGTAGATTTAAACGCTAATGATGTTGAAGGTGCAATGCGTATTATTGCTGGTACTGCTCGTAATATGGGTATCACAATTGAAGGATTTGAATAAGGAGGATTATCAACATGGCAAAATTCGGAAAAAAATATTTAGAAGCTGCTAAATTAGTTGATAAAAACACTGTTTATTCAATTAATGAAGCAGTAGAGTTAGCTAAAAAAGCTTGCTTTACAAAATTTGATTCTTCAGTAGAAGTTTCATTCAGATTAAACGTGGATCCACGTCATGCAGACCAACAAATTCGTGGTGCGATTGTGTTACCACATGGTACAGGACGTAGTCAAAAAGTATGTGTTATTGCAACGGGAGATAAAGAAAAAGAAGCTTTAGATGCTGGGGCTGAATACGCAGGAGGAAAAGAATTATTAGATAAAATTGCTAAAGGATTCTTTGATTTTGATGTAATTATTGCAACACCTAATATGATGGGTGAGCTTGGTAAATTAGGACGTTTATTAGGACCTAAAGGTTTAATGCCAAACCCTAAAACAGGTACTGTTACAATGGATGTAGCAAAAGCTGTTGAAGACGTTAAAAAAGGTAAAGTTGAATATCGTGTTGATAAAGAAGGAAACATTAACGTGTTAATCGGTAAAGTTTCATTTGATAGCGATAAATTAGTAGATAACTTTAATGCAATTAAAGATGTTATTGTGAAAGCAAGACCTGCTGCTGTTAAAGGTACTTACATTAAAAACTTAACAATTTCAACAACAATGGGACCTGGAATTAAAGTAAACTAATTAAAACTGCGTAATGCAGTTTTTTCTATTTTTAAGAAACAATATTTTTGCTTTTTAAACTTGATAGGCGTATAATATAACTTGTGTTTTGGAGGTTTTTATGGGAAGCTATCGTTTTTTATTAGATATTGGTATTATTTTATTGAGTACTAAAATATTTGGTATTATTACACGCACAATGCGATTACCACAGGTTGTAGGTGCATTATTTGCGGGAATTATTTTAGGACCTTCAGCATTAAATTTAATACAAAGTAAAGAATTAATACATTTATTAGCAGAAATTGGTGTCGTAGTATTAATGTTTGAAGCTGGATTAGAAACAGACATTAATGAATTAAAGAAAACTGGTAAAGCTTCATTTGTGATTGCGTTACTAGGTATACTTGTTCCAATATTAGGTGGATTAGCAGTATCATATTTTTATAATGGAACATCACTATTTACACAAGGTAATAATCAATTCCTACAAAACATTTTCTTAGGTATTGTATTAACAGCGACGAGTGTTAGTATTAGTGTAGAAGTTTTAAAAGAAATGGGGAAATTATCTACTAGAGCAGGAAATACGATTTTGGGTGCGGCATTAATCGATGACATTTTAGGTATTGTTGGGTTGACAGTTGTCATTTCTTTGGCAAATAAAAACGTTAACTTAGCAATCGTTTTATTGAAAATTGTAGCTTTTTTAGTGTTTTCAGTTGTTATAGGTATTTTTGGTCATAAGCTATTTGAAAATTGGGTGAATAGTTACACTAAAGATTTAAGAAGATTCGTAGTGACGTCATTTGGGTTTTGTTTGATTATGGCATATATTGCAGAACATTATTTTGGCGTTAGTGATATTACGGGGGCTTTTGTAGCAGGATTAGTGATTTCAAATACGAGCAAGACGCATTATATTTCTCGTCGATTTGAAACTTCATCATATATGTTGTTGTCGCCAATGTTTTTTGCGAGTATTGGATTAGGATTGACGATTACTACTATGAATACAACAATTTTAATATTTACGCTTGCATTAACGGTTGTTGCTATTATCACTAAAGTGATTGGTTGTGGTTTAGGATCAAAATTAATGCGTTATTCCACTAAAGAAT
The DNA here is from genome assembly GCA_945877255.1 of uncultured Erysipelotrichaceae bacterium. GTDB lineage: Bacteria > Bacillota_I > Bacilli_A > Erysipelotrichales > Erysipelotrichaceae > CAMCRE01. The sequence goes on from CAMCRE010000009.1 coordinate 26,132, forward strand.
CAGTTCAAATTGGTGTTGGAATGATTTCAAGAGGTGAAGTAGCACTAATTATGGCTTCTAAAGGTTTACCTTTAGGATTAATTGAACCAACAGCATTAGGTCCGATTATTATTATGATCGTTGTTACAACAGTCGTAACACCGATATTATTAAAATTAGTATTTAAAGATGACGTACAGTTTTCGTAGTCATCTTTTTTTATAAGCAGATAAATTGACTTACTAAAAGTAACCAAATATAATGTTGGTGAGGTGATATGATGATAGAATTAGGAATTAGTACATTTGGTGAAACAACACCATTAGAAAATGGAGAAGTTATTTCTCATGATGAGCGTATCAGACAATTAATTAAAGAAATTGAATTAGCAGATAAAGTAGGGTTAGATGTTTATGCGATTGGTGAACATCATCGTAGTGATTTTGCGGTCTCTAATCCAGAAACGATTTTAGCGGCTGGTGCTGTTAATACTAAAAAAATTCGTTTATCGAGTGCAGTAAATGTGTTATCTAGTGCGGATCCAATTAGATTGTATCAAAACTATGCTGTTGTTGATGCTTTATCGAATGGTCGTGCTGAAATAATGGTTGGAAGAGGGTCTTTTATCGAATCATTTCCATTATTTGGATATGAGTTGCGTGATTACGAAACATTATTTGACGAAAAGTTAGCGATGTTACGCAATATCAATGAAAATGAGTTTTTAACTTGGGAAGGAAAGCATACGCCTAAAGTAAGTAATAAAGGTGTTTATCCACGTGCCAAACAATCTACATTACCAATTTGGGTGGCAACGGGAGGTAATTTTGAGTCAACAGTTAAAATAGCTAAACAAGGTTTACCAATTACATATGCAGTAATTGGTGGAAATCCTAAAGATTTCGCACCTTTAGTAGAACTTTATAAAAAAATAGGAAAAGATAATGGTTTTAATGAGAGTTTAAAAGTATCTGCTCATTCTTGGGGATATATTGCAAGTAATAAGGAAGAAGCTATTCGCGATTATTTTCATCCTACCAAAACAGTTGTAGATGCGATTGCAAAAGATCGACCACATTGGCATGAATTAGATTATCGACGATATTTAAGTATGGTTGGGGATAAAGGAGCAATGATTGTTGGGGATGTGGATACGGTAGTGCAAAAAATCATTTATATTGTGGAGACATTAAAACTTGATCGTTTCTTATTACATTTACCAATTGGTAGTATGCCACATGAAAAAGTGCTAGAAGCAATTAGGTTATATGGTGAAGAAGTTGCACCTCGAGTGAGGGAGTATTTTAAAAACAAACAATTATAAAATATTATTTGTGTAAAGTTGTATTTTATATAGTGATTTATTTAAAATTTAGTAGTTAATTTAGTCTCAATAATATTGCGGGTAAAAACATGTCAATATTAGTTAATCGGTGTATAAATAATAATTGCAATGCGATACAAAAAACAGTATAATATTAATGAATAGGAGGATACATATGAAATTAGTATTAGTTAGACATGGTGAAAGTGAATGGAATAAATTAAACTTATTCACTGGATGGAAAGATGTTGATTTAAGTGATAAAGGAAGAGAAGAAGCTCGTGAAGGGGGTAAATTATTAAAAGAAGCTGGGTTTGATTTTGATGTTTGTTACACGAGTTATTTAAAAAGAGCTATTCACACATTAAATTATATTTTAGAAGAATTAGATCGTGAGTGGTTACCAGTTACAAAAAGCTGGAAATTAAATGAGAGACACTATGGTGCATTACAAGGGTTAAATAAAGCTGAAACAGCTGCTAAATATGGTGAAGATCAAGTTAAAATTTGGAGAAGATCATTTGATGTTACGCCGCCTGCGCTTGAAGAAACAGATGAAAGAAATCCAAGATTACAAGATCAATATCGTCAAGAAGAAGATAAATCAGTTTTACCATTAACTGAAAGTTTAAAAATTACAATTGAAAGAGCAGTACCATATTTTGAAGAAGTAATTAAAAAAGATATGTTAGCTGGAAAACGTGTTTTAATTACAGCACATGGTAATTCATTAAGATCATTAGTGAAATATTTTGATAACTTAACAGAAGATGAAATTATGGAAGTTAATATTCCTACAGGTGTACCTTTAGTATACGAGTTTGATGAAAATTTCAATGTTGTTAAAAAATATTATTTAGGTGATCAAGAAGCATTAAAAGCTAAGATGGAAAGCGTTGCTAACCAAGGAAAAACTAAATAAACAAAAACACATGTCAATAGTAGAAAATTCTACTAAGACATGTGTTTTTATTTATTCGTAAGCTTTTATAAATTTCATGTATTGCGTAAATTAAGAGCAGTAATTAAATTATTTCATTTCAAACCTAAATGATGATTGGCTAGTGTAATATTTTATTGGGTGATTAATTCATAAAAAAGACATCCTAGTGGATGTCTGATGATTGTTCATGTATGTTTTTGACACCAAAGTATATCGAAAACATAAATAATATAAACGATATTATTATCAAAACATGCGATCCTATACTGAAATCATTAGCTGTAAGAGGAAAATATATTTTCATCTCAAATAATAAGCGATATAACAACATTCCAAATATCGTAATACTAGATATGAGATTAATAATTTTAGCTGTTGTACTTTTTTGAATAGCAGTAATACACCATATTATACCTAATATAACTGTTAATAATGGATGACGGTTCAATATTGATACTGGTGCACGATCCCATGTATTTTTCACATTTATAAAAATACCGATAGATAAAAACGCACAAATTTTTGAAATTTTATCATTGTCTAACAATCTCATGTCTTCCTCCAATATTCTCCCAACCGTTTTTTGTCGAACTTGTCTACTCTAAATAATTACTTGTGTGTTGGGCCACTTTATAATCAAAAAATCTTTTTCCATGATAGTTAGCTGGGTAATTATCTGATGCTACTACAAATGCAACATGATCCCAGTCGTCATCATTTTCATTATTTGAAGCAATAATTGTACCTTTATTTAATTGTGCTTCATTTGATAATTATATTTCTGTTATTACATACTGAGAAAAAAATCACCGTTCTTATACCTAGATAGATTTAATTTCATAATACCTCCTTTACAATATTTCTATCTATATCCTACTACACTGTCATTCTAACATTATTGATTTGAAAACGCAATCAAAATTATATAGAAACTAAATAAAACACATGTCAATAGTAGAAGATTCTACTAAGACATGTGTTTTTATTTATTCGTAACGCTTTTATAAATTTCATGTATTGCGTAAATTAAGAAAAAAGGAAAAATAATTAAACTGTTTCTAATTCCAAAATCAACAATATATGCTGAATTATTTAATCCGTTATCTGCTAGTTCAATCCCAAGTGTGAATATTGTTGAGAAATTTAAAAACATCCAAATAAGCATAATGACTAAAAATCCAATTTTAAGTATTTTATATATTTTAGTTTTCATGATTTCTTCCTCCGATTAGTTGGCTTTATTATAGCAATATAATATAATAAAGTCAACTAATCGGAGGAAGAAATCAAACCGCTATTTACGCTGACCGCTGTAACACAAATAAATGGATTGATACAATAAACTATCCAATATTTAAGATTTGTGTAGGAAATACATTTAGTGTCAGAAGAGTAAATCTATTGAAATTTTATATTAAAAACATAATTATGAGAAATAAGAACATATCCTCAAAAATAAACTAATGTTTAGTAAAATGAGAATACGTTCTTATTTTTTATTCATTATTGTATATCATCACTATATAAATAATCATTGTTTTAAATTAATACATTGAATAAGTAATTGCGTTAAGATCGGTAAATAATCTTTAAATTTTCTAAAAGTAAGGTGAATACTTTGGTTAGAATAAGATATTTTTACGTCATTACTGTATTCATTAGTTAGTGTAAATATTGCTTCACCATTAATGCGATAAGAATAATCTTTAGTAAACACAATAGCGATTAGTTGCTCACTATCACTATATGATTGAATATCTTGATGACTTAATAAAATATCTAATTTTCTTTTTTCGATAATGTTTATCACAGATTGTGGTAATTTACCAAAATTATCAATTAAATCATCTGCATATACATTTAATTGTTCTAGTTTATTTATTTTATTAATAGTTTGGTAGATTTGTAGTTTTTCCATATCATTATCAGTAAATGATTGTGGGATATAGCTATCTATAGCAATGTTTGTGGCATTTATTTTATTCTCATTTATTTGAATACCTTTTTTTTCTTGCAACGTGCTTGACAGCATATCTATATACATATCCATACCAACGGAATCAATAAAACCAGCTTGTTTTCCTCCGAGCATATCTCCAGCACCACGAATACTTAAATCACGCATAGCGATTTTATACCCTGAACCAAGTGTTGCAAATTCTTTGATTGCTTGAAGTCTAGCAATAGCTTCTTGTGTAAGTTGTTTTCCACGTTGATACATTAAATACGCATAGGCAATTTTATCGCCACGTCCAACACGTCCTCTTATTTGATAAAGTTGAGCTAGTCCAAATTTATCAGCATCATGAATAATAATTGTATTGGCGTTTGGAATATCTATTCCTGTTTCAATAATTGTGGTACAGATTAAGACGTTAAATTCATGTTCAATAAATTGAATCATAACATCTTCTATTTCGTTTTTAGACATTTTACCGTGTCCAATTGCAACTTTAGCGTGGGGGATGGCATTTTGAATTTGATTTGCGATCTCATAAATATCTTCGATATTATTATGTAAATAAAAAACTTGACCATTGCGAGCTATTTCACGTTCGATAATATTTTTAATACTATGTTCGTTTTCTTCTAAAATGTATGTTTGAACACTGTAACGATTTTTTGGCGGGGTATTAATTTGAGATAATCCACGAATACCAATTAACGACATTTGAAGCGTACGAGGGATAGGTGTTGCAGATAATGAAAGTACATCAACAGTATTTTTAAGTTGTTTGATTTTTTCTTTTTGGGTAACACCAAAGCGTTGTTCTTCATCAATAATTAATAATCCTAAATTTTTAAAAGCAACATCTTTTGATAGTATACGATGTGTACCAATCACTATATCCACAAAACCATTTTTCGTTTGATCGATAATATTTTTAGTTTCTTTTGTAGAAGTAAAACGATTTAATAGTTGGATATTGACAGGGAAGTTTTTAAAACGCTTTTTAAATGTGTGATAATGTTGGTTACTGAGTATTGTGGTCGGACAAAGATAAGCTACTTGTTTTCCATTTGCGACTGCTTTAAATGCACTTACTGCAGCCACTTCTGTTTTACCAAATCCAACATCACCACATAATAAGCGATCCATAATTTTATCACTTTCCATATCTTTTTTAATTTCATTAATAGCTGTTCGTTGATCAAACGTTAATTCATGTTGAAAGTCATTTTCAAATTTTTCTTGTAGTAAATCATCTTGTGCGTATTTAAAGCCTACTTTAGTGTTTCGATAAGTATAAAGTTCTAGTAATTGATTAGCTAATTCTTCGATGCCTTTTTGGATTTTTTCTTTTTCTTTTGACCACTGTGTTGTACCGATAGTGCTTAATTTAACCGTTAATGCATCTTTTGATAAATATTTTCTTACGAGTTGAAATTGTTCAACAGGTATAAAAAGTTTTGTGGCATTGCCGTATTCAACTGATAAGTAATCTTTATTCACGTTATTTTGCATTTTAGTAACGATTCCTAAATATTTTCCAATACCATATTTTTCATGTACGATATAATCATTGATTGATAATTCTTGATAATTTTTTAATATTAGTGCATCTTTAAATTTGTTGTGTTTTTTATATGGCTTAACTTTTTCATTAAATAATTCTTTAGCTGTATAAATATAGGTGTTTCCGATTATAAAGCCTTCAGGTAATGGTTTGTTGGTGAATTGTATTTTATGGGGAGTAGAAATGCGGTCTTTTAGTAATTCGATTTGAAAATCGTTTACTGCTACAACAACAGATGATTCATTTGAGCGTCGGATCATTTCTGTTAATACTGCATCTTTATCTAAAGATGCAGTAAGTAGTGGTTGAATCGTTGATTCGATTGCGTGTTCATGAAATTGATAAATGTTGAAGTCATAATTAAGGTCATCAATATTAAAGTAGTAGTTTATATCTTTAATTGCTTCATTTTGCATGCTTAATTCATTTATAAATTGATTAGTTTCTTTAACCATTTCATCGTATGCGTAGCTTAACTGTGTTGCAGATGAATAAATTATTTTTCCATTTAGGTAGTCATTTAAATGGGTATGATTGTTTAACAGTGAATAAAATCGATAATATTTTAAGTCGGTGTGATGTTGTTTTAAAAAATCTAACTCAGCAGCAAGATTGTTTTGCAATTGAGGGTTGGTGATATTTGTGATTTTTGATTGTATTTCATTAATTTCATCATCGCTAAATAGTATTGTTGTAGCAGGTAAAATAGTAACATCATTAATCATATTAATCGTTTTTTGTGTTTCAACATTAAAAAAACGTATATTTTCAATTTCGATATCAAAAAATTCAATTCTGATTGGATCATCATGTTGAATAGAAAAAATATCTATAATCGATCCTCTGCTCGCAAAAGTTAATGGGCGATCAACACGTGAAACTTTTTGATATCCTGCTTGGATTAAAAAAGTTTCCAGTGTTTGTTTTGAGATTGTTTGGTTACATGTTAAAGATAAACAATATTTATTAAAAACATTTTTATTTGGTAAAAACCTTAAATATGCTTGAAGATGTGTAACAATAATTTTAACTTCTTTTTGTTGGAGGTGGTAGAGGTTTTCTATCATAGATGCAGTTGTTTCGTAAGATGCAGCAATTGATTCAAATCTTAATGATTCATCACTTTGAAATAATAATGCATCATCTTTTATTAATGCGTATAGTGCATGATATAGTTGTTGAGCTGCATATAGAGTTGGTTTAACGACGATTAATGAAGTATGTTGACTAGCTGCTAAATACAAGGCTTCTTGTTGTGGGGATAAGTTAGCAATAACCCCATCAAAGTTGTTAAGTGCGTTTGTGATAGGTGCTTCTTTTAATAGTTCAATAATCATTTTTTATTATACCTATTCATAATGTAATCAACATCTTTTGTGATAAAATCATGTATGATTAATTCTATTGTTGATAGTGCAGGATTGATTGCTTGTAGTTCATTTTGGGTAAATTTTCCTAACACATAATCTTTTGTGGGGATAAGTGGATTTTTAGATATTCCGATTCTAATTCGTGCGATGTTTTCTGTTTTCGTGTGTTGGATAATATTTTTCATTCCATTTTGTCCACCTGCAGATCCAGATTTTCGGATTCTAATTTTACCTGTATCTAAATCTAAGTCATCATAAATTACTAATACATCTTTAATATTTATTTGGTAAAATTTCATAATTAATGATAAGGCTTCTCCTGATAAGTTCATATATGTTGTTGGTTTTGCGATAATAACGTCTTCATTAGCGATCTTACCTTTACTAATCATTGCTTTTAATTTTGTGTTTTTAAATTCTAATTTATTTTTATCAGCAAAGTAATCTACCGCCATAAATCCAACATTATGACGTGTATTTTGATATTCGTTTCCGATATTTCCTAATCCTATTATTAATTTCATAATTACTCCTATTTAAAAAGATGTGTATTTTACTACACATCGTTATTTTTTGTTTTCGTCATAAACGATAGTTAAGTATCGTTTATGTGCTTCACCTTCACTAATAGTGCGGATATATGGTAAATTAGTTAGATAATGGTGAATAGCTTTTCTTTCATCATTTGGCATTGGGTCTAATTTTGCGGCAATTTTTGTGCGTTGTACTTCTTTTGCTATGCGGTATGCCATTTTTTGAATTCGGATATATTTATCTTCTTTATAGCCATTAACATCAATAAATAAATTGTTGATGTATTTTTTATATGTTGTGGATAAATGTGTTTTACATAACGTTGTTAATGAAACGAGTGTTTGGCCGTTTTTACCGATTAGCACAGCGTTGTTATCGCTGTTTAATAATACTGTGTATTTATTGTCGTTGTATGTTACTTCAATTGTATGATTAATATTTAAGTGGTTTAAGTAATTGTTTAAGTAAAGCTTAATTGATTCAATAATGTCTTTATAGCAGTAAGCTTTAATTTCTACTTTTGAGCCTAATCCTAAAAATCCTGTTTTTTCTTCAATAATTTGATAAGTAATTTCATCTAAAGTAACGTTGTGTTTTTCGATAACTTTAGATAATGCCTCTTCTAAGTTTTTACCCGTATAAAACATCGTTTCCTCCTAATTTTTCATTGAGTGGTATTTGTATATGTAGTATGACTGAGCAATTCTACAAATTGAACCAACTGCCCAATATAAACTCATTCCGATTGGCCAAATCCAAGATATGGCACTTGTTAGTAGTAGCATAAACATCATTGTAGTATTAAGTGTTGCTTCTGGGTTTGGTGCATTTTTATCTTGTGCGTATTTTTTGTCTTTAATACCTTCTTCTTTTTTCTTTTTATTTGTTAGGTATTGTGGTATTTTGAATGCTGCAAAGTTTGTTACAACCATTAATCCAAAAATAAGCAAGTATGCCCAAGCATTTGGGAAGTTAATCGCGTTTGATGCTAATTCTGATAAACGAACACCAAAGAAATCACCATTAATAATGTTGTATGATCTTTGGATTGCACCATACATTGCAAACATAAATGGCATTTGAATAAACAGTGGTAAAATACTTGCAAAAGGGTTAATGCCATGTTTTTCATAAATTGCTTGAATTTCTTGATTTTTTCTAATAGTAGATTGTTGGTCTGTTTTACCTTCATATTTTGCATTAATACGTGCTAATTCTGGTTGGATTAGTGATTGTTTTTGCGTCATCATTTGTTGTTTGATTTGTGATTTTGTAAGTAGTGCATTGTAAATAACAGTTGTGATAATAATCGACCCACCGGCACCAATAAAATCAATTGTTGCTAAGAAGTTCACGACTAGTGATATTGGATATACAAATAGTGCAGTGAATAATCCGTCTTTCCATGCTACTGAAAATGGTGTATCAAGTCTTAAGATATATTGTTCTAATACTTGTGAGTTGTTGTCGGTAATTCTTCTACAAGCAGTTAGTAAGAATATTAAACTTAAAGACAAGATTAATAATTTATGTTTTTTAAAAAAGTTAGTCATATTTTCTCCTCGCTTTCAAATAAGTATACTGTAAGTTTTTTTCGTTATCAGAGTAATGGTGTTCAGTATACGCATTCCTAACAAATATTATTGTATCAAAAATTTCATCAAATGTATAGACTTTTTGTACCATCATGCGAATTTGTCGTTTAATTTTATTACGAACAACGGCATTTCCTAATTTTTTACTAACAGAAATTGCGATACGGGCATGCTCTAAATTTCGTGGTTTTGTGTAGAGTGTGAGAGTTTTACTACTAAAAAAATTTTTGTTGTCTAAAATTTTTTTAATTTCACGGCTATCTTTAATGCGATATTTTTTTTTCATATATTTAAAAAAAATCACCGTGAGGTGATTTATGCTGATAAAACTTTTCTACCACGTGCTCTACGACGTGCTAAAACTTTACGCCCACCAACAGTTTTCATACGGGCTCTAAATCCGTGTGTTTTTTGATGTTTTCTTTTACTTGGTTGATATGTTCTTTTCATATGTTTTCCTCCATTTCTTTTGTCATTTTATGAGCATTGCCTTATTATTATAGCGAAATATGAAACATATGTCAAACAATATGGTCAATAATGTTAGCTACTTCTGTTTGGAATAAAAGGTAAAATAGCTTGTGCGAAGTTTTGTAGGTTAAGTGTTTGAATATAAATCGTTCCTGTTCCGTGGAATGTGTTAACTAATCCTTCGTTAGTTCCCATTGATTGGAAAAACCCTGTTTCAAAATGGAGATTATAACTTAATGAACTATCCCATGCTACAACATGACCGTTATCAATTGTGATTGATTCGTTGTTTAGTTCGATTTTTTGGATATCTCCAAAAGCATTAATTAAGACACGTCCTTCGCCTTCAGTTGTCATCACAAATAATGAACCTGTACCTGAAAACAATGCTTTTTCAATATGTTGGCGTTTCATTTTATAACGACATGCACCGTCTAATGCTAAGAAAGCACCGTCATTTAAACAGTATTGTGTTTCACCGATATCAAGTGTTGCTATTTTTCCAGGGTATTTTGGTGCAATCATAACATATCCTGCTTCATTAGCAGTTACTTTTGTAATGAATACATTTTCGCCTGATACGATACTTCTTGCAGTTGCTTTTACTAATCTACCCAACATACTCGATCCTTCAGCGTTTAAGTGTGCTTTTAATTCTAAACCAGCTGTTCTTGAAATCATTGATCCACTTTCGATATAACAGCTTTCACCTTTTTCTAATACAATTTTTGCACTTGGAAAACTTGTATTACTAATTTCTACTTGAATTTTATTGTCCATAAATTCCTCCTTATTTAATTATATTATATAAAATAATTGATAAAATTGCAATAGTATAAGGTAAGTTTATAAAAGCATCACACCTAATAAAAATAGGTGCAATGCTTTTTAATAATTATTTGTGATTTAATGTCATTTCTTGCTTAGCAACATTTTTAAATATAGTATAGTTAGTAGTAAAGATAGAAATACGACGATGAGAAATATTACTATACCATTTTGAACAAAGAACTCACCGCAAAAAATATTAAAGTGGCGGTCATCGGCACAATATCCTGAAAAATATGCTATTCCAGCACTTTGGAGAATAAGAAGTGTGTTTAGTCCTAGTATTAAAATTGTAACGATGTATTTAATATATTTTTTTATCATGGGTTACACCCCTTAATCCTCATCTCAAACCAACTTACAACTTTTCTGTTGGCTTCTAAGTTCCATTTGTCTTTGAATTTCGCAAGTTCAAAATGACAATAATATTGGTTTTTTAATGAAGTGTAGTTTGAAAATCCAGGATGATATCCTAAACCGTTTTTAGAATCGGAAATCAATTTCCAAGCAGCATCTGCGTTTGATCTGTTGTAACGAACGTGATCTGTAGGTTTTAAACTTAATGTATCTACACCATCTCGTTTTATCCAAGCTGCGTATTCGAAATAATAGTCGTATCCACCAAAATAGCGTGGTTCTATTTTTGGTTTACTTTTTTCAACAATTTCTATGTTGTTTTTCACATCTGAAAGACGTGTTCCGTCATCGAGAACAACATTATTAATTACTGTCTCTGGGGATCCAACTAATATATCCACAGTTATTTTTTTATTAGCAGCTTTAAAATTAGAGGATGAGAACAATAAACATATAACTAAAATTGATGTAATGCATAAAAAAATTTTTTTCATATTTTTCTCCTTTCTGTTTTATAAAATTTTTATGCTTAAAATAAATCTCCGTTCGTATACCTTGAAACATTAATTACCCACATATTCATCTCTCCTTTCAACAATTAATGTTTTACACTCTTATTATAGCATCTTATGTGTTTTTTTTGCAATCACTTTCATACGAAAATAGTTCACATTTAAAAATTTATAATCATCAAGTAAAGTATCCAATAGTGAAAATAATATTTAACATCAAAAAAATGCCACAATAGTGGCAATTAATTAAAATATTTCAGCAATCATACAACGTGCAGAACCACCACCAATAGTTTCAATTGTGGGGATGGCTACAGTAACGATACGTGTTTTATTTGTAATTTGTGTAATTTGATCTTGTGTTAAAGATTGATAAACCGTTTCAGACATGACGATAAAGTTACCGTTTTCCCCTTTTAACTCTAAACAATTACCCGCAAATTTCAATATTTGGTCTTGGGTTAATGTAATTATTTCATGATGCTGTTTGATTTGTGTGCGGACACGTTGTCTATCGTTTTCAGCAATGAGTGCATCACAAATAAAAACAAAGTGTGTGGTAACAGCCATCAGTACGTTTGTGTGGTAAATTTCTTTATCGTTTTGATACGCATTAAATAGTATTTTTTTATAATTTAAAGTTTGTAATATTTCATCTAATGTTGTTTCATTAGCTCTTTGTGATGCCACGCAATAACAAATTTTATTGACACGATCTAATACCATTGCACCTGTTCCTTCGAGTGGTTTTAAATGGGTGTAATCATTAATGATTTGCGGTTGATAAAAATCAACCACGTTTTGTTTAAACTTAGTGATCTCGCATTTTCTGTTATCGGTGTACATTGGATAAATATTTAACGTGCCATTGTGTGTTGAAAACCAATTATTTGGGAACACACTATCGGGTGTAGGTGGTGTTGCCGTATCTTCAATGACATGTACCACGACGCCTTCTTGTTGGAGTGTGTTGACGAAATTGTTGAATTCAGAAACGGCTTTCCTCGAAACATTATCAATAGTAATTTTGTGTTGATAAGTGTTATCTTTAGCAGTTTCTTCATTAAACTGAAAAAAATTCGGTTTAATCATAATAATTTTATTCGTTGATTGTTGCATAAAAGCTCCTTAATAATTTTGTATTGAGTTTTTTGTATTGGCGTAAATATTCATCGTTATGCCAAATAGTAAGAAATAAGATATAAGTGATGATCCACCGTATGAAACAAGTGGTAATGTAATGCCGGTAATTGGTAAAATGTTAAGTACCATGCCCATATTTTGAATTTGTTGGTAGAAAATAATACCAATTGTTCCGATCATAAAATATTTTTCAAACAATTGCTTTGCTTTTATGGCGGTTGTCATTAAATGTGTCGTCAACGCAAATTGTAGTCCAAATACTATAAGCATACCAATACCACCAAAAATAGTTCCGGTCATCGCAAATATAAAGTCGGTGTGTGCTTCGGAAATATGTAGTGCAGCAGGTATAGCATTATTAATTCCATAACCATTTAATCCAGCAGATCCCATTGCGATGATTGATTGTGTAGCTTGGTAAGAATAAGCAGGGTATTGATCAGGATAAATCCAACCATATATTCGTGATAATCTTACTTGCGAAATAAATTGATGCAGTATACTTGGTTGAAAGAAAAATAAAATAAAAAACACACTGATTGTAATAACAATAACGGAAAATATCGTGATAAGCCAGCCTTTATTAATACTCGCACTACAAACCATAAAAAACAATGAAATAATAATAATAAACACTAACCCAGTATCTGGTTGTAAAAATATTAATAGCATTGGAGGCAGTGATATTTTAGCCATTTTTAATAGTAAACGAAAATCGTCTTGATATGTTGATGTATCTTTGTTTTCATTATGTTCCGCAATAATATTGGCATTCAGCACAATCAAACAAATTTTCATAAATTCACTAGGTTGAAAACTACCAATACCTGGAATGTTATACCAGCTTGTTGCACCATTCACAAATAAAATAGGATCATATGAACCAAACGTTAATCCGCGTATCGGCCATATCTTTTGAAATATGATGCTGTCGATACATAAAAATATTAATAAAACCATTAAAATGATGTATAACAATTTAAAAAACGGCACAACAAATTCATTGCCGTTATACATAAAAAACATTAAAACAACGCTTCCAATGCAAAACCACATTAATTGTTTGATAAGTAATGATTTCACAGAAAAATTAGATGCGATATATGGTGCTGATGAATATAACAGCAATAATGAAGCACACATTAAGAATACTAAAATAACAATTAACTTTTTATCCACAAAATTAATGATATTTGGTTTTTCTTTTTTAAGTCTTAGTTTATTCATCTTCATATATGGTGTGTTTTGTTCCGACTAAAATTTCATTTTCTGTGATCAGTAATGGTCTTTTTAGCAACATTCCGTCATTTGATAATAATTCATAAAGTTGATCATTAGTGTAATTTTCAAACGTATTTTTTAAGTTTAATGCTTTATAAGATTGTCCACTGGTATTGAAAAAATGTTTAATTGGCAAATTGCTTTTCATGTGCCACATTTCAAGCTCTTCTTTTGAAGGCGTATTATTTTTAATGTCTCTTAATTTAATGTTGTTGTATTTTTTTTGTAACACTTTTAATGCTTTGGTGCATGTAGAACATTTAGGGTAATATATAAATTCCATAAAAACCTCCTATGTAAAGTATAGCATAGTTAAAAGTAAAATTGTATTTTTTTAGTTAATATGCTATACTGAATTTGAAACAGTTTAAATAAGTGGGTAAAATACCCAAATTACGCCTGTGAGATAGCAGAAAAATAAAAATCTCATTTTAAAAAGAGCGTTTTACATATGAAAGAGGTATTTATGTTAAGTAAGATTACGCATAATCGTTTGTTTGTTAAGCATCGATCCATTGTGTTATTAGTAGCTGATTTAATTGTAGTTGGTTTTTCATATATTTTGGCATTGATTTTCACACATGATTTTAGTGTAAAACAAGTCGTAAGTAATTATTCATTTTCAATGCCTGTAATACTACTAGCAATTGCATTATTAATTATTTATACAACATTATTTGTAGTGTATAAAGTTAATAAAAGTTTATGGGAATATATTGGTGAAAAAGAATTATGGAATATATTAGTTACACTTGTTATTGCATTTATTATTTGTGGCCTGTTATTTTTTATATTACATTTTAGAATTGTATTTTATTTGATATTGATTATTGCGACTGTTCTAAGTTCATTTTTCATGTTCGGTATTCGATTAGGATATCGTGCTTATCGTGAGTCAGTGTTAAATGCACATTTAAAATTTAAAGGTCGTCGCTCATTAATTGTGGGGGCAGGTAGTGCCGGATATATTTTAATGAAAGAACTGCAAAAAAATATAAAGTTAAACGCAAAATTAGTTGGCTTTATTGATGACTTTCAAGATGGAATGGTTGTAGGTGGTTATGCTGTTTTAGGTAAAATAAAAGATCTTCCAAAAATCATTACTAAAAAAGAAATAGATTTAGTATTTATTGCGATGCCAAGTGCTGATAAAAAAACGATACAAAAAGTCGTTGATTTATGTAAAATTTTAAACGTTGAGATTAAAATTATGGCACCGGGTGAAACGTTATTTATGAATAATACTAGCAATCAAATACGTAGCGTTACAATTGAAGATTTATTAGGTCGTGAAGAAGCTAAATTATCTAGCGAAGAAATTAGTGAATATATTAAAGGGGAAGTTGTTTTAGTAACAGGTGCTGCTGGTTCTATTGGAAGCCAATTAGTAATGGAAATTTTTAAATTTCAGCCCCAACATTTACTATTATTAGATGTAAATGAAAATGGTTTATATATGTTGGAGCAAGAATTGTCTTGTTTAAAACGTCAAAACGCATCATATGAAAACATTAAAATAACGAGTTTAATAGCATCAATTCGTGAAGTAGCTGCACTTGAAAATATTTTTAGTGAGTATAACATTGATATTGTGTATCATGCTGCGGCGCACAAACATGTGCCATTGATGGAAACTAGACCACAAGAAGCAATTAAAAATAATATCGTGGGGACGCGAAATGTGATTGATGTTGCGATTAAGCATTGTGCTAAAAGAGTGATTATGATTTCAACTGATAAAGCTGTTAATCCAACGAATGTCATGGGAGCGAGTAAACGTATGACAGAACTTATTTTACAATCAAGAGGATTACAAAAAAACACAAAAATTGCAGCGGTGCGTTTTGGTAACGTGTTGGGGTCTAATGGTTCTGTTATTCCTATTTTTAAAAATCAAATTGAAAAAGGTGGTCCAATAACGTTGACGAGTAAAAAAATTATTCGCTATTTTATGACGATTCCAGAAGCAGCACAATTAGTGTTACAAGCGGGTTATTATGCCGATCGAGGTGAAATATTTATTTTAGATATGGGAGAACCCGTAAAAATATTAGATTTAGCAGAAAACTTAATTCGTTTATCAGGGTTAAGACCATACAAAGATATCGACATTATTGAAATTGGGTTAAGACCAGGTGAGAAAATGTTTGAAGAGTTGCAATATTCTGAAGAAAAAACACATTCAACCGCAAATCCAATGATTATGGTTAATGAAATCATTGATGTTGATGCAACAAAAGTTGATCATAAAGTTGATGAATTATTAGCGTTATGTCAAGAACCAGTTGATAAAACGTTATTGAAAAAGAAACTTTTTGAAGCAATTAAAGAGGTTATTTAGTGAAAAAAATATTTTCAAATTGCGTATTTAGTTTTATTTGTCTTTGTGCGTATGTGTGTTTATTTACGGTTTTGTTGCATCAAACTTTTAATGTGTTTCACAAAATAGTTGCATGTTCATTTGTGGTAGTGTTAATTACAGTATTGTATATTTTAAAGAAAAAACAGTTGTTTAACATATTTTTAAGCGGTGTTATAATTGTATTAAGTTGTGTGTTTATTGCGATAACAGGATATTTACAAGGTATTAATCGTGTTGTAGATGTTGCAAAAAAAGATTCACTACAAAACGTATTAGTTTACACACAGCAAAATACAGAAATAGCACAGTTAAAAGATAAAAAGCTTGGTGTGATATTACAAGGCAATGATGATAGTGCACCGTATTTTTTAACGAATAAAGAAATTAATAGTGATATTGTGATTTATTATGATTTTAATAAAATGTTTCAAGATTTTAACAATAATGAAATTAGTGCAGTCATGATTATGGAAAAGTATCAGAACACTGTTCGCTCAAAATATACGCAGTTTAGTGATAAAATGAAGTTGTTGAAGTCGTATGCTATTAATCACCAAACAAAAAAAGATTTTAAAAATAAACCAGTTTCAGTGTATTTTAATATTACTAATAAAGTAGGGAATCAAATACTAGATAGTTCACATATTATACTAAGTGTTCATCCTGTTTCAAAAAAAATATTAAT
The DNA here is from genome assembly GCA_945877255.1 of uncultured Erysipelotrichaceae bacterium. Classification (GTDB taxonomy): domain Bacteria; phylum Bacillota_I; class Bacilli_A; order Erysipelotrichales; family Erysipelotrichaceae; genus CAMCRE01. Next base: position 43,034 of record CAMCRE010000009.1, read on the forward strand.
AACGAGTATTCCTAGTGCGGTAGTAATCAAAAACAGTTGTCGCAATTTTCAAAGAGATACGTTGAAACATATTAATGAAGATGGTGTATATTGTAGTTGGTTAGCAATTAATAAATTACTAGAAAATGATATAGATTACTATATTCAAGGTACACCAGAAACGATGCTTAAAATGTATGATTTAGTGATTACTTCTAAAAACGAACAAAAAAGCTTTCCAAAACAAGAATTTTTAGACATGTATTTAAATATTTTAAGACATGATGAATTATTTAATGTTGTTTCAGAAAAGTTTAAAGCAGAAAAGTTTTTGAAAAATTTAGAAACAGTTAGTTATATTGTTGGGGATACAATGAAGTTTAATTTTACTGCTGATAAATTACATTATTTTATAACAGAATATTTAATTTCAACTACGAATTGGCAAGTAACACATCAAATATTAGAAGGTAATTTAATTAATGAGCAGCATTTAGAAATTTACCAAAGTTCATTGGAAAATATCCAAGACCAAATAAGAAATATTCAAGAATAGCGTTATACTGTATTTTGTATGACGCTTTTATAGTTAATCTCTATGAAAAAGTTTACTTTTTTGTTATAATATATGAAGGTGGTGAAACGATGGATTATACATTAAATGATATTGTAGAATTAAAAAAAGAACATCCTTGTTATAAAAGCAAGCAATGGCGTATTACTAGATTAGGTGCCGATATTCGTTTGAAATGTTTAGGATGTGGAAGTAGTGTTTTATTACCACGATCACAATTTAATAAAAAGTTAAAAAAAGTTATAAAGGAGGAGTAGTATGGCATTAACAGCTGGAATAGTAGGGTTGCCAAATGTAGGAAAGTCGACATTGTTTAATGCGATTACAAAATCACAGGTAGAAGCTGCGAATTATCCCTTCGCAACAATTCAACCAAATAAAGGAATTGTGGAGGTTCCGGATAAACGTGTTGATCGTTTAGTGGAATTAATGACACCGCATAAAACAGTTTATACAACGTTTGAATTTACTGATATTGCAGGATTAGTGAAAGGTGCAAGTAAAGGCGAAGGATTAGGTAATCAATTTTTATCACATATTCGTTTAGTTGATGCGATTTGTCATGTTGTGCGTTGCTTTAGTGATGACGATATTACACATGTTGAAGGCAGTGTTGATCCGATTCGTGATATTGAAATTATTAATTTTGAATTAATCATGGCAGATTTAAGCACGATTGAAAACAGATTATCAAAAGTTATTAGAAAAGCGAAGTCTAATGATAAAGCGGCGATTAAAGAGCATGCAGTATTAGTTAAAATTGAAGAAGCGTTAAAAAATGCTAAACCGGCACGTAGTGTTGATTTAGATAAAGAAGAAAAAGAGTTAGTTGCTTCATTTAATTTATTAACGATGAAACCTGTTATTTATATTGCGAATTTATCTGAAGATGAAATTATTGATCCGAGTGCAAACGATAATTATAATAAAGTAGTTAATTATGCTACAAGTGAAAATAACCAAGTTGTGCCTATTTGTGCTAAGATTGAAGAAGAATTGTCATCGTTAGATAAAGAAGAAAAAACCGCCTTTTTAAATGAATTAGGTATAGCAGAAAGTGGATTAGACATCGTCATTAAAAAAGCATACGCCATTTTAAATTTATGTACATACTTTACAGCAGGCGTACAGGAAGTGCGAGCTTGGACGTTTGTGAATGGAATGACGGCACCGGAGTGTGCTGGAATTATTCACACTGATTTCCAAAGAGGATTCATTAGAGCAGCAACGTTTTCTTTTGATGACATTAACGAGTTAGGAAGTGAACAAGCAGTTAAAGAAGCTGGTAAATTACGTTTAGAAGGTAAGGAATATAAAGTGCAAGACGGAGATGTTATGCATTTTAGGTTTAATGTATAATGCGTTTATTTAAGAATGCAATAACGCATTTACGTGTTAAATGGCATTATATAGTTGGGCTTTTATTAATTGCGATTATGCTAGAGATGTTATATAGTGTCGCAACAATAAGTGTTTCGTTTCATGATAATTTTATTTATCAACTTATTTTACTTGGTATTAAATTATTTTTAGAATCAATCGTGTTTTGTGGTATTTATCGTATTGCCTTTGAAAATAGAAAATTATTTTCGGCTTTAAGGTTTGAAAGCAACAATTTAATTGTAATGGATGCATTTTTAATTATCTTAATTTTAACGAATATTGTGTTACGCATTTATTACCAATTTGGTTATATTGCATTAATTTTAATGATACCTGTTCAGTGCATAGTGATATTTTTACCTGCACTTGCATTAAGAGGTTATCGTGGTTTAATTGGATTGAAACAAGCTTTTGAAATAATTAAATCAGATTATAAACAGTTTGTGATTTTGTTTTTAGTACAAGCTGTTTCAGTCGTGAGTATGATCTTAATTCAAATATTGATAATAGAATTTTCATTGTTTACGCATGTTTTATTTGTAATGTCATTTGATATAGCGGTGTTACTGTCCTTTGTGGGTAGTGTTGTAGTGCCATTGATTTTATTAATGATGTTACAAGGTGTATTAAAAGTATTATCGGCAGTTATGACGATAAAATACACACAATTTTTATAAAAAAAGGTAAAAAGTTTATAGTTATTAACGTAAACTCAAATGTGGTATTGCTTTTTAAGCATTTAGCCTATATAATGTAACTATGTAGTGTGACAGCAGCATAGAAAGGTCTGGGAAATAAATGCAAGGAAAAGTTAAAATGTTTAACGAAGAGAAAGGTTACGGTTTCATTACTTTAGAAGATGGTCGTGATGTGTTTTTCCATTATTCACAATTATTAATGGAAGGATTTAAAACTGTAAAAACTGATGATGTGTTGAAGTTTGAATTAACTGAAACAGAACGTGGTTTACAGGCTTTAAATATTGAAGTAGTTAAATAACACAAAAGAGTGGTTACCCACTCTTTTATGTTATAGGAAGGAGAAAATATGGGGTTTTTAAAAAATTTGTTTTCGTCAGAAGCTAAAACAGTTAAAAAGATTAGACAGAAAGCTTTAGAAATAGATGCGTTAAAAGATGTTTATCGTCAGTTAAGTGATGAGGAATTAAAAGCTAAAACAAGTTATTTCAAAGCACAATTAGCAAATGGTAAAACGTTAGATGATATTTTAGTTGAAGCATTTGCAGTAAGTAGAGAGGCGTGTTATCGTGTTCGTAATGAGTTTCCTTATCTTGTACAGTTAATGGGAGCGTTAGTATTGCATGGTGGAGATATTGCCGAAATGAAAACAGGGGAAGGTAAAACATTAACTTCTGTTATGTGTGTGTATTTAAATGCGTTGGAAGGCAGAGGGGTACATGTTGTTACTGTAAACGAATATCTTGCACAACGTGATGCTGAGCAAATGGGACAAATTCATGAATTTTTAGGCTTAACAACTGCGGTTAATTTACGTCAATTAACGACTGCTGGAAAAAGAAACGCTTATGCACAAGATATTACTTACACAACAAACTCAGAGTTAGGGTTTGATTATTTACGTGATAATATGGTTACAGATGTTAAAGATCGTGTTATGCGTGGATTAAATTATGCAATTATTGATGAGGCAGATTCAATTTTAATTGATGAATCAAGAACACCATTGATTATTTCTGGAGGGCAACGTCAAACAGCGAATTTATATTTATCAGTTGATCGTTTTGCGAAAACATTAAAAGATTATGATTATGAAGTAGATGTTAAAACGAAACAAATTTTATTAACTTCGAGTGGTATTAGTAAAGCTGAAAAAGTGTTTAAAGTAGATAATTTATTTGATTTAGAGCATACGAATTTAGTCCATCACATTAATAAAGCGTTATACGCAAACTATATTATGTCAAACAATGTAGAATATGTTGTACAAGATGACGAAATTGTGATTGTTGATACATTTACAGGTCGTACAATGCCAGGGCGTGCTTTTTCTGATGGATTACATCAAGCGTTAGAAGCTAAAGAAGGTGTAACGATTAAAGAAGAAACGAGTACATTAGCTACAATTACATACCAAAACTTTTTCCGTTTATATGAAAAATTATCAGGTATGACCGGTACCGCTAAAACTGAAGAAGAAGAATTTTTATCTATTTACAACATGCGTGTACTAGAAATAGAAACTAACGTTCCTATTGCTCGTGTTGATTTACCGGATTATGTTTATGGTACACAAGCAGCGAAATATAATGCAATCGTTGAAGAAATTAAACGTATTCATGCAACAGGACAGCCTATTTTAGTTGGTACGATTTCTGTTGAAGTATCGGAATTAATTAGTGAGCTATTACAACGTGCAAAAATTAGACATGAAGTTTTAAATGCTAAAAACCATGCGAGAGAAGCTGAAATTATTGCAAAAGCAGGACAAGTGAACGCTGTTACTATCGCAACGAATATGGCAGGACGTGGTACCGACATTAAATTATCTAGTGAATCTAGAGAGTTGGGCGGACTAGCAGTTATTGGTACTGAGCGTCATGAATCACGTCGTATTGATAATCAGTTGCGTGGTCGATCTGGTCGTCAAGGTGATCCAGGGTTTTCAAGATTTTTTGTGTCTTGTGAAGACGAATTATTAGTTCGTTTTGGTGCTGATCGTTTGAAATCAATGTTTAAAGATGATGCGTTAATTGAATCAAAAATTATAGCTTCACAAATTACTTCCGCACAGAAAAAAGTAGAAGGTCAAAACTTCGATATTCGTAAAACATTAATTGATTATGATGATGTTTTAAGAAGACAAAGGGAAGTAGTGTACGAATTAAGAAATCAAATTTTAGAAAATGAAAATAATGATGATATTTTAAGAACAATGTATAGTCGTGTTAGTGCAGATATCGTTAATGCCAACACACAAAATAAATCTTTAGATATTGCTGGGATAGCACATGCTGCTGAATTTTTCGGGTTAGATAAAGAAACAACTGAAAAAGTAATTGTCGCTATGAATGAAGAAGAAATTCAAAATTATTTAGTGGAAGCAGGTTTAAAATCGTTAGCAGATCGTACTGAGGTAGTTAAAGAGCATTTTGAGCCGTATAAAAAATCAATTACATTACAAAACATTGATCGTAATTGGATGGAGCATATCGACACGATGACTAAATTAAGAGAAGGTATTCATTTACGCTCTTATGCTCAAAATAATCCATTACAAATGTATGTTCAAGAAGGATATGAATTATTTGAGAATATGATTCAAACGATTGACAAAGATGTTGTAGGTATTTTTGGTAGAATCCAGATTAAGGAAGAAACGCAATAATGTTAGAGTTTTTTGAAATTAAACAAGGTTTAGATGATATTAAAAATAAATTAGAACAGTTAAAGGAGTCTCTTTGACTTAAGTAGTCGACAAAGTCAATTAGAACTTTTAGTCCAAGAAAGCGAACAAGATAATTTTTGGGATGATTATCAAAATGCACAAAAACACATTCAATTACTCAATAGCGTTAAGAGAGTAGTAGAAGGTTATTATGATTTGCAACATAAAGTAGTCGCATTATCAGAAGTGTTAGAACTTTATAAAACTGATAATGAGATGCAAGAATTAATTAATTTAGAGTTTAATGAATTAAAGTCAAATTTTGACAAATATGAGATTGAGATATTACTAGCTAAACCTTATGATGATTCAGCAGCAATTTTAGAAATTCACCCTGGAGCAGGTGGTGTAGAATCTTGTGATTGGAGTGAAATGCTTTATCGAATGTATGTGCGTTGGGGAAATCAAAAAAATATGAAAGTTACTGTTATGGATTATTTACCTGGCGAAGAAGCGGGAATTAAGTCTGTGAGTATATTATTTGAAGGTGAAAAAGCTTACGGTTACTTAAAATGTGAAAAAGGTGTACATCGACTAGTTCGAATTTCGCCTTTTGATTCACAGTCTCGTCGTCATACATCTTTTGCTTCTGTTGATGTTATTCCACAAATTCAAGATGATATTAAAGTAGAAATTAATCCAAGTGATTTAGAAATTGAGACTTTGCGTGCTTCTGGTGCTGGAGGACAACATGTGAATAAAACAGATTCTGCTGTTAGAATTACACATTTACCTACAGGCATAACAGTTAAATGCCAAAGTGGAAGAAGTCAACACGACAACAAAGATAAAGCATTAATGATGTTAAAATCTCGTTTATATCAATTAATGCATCAAGAACATTTAGATAAAATCTCGGCGTTAAAAGGTGAACAAAAACGTATTGAATGGGGAAGTCAAATTCGCTCATATGTGATGCACCCATATTCATTAGTTAAAGATGCACGCTCCAACTATGAAGTAGGAAATGTACATGCTGTATTAGATGGAGATCTTGATGAATTAATGTACAGTGTACTGAAATTAGGGGTAGAATAATATGAAACAAAAAATATTAGATTATTCATTTATTGTTTTAGGGAATTTAGTTTTAGCGTTAGCCGTCGGAACCATTATTGTACCAGGGAATATTTTAAGTGGTGGAGTAAGTGGAATTGCAATTGCACTATTTCCAATAATTAAAGTAAAGGTTGAATACGTTGTTTATTTTCTGCAAATTGTGTTGTTTTTATTAGGGACAGTTTTTTTAGGAAAACAATTTGTGCAGAAAACACTGTTATCCACAATTTTATACCCAGTGTTTTTGTGGGTGATATTACGCTATAATTTAGATTTAAAAATCGAGAATCCACTTATTGCATCTATATACGGCGGAATAGGTGTTGGTGTCGGTTTAGGATTAGCATTCCGTGCTAATGCGAGTACGGGAGGTGTAGATATTTTAGCTTTTATTGGAGCAAAATATACATCAATTCAATTATCAGTATGGGTAATGATAATTGATGTGTTGACGATTTTACTAGGAATTGCAACTTATGGTGTTGAAAAATCATTGGTAGGAATTGTTTCTGTTTATACGGCAACAGTCGCCATCAACAAAATATTGTTGTTGGGTGCACATGAATCAATTTCATTATTCGTGATTAGTGATGAATATAAAAAAATTATTAATGAAATTCATACAACATTTGATAGAGGATGTACGATACTTAAAGGTATTGGTGCATATAGTCAAAAAGATCGACCGGTTGTATTAGTAGTTTTAAGTAAAAAAGAATATCCAAGAATGCAACGTATTATTAAAGATATTGATCCAAACAGTTTTACAATCGTTAATGATACAAAAGAAGTTCATGGAGAAGGGTTTTTACAAGAATTTTCACAATAAACTGTAGTAATGCAGTTTATTGTTTTAGTATATAGAAATTATTGGAGGTTTTATGAAACAAATAGCAATAGTAGGTTTATCTGTGATGGGAAGTAATTTAGCATTAAACATAGCAGATAATGGATTTAAAACAGCAGTATATAATCGTACTTCAGAAGTTACAAAAAAAATGATTGAAAATTATCCGCATCAAAATATTGAACCATTTTATGACTTACCAAGTATGGTAAATAGCTTAGAAAAACCGCGTAAAATTTTATTAATGGTTAAAGCAGGTCATGCAGTAGATATGTTGGTGGAGCAGTTATTGCCTTTAATTGATGAAGGCGATATTATTATTGATGGTGGAAATTCATATTTCCATGATACACAAAGAAGATATGATTACTTGAAAACTAAAAATATTCATTACTTTGGAATTGGTATTTCAGGTGGTGAAGAAGGTGCACGTAAAGGACCAGCAATTATGCCGGGTGGAGATGCAGAAGCATATCGCAAAATCCAACCAATTTTAGAAGCGATTGCAGCGAAAGTTAATAATGTGGCTTGCTGTAAATATACTTCTACAGGTGGTGCTGGACATTACGTTAAAATGGTACATAATGGAATTGAATATGGTGATATGCAATTAATAGCAGAATCATATAGTTTGTTGAAGCATATTGGTAAAAAAGATAATAGTAGTTTAGCGTGCATTTTCGATAAGTGGAATGAAGGAGAATTATCATCATATTTAATTGAGATTACCGCTAATATTTTTAAAGTTCAACAAGATGGTCAATATTTAATTGATGATATTTTAGATATTTCTAGTCAAAAAGGAACTGGTAAATGGACGAATTTAGAAGCGACTACATTAGGTGTAGACACCTCTGTTATTACTGCTGCATTAAATGCTCGTTTTGATTCGACATTAAAAGAAGAAAGAATAATCGCATCTGAAAAATTTTCTCGAAATAATATTGTGGAAGAGAAAGATATTGAATTATTAGTTGAGAAAAGTTTATATTTTGCGAAAGTTATTTCGTATGCACAAGGTTTTAAATTATTACAGACTGCTGAGCAAACTTATAACTGGCGTTTTAATTATGCTGAAATTGCTAAGATATTTAGAGGTGGATGTATTATTCAAGCGAAGTTGTTGCAAAATATAATTGATGCGTATGATAATGATCCAAATTTAATTAACTTAATGTTAGATGATTACTTTAGTTCAAAATTAAAAGAATATGAAAAATTTATACGTGAATTAGTTGTAATTGCAGTTCAAAACAAAATTAGTATTCCTGCTTTCCAAAATGCATTAGCCTACTTTGACAGCTATTGTACTGCAAATAGTAACGCTAATTTAATTCAAGCCCAACGTGACTATTTTGGTGCGCACACATTTGAAAAAATTAGTGAACAAGGTGTATTCCACTTTGACTGGGTTTCGTATGCAAAAAAATAGTGCGATCACATTGTTTGGCGGAAGTGGAGATTTAACGTATCGTAAATTATTACCTGCATTATACAATTTAGAATCAACAGGGAAATTAAGTGACGACTTTAAAATTATTGCTATTGGTAGAAGAGATTATTCATGTGACCAATATTTAGAAATTGCACAGCGTTGGATTGAAACTTATGCTAGAAAAAAATTTGATTCTGTTGTGTTTAATAAATTTAAGAAGCGTGTCATATACTTTAAAATGGATGTTTCTGATGTAGAAGAATATTATCGTCTACAACAATTTTACGATAATCAAGGAATCAATCATCACATTTATTATTATGCGGTTGCACCATCGTTATTTATTCCAATCACAAATGGTTTAAAAAAATATAGTGCTACTAATCAAGCTAAAGTCATTATTGAAAAACCTTTTGGAGAAGATTTAGCTTCTGCTACACAATTAAATACAACTTTAGCACAGTTTTTTGGACAAGATGAAATTTATCACATCGATCATTATTTAGGTAAGGAAATGATTCAGAACATTATTTCTTTGCGTGCCAACAATATTATTTTTAAAGAAATTTGGAATAACAAATGTATTGAAAGCATTCAAATTAGTGCTTCTGAAAGTGAAGGTGTTGGAACGCGTGCAGGATATTATGATAAAAGCGGTGCATTAAAAGACATGGTTCAAAACCACTTATTTCAGGTATTATCTATTGTGGTGATGGATAACCCTGAGGGTGATTTTGCGACAGAGCAACTTAAAGTGTTTAATAGATTGTGTGCAGTTAGCGATTATTCAAAAGAAGTAGTTCGAGGGCAATATGCAGGTTATTTAGCAGAGACCAATATTTCACCTCAGTCTCAAACAGAAACTTTCGTGGCATTGAAATTGTTTGTGGAGAATGATAGATTTTCTGGTGTGCCAATATATATTAAAACTGGTAAAAAGCTTAAGCATCGTGAAACGCAACTCGCGATTAAGTTTCGTCAAGTTGGTAACAGTTTGCCAAATAGTTTAATTATTAAGATACAACCTGATGAAGGTGTAAACTTTAAATTCAATATAAAAAAACCGGGTACGATTACTGAATTACAACAAGTTTCAATGGATTTTTGCCAAAGTTGTGTTTTAGAAAATAGAATTAATACCCCTGAAGCATATGAAAGATTGTTGTATGCTTGCATGAATGATGATCGAAGTTTATTTTCGAGATGGGACCAAATTGTGGCGTCTTGGAAATTTGCGAATGAAATTAGTGCGAAATTTGACCAAATACCGCTTGAAGTATATGAACAAGGTAGTGAGGGACCTGAAAGTGCAATTGCGATGACGGAGTGGATAGTGTAATGAAAATATATGATATCAGTAAAGAAATTAGTGAAACAATGATCGTTTATAAAAATCGCGATAATAAAAAAATAGTACGAGAAATAGTTGCTAATCATAGCGATAATCATTTTCATGAATCGAAAATCACATTAGACATGCATTGTGGCACGCATATTGATGCACCGTTACATATGGTTGAAAATGGTCATACAATCGAACAACTACCACTTGAAAATTATATGGGTACGTGTAAAGTTTTTGATTTAACAGCTGTTGAATCATTTATTCGTCAAAAAGATATTGTGCATTTACCTATTAATGAAAAAGATATTGTGCTATTTAAAACACGTAATTCATATTCTAAAGTGTATGATTTCAATTTTGTGTACATTGAGGAAGATGCAGCTACATATTTAGTTAATAAAAAAATTAGAACTGTCGGAATTGACGCGATGAGTGTTGAAAGAGATAAACCAGGGCATCCTACGCATAAAATATTATTAGGGAATGGCGTAGCAGTTATTGAGGATCTACAATTAGCTGAGGTTAATGCAGGAGAATACGAATTAATTGCATTGCCACTAAAAATAAAAAATAGTGAAGCTAGTCCTATTAGAGCAATATTAATTGAAAAATAACATAGTTGCGGCTATGTTATTTTTATTAAATAGGTGTATTGCATAAATGTGGTGTTTTTGGTGTAATATTACTTGTATTTAGTCCAAAACTATGTTAAAATCATACCAGCAAATCTTTAAACCAATCCGGGAGGTTGGAAAGATATTTTTTATTATACCTTTTATAAGATTTGCATGCTATAGGAGGGAAAGATGGAAAAAGATAGCTTAGTTTTAGATGTGCATGAAAAACCAAATCCTGTTGTATGGTTTTTCTTGAGTTTTCAACACGTGTTTGCAATGTTTGGTGCAACGATTTTAGTACCAATATTAACAGGGTTTCCTGTATCGGTTGCATTATTTGCGTCTGGAGTAGGAACGATTATATATGCGATAATCACACGATTTAAAGTTCCGGTATACTTAGGAAGTTCATTCGCGTTCATTTCAGCAGTGCAATTAGCTGTAGCGAGTTATCATAAAAAACCTGATGCTGCATTAACAGGTTTGATGATGGTAGGGGTTATTTATGTTATTGTTGGTTTAATTATTAAAGTAGCAGGAAAAGGGTGGATTGATAAATTATTACCACCAGTTGTAATTGGACCAATGATTGCAGTTATAGGATTAGGATTAGCACCTGTTGCAGTACAAAGTGCTGGTTTAGTAAAAGGAGGAGATTATCGTAACATTATTGTTGCATTAATTACTTTCTTATTTTCGGCATTTATTTCAAGTGTTGGAAAAGGTTTTTTCAAAATTATTCCGTTTTTAATCGCCATTGTATTTGGATATATTGTAGCAGTATTGTTTGGGATTGTGGATTTCTCGCCACTTCAAAACGCAAAATTTTTCTCAATTCCAGAGTTTTATTTACCATTTAGTACAGGAGGCGTATTTAAAGAGTACAGTTTATATTTTGGTCCAGAAATGTGGGCGATGCTGCCAGTGTCGATTATCACAATTAGTGAGCATATAGGTGACCATAGTGTGTTAAGTAAAATTTGTGGTCGTAATTTCTTAAAAGAACCTGGATTAGATAAAACATTGATGGGAGATGGAATTGCAACGAGTTTCAGTGCATTAATCGGCGGACCTGCAAACACTACTTATGGGGAAAACACTGGTGTAATAGGTATGACAAAAATTGCGTCAATATATGTGATTATGGGTGCTGCTGTTATTGCGATATTAGTATCAACTTTAGGATATATTACCGCTGCAATTGCGACTATCCCATCTGCAGTATTGGGTGGAATGAGTATATTACTATATGGTGTAATTTCAAGTAATGGGTTACGTGTGTTAATTGATAATCAAGTGGACTTTGGAAAACAAAAAAACTTAATTATTGCGAGTGCGATGTTAGTGATTGGATTAGGTGGTGCAATGGTTTCATTTAGTTTCGGAAACACAGCATTAACATTAACAGGTACGGCGTTGGCTGCGGTAGTAGGTGTAATATTAAACTTAATTATTCCAGAAAGTAAGTCTGATGATAAAGAAGGATTAAATACGCTCTAAAATTAGTAAAATTAAATAACTTAAACATAGTGAAGGAAGGAACGGTATTTTGTTGCTTCCTTTTAATTTCATATGCATGAGACCAATTATGCAACTTATTAAAATATATAGTGCGATATTGTGGATAAATAAACTTGTTGTAATGATGAACACAACGTCAGCGAATCCTAACTTATCAAAAAAAGTAAACACCAACAACAAAAACAATATAAAACAAATGTTTATAATTGGGAAAAACATAAATTGCAATATTAAAAATATGAAAAATAATGGATAATGGATCTCGTAAGTTTGAATATCAAAATCAGAAAGTATATAAAGGAAATAAAAAGTAATGACATATTTGAAAGAAAACGATGATAAAACAATACTGATTGTGAAAATTAATAGTTCTTTTATAGCATAAGAAACAATTTTTTTCTTACAGCAAGTTGTTTTAAAAAAACCGCTTAAAATAGGGATTAATCGCCAAACGGAAATAACTTTATCACAAAAATCACATTTCGATTTTTTGAAATAATTGCCATTAATTAAAATATTAGCCATATTTGCAACAAAAGAAGAAATAAAATAAAAAAACACATATTGCATAAAAAATCACCTACATGATATAGGTGACTTTTTAGATTAATTCGTGTTTTTTTATTAAATATTCTAATAAAGCATGACAGCCTTCGTAAACTTCAGTATAAGTTGTATCAAAATCTTGTGTATACCACGGATCAGCGATGTCTTTTTCGGAATGCGTGTAATGTAGTAGTTTATTGATTTCAATAGATTTATTTTTGACAAAATTCATAACATTAGTATAATTATTTTGATCCATTGTGATAATGTAATCAGCATCTAAATCAGCAGTGTTTAATTGACGTGAATACGTTTCTTTGATAGGAATGTGATGTTTTTTAAGAACGTTTATCGTTCCAGGATAGATCGGGTTTCCGGATTCCCAATTACTTGTTGCAGCAGAATCGATAATAAAATGTTGTGATAAATTTTTTTCATTAACTAAGTGCGTGAAAACTGATTCAGCCATTGGCGAGCGACAAATATTACCTAAACACACAAAAACAATTTTAATCATATCGTTCTCCTTATAAAATAAGTATACTAAAGTTTTACGCATTAGTCAAAATGAATACTATAAACGATATATGTAAATGTAATGATATTGAAGTGAAATCATGTTAAAAAACAGTGCATACAGTGCATAATATCGTATAATTTAACTAACAATATATTTTCATAAATATGCGGCATTTGATTTTGTAATTTACGAAATGAAAAAAATTAATATAAAAAAAGTAATTTTAGTTGACATAATATTTTTTATTTGGTAAGATATTTTGGCAGTTAATTGATGGCTCGTTGGTGAAGTGGCTTAACACAGCGCCCTTTCACGGCGTCATTCACGGGTTCGAATCCCGTACGAGTCACCATCTATATATAATTGCATATGGCTCGTTGGTGAAGTGGCTTAACACAGCGCCCTTTCACGGCGTCATTCACGGGTTCGAATCCCGTACGAGTCACCATTTTTTTTATATTTGACCCGTTAGCTCAGTCGGCAGAGCAACTGACTTTTAATCAGTGGGTCCGGCGTTCGAGTCGCCGACGGGTCACCATTTATGCGGATGTAGTTCAATGGTAGAACTTCAGCCTTCCAAGCTGACTACGTGGGTTCGATTCCCATCATCCGCTCCATAATCAAAATCGTTGACAAACAAAATTGGTTATGCTATTATATTACAGCACTTACAAAGTAAGTTGCAAAGAAGCTCATTGAAAACTAAATAGGAAATCGAAAAAAATTACAAGAACCT
>CAMCRE010000010.1 GCA_945877255.1 uncultured Erysipelotrichaceae bacterium
ATGTTCCAGTAAATGTTTCATTTTGGTTTTGGATTGTAACGCTTGGTTTATCCCATCCTTTAAACTCCCATACACCATCGTTTATTGGTAGTGGGCTAATATCAATTGAAGCATCTACTTCCACTAGCTCACCATTACTTGCAACGATTTCAGTGTTTTCAACTCTATCTAATAACGCTTGTGGTAAAGTAACTGCGTCCACACTACTTCTAAATTCATGTGAAACTGAATATAATCGCTCTCTACGTAAAATATATGAATTAGTATTTGTTTTTTCTAGATGATACATACCAGAACTATCAATTAAATTAACACGTAAATCAGGAGAAACATTACCTGAAATCTCCACAAATGTTTTATCAACATTATTCGCATATTCATGTGCAAACGCCTGAATATTAATAACTGTCGCATCGTTTGCATCACTATTTACTACTAATTGTGATGGTGCTTTTAAGTAAATTGTTCCGGCACCAGCAAGGTTTTCAACGTTCATTAAGTCATTTAACCATAATTTAGAACCCGCTTCTACATTTAAACGATTGGATAAAACTGTATGATTTTCTAACTGTAATGTTGCATTTTCAGTTAAGTTTAAATTACCCACATTTATTAAATTAATATTATTAAATGTAGAGTTTTTCAATGTAACATTACTATCACTCGCATTGCTTGCATCAATAAATGGTACATTTTTTGAACGAACAGTCACATCCACACGACCAGTTAATTGATGATTTTCTCCAAGAATAATACCATTATCAACTTTTGCAAACTCCGAATCAATCACTACAGTAGCAGGAATATTACTATCAGAACTTTCATTACCAACAACAATTTTATTAAAACGTGTATCAGAAAAACCGTTCAATACAACAACTTTTCCGTGTGTTCCACTAGTTGATGTTTCACCACCAGTATATATTATTGGTCTTATATCATTTTGTTGCTGAGATAATGTTGTAGAAGTATTATCAAATGTTAAAGTATACCCATTTGCATACATTTTAGCTTCTTGACCAGCATCCGCTAACATTTTTAAATTTGTGTTTTTAAATGTAACATGATCTTCTAACTTAATTTTAGAACCACGATATAAAATTTCATGGTTTTGACCATCAATTGTAATAGCTTTATCAATAATTAATGGTTGATCCCCACGTTGTTCTCTAAATCTAATATTTTCAACTAAATAAATAATATCATTGTCTTTAGCAACACTAATCGCATGTTTTAAACTCTCATAAGGTTGCGCTTCTGTTCCAGCACCAGCAGTTGAATTTTCATCACCGTCACGTACATATAATTTATTGATAACAGGAGCTTCAAAAACCGATTCTGCAAAATCGTTTGTTAAGTTCATGTATTCCTTATACAATGTCGTTTTCAGTGTTCTTACAGCGTTCACACCTGTTGTTATCGCAACACCATTTAGCTTGTTGCGTTTCATTGTTTGTAAATCTTGTTGTACTGCTTGTGTCATTTTTTGCTGCAAGACAGAAAAATTATCAGCACTAGAAATTGGCTTTAATTGATCTTTTTTATTTATCCTTTTATTAAACATATCCAACTTAAATGCTTTTAAACTTCCTTGATACTTAGAATCTAAAATCGCATTTAAAGCTTCACGATCATTAGCATGCTTCCCAGAAACGTATGCCATCATTCCATTTGTATAACCATATTCTGCTAATAAATCATACGCATTACGTCGGAATGTCAAATCCCCACTAACCGAATCATCATGTTGCATTGCGGCATAAATTGGTTCAAATAAAGGCACAACTAAATACTCATTTTGAGGAACCACTCCTGTTGATTGAATACCTTTAAACGCTAAACGACCAGAAGATAAATTTTTCTCCACAAAATCAGAAAATTGAGTAACTTGTGCCGCTTCATCAACTGTTAAATTACTAATATTATCGTTCATTCTTCCAGCATAACTAGCAACACCTGAATTATCTTCTATTAAAGATATTTTATTTAATAAGATAGCCTTATCTTCATTAGAATTTTGCAGTATTGCCATCGCTTCGGCATAATCTAATGTATAAATAACATCCATCATATTAGACATATACAACTGAATATCGCTATCTTTTCTAAATTTTGTAGGTGTACTATTTTGTGTACGATTATTACCTAATGTATATGCGGTATTCAAATTAAACATTGGATTATAACCAGATTCAGCAACATTTAGAGATTCAAATAATCCTCTAGCAAATGTCTCAACACTTTTGTCTTTTCTTCTCCCATATCCATTGAACCATATTTTTTCATCAAAAATATGTGTTAATTCATGTGTATAAGTGGAATGTCCACGATCTGTTAATGCTTTTGCTAAAAAATATGTTACACTAGTTTTTCCGTTCGCTTGTCCGTCAGCAACAAAATATTTTGCATACATTTCTAATGGAGCAAAAAACTCTCTCACACCTTCTAAAGCATTCACGCCATATTTATCTGACCATAAATAACGTGGATCGCCAGAACCAAGTTTTTGCATCGTATCCACAACATAAACGTCCGGATGAGCGGTAAATTCAGCCTTTTTATCTGTTAAACGATACCAAAATTCAATAAATTGTTGTTGGTGATTCCCATAGTGTTGTAATTTAGTATATAACTCTGTTTTAAAATCTGGTGTCGTTTGACGGTTAACATATGTATCTACCAAGCCATACGTTACAGTTTTAGTAGTTGCAATCGCATATATACTTGAACTCGATAAATTTAATAATGGTAAGATATGATTTTTCATATTCGCATTACGACGTAATATCGTAGTAATACTGCTATCACCAATTTCAGAACGTGATTCCACAATTAATGCTTTTGATGTTTCCTTAACCCAATCATTAAAATTCACACCTTGATTAAATTTTGTGTGATTTTCTTCTAAAAAACTAAAAACATCAGGTTGACCCGTAATTGGAGAAATCAGTTTTGTATAAGTTGCGGCACTATTTTGTAATTTTGCATCAAGATATCCCATTGTACCAATACTAATAATATTTTCTAATGCGTCATTTTTTAGTCCAAATACTTCTGGATAAAATAATATTAAATCTTTAGCTGAAATATTATTAAATTTAAAATTATACTGACGAGTTAAGTATGTTAATCCTAACATAATTTTGTATTTATTAGTAACAATAAATTGGTCTTCTTTAGGATTAGAATGTTCTAATAATGCCACTAAAATGTTTTCTAAATCATTTTTTACAGCATTAAAACTATTTTCCATATCTAACTGTGCCATGTATGTTTTCTTAATTCGTTGATCAATTTCATCATTTGTAGGGGTACGACCTAACTCTG
Organism: uncultured Erysipelotrichaceae bacterium; assembly: GCA_945877255.1. Lineage (GTDB taxonomy): Bacteria > Bacillota_I > Bacilli_A > Erysipelotrichales > Erysipelotrichaceae > CAMCRE01. Next base: position 3,328 of record CAMCRE010000010.1, read on the forward strand.
TTCTTAATTCAGTTGTTGCTGCTGTACGATCTAATGTTCGCACATATGGATTTAATGTTGTAAATAAATCCTCATACACAATGCTACTAAACTCATTTTTAATTGTTTGGTACTGTTGTGATGCATTCACATTTATTATTCGATACGCATTTTGAGCGGATGGCTGAATAGCAACAGTACCATCATTTTGAACAACTAGTACTTTATCTCCCTGTTGCTGTTGTCTAATCACTACTTGATTATTTGCATCTAAAGGAATGGCAGTTTTTACTGTCGTTGCATTTACAGTTGTTGGTAAAATAGCTGTTGCTGCAATGATTACAGAAAACGCACCTATTGTATACTTTCTAATACTATATTTCATATATTTCCTCCATCGTTGATTTAATTATAACATATATACTATTACTACTTCTTTAATATTAACCGCTTTTATTAAAAAATATCAATAAAATGCCGATTTGTACTATTAATGAAATTATTATTATATTTTGCATGAAATGATGCTTCGTTTTATGTCGAATTAACTGCATCATAAAAAACATCAAACATGCCCCACCTAATATCGCCATTAACGTAAAATAACTTTCTTTAATGCGATATTTTCTAAAATATTTACTCGCTAACTTATCATAAACAACTAATACTGCACTTAATACATTAATACTTATCAAATAAATCATTTCAAAATATTTTCAACTTTCTTACCTTTCGCTAAGTCATCTACAAGTTTATCCATAATACGAATGTTTCTTAATAACGGATCTTCTATTTCCTGTATCACAACACCACAAACTTTCCCCACAACCAAATGACTATTATCATTTAATTTTGGTGCATTTTCAAAAAATTGTTGTAATGTTAAATCTCTCAAACAATCAATATCGGATACATCATACTGTGTTAACCAATAAATAACTTGATGTAACTCCTCAATACTACGATTTTTCCTTAAAATTTTATTCACATACAAATCATAAATTTTACCAAAATTCATAGCAAACAATTTATGATTCACACTATACCCCTTTAACAGCAAAATAAATTCCACTAGGACTACTAAAATTAAAATTTAAAAATGGTTGTGTATTAATTTCACTAATATTGCTTGTGAATTGCGAAATACGATTGTGTAATAAATGAATATCTGACGTTTCAAATAAAACACTCGCAACATTATTAACAACTTCTGGTGATACTTTCGCAATAAATGCTTTATCAAAAACTGTGAAAATAGTTTGACTCGTTAAATTCACTCGCATATCAAATTTTAAATACCCCATCAATACTTCTTCACTTAAAATTTCAAAACCAATATCGTTCCAAAACTTTTTTTCAGCCTGCACATCCTCTACATATAACATAATATTTACAGTATTATTCCACATATTTTACCTCCGTTTACTTTAAAATAATACAAAATCTCTTAAAACAATTGTTTTAAGAGACTTAAGATTAAAACGCTACTTTTGCGTGTCCTTTTAATTTTTCTTCAACAAATTTTTTAACTTTTTCACTTGCCATTACTTTTTTTAGTGCTTTAATTTTAGCACTTTCTAAGTTATCTTCTCTTGCAACCACAGAAATAGCAAACGTTGAATCATCACCTTTTTCAAAAATTAACCCGTTTGCACTAGGTGTTAATCCAATCTTAGCAATATATGTTGGATAGTTAAATATTGAATCATGCTCTTTATATGCATCGTTTAACGCTAGTAACCCAACTAATTTAAATTGTAAGTTTTTTGGATTTTCTTTAATTGTTTCTAAAGTTTGTGTATATGATGCTGGATCTTTTAAAGTAATTACATTATATTGTGCTAATAAACGTAATGCCCTTGATAAATTAGAAGGATCTGAAGGAATCGCTACTTTTGCATTTGTTGGAAGTGCATCAATAGATTGATATTTACTTGAATAATACGATACAATCGCATCATAAATTGGTTGTAACACCGTTAAATTACCTTTGTTTCCTTTATTAAACATCTCCATAAACATTTTATGTTGGAAAAAGTTTGCATCTACTTCTTTATTATTTAAAGCGACATTTGCCTGTACATTATCACTAACTTTTACAACTTCTAATGTATACCCTTCTTTTGCAATATCTTCTTTTACTAACTCTAAGATATCAAGCATTGGTGAAGTATGTGATGCAACTTTAATCACTTTAGATTCAGTTTTAGTACATCCTACTAAAAATAAACAAAACGCACATAACGTTAAAAATATTTTTTTCATTTAGTTCTCCTTTTTGGCAAAATAATAGCCAATACTTTGTAATATATACACATAAACTATAAAAATAATAATTATTCCATGCATCAATGGGTAATTATATTCTTGATAGCCATAGCGATACGCATAATCGCCAAGTCCACCTGCACCAATTACACCTACAACTGTAGAATAAGCAACTAGACTTAACGCAACCGAGGTTAGTGATAATATCATGTCTTTACGAATACTAGGCAGTAAAAAATATCTGATCATCTGTTGTTTTGTAGAACCCATACTTATTGCACGTTCTGTAATATTTCTACTGACATTAATTAATGCCTGTTCAATAAATCTGGAGTAAAGACTAACCCCCACTAAACTCAAAGGTAATATTGTCGCCGGCAAACCAAAAGATGACTTAAAAATCATACGATTAATCGGTATCAACACAAAGATGAAAATTAAAAACGGAATACTTCTTAAACTATTTAAAATTACATTTAAAATTTGATATTTCAAACGATTGTAGTATAATGTTTTTTCAGAATAACCATATAGTAGCACACCTAACGGTAATCCTATAAGCAATGTAATAAACAATGTTGTTATCACCATCACATTTGTTTCTAAAAAAGATTTCAAAATTCCTGGATAATGAATTATTAACTGCTTAACCATTAAAGTATTCCTCCACCAATTGATAATAATCATTTTTAATATTAGCAAGCGGTTGTTTTTTATTTTGTAGAATATGCGTTGTCCCTTCCCTCAACAAAACAATTTTATCACACATACTTTTAACTAATGATAAATTATGTGAAACCATGATAATTGCGATTTGATGATCTTCATTTAAACGTTTTAATAAATGAAAAATCTCTTGCTCACTTTTCGCATCTAATGCTGAACTAATTTCATCACAAAGTAAAATAGTTGGACTTTGTAGTAATGCCATCGCTATCGCAACTTTTTGTTTTTCGCCACCACTTAGTAAACCGCATTTTCTTTTACGTAAGTGTGAAATATTAACGTACGCTAATATTTCATCGATTTTGTTTTGATTTGGCTTTTGACCATTTAACTTATCAATTAATTCTAAATGATATTGTACTGTTTTATTTTCCAATAAATTAGCATTTTGAAATATGTATACAACAGATTTACGATAATGTCGTAATTCCATTTCAGTAAAATCACTTATAGCAACATTGTTGTAAGTTATACGACCTGAATCTGGTGATACTAGTGAATTAATCATTTTTAAAATCGTCGATTTCCCTGCGCCATTTTCACCAACAATCCCAACAATTTCTTGTTTTGACACAGTAAAACTTATATTTTTCAATAATTGAACATCACTAAATTGTTTTGCGATATTTGTAAGTTCTAATATCATAAAACCTCCTCAAAATTATAACAAACTGCATTATTAAATGCAAAATCTTTACTCCATAATTATACCAACTCTTTGATATATTTCATCAACGTATTTTAAATGTTTTTGTATGTCGAAACAATTTTCAATATCTAATGTTGCTATTATAGTGTTTTGACTTAAAAGCGTTTTAAAATCTTTTTTATTTTCCCATGCTTCCATTGCGATTGGTTGTATTAAATCATATGCTGCTTCACGACTAAAATTATATGTTTCAATTAACTTGCTCATGACTTGCTGAGCAAAGATCACACCATTTGTGGCATAAATGTTTTCTAGCATTTTATCTTCAAAAACCGTTAAATTAGATAATACGTTATTAAATCGCACTAACATATAATCTAGCAAGCATGTTGCATCACAGCTCAAAATACGCTCTGCACTAGAGTGTGAAATATCACGCTCATGCCATAATGCAATATTTTCAAACGCAGACAGCATATAACCACGCATAATACGTGCACATCCTGCCATATTTTCTGATGATATTGGATTTCGTTTATGTGGCATAGCACTACTTCCTTTTTGATTTTTATGGAAATACTCTTCTACCTCTCGCACTTCAGTGCGTTGCAAGTGGCGAATCTCAATACCAATTTTTTCAATCGTACTCGCAATTAATGCTAGTACAGAAAAATATTCAGCATGACGATCTCTTTGAAGTGTTTGCGTCGATATATTACTTGAAGTCAAATTTAACTTAGCACACACGTAATCTTGTACAAAAGGTGGTGTATTGGAAAACGTTCCTACTGCCCCAGATATTTTACCGACTTCAATTCTTTTACGAACTGCATTAAATCTTTCTAAATGACGTGTTATTTCATCATAATACAACGCAAACTTTAATCCAAACGCTGTAATATCGGCATGAATACCATGTGTTCGTCCTATACATGGTGTATTTTTGTATTGCAATGCTTTTTTTCTTAATGTTTCTTTTATTTGAATTAAATCATGATATAAAATAGCATTTGCTTGTTGGTACAAAATACCGTATGCAGTATCGACAACATCTGTTGATGTTAAGCCATAATGCACCCATTTTTTTTCTTCACCTAAATATGATGATACATTTCTTGTAAACGCAATAACATCATGTTTTGTTTGTTGCTCCAAGTCTATAATACCTGGAATATCAAATTTAGCGTTTAATTTTAATTTTTTAATATCTTCATCTGGAATAACACCTATTTTATTCCAAGCTTCACAAGCTAATAATTCTACTTTCAAAAATGCGTTAAACTTGTTTTCATCTGAAAAAATATTACGCATCTCTTTTCTACTGTATCTTTCTAACATCATATCACCTCGTCTATGCAATTATACCATACTTCACACTTTATCGCTACTTACCTATAAATAAAATGAATGTGTATTCATCGTATGATGAACGCACACTCACTTTTAGTATTGTTTCGCATTTTCTGCATCTTTTGATAATTTTATTTCTATATTTTCATTTACTTTAGCATATTTTATTTTACTTGTGATAACACCTTCACTATCTTTAAGCACTAATTCACTGCTAATTGGATAATAATTAGATTTTAGTAATTTATATTCATATTTTGCATTTTTAACTGTTCCAAAATCAAAAGGTAATTTCACATTCGTGCTATTTTTTATATTTTTAAAATCACCTTGATACGTTATCGTGTATACATCGTTTTCCAAGGAAACTTTCACATTATTTTTCAATAATTCTAATAACTTATAACCTAAATTTATTCTCAGCTCTTGGAAACTATCTAACGCTGATTTATTATCGTTTTTAGTTACTGACGATTTTAACCACACATTATCAATATGTGTATACACAAAATCATTGACTAAAATAAATGGTAAATCTGAAACACTATTTTCAGATTCTTTTACCCCTAATCGGATATTCATCGTGAATGGATTTGTGATAACATCGCCTTTATATGATACAGATTCTTTATCACCAATATTTAATTGCATATCAATGTTATATGATTTTAACGTTTCCATTACTTTAAGGTGTTCATCAATTATTTTTATATTTTCATTAGATTTATTGTTGCATGCACTTAACAACAACACAAATATTAATAATAATTTTTTCATACTAACCACAACTATTTCCTTCACATACTGACACTGCTATAATTTCTTCATCACGTTTATCATTAAAGAAACACGACAGTGCAAATTCATAAAACGAGATGTTTTTAATACCACTAATTACCACATCACTGATTTTTAATGTTGTTGGTGCAACATTACTAATTGATAATGGTATTTTTTTTATTTCTTCAATTAACTCCGGACTAAAATCTGGTAATAACGATTTTATTACTGTTTCATCTGTTATATTTTTATATTCATGAAAATATGCTTCTGCCACTTTTTTATACCAATCATATTTATTATCAACATACACCATAACTTGATTCGCAAACTGAAGATTTTGTCCACGTTGAAAAATAAAATTTTCATCAATATTGTACTGTGTTAAAAATTTTTTAACCGATTCTACTTCATCACTTCTTTGATCGGTTGGAATAAAATTAATTGTTAAGTTTTGTAGACCAATATTTTCTTGTGCTTTTAATAATTTTTGAAACACAATATAGCAATGTGGGCAAGAAAAATTGTAATAAAAATCTATTATCATATGTCCTCCTTAAAAAAACACTTGATAAAATCAAGTGTTATCTAGATAATCCAAAGTTAATGTATTTACCACTTTTAGCTTGTTGTGCACTATATGTTTTAATTCTAAATGAATATAGTCCATTTGTGTTCATCTCTGAAACAACAATTGATCCATCTGCATTTACTTTCTCAACGAATGCAACATGCCCTAATCTTGTGTTTTGTGTAGTCCAAACAGATCCTGCACGTGCTACATTTGAAACTTCATAGCCATATTTTCTAGCATAATATGCCCATTCTCCACCATTCCCCATTTTTCTATGTGGAATTGGTGCACCTAATTGTGCTAAACGGTTATAAACATACCATGTACAATTACCTGGCACTGCTCCATTTAATGCAGCGCGATAACTTAAGTTAGGTGCAACGAAATGTGGATCACTTACTAAATAAGAATAATTTGCAACAGCAGAACTTCCACTAGAAAATCTTGCTGTACCTTTTACTGTAACTTTGAATGATTTTTTGGTTTCATTTTTTGCATAATCCTGTGCTATAACTGTTAAGTCATATACGCCAGGTTTATTAGTATCGACTTTTCCTTCTATACGATAATTACTAATATTTCCATCTTCAACATCGGTAATTGATTTAATGTTAGATTTAGCATCATATTTTTTACCTACGCTAACACTAACGTTTTGTCTTCGCAATGTGATTTCTGGTGCATTAGCATCTTGCATTTTAACTAAAACACGATAGTTTTTTACTGTGTCTGTCGTTTCTAATGCCGTTTTTGATCTAACCTCTACTAATACTTCATTTAATGAATAATCCGATTTATTGTAATTCGTTAATAAAACTTCAGCATTTTTAGATACATATTTTTGTTTATGTAATTCTGTAATACCCGCAAATTTTAATGTTTCGTATTCTTCTTTGAAATCTTGGTCAATTACTGACATAATTTGGTCGATCGGGTTTTCACTTCCCCATTTGATACTTACCGGTGCATTTTCGTTTACTGTCACTAAATTCGATAGTGTATCTTTATTTTTGCTAATTTCATTATTAGGAACAACTGCAAGTGTTTTAAAACCTGCAAATGTATAGAAACCTAAACCTAATAGAAATAGCATATTTATTTTTCTACTATTCATTCTAGACCTCCTCAGCACACTATTATTATACCACATTGCAACACTTTTTGTCACTACATATACACGAAAAAGTTTCCTAAAAGATACAAAAGTGTACTGTTTAGTACACTTTTGTGATAAAAATAAATTTTAAATTGTAACTTTTTTGTTAAAAAGTACTAAAGTTTGTTAGCGATTCCTAATGCAACTTCCATCATTTTAGTGAATGATGTTTGTCTTTCTTCAGCAGTTGTTAACTCGTGTGTAACTAACGAATCTGAGATTGTTACAAGACACGCTGCTTTTTTACCTAACACTTGTGCATTGCTAAATAACGCAAATGATTCCATTTCTACACAGCCGCACCCTTTTTCATCACGAATAGTTGTAAAATGCACTGCATTATCTTCTCTATAAAACACATCACTTGAATGAATTCTAGTTTCGTGCAACTGTATACCTAATTCATCTGCACTTTCTTTTAATAACTGATTTAATTCCGTAGAAGCATATAATACTTCATTTTCATTATTTGAAGCAACTTTCGCAAATGATGATTCAGAATAGCAACTTGTTGCTAGTACAACATCATATAAATTTAGATCTTTTGTGTATGAGCCTGCAGAACCTACACGAATAATTGCTTCTACATCATAAAATTTGAATAGTTCATATGAATATATTCCAATTGAAGGCATCCCCATACCTGATCCCATTACCGTTACTCTTGTTCCTTTATATGTTCCTGTATATCCAAACATATTTCTGACTGCATTAACTTGTTCGATATTTTCTAAATAAGTTTCTGCAATATATTTTGCACGTAATGGGTCTCCTGGCATAATCACTAATTTAGCGATTTGTGATTTTTCAGCACTAATATGTGGTGTAGCCATTATTTCACCTTCTCAATAATTGAAATGAATGATTCTGCTTGTAAACTTGCTCCTCCAATTAAAGCACCATCAATGTGCTCTTCTGCCATATATTCTTCAATATTTTCTGGTTTCACACTTCCACCATATTGAATTAATACTTTTTCAGCTGCTTCTGCTCCAAATAATTTACTTACTTCATCTCTTACAATACCACAGCACGTGTTCGCAATTTCTTTTGTTGCTGATTTTCCTGTTCCGATTGCCCAAATTGGTTCATAAGCAATCACAACTTTTGTTACATCTTGTACATCTTTTAATCCTTTGCTCACTTGTGAACGAATAACTGCTTCTGTTTCATTAGCATCAAATTGTGCTTCAGTTTCTCCGATACAGAAAATTGGTGTAACACCTTTACTTAATAATTTTAATACTTTTTTATTAACACTGCAATCACAGTCTCCAAACATTTCTCTTCTTTCAGAGTGACCTACAATCACATATTTAACACCTAATTCTTCTAACATTTCTACTGATACTTCTCCAGTAAATGCACCTGATGTTTCATAGTGACAGTTTTGTGCTGAAATGACTAAATTTTTAGCAGCCTTTAAACTTGCATCTAAAGCTAAAAAACTTGTTGCAACACCAAAAGTTGCTTTGTCATGAACATGACCATCTACTTTTTCAATAAATTCAACTGCTTCTTTAACAGTTTTATTCATCTTCCAGTTTCCGATAATAATTGGTTTTCTCATATAGTCTCCTTCTTAACTTTCGTCACTAATATTATAATCACTTTGATTAAATATAGCAAGTGAATAATTTAATTATTAGTCATTCTGTAATTCATGTGCTAATTTATACAAAATAATTCATTATATATTATTTTATTTTGCATTTTACAGGTTTGTCATTGTATCACTTTTTATGTGAACTTATTTTGATAAATCAAATTAAATAACCATTGTAAGTTGATAAGTGGTTCTGATTGTGTATTGACTATCGGAGATAATAACTTATCTATTTTTGCGATAATTTCTTCTTTGTTCACTTTTGAAATGTCGATACTTTTATATTCATTAAAATCAAAAGCATGTAATAACCTAAAGTTTTTGTTAAATGCATAGGAAGTATCTTTTTCATCTGAATAAACATACTCTGTTTCTTCATCATATACATTTCCAAAATATTCATAATTGTTTTTCACATTAACGATATCTTTTGTACCTTTTATTTTATACTTGATTCCATCAATTTCTGGTTTAATGATTGAATCTAAATTTTCAATCAACATTATCCATTCAGGATGTTGTCCTTCTCCTCTTGGCATATTCTTTGCATAATATACAGAATTTGTTTTTAAATTTTCAATAACTAAAAACAATAAAATTAGACTTATACCTAAAAATATTAGTATTCTTTTGAATATTTTTCTCATTTTTCTACCCTCGATTAGCTCAATTATAGCATCGTTATTATTTGATATATTTATTTGGTGTCAATTATAAAATCAATACTACTAATTTTTATTAATAAAATCCTATTTTTATATTGTAAACATTATTTTTAAGACATTTTGCATTGTGAATAACCATGAATAATTTAATTATTATATATAAAAACCACTTTTGCATGAAAAGTGGTAAAAAATAATTTTGGTGTTATCTAATGTATTTTTGCATTGCAGTGATAATAGACAATTTATAAACTTCATCCGCACTACAACCACGTGATAAATCATTAATAGGTGCATTCAATCCTTGTAAAATTGGTCCAATAGCTTCATATCCACCTAAGCGTTGCGCTATTTTATATCCAATATTCCCTGCTTCAATATCTGGGAAAATAAATGTGTTACAATGTCCCGCCACAGCTGAATTTGGTGCTTTAGTTTTTGCAACAGTAGGAGAAATCGCTGCATCAAATTGAAACTCACCATCTACCTCAAAGTCTACATTCATAATTTTTAAACGTTCTGTCGCATTTCTAACTTTATCTACCGCTTCTCCTGAACCACTTCCTTTTGTTGAGTAAGTCAACATTCCTACTTTAGGCTCAATTGAGAAAATTCTTGCTGTTTTAGCAGTTTCAACCGCAATTTCTACTAAATCATCTTCTGTTGGATTAATATTAATTGCACAGTCTGCCATTACATATTTTTGTTCGTTTTTAACCATAATAAAACAACTAGAAACGATACGACTACCAGGTTTTGTTTTGATTAATTGTAACGCTGGACGAACAGTATCCGCAGTAGAATATGTTGCACCACCTACTAACCCGTCTGCTACTTGCATTTGAACTAACATCGTTCCAAAATAATTCGTTTTCTCTAATAAACGACTTACTTCTTCATACGACATTTTACCACGACGTAATGCAACCATTTTTTGTATCATTTCTTCTCTTCTTTCATAAGTTAGTGGATTAATAATTTGAATACCATCTATACTTACACCAGCATCTTTTGCAGCTTTGATGACTTCATCTTTATCACCCAATAAAATAGGCTTTAATATTTTTTCTGCCGATAATTTTGCAGCAGCCGTTAATATTCTAGGTTCATTACCTTCAGGAAACACAATAGTTGTTTCATTTTGTTTTAAGGTATCAATCATTGTTGTGATCATTTGCATAAAAATATATTCCTTCCTTTTTTCATATTATAACACACTTAAAGAAAAAATATAAATTAAAATTACTACTTTTGCAAAATTATAGCGATTAATTTATACTATTAGTGAGGTGATGACATGAAAACACAATGTCCAAAAATTGAACACGCACTACTTATTATTAGTAAAAAATGGAACGCTCGGATTGTACAATACTTATTAACCGAACCCGCTCGCTTCTCACAAATTGAAAATGCTATTGGTATTAGTGCAAAAATGCTCTGCGTTCGTCTAAATGAATTGGAAAAAGAAAATATCATTGAAAAAATAAATTATTCATATCACGATTGTTATTCCTTAACAAAAAAAGGTTATGCGATGCATAACATTATAACAGCAATTTGTGAGTGGGCACATCAAGACCACTAATAAAAAAAGTAGCATCGCTACTGCATTAAACTTACATGGCAGGGGCGGCAGGAATCGAACCCGCATCAGCGGTTTTGGAGACCGTTATACTGCCATTGTACTACGCCCCTATTTAAGTACCACACTATTATACATGAATTATGAATGAAATGCAATTAATTCTACTCTTGAAATTAAAAACAGTACATGTCTATCTATTCTAGGCATGTACTGTTTTAATTTACTATTTATTATTAAAATCTTTTACCAAAAGGGAATTTACCACCTAAATTTGGCATTTTCATGCCTTTTCCACCTTTAGACATACTCATCATTTGCTTCATCATAGATTTTGTTTGTTCAAATTGCTTCAACAAACGATTGACATCGCTAACTTGTGTTCCACTACCTTTTGCAATACGAATTTTACGACCACCTTTTAATATTTTTGGATCACGTCTTTCCTCAAGTGTCATACTTAAAATAATCGCTTCGTTTTTACGCATTTTTTTATCAGCATCATCCATGTTTATTTGATTTGCCATCGAAGACATACCAGGTATCATTTTTAAAATCGAAGCCATTGAACCCATTTTTTTCATTTGGTTAATTTGTTCTAGCATGTCATTTAAATCAAACTCACCACTCATTAAACGTTTTGCACCTTTTTCAGTTGCTTTAACATCCATTTTATCTTGAGCTTGTTCTATTAAAGTTAAAACATCTCCCATATCTAAAATACGGCTAGCCATACGATCAGGATAGAACACATCTAAATCATCAATTTTTTCACCAAGACCCGCAAATTTAACTGGAACTTTAGCAACAGAAGCAACAGAAAGCACTCCACCTCCTCTTGCATCACCATCTAACTTCGTAACGACTAATCCGGTAATTGCAAGCTTTTCATTAAATGTTTGCGCAACATTCACGATATTTTGACCACTCATTGCATCTACGGTTAATAAAATGTCGTGAGGATGAATTAATGATTTTAAATTAACTAACTCTTCCATTAATACTTCATCAATTTCTAAACGACCAGCCGTATCAAAAATAATGGTGTCAAAATCTTTATATTTAGCATAATCTAAAGCGTTTTTTGCAACTGTAAGTGCATCGCTATCTTGTTCAAAATACACTTCAACATTAATTTGTTTTCCTAAAGTAATTAATTGGTCAACAGCTGCCGCTCGAACTAAATCACAAGCTACTAATAACGGTTTTCGACTTTGTTTATTACGAATTAAATTAGCAATTTTTGCAACTGAAGTCGTTTTACCACTTCCTTGTAACCCTACCATCATCACAAACGTTTGATGATGCTTATCATAATTTAAACCGACTTCTTTTTCACCTAATAGCTTAATAATTTCATCATGAACAATTTTAACAACCATTTGACTAGGATTTAATGCATCTAATACTTCTTTCCCTAATGCTTTTTCTTTAACGTTTTCAATAAATTGTTTCACTACTTTAAAGTTAACATCTGCTTCTAACAATGTCATTCTAATTTCTTTTAACATGTCATTCATATTCGCTTCTGTCAACTTACCTTTTCCAGAAATATTTTTAATCACTTTTGATAAACGATTTGTTAGGCTTTCAAATGCCATTTTCATTCCTCCTTACATAAATATTGACCACAAACGCAAACGTAATTGCGAGTTGATCAATGCTTTCTAATTTATTTTTATCTTCTTGACTTGTTTTATAATAATACGGTGTCATTTTAAACAATGCAAGTATTTCTTCTTTTTTTAGTATTTTTTTATCTTTCAACGCTATTTTATCAACTAATTCAAAGTATTCATTATCCACATCACAATTTTTATTTTCATACACACTAGCATAAATAACTTGTTTTAATTCTATCAAATGATTTTCAGCAGGTACCACTTCAATTAAATAACCGTCTGATTTTAATATTCGATAAAATTCTGGATAACAGCGATAAGAAAATATACTCGTAACGATATCAAAACTACTATCATGAAACGCTAATTTTTGAATCGTATTCACAAAATATTTTGCATTTCCTGATTTAGAAGCTTTTTTAAGTGCATGTTTTGATAAATCCACACCATACACATCATTAAATTTTTGTTGGAAGTAGTTTGTATAATAACCCTCACCACATCCCGCATCTAATATATAATCATTTGGGAAATGTTGCATTATATTTACTAATGCTTCTCTTAAAAAATGATAATACCCATAATTTAAAAACGTGCTTCTTGCATTTACAAGCGATGTGTCATCCCCTTGGTTACGCACATGATTTAACACTAAATTTGTGTATCCTTCTTTTGCAATATCATACGTATGATTATTATCACAACAATAAAACTTTTCTTGCTTTTGCAATGTGTTACTACATTTTGGGCATCGCAACATTAAAAGAAATCCTCATTATCAATTTTTATTTCTGATATATTATGCGTCTCAATATTCTCTAAACAATGTGTAATTAGTGAATCATAATCAATACGTGCTTCATACTTTTCACATAATTCTATTTTTGGTTTTGTTGTTGGTTGTTTAGGTGCAAAAATCGTACAACAATCTTCAAACGGAATAATACTAATTTCATATGTGTTAATTTCTTTTGCGATTTTAATAATTTCATTTTTATCGTACGTTAATAATGGTTTTAATACTACTTTATTCGTTACAGCTTGTATTGCTTGCATGCTGTGTAATGTTTGACTTGCAACTTGCCCTAAATTTTCCCCATTCACAAATGAAATTAAATATTGTTGTGTTGCTAATTTATCCATTAAACGATACATCATTCTTCGCATCACTGTAATTGCATATGATTCTGGTGTTTTTTCATATATCGCTAACTGTAATTTTGTAAAGTCAATCACATGTAATTTAATATTTGGTTGATATTTCGTTAATGTTTGAACTAAATCAACTACTTTTTGTTTAGATTGCTCACTAGTATATGGTGGTGATGCAAAATGCACACATTCAATTTCAATTCCACGTTTCATCATTAAATACGCCGCAATTGGAGAATCAATTCCACCTGACATCATTACTAATGTTTTACCATTACTACCAACCGGATAACCATTTAATCCTGCTATTTGGTTTAATGTAATGTAAGTAAACGTTTCTTGTAATTCAATATGGATAGGTAACTCTGGATTTTTAACGTCTACTTTTTTATCAGTATTTTTTAAAATTGTTGTCGCAATTTCACGATTAATACTATCACTATTTAATGGAAATTTTTTATCTTTTCTTTTTGTAATAATTTTAAAAGTTTTAGCATGATCATTAGTTGCAATTTCTAATGCAATTTGTTTGATTGCAGCTAAGTCACTAGGACACTTAACAGCTAGCGAAAAAGAGCTAATCCCAAATATATATTTTAATTTCTCACAAACTTTTTTCTCATCTTCACCATTTAATGTAATATAAATACGATCATGTGTTTTTTGTATTTTTAGATCGATAAACTGAAGCAAACTTTTTTTAATGTTACCTACTAATCGATTAATAAATTCCTTACGATTTTTTCCTTTCGTATATAGTTCACCAAAACGAACAATAATATACTCATATTTTAACTTATTCAAATTTATCCCTCACTTTTACTATATTATACCACGAAAATGATTCAACATAAAGTACAAAAGATATTTTATTGTAGCTATTAAATCAATTAAAAAAATATTTGCAATTTTCAACACATTATGATAAAATGACAATAGGAGGTTACAGTTATGTATAATAAAACAACAAGCACTTTTTTTAATGAATTTGGATCAATTACTAGACGTGAGGATTTCCAAAGTGGCTATACCTACACCGTTAAAAATCAAGAACTTTCACAAATGTATGTTTTAACAGAAGATTTAATCGTTTCTGTAAGCTCAGGTATTGTTTTAGTTAGCTGTTCTTATTCAAAAACTGAACAACCAGCTGCATTTGCTTTACATTCAGAAATTAAAATTAATAAAGGGGTATTATTTAATTTTGTGGCAATCACAAAAGATGCGACACTTACTACATCATGCGACTTGTCAAAATTAACACCTGCTGTTCAATTAAATGAAGTTATTCATTATGAAAAAATTAAACCAAAAATACAAGTAGAAGAAATTTATTCTTATTACCACCAAACAAAATCACCTAATTATGTGTTCTCTGGAGAAACACATTCTTATTGGGAATTAACGTACGTTGATAGCGGAACGTTAGAAACGACTATTGGAGATAAAACTTATCGTTTAGAAGCATTTGATTTAATTTTAAGTGCGCCGCATCAATTTCACTCTCAAAAAGTTTTATCAAGACAACCATGTACATATTTAACAGTTATCTTTGAATTAAACCACACTTATTTCCCAACGTTAATGAATAAAGTGTTTCATTACAATTACCAAATAAGAGATATTTTAAATGAGTTTATTCGTTTCACCAACAATGAAACGTTCGATCCTGATTGGAGCAACTCGATTTGTGCAACATTAACATCATTAATCGCAAAATTAGATATATTTGATTTAGAACATGGCAAAAAACGCGTGAATAAAACGCCACAACATCGCAACTATGAAATTAAAATGTTGGCGGAAATCACAAAATACATGTCTGAAAACATTTATTCTGCTATTATGATTGATGATATTTGCCGCCAATTCGGTATATCACGTACAACACTACAAAACTTATTCCACTCAGAATTAAATATCTCACCTAAACTATACATTAATAATTTACGACTAGATGTTGCTAAAACACTACTTCGTGAAAGAAAATTTAATGTTAGTGAAATATCTAGCTCACTAGGTTTTTCTTCTATTCAATATTTTTCTAAAAAATTTAGACAACGATTTAAAATCTCACCACGTGAGTACGCAAAATCTAATTACAACTAAAGCTATTGACAAAACAGTCAATAGCTTTAATAATTTATTGGTGCATATCTTAATGGATATGGACCAAATTTTGTTTCTGGCATACTTTTAGGCACCACACCTTCCATCGCTAATAACAGTACAACTTCGCCAATACCATGTTCTAAGGCAAAACCTAATGCTTCATCAGTTTGAACTGCACCATGATTAATTAATAACGTTACCATATCCACATTTTTTGTGTACACAGCATGCACTAAAATAGGATAACCATTGTATTTCCAACTTGGATCCGCCCCCAACAATAATGCTTTTTTTGCAGTTGCACAATCTTCCTCCCATACAGCATTCAATAAAATCGTCGCTAATTTTTGTTCTTTCATATCATATTCCTCGCTTTCTATCATTATTATAAAAAACATTGTTACTAAATGAAGTAACAATGTTAATAAAAATAGCCGATTCCGATGTATATTAAATAATAAATTAAATCACGATAATTAATGTAGCTAATAAACTGACTAATTGTTTTGATGTAAATAACATTTAACTGAAATAATAAAGCAACTATACCTAATAAAATTAAAAACACTTTGTAACCGACATGACGTGATTGTTTTTTCTTAAGAATGTAACCTATACTCACTAATGTTACTGCAATCAATATTATCATTAAATATTGTTTGTAAGGGAAAGTTAGTTTATTAATCGTACTTAATACTAAACAATATAAAACTGTAAGCCCCCAAAAACGTAAAGATAAATTATTCATCAATCGCTACCTTAATCATGACATCGCCATTAACCATATTGCGAACTGCTCCCATATTATCTATTACTTTTCCAAAAACAGTGTGGACACCATCTAAATGTGGTTGTGGTTCATGGACGATGAAAAATTGACAACAACCAGTATTTCTTCCAGCATGTGCCATTGATATTGCTCCCACTTCATGGTTTAAACCATTATTTGTTTCACAAGGAATTGTATACCCTAAACCACCCATACCATTTCCATATGGACACCCTCCTTGAGAAACGAAGTGTGGTATGACACGATGAAACGTTTTACCATCGTAATATTTTTCTTTAATTAATTTCACGAAATTTGCTACCGTGATTGGCGCTTTATCTTCATATAATTCAAAAGGAATCACTGCACCATTTTCCATTGTTATTGTTCCTGTAATCATAAATACCTCCTAAACAAGATTTATTATACACCATAACAGTTCAAAAGTGTAATTTTATGTTATAATATTAGTGAGGTGAATTATGAAAACGAATCAAAATCAATTAGTTATACAAAGTGTTGTAGGTAAAATTCATCACCCTACAACGCGTGGTCAACGTGTCGGATTTGATGGCAACGGCGTCTTATTACCTGGAGTTGGTGGTATTACATATAATTTCCAAATTGGTGATAACTGTATGCATTTAGTTGGTGATCATGTCGAACCTGGACTATCTATTGCAAATAGCGACCACAAAGAAAATTTAGCACTTAATACATTTGCGTGTATCGGAAATGTTGCCACAATTTTAAGTGGTGATGCTAAAGGCAAAACAGGTATTGTTACTGGGATACACGGCGGTGTTAATCATGTCATGGTTTATGTAGATGAAGATACACTTCATAGCGTCAATATTAATGATACAATTAAAATCACTGCCGTGGGTCAAGGATTAAAGTTATTAGATTATCCAGAAATCACATGGATGAATATTGACCCTGATTTAGTTTTTAGAATGCATGATACACATATTTTTACTGAATCACAATTAATATTTAATGTTGCTAAAATTATTCCCGCAAAATATATGGGTGCTGGAATTGGTGAAACAACATTACTATACGGTGATATTGATATTATGACACAAGATGCTCACGCTAAACAATTACTTGATGATTTACGTTTTGGTGATTTTGTTGCTATTGAACACTTCGATACAAGATACGGTGCTTATTATAATGAAGAATATATTAGTATTGGTGTCATTTGTCATAGTGATTCATACACTGCCGGACATGGTCCAGGTGTTACAATAATTGCGTGTGGTAAAAAAACACAATTACTACCACAACTAGATGAAACAAGTAATTTAGCTTATTATTTTAGAAAATAACATTAATATGTTATACTACTAAATATTGGAGGAATTAAAATGCAAAGATCAGAAGTACAAGAAAATTTAAAATGGGATTTAAATCCTTTATATCCAAGTGATGAAAGTTGGGAACAAGATTACCAATCTTGTCAAGAATTACTACCCACTATTACAAACTTAATTGAAAAAATGTTTGATAGTGGAGATGATTTATTGAATTTATTTCAATTTGAAGAAAAAATAACAAGAAATATCTTAAAATTATATATGTATGCACATCTTAATTTAGATGCTGATACAGCTAATACAACATCTCAAACAAGATTTTCAAAAATTATTAATTTATATTCTGCGTTTTCAGGATATGTTGCACCTATTACACCTAAAATACTCACAAAATCAACAACAGAAATTGAAGAATTAATATCACAAAATGAATCATTACAGTTGTATGACACATATTTAAAACGCATTTTAAAAGAAAAAGATCATATTTTAAGTGAAAATGAAGAATCATTACTCGCAAACGCCCTAGAAATTTTAAATGCTAGCGGTGCAACTGCTTCAACATTAATGAACGCTGATACAAAATATCCGATGATCGTTGATGAAGATGGAAATGAGGTTCGCCTAACGAATGGATTGTTTGCTCAATTATTACATTCCAAAAATCGTGAAAAAAGAAAAGAAGCGTTTGAAAAATTATATAGTTCATACGATGGTATTAAAAATACATTAGCTAAAACGCTATACACAAACACTAAGAAAAATGTCTTTATTAAAAACGCACGTAAATATCGTACATCACGAGAAATGTTTTTAAGTGAAAATGAAGTTCCTGAAGCAGTATATGATACATTATTAAAAGTAATTAACGATAAAATTTATTTACTACACGATTACGTTGATTTAAGATCAAAAATATTAGGTTTAGACGAAATAACAGCATATGATATGTATGTGCCAATCGTTGATGATGTTGATATTAAATATACTATAGATCAAGCTAAAGATATTACATTAAAAGCACTAGCACCATTAGGAAAAGAATATATCAGTATTTTAGAAAAAGCGTTTAATGAAAAATGGATTGATTGGAGCGAAACCGAAGGAAAACGTAGTGGTGCTTACTCATCTGGTTCTTACGATACTAACCCTTATATTTTAATGAATTGGCAAGATACGATTAATCAATTATATACATTGGTTCATGAATTAGGGCACAGTGTACATTCATATTACTCAAGAAATACACAACCATTTATTTATTCAAGTTATCCTATTTTCTTAGCAGAAATCGCTTCTACAACTAATGAAAACTTATTAACTGAATATTTATTAAAAACAGAAACTGATCCTAAAGTACGTGCTTATATTATTAATCACTATTTAGATGGCGTAAAAGCGACTATTTTCAGACAAGCACAATTTGCAGAATTTGAATATCGCGTACATACTGCTGTAGAAAATGGCGAACCATTCACACACGAATCATTCTCTGAATTATACGCTGAAATTAACTCTAAATACTATGGCAAGAAAATGAATAGCACTAATGAAATTAAGTTAGAATGGGCTCGTATTCCACATTTCTATAACAGCTTCTATGTATTCCAATACGCTACAGGTTTTGCGGCAGCTTCAGCTTTATCACAAAAAATATTAAATGGTGATGAAAAAGACTTAGAGAATTATATTACATTCCTTAAATCTGGTTGTTGTACAACACCTATTGAAATCATGAAAAAAGCTGGTGTTGACATGACAAATGAAGCATATTTAATTGATGCATTAAATGTTTTTGAAAAACGATTAAAACAATTAGATGAGGTGTTAAAATAGTGTACAAAAACGCTATTATTACCGGTGCAAGCGATGGCTTGGGAAAAGAACTTGCAATACAACTCGCTAAAAAAGGCATTAAAAATATCGCTATTTGCGGTAGAAACGCTATTAAATTACAAGCTGTCGTTGATATATTAAAATCACACCAAACAAATGTTTACTTTGAATCATTTGATTTAAGTGATACACAAAGAACACAATTGTTTTTTAATAATGTCATTCAAACATTCCAAACAGTTGACTTATTGATTAATAACGCTGGTTCAAACACTAAAAAATCTACACTCGTTGATTTGAGCATTGATGAATTAAATTATATGATGCAATTAAATTGTATTTCTCCAGCATTACTAATGCGTGAAAGCATTAAAGAAATGACTAAACACAAATACGGTTTAATCATTAATATACTATCAACTGTTTGTAAGCATGACATTCCTGAATTTTGTGGTTATACTGCCAGTAAAAAAGCATTTGAAGCAATTAATCACACAACGAGAAAGGCAGTTAAAAATGATAATATTTCTATATTAGCAGTTTATCCTGGTGGAATGAATACAAACTTTAGAGACGAACAACGCCCAACTTATTTAAATCCCCATGATGTTGCAAATATTATTATAAAAAACATTGACACGCCTGAAAATTGTTTAATGCAAGAATTACTAATCAGACCAATTTCTGAAAATAATTATTAAAGCAAGGTTACCCTTGCTTTTAATTATGTACTTCTTTTCTCCAACAATTTTCCTTCAAGTGCCAATGTTTTTAATTGTTTAATCTCAAAAGGTTTTAGTCTTCGATACTCACCTTGTCGCATATCTTTTAATACAATTGTTCCAAATTGTTTGCGATGTAGTTTACGCACTTTATGACCTAATGCTTCAATCATTCTTTTAACTTGACGGTTTTTTCCTTCTGAAATAGTTAGCTCCAATTTTGTTTGATTTTTTTCAAAATCTTTAAATAAAATCCATGCTTTTGCAGGAGAAGTTATAAATCCATCATCTAAACGAATGCCTTTTTCTAATTTTTTCATTTCGTCAGCAGTAATAATTGCATCCACAATTAACTCATACGTCTTTTTTATTTTATATTTAGGATGTGTCAATAAGTTCGCAAATTCACCATCATTCGTGACTAATAATACGCCACTTGTATCATAGTCTAATCTTCCAACTGTAAATAAACGCTTATCTGATTGTATTAAATCTATCACGATATTTCTTTGATGCTCATCTGAATTAGAACATAATGTTTTTTGTGGTTTATTAATCAAATAATATTCATATTCTTGTTTAGTAATTAATTGATTATTAACTTGAATTTCATCTTTTTTACTAACTTTAAATCCTAATTCAGTAATGGTTACACCATTAACTTTTACTTTTTTATCTAATATTAGCTTCTCGGCGTTACGACGAGAAGCTATCCCTGCTTGGGCAATTACTTTTTGTAGTCTTTCCATTTTATTCCTCAAATAATTTATGTTGCGAGACATTTAATGTTAATTCTGGCAACTCATTTAAACTTGTTAATTGAAAAGCATTTAAAAATTCTTCTGTTACTTCATATAAAAATGCTCTTCCAATATCTTCACTTCTACCTATATTTCTAATTAAATGACGTGCTTCTAATTTTCTAATAATATGATCGCACCCTACGCCTCTAATCTCTTCGATTTCGCTTCTAGTAATTGGTTGACGATACGCAATAATCGCAAGTGTTTCTAAAGAAGCGTTAGAAAGTTGTACCGGTTTAATACTCGTAAACAATTTTTGAGCATATGGATGTAAAAAACTTTTAGATACGAAACGATAAATCCCCCCAAACAATACAATTTGAATAGCTGAATCGCTACTATGATATTCTTCAATCATTTCTTGCAACATCACAAAAGTATCTTCTTTTGAATACGATATCGTTTCTGAAATTTGCTCTAGTGTTAAACCTTCATCTCCACTTAAAAATAATAATCCTTCTACTATTTTACGCATAATTTTTCCTCTTAATTAATATTTTATCATCTATCACTTCTACGAATATTTTTTGATTTTTCATAAAGTCTAATATTACAAGAAACGTAACAACGACCATGCCTAAATTAATACAATCTTCACACAATCTATCAAAAGTAATGGTATTTTGTTGTTGAAGTGTCAATTCTACTGTTTTAGCTCTTTCTTCTAGTGAAACTTCTTTAACATTTAATGTTGTTGTATCAGGTCGTAATATCGATTGCCTTTTAATTACTTTTTGCATAGCTTTCATTAAATCATACGGTGTGCCGGTAATTAATTCAGATGATTCATTAATATAATTTTGACTTTCTTCACTTAATGGTTTACTTAAAAGTAGTTGTCGTGCACTAAATGCTTGTTCTAATTGCATACTTGCTTCTTTATAATTTTGGTATTCTAATAAACGTTGTACTAATTTTTCTCTTTCATCAACTTCGTATTCACTAGTAATCTCAACAGTTTCTTTTGGTAAAAGTTTTTTAGATTTATACTCTAATAAACTCGCTAATTCACTCAAAAACTCACTCGCAATTTCTACATTTTGGTGTTTTAGTGTTGTAATATAATTAAAATACTGTGTTGTAAGTACGTTCATATCTAAATCAAATAAATCTAATTTATTTGATTTTATTAAATGGAGCATTAAATCTAATGGACCTTCAAACACTTCTGTATTTACAGTAAAGATCATAAATCTAACCCCTGTATTTCGTATGAAAACTCTTCATCTCGTAAAATTTCAGGTTGTGCCAATATTGGTACAACACCACATTCTTCATAAATCTTACTATTGGCATCAATCGCTAATACATTAGAAAACCCTTGTTGCTTATTCATTAATGGTATTTCTTTAACGGCTAATACATCTTCATTTTGTGTTACTAATTTATCGTCAACGTTCACTAAAAATAATCGTGATACATATGATGGATTAGATTTAGTTATTTTATGTATTAAATCACCTTTCACGTTTTTTCCAGTTACACTAATTTCAGTTAATTTCATACGTTTTGACTGCATTTTATCATTAAATATCACAATTTGGTTTTTATTGTGATGTATTATTTGGGCATCCACAATTTCATCATCTTCTAGTTTCATTGCTTTTACACCTTTAGATTTTGTAGAAACATGCGTGATTAAATCTAATGGATAACGCGCTATATAGCCTTTTTTTGTGATGAGCACAATTTCACTATCATCATATGCCAACATTGTTTTGATGACTTCATCTTCAGAAGCAATACTCATGGCAACCATTGTTTTATTGTTTCTACTTACTTCATAATCCGCAATTTTTGATTTTTTAATCATCCCTTGTTTCGTAATCGATATAAAATAGCCATATGTATTAAACTTATCTACCACAAAACATGTATTAATTTTTTCATTCGCATCCATTTTAACGATACTATTAATATGGTTTCCAACTTCTTTCCATTTTGCATCATTTAATTCATATACATTAAAATAGCCATATGTACCAATATTAGTGAAGAAAATAATTTTATCAAGTGTGTTAACTTCTTTTTTCATCACTAACGTATCACCATCTTTTAACACTACTTTTGAGTCTGATGCTGTATATGAGCGTAATGATACTTTTTTAGCATAACCATCACTACTTAATGTGACCATTACTTGTTCTTTGGCAATTAATTGCTCTTTCGTAATTGTAATTTCTTCAACATCTTCTTGAATAACACTGCGACGTGAAACTTTAAATACTTCACACACTTCTTTTAATTGTTTGATAATCACTGCATTTAAAACTTTTTCATCATCTAATATTTTTTGTAGTGAAATAACTGTTTCTTCTAATGCTTCCATTTCATGTTCTAATTTTACAATATCGGTATTAGATAAACGATATAATCTCAATGTTACAATTGCTTCTGCTTGTTTGTCGGTAAATCCAAAATATGCAATTAAACGCTCTTTAGAATCTTGTTTATCTTTTGAACTTCTAATAATCGCAATAATTTCATCTAAAATATCTACTGCTTTAATTAGTCCCGCAACAATATGTAATCGATCTTGTGCTTGTTTTAAATCATATAATGTTGCTTTATACACCACTTCTTTTCGATGCTTGATAAATGCATCCAACATTTGACATAACCCAGTTTGTACTGGTCTTTTATCAATAATTGCAACGATGTTATAGTTATAGTAAACTTGTAACTCAGAATGCTTATATAAATATTGTAATATTAACTCATGATCAATTTCTTTTTTCAAATCAATTACGATTTTAAGCCCATTTCGATCACTTTCATCTCTAACATCTAGCATACCATCAATAACTTTAGAGACACGAATTTCATCAATTTTTTTAACTAAATTTGATTTGATGACTTCATATGGTATTTCAGTAATAATTAATTGATTAATTGTTTTTTGTGATTGAAATGACACTTTACTTCTAACCACAATACGACCTTTTCCAGTTTCAAACGCTTGTTTAATTCCGTCTCTTCCTTGAATAATTGCACCAGTAGGAAAATCTGGACCTTTCACAATTTCCATTAATTCATCAACTGTTGATTGTGGATTTTTAATACGATAAATACAAGCATCGATACATTCATTTAAGTTATGAGGCGGAATATTTGTGGCGTATCCAGCCGCAATTCCATTAATACCACCAACTAATAAATTAGGAAATCTAGCTGGTAAAACTGTTGGTTCTGTTGTTGTATCATCAAAATTATACGCAAATAATACGGTTTCTTTTTCAATATCTCGCAATAAATATTCTGCCATTAATGATAAACGTGCTTCGGTGTAACGCATAGCAGCAGGCGGATCGTCATCCATTGAGCCGTTATTACCATGCATATCAATTAATGGTGTCATTACTTTCCATGGTTGCGACATTCTAACCATCGCATCGTAAACACTAATTTCACCATGTGGATGATAATTACCAATTACTAATCCGACACTTTTTACTGATTTACGATAGTTTTTATCATACGTGTTGCCATCTTCCCACATCGCATACAATATTCTTCTTTGTACAGGTTTTAATCCATCTCTTACATCCGGCAATGCACGATCTTGAATAATATATTTTGCATAACGTGAAAAACGTTCAGAAATAACATCTGTTAAATTAGACTTAATAATATTATTCATGATTATCTCCTTCCTTCGCTAAATTCATCTTCCATCGTGAAACTAACGTTTTCTTCAATCCACTCTCTTCTTTTCTCTGCTCGATCTCCCATTAAAACACTAACACGTGAATCTGACTCTAAAAAATCATCCACATGAACTTGAATTAGTGTTCTAGTTTCAGGATTCATTGTTGTTTCCCACAATTGATCGGCATTCATTTCACCTAATCCTTTATATCTTTGTAATGTATAACCTTGTTTAAATTGCTTTCTAACGTTTTCTAATTCCTCATCTGAGAAACAATAAACACTTTTTGCTTTATCATATATTTTATATAACGGTGGTAACGCAATATAAATCATTCCTTTTTCAATTAAATCACGCATATAACGATAGAAAAAAGTTAATAGTAAAACTTGAATATGTGCACCATCTGTATCAGCATCTGTCATAATAATAATTTTATGATAATTACTTTCTTCAGCATTACAATTATTAATAATTCCTGCTCCTATTGCATGTATTAAAGTATTTAATTCTTCATTTTTATTTATTGCATCTAAATTTGCTTTTTCAGAATTTAAAACTTTTCCTCTTAGTGGTAAAATAGCTTGATATTTACTATCTCTACCAGATTTTGCACTTCCACCAGCAGAATCACCTTCAACTAAATAAAGCTCTTTTTTTCTTGGATCTTTACTCGCTGCCGCGGCTAATTTACCTGAAAGTATTTTTTCTTTTCCTTTTGTTTTTCCTTTTCTAGCATCTTCTCGTGCTTTACGAGCTGCTTCTTTAGCTAAAACAGATTTTTGAATTTTACGTATTAAATTAACTGCTAGTTCTTTATTTTCTTCTAAGAAAAAACTTAGTTTTTCATAAATGAAGTTTTCTACTGCAACTCTTGCTTCAGGTGTACCTAATTTATCTTTTGTTTGGCTTTCAAATTGAAGCATTGATTCATTAATTCCAACTGAAATAATAATTGTTGCGCCTTCTCTAACATCAATTCCTTCAAAATTTTTATCTTTTTCTTTTAAAAAGCCATATTTTTTAGCATAATCATTGAACGCTTTGGTAAACGCTGTTTTTATTCCAGTTTCATGTGTTCCACCATCACTTGTGCGAACTAAATTCGCAAACGAAAATAAATGCTCATTATATGTATCACTATATTGAAATGCTGCTTCAATTTTGATATTATTCACTTCACCACTAAAAAATATCGCATCATGAAAAGCATCACGTCCTTCATTTAAGTAATTAATAAAAGCTGTTAATCCTTCTTTGAAATTAAATGTTTCTTGTTTATTACTACGTAAATCTGATACTTTTATTGTTAGTCCAGCAAGTAAAAACGCTCGTTCGCGACATCTTTCAATAATTGTTGTATATGAAAATCTTGTTGTTGAAAAAATTTTATTATCAGGTAAAAATGTAACTTTACTTCCTGTTTTTTTAGTTTTACCAATAACTTCTAGTGGGGAAACTTTCTCACCATTTTCACTAAAAGTCATGGCATAAATATTTCCATCCCGACAAACTTCTACTTTGACCCACGTTGATAACGCATTAACAACACTTGCACCTACGCCGTGTAAACCCGCACTACTTTTATAGCCACTTTTTTCACTAAACTTTCCTCCAGCGTGTAATATCGTAAAAATGACTTCTAAAGCATTTTTTCCACTACTATGTTGTCCAATTGGCATTCCTCTTCCATAATCTTGAATACTAATACTACCATCTTTTTCAATCGTTACTTCGATCGTATCCCCATAGCCATTTAATGCTTCATCAATTGCATTATCTAAAATTTCCCATACTAGATGATGCAATCCACGTGCATCAGTCGAACCGATATACATTCCTGGTCTTTTTCTTACCGCTTCTAATCCCTCTAATATTTGAATACTATCTGAATTATAGTTATTATCGTACATATAATCACCTTCCAACTTTACTTATTATATCATAAAAGACGCTTTTTTTCCCTAAAAAGCGTCTTCTTTAACTATCTTTCTTTGCTGTATTCTAGTATTTTTCCTGTTTGTGTATCTATTGTATAACTATACTCTGTTTGTGCAATATCAAAATCAATTTCATAAACTTTTCGACCATCATCATTATCTAATTTTACTTCTAAGTTATAAACTTTATTTGCAGCAACATTCGCTTGTTTAAACGCAATTGATTTTGCCTTTTCAGCTGTTATAACTTGTGAAGTAGTTGCTTGTGGTGCAGTAAAGTTTTCAATATCACGATCTTTTTCAATAATTGCACCTGTTTTGGCATCTATTTCATAATCATACTCAACATTACCTTTATAAAATTCAACTTCATACACTACTTTACCATCATCATTTTTTAAATTAACTTTATGAAATGTTGCTTCTTGTACATTTGCGTCTTGTAACGCAATTGATTTTGCCTTTTCTGCTGTTATATTTTGTGAAATATTTTGATTTGTAGACGTTGCTTGCGGTGTAGTAAAATTTTCAATATCACGATCTTTTTCAATAATTGCACCTGTTTTGGCATCTATTTCATAATCATACTCAACATTACCTTTATAAAATTCAACTTCATACACTACTTTACCATCATCATTTTTTAAATTAACTTTATGAAATGTTGCTTCTTGTACATTTGCATCTTGTAACGCAATTGATTTTACCTTTTCACTATCAATTTTGGCTGATACATTTGAGTACGTTAACGCCCCAAACACGATAATACTCAATACTAATAATGCTATAATAACTTTAATTTTCATATTCTCTCCTATATAATAAATATGGCGTTTTATACGCCATATTTATTATATCATATAAATTTTTTATTCACCGTTATTATGACTACCAACCATTATCCACTGGCTCTCTTACTACAATCGCAGCATCAATTTCTTCTTTTAATTGCAATAGTTTTTGATACTGTTGCTCAGTTAATGCATTTTTATTAAAACTATTTTCTATTTCATCAATTTCATTTAAAATTCTAACTTTTTCTTTAATCGGTAAATCAATATTTCTTCTATTGTTGTTGATGTGCGCTAATATCACGTTAACGTTTTGATTATCAACAATTGATTCTGTATTTTCTTCTTGATGTGCAATAACCACTTGAATATGATTTCTAGCACTTACTAATTCTTGATAAACAGATTCTTTATCTTGTTTCGTTTTTAATTCTTCCTGCAACATATTAATACTTTCTAATAAATTTTCTCTAAACATTTCATCATTAACTTGTTGCAACAACGTTTTAATCTCAACAACTAAATTATTACCTAGCCTTAAAAATTTATTTTCATTTTCTTCTGCTGATTTAAACCATTGCTTAATTTTTTCTTTCATTTTCTCTAATTGATTAATTGTCATATTATCTTGAACAACTAATTGTTGTTTTTGAGATTCAGTTAATCTAGCATCTTGATTATTTGCCTGAATATATTCAATTAATTCTTGTCGTTTATCGTAATGATTTAATGTGCTATCCATATTTTCTTCAATACGAATTAACGCTTCAATTGTTTTTGCATCATAAAGTAAATTTAATAAGCTTATTTTTTTACTTAGTTGTGTTGCTTCATCAATTTGTTTGATTTTTTGATAAACTTCTTCATATTTCAATGTAAATTCATCTTTAGTTGTTTCTTCTTGTTTAAAAATTAAATCTTTTTTCAACGTATTCCACTGTATTGTTAAGTTTTCTTGTGATTCTACTCTAAAGCTAACTTCTTTTTCTAATTCTTGTAATTTTAATTTAATTTTCATATAATTTGGTGTATCTTCACTTAACTTTGACAATGCAGTTTCAATTAATTGTTGGAGTTGCGCATAGCTATATACTTCATTATTTTCAGTTGTATCATTTTCTATAATATACTGCTTTTCAAATTTCTTTAACGCTTGAATATACCCCTCTGTAGAGTTAGACGCCCAAGCTAAATCTTCTTCAAAATTATTAATGGCTTTTAAAACTCTTTTTAATTTTTTAGGTTGCGTATGTAATTGTTGTTGTGCTTTATTTTTAAGTTGGGAAGCATATTCTAAAACCATTTGACGATCAAGTGTACCTTCGATATATTCACTATCAATAGGTGGAATTTTATTTTTTAAATATAAACGCCATCCCGTGCTTTTGATTTTATAATCATGCGTATGATCACCATGCACAATTTTCATATAACCATCTTCAATAATAATTTGATCTATCGGTGTTTTTGTCATTTTAGCGAGGTTTTCTAATTCATTTTCAAAATCTTGTTCAATATCATCACTTTTTTTCGGAATAATCACATCATGAATATTAATTGAATGATAGTGATCATCGTGTGGGAAAATTAATACATCGTCTTCAATCTTAATTAAATCTTTTTGAATACCATAAAATTCTGATATGTAATCTACAACATCTTCAACTGCATGTTCTTCCTTGTTGGTGTGAAATTCATTATCTTTCACTGCTTGTTCGTATTGTGCTAATGTAATGATATATTCTTTTCCTTGATAAGTAACATGTACGTGATCATCATGTTTAAATACTTTTTCAAATAATTTTGTCGTTTCGTAATTTATTTTTTCTTTTTTCATATTATTCAATTGAACATTTGATGCTATTTCACTTCTTCCATCATTATAAATAATTTTTGTGACATTATTTATTGTTTCTATTTTTGTAATGTTTTGTTTTAATGGATTTTCATATGTGATATAACTACTTCCATCAGATAATTCAACATGATAATGATCACCATGTTTATAAACGTTTACTACTTTTGCTGTTGATTGTGCAATATTTTCATTATGACGCATTTTTTCTAATTGACTTTTTGTAACGGCTAATGATTTTCCTTCATATATAATATGATAATGATCGCCATGTTTTTCAACTTCAGCACTAACTTGTTCACCATTAATATATAACGTTTCTTTTGGTACTTCTTTATATTTTATTTCTTTATATTCTAAATTTACAACATTTTTATTGTTTTGTGTGGTACATGCTACTAAACATATCGCTAACACTATAATACTTGACTTTTTCATTTTATCCCTCCTCAAATATTATAGTGTTTTTGTCTACATGTGTCAACCATATTGTTTACGGTTGTAGATTTTTTAAAAAAATAAAACACAATCATACGATTATGTTTTATTTCAATAAATCATTTAATGCTTCTGCCATAGTTGGATGTGTGTAAATTTGGTCACGTAGTTTATCATATGTAATTTTATTATTTATAGCCAGTGTAAATAAATTAATTACTTCTTGAGAATGTTCTGCAAACAGCGTTGCACCTAAAATTAATTTTGTTTCCGCATCAACAATTACCTTATAAATACCTGTTTCATTTCCTAATACTTTAGCATTTGGAATCAGTGCTGCTTTCATTGTGAATACTTGATAGTTTAAATTTTGTGCTTTAGCCATTTTTTCATTAATTCCTACTTTCGATAATGGCGGATACAGGAAAACAGTTGTTGGGATAGCTTGTCTATCATTTAATGTATATTGTTGGTTCATTAATTGACTTTTAATAATTCTAAAATCATCTAACGAAATATACGTGAAGTTTTGACCACCATTAACATCACCTAACGCATAAATATGATCAACATTAGTTTTTAAATATTGATCAACTTTAATTGCACCTTTTGGTGTTAATGCTATTGATGTATTCTCTAATTTTAAATCTGCAATATTTGGTTTTCTACCAGTTGAAATTAAAATGTGATCTTGTGATATTGTTTTTTGTTGTCCTGAAGCTGAATAATGTATCACATTATTCTCAATTTTTTCAATAGTTGCATTTAATTGTAGCTGAATATTCAAAGATTGCAAACTATTTAAAACTTCTGCAATAACATCATCATCTTCATTCGGTAAAAATTGTTCACTGCTATCTAAAATCGTAACACGTGTTCCAAACTTCGCAAACATTGATGCAAACTCTAAACCAATAAATCCACCTCCAATAATTGTAAGTGTTGCTGGTAACTGTTTTAAGTTCATAATTGTTTCACTTGTATGAATAACATCAGACAATTCTAATCCTTTAATATTTGGTATAACTGGTGTTGCACCCGTATTAATAAAAATATTTTCTGGAATATAAACTTCGCCATTAATTTCTACTTTATCATCTGCAACGAATCGTGCTGTACCATCAATAATTTTAACAGTATCGTACTGTGCTAATTTTTGATAATTTGCGTTATTTAACTTTGATACTAAATTATTTTTAATCACGACAGCTTCTTCAAATGTAGTCGCATTTTTCGCAAGTGATATTAATTTTTTAGTCGGAATACATCCAACATTAATACATGTTCCACCATACATGTTTTTTGATTTCTCGACTAATACTACTTCTTCTTTTCGCTCTCCTAAAAAAGCAGCTAATGTTTTTCCTGCTTTACCAAATCCGATTATTAAATTTTTTACTTTTTTCATATGCCACCTCAATACTATATTATAGTTTATCGTGTTTTAATGCAATTGATTTGCTTAACAAAAGTAAGTGAAATACTGAATATCAATGAATTTAAACATAATAAAAACAACTTCATAGTCAGTATAAAGTTGTCATGTTTTTTTTAATGGTGGGATTGGGGGGAGTCGAACCCCCACGGCTGTTAACCGACGGATTTTAAGTCCGTTGCGTCTACCTGTTCCGCCACAATCCCTTGGAGGTCCCAATCGGACTTGAACCGATGATGACAGAGTTGCAGTCTGTTGCCTTACCACTTGGCTATGGAACCATGCTAGTCTATTCTACCAAATTTTTAAGGCTTTGTAAAGTAATACTATTTATAAAAGCAGATAGTTCATATCTGCTTTTATAATAAATTAATGTTTAATGATTTTGCAATTCGTTTTGTTTCTGAATCCCAAATTGATGCTTGTACTTCACCAATATGCACTCTATTTAATAATAATAAGCATAATCGTGATTGACCAATTCCCCCACCAATTGTATATGGTAATTCTAAGTTAATAAGTGATTGATGATATGGTAAACCTAGTTTTTCTAACTGGTTTTTTGCTTCCAATTGTTTTACAAGTGAATGCTCATCAACACGCACACCCATACTTGAAATTTCTAATGCAATGTCTAATACAGGATAGTACACTAAAATATCACAGTTAATATCCCAATCATCATAGTCAGCAGCTCTACCATCATGTGCTGTACCATCTGATAATTTTTTCCCAATTTGCATTAAACAAACAGTTTTATGTTTTTTAACGATTTCATATTCACGCTCTTTAGCACTTAATGTTGGATATAAATCTAAAAGTTCTTGTGATGTAATATAAAATACATCTTCTGATACAAATTTTTCAAGATTAATAAACGCATCACACACTACTTCCTCAGTTTCCTTTAATGCGCCCACTATTTTATTAACGTGATCTTTTAAAGTATCATGATTTCGTTGTGATTTTAAAATAATTTTCTCCCAGTCCCATTGATCAACATAAATTGAATGAATATTCGACAATTCCTCATCTCTTCGAATAGCATTCATATCAGTGTATAAACCAGTATTAACTTGGAAATCATAATCTTTTAATGCTTTTCTTTTCCACTTCGCTAATGAATGTACAATTTCTGCTGTTGTATTTACTTCTTTGATATCAAAACCTACACTTCTTTCAATACCATTCAAATCATCGTTTAACCCAGTATTCACTTCCACAAACAATGGAGCAGAAACACGTGTTAAATTTAAACGATTCGCTAATTTTCTTTCAAACGTATCTTTTACTAATTTTATACCCATTTCTAATGTAATATAGTTTAAAGTTGGTACTTCTTTTTTTGGTAAAATAAATTTCATAATAATCCTCGACTTTTCTAGTAAATTGTATTATTATTGATATAGAGGTGTGCTATGAAAAAAATATTAATTTTAATACTTGCGACATTACTACTAACAAGTTGCACAATTACCAACAATCAAGGTTGTCCTGTTTTTGAACAGAAAAAAGATTGTTGAGTATAAAAAATAACACAATATTACTTACTTACTTATCATACACTATTTAAACGTTTTTATCAACTTTTGAGGTATTATATGAATGAAAAAATGAAAAATACACTGTATCAACTTCTCACAAATGTTTTTCCTAAAATAGATGCCTTTGAAGAAAAATTGCTATCTGAGAAGAGCGTCGAACTTACAATTAAAGAAGTGCGTATTCTAGCAACAATCGAAAAATCTGAAACGAAATCTTTAGGCGTAATTGCGAATACTTTAATTATTACACCTGGAGCATTATCTATTGCTATTTCCCGTTTAGAAAAAAAACGCTATATTAAACGTCTAAAAGACAACTCGGATAAACGTATTACTTCTTTATCTCTCACACCAAAAGGTAAAAAAGTCGTTAAACTATACAAAGATATGCTTAATGAGATGATACTACAATTTACTAAAGAATTACGTTTAGGAGAAACCAGTATACTCATACGCACATTAGAAAACGTTAATGCATTTTTCAATGAGAAAATTAAACCATAATAAAAAAGCGAATAATCGCTTTTTTATTATATTCCAATATCGGCAATAATGTCTTTTAACACTTTTTTAGATTTTTCTAATTTTTCAACTTCTTCATCACTTAAAGCTGGACAAATTTTCAATACTTGACCGTTACGTCCGACAATATTTGGTGCTGCATAATAAACATTTTCGAGTGAATTATACGTTGAAATAGTTAAAATAGAGTTTTCATCACGTAAAATTGCTTCTACAATTCGCTTAACTGCTAAAGCTACCGCATAATTTGTATACCCTTTACGTGAAATAATATTGTATGCTGAATTTTTTACTTCATTATATGCTCTTTCTTTTAATTCAACTACATCAATACCTTCTCTAGCACAGAAATCATCTAAACCAAGTGATCCAACATAAGCGTGCGACCACACTGGAAACTCACTATCGCCATGTTCACCAATAATATGTGCGTGAATATTTCTAGCATCAATATTAAATTCTTTAGATAGCACATAACGTAAACGAGAAGAATCTAATACTGTTCCACTTCCAATTACTCTACTTGATGGTAATCCTGATAATTTATATGTAATATAAGTTAAAATATCGACCGGAT
The DNA here is from genome assembly GCA_945877255.1 of uncultured Erysipelotrichaceae bacterium. Classification (GTDB taxonomy): domain Bacteria; phylum Bacillota_I; class Bacilli_A; order Erysipelotrichales; family Erysipelotrichaceae; genus CAMCRE01. Next base: position 37,755 of record CAMCRE010000010.1, read on the forward strand.
TAGCAACAACTAATAAAATTGCATTAGGTGAATAACGCACAATTTGTGGTACAATATTTTTAAAAATCTCTACATTTTTCTTAACTAAATCAAGACGTGTTTCACCCGGCTTTTGACCAGCACCTGCTGTAATAATGACTACATCACTATCTTTAGTATCTTTAAAATCACCAGCTTGCATTTCAACTGATTTTACGAATGCCGCACCATGTGCTAAATCCATAATTTCGCCTTCAGCTTTTTCTTTGTTGACGTCAACTAATACGATATGTGATGCTAATCCAGATTCCATTAACGTAAATGTTGTTGCAGACCCCACAAATCCTGCACCAATTACTGATATTTTATTTGTTTTATTCATGTGTTTTCTCCTCTATATAATTAATGATTTGTTGTTTATAATCATCTAATATCGAAAAATATTTTATATTAAATTGATTATTAAAGAAAGTATATTGCCTTTTAGCTAAATGTCTTGTATTCGTTTTAATTTTTTCTATTACATCCGCTAATGATTGATTATTCTCAAAATAGCCTTGCCACTCTTTATATCCTATTCCTTGCATACTTTGTAATGAAAATACACCAGGATAATATAATGATTTAACTTCTTCAAACAAGCCTTGTTGTAACATTAAATCAACACGTTGATTAATTCTTTCATACAAAAAATCACGTGGGGCGTCTAATCCAATTATTATCGCATCAAATAACATTTTATGTTCTTGCTTAGCAATGCGTTGTGATTTTGTTTCGCCAGATAACGCAATTTTTAATGCACGTAAAATTCTTTTTCGATTATTTGGATGAATGGACACACAAGATTGTTCGTCTACTTTTTGTAGCATTTCATACAGCTCTTCATTACTTTTTAAATAATAACTTTCAGGTAGTGCTATACTTTCTTCTTCAAAAATATAATCGTACAGCAATGCTTTAATATATAACCCTGTTCCGCCACAAATTATCACATTTTTATTGCGTGACATAATATCTTTAATGTATTCGCGTCCCACAGTTTGAAAAATTTTAACGTTATATGATTCAGTATAATCCATATAGTCAATAAAATAATGCGGTATATTTTGCATTTCATCTGTTGTTATTTTTGCACTACCAATATTTAATTGTCGATAAACTTGAATACTATCTCCACTTATAATTTCAGCATTAAATCGCTTTGCTAATTCAACAGCTAATGCACTTTTACCCGTTGCTGTTGCACCCACTAACACAATAATCATATTACACCCTCATAAATTGTTTTTCTAAATAAGTGTTATCGATACATATCACAACTGTTCTACCATGTGGACAGTGATATGGATGATCACAATTAGCAAGATTTTCTACCAAGCTTTTCATTTCTTCTATATTTAGATGACGATTAAAACGAATCGAACTATGGCATGCCGCAGTAGCAATGGCATGTTTTCTCAACATTTCTAAAGATATATTTTCTTCCAACATTATTTTTTGGATAATATCTTTTATAAAATTCATAATATTTTCTTGTCTAATCCAATCTGGTATTTCACGCAACACTAAACTATTCTCAGATAATTGATCAACAACAACATTAATTGATTTTAACGTTATGATGATATCATTCATTCTTAATTGTTCGTCAACTGATAATGGAACAGTTATCGGAAGCAACGTAACTTGTGCAACAGTATTGCTTAGCAATTGTTGTTGTATTTTTTCATAATTAATACGTTCTGCGGCAGCGTGTTGATCAATAACGTATAAACCATTTTCATGTTCACACAATATATATTTTCCTTGTAATTGTGAAATAACGCGCAGTGTGTGAAAAATGTTTTGTGGTTTAACACTAACTTCATGTTCTACTTCTTTATGTTCTTCTACAACATCTTCCTCAACAAATAAATCATGTGCTATTTCTTCAACATATTGCTCACGATAATCTAACGACAAAGCCATCGTCTCATACAACGGTTTATTAATAGGTTTTGGTACTTCGTATTTTTTATTTAATAACTTTTCAATCGTTTCACTAATAAACACTAATAAATAATTTTCCTTAGATATACGTACTTCTTGTTTCGATGGATGTACATTGACATCAACTAAACGATAATCCATTTCAATATTTATCACTGCTATTGGCATACGATCGACTGGGATAAAATTTTTATAAGCTTCAATAATTGCTTTTTGAATTTTATAACTTTTCACTAATCTATTATTAATGTAAATAAGAATACTATTTTTATTACGCGTAAATTGTGGTTGTGCTAATATTAAATGCAATGTAAAGTCTTCATTACTAACTTTTTCAATAATCATGTCTTTTAATATTGTATAGTCATACAATTTTGCCATAATTTCTTGTATATTACCATTACCCGATGTTTCAAAAATTGTTTTTCCTTCGCTTATCAAACAAAACGAGACATTTGGATAACTACACGCAAACTTTTTAATAACTTCTGCTACTTTACTTGCTTCATAATAATTGTTACTCAAATGTTTTAATCTAGCAGGTGTGTTTTGAAATAAATTACTAACTTCTATTGTTGTTCCTAGATTTCTACTACTTGCAGAAACTGTTTTTAATATTCCATGCTCTACAACTACTTTCGTAGCTTCAACATGATTATTCGTCGTTAGGATAACTTCAGAAACAGCTGCAATAGAGGGTAAAGCTTCCCCTCTAAATCCCAGCGTTTGAATTTCAAAAAGTTGTGATTCATGTTTGATTTTACTTGTTGCATGTCTTTCAAAACATAGTTGTGCATCTTCACGACTCATTCCAATTCCATTATCTTCAACTTTAATGTATAAAATTCCACCTTCGCGAATCGATACTACGATGCGTGTTGCTTGTGCATCAATGCTATTTTCTATTAATTCCTTAACAATACCACTCGGTCTTTCAACGACTTCTCCAGCTGCAATCATATTAGCTACTTTTGCATCTAATTTTATAATTTTATTCATTGTCCACCTCTTCTTTTAACTTCACCACAAATAGTAACGCTTCTAATGGTGTCATTGCATCAACATTCGCGTTTTGTATTAATTGTGTCACTTTAGAAGTATGGTTTTGAACAACTAAATTCGTTTCTGGTATAGATGCCGTTTGATAAGAACCTAATGTTTTTATGACTTCTTTACTTCTTTCAATAATAAAATCTGGTAGTTTCGCCAATTGTGCAACATTAATTCCATAAGATTTATTCATAAAACCAGGCTTCACTTTATATAAAAATGTTATATGATCTTTTTCTTCTTCAACTTCTACATAGTAATTTGCAACTTGTTCCAAAGTTGCAAGTTGAGTTAATTCATGATAATGTGTTGAAAAAATTGTCGTTGCTTTAATGTTTTTTTGGATATATTCAATCATTGCCCATGCTAAACTCATGCCATCATAAGTTGAAGTACCTCTTCCAATTTCATCAAATAATATTAAAGATTGACTATCTGCATGGCGTAACGCATTATTCGCTTCACTCATTTCCACCATAAAAGTAGATTGCGCCGATAATATGTCATCACTTGCTCCCATACGTGTAAAAATCTTCGTAAATAACTTTAGCTCCGCTTGCTTCGCTGGAACATAACACCCTATTTGTGCCATCAAAACAATTAAGGCAATTTGTCGCATATATGTTGATTTTCCACCCATATTCGGACCTGTTAAAATCATAATCTCTTGATTATTTTCAAAATCATTACTAATATACTGTCCTTTTGTCATAAGCGACTCTAAAATAGGATGGCGCCCTTCCACTATTTTAGTTTTTTGTGTAAATTCTGGTTTGATATATCCATATTGTGATGAAACTTCACTCAACGCTAAATAACAATCTATTTCTGATAAAGTATCAGCTAAAATTTTAATTTCTTGTTGGTATTTTTTTATTTCATGCAACAATTCACTAAATAACTTCAACTCAATTTCTAATATTTTTTCTTTAGCATGTAATAATTTTTCTTCTATTTCTTTTAATTCTAATGAAATATATCGCTCACCTGTTGTTAGTGTTTGTCTTCTAATATAACCAAATTCATCTTTTATATTTTCAATTTGACCTTTACTAATTTCAATATAATATCCAAAAGCACGTGTATACGCAATTTTTAAATTTTTGATACCTGTTTTTTCTCGCTCTTGTTGTTCCAATGCCAAAATATATTTGCCACCTTCTTGCTGTAAATGACGATACGTTTTCAATTCATCGTTAAATTCACTTTTAAACACATTTCCATCTTTTATATTCGTAGAAACTTCAGGTAACAATGCCTCGTTTAATAAATTAGCTATTTCACTACATACACTAACGTGTTGATAATCTTTTATCGTTTTAAACAACGCTAAAATTTCTGGTGCTTTATTTAGCGTTATTTGTAGTTTTAATAACTCTTTCGGTGAAATATTCTCGTATGCTATTTTAGAGTATAAACGTTGCAGATCAAACACATCTCGTAGCATTTCTTTTAAAACGTTTTTTACATAAATATCATCTTTTAATTTCCCCACAACTTCTAATCGTTGATTAATTTGCGTTACATTCACTAATGGATATTCAATCCATTTCATCAACTTACGTGATCCACCTACTGTTACACAACGATCTAGATAGCCCCATAAACTATATTTTTTATTTTTTGTGGAAGTTATTAATTCTAAATTATGTTTAGTTGCAACATCCATTGCTAAATAATGATTATCATCTATTTTATATAATGGCTGTAAATGTGCAATTTTTGTTTTTTGCGTGTATTTTAAATACTGCATTAATAATTCAAATGCTTGAATAATACCGACGTCTGAAAATGTGTTTAAATATTGATATTCACTAATATCTAATATATGATCCACAATCGTTACTGGAATATTTTTTAAATATTGTTTGTGTTCAAAATGTTTTCTAATAATAATTTCTTTAATGTTGCTATCTAAATACGTTGTCAACACCGTGATATCGCGTTGTATTTCTCGCACAAACATTTCACCCGAGAAATGATCAAGATAAAGCAAAATAAATGAAAACTTTGTGTCATAAATACTTAATAAATAATTAACTTCTTTTGTTTCTTCATCATTAAGAATTGTACCTGGGGTAATGATTTTAACAACATCACGCTCAACTATTTTACCAGCTACTGCCTCTTCTAATTGTTCGACGATCGCAACACTATATCCGTTATTCACAAGTTTTTGAATATACGATTTTGCACTATGAAATGGTATGCCACACATTGGAACAGCATTTTCATTTTTTCCTCTTGCCGTTAAAACTAAATCAAGTATATTAGAGGCAATTTTAGCATCTTCAAAAAACATTTCATAAAAATCACCTAAACGATAAAATACAATTTTATCTTGGTGTTGCTTTTTTACTTGTAAGTATTGGTTAATCATTGGTGTATATTTTATTTCCACTTTATCACATCCATTCAAATATATTATAGCATATTACAAAAATATTGTTAAATACATAAATTACACTGAATTATTCAATTTTGAAAACAATTCTTAGGAATTTACTTTTTTAATATTGTCATTCAACTCTTTTTCGTAATTTTTAAGTACATCAATAATTTTATCAAATGTTATCGTTTCACCAAACAGCATATTTTTCATACTTTCATAATCTTTTGAAAAAATTTCTAACCCCTCCTTTGAAGGTATTAATTTTAAACCTCCACTTAAAATATCGTCATATTTCGCCCAATTACTCGCATAAAATTTTTTCTTAAAATCAATGACATTTTTTAACAAAGTTAAGTTTTCAAAACTTTTTTCCCTGATATCTGTCAATATCATCTTATACACATCATAAAAATGGCGAGAATACCGAGATGGATAATTACCATTCACTCGATTTGATTCTCTATGAAGTATCGTTATTTTTTCGTAAAAAGTTCGTAAACTATCTACCACCAATACTTCTATATCTTCATCAAACAATGCTGGATAAACTTCTTCAATATATGTTTTTATTTTTTGTTTCGAGGCAGGAATTGGTTCTGCTAAAGTTCCAATTTCTAATCTTATCACTTGCAAAATAGAACTATCTTTATGATTTTTCGGATAATCAAAACATATAGTCTGTCCGTCAAACGAATCAATATAAAATTTGTGTGATTTGTTTTTTAATAACTTTTTAAAATCACTTTGTAGAATAGATAACAGTTCATCACGAAGAAACTTTTTTGTAGCATGATTTAGTCTATCATTGAATTTTAACTGTTGTGTATTACTTCTACTTTCATAAAACTCTGCTTTTTCATATCCTAAAACTTTCCAACTTAAAACAAGATCTATGTCTTCAGAAAATCTTTCAACCAGTTTATAAACTTTAGATAAACTTGTTCCTCCTTTAAAAACAATAGCATCTTGATATTTGAAACTACTAAATAAATATTTTAAAACCATACATACCCAAAAATCTTTTTCTACAATAGCTTTAGACACATTAAGTTTATCAGCAGTGTTTTGTATTATAAGTTCTAACTCTTCACTGGATATTTCTAATAACTTACTCATGATTGATTTCCTGTATTTTTTTCAGAACCTCCTGTATCCAAACAGGAAGTTTTAAAATATCTTCTCGCAAATTCGCTTTATTTATTTTAGAAAATTGAGCAAGTTTTTTTATATCGTTATCAATAATTTTGTCTTTTCCTAGTGCCTTGATTGCTTGTATGATAATAGATAATTCCTTAGAATATAAAGTTATATTTCGATTGGTTGTGTGTTTGAAGATAATTTTTTTACCCCGATACACATATTCTCTATACGCTCCATCTGAAATATAAACATATTGATTCGGAATTTGTGTAGATAACCCTGTATAATTTAAAGCTGCATCACCTGTAGGAGCTATAGTCCATGAAAATTTGTCTGCTAGTTTTTCAGCTACTTCGCTTGCATCTGGATAAGAATACTCTTTTAAAATTACACTATACTTCAATTTTATATATAAACCATCAATTAACCTCGTAATTCGGTTTTCTGCACTTAATCTATATAACACAGACTTAACTGTATTTTTAGTTCCTAAATAGTAAAAATCGTTTATAGAAAAAATTTTTCCTTGATTTTCTGTCATAATATTTTCAATTTGACTTGCTATTGAAAGCATTTCAATCACCTCTCTGCACCTAAAATTATATATTTTTGGGTGCAAAAAGTCAATTATATTATCATCCACAGAACTAACAATTAAAAACATCAAACCTAGAAAAACTAGATCTGATGCTTTAAGCAAAAATATTCATTTGGTGTTTTATTTTTTTGTGGCTAACCAAGACTTAATCACTGTATGGAATGCAACATTCAACAACATTGCCACGACTCCAAATATAATGATTTGCCCTAATAAAAACACACCTAAATAAGCTGTAATTAACGCAAAAACAACACCAATAATAAATGGTAATGTCCATAGTTGAATCGTCAATAGCTCAATTGCCACAAAAACGATCAACACTAATACCCATCCTATCAATTAATTCCCTCCTTTAAATTTTGGTAAATTGTGAATAATTCAGGATAATCTACTTTCAATAAAATCATTCTTTTTTGATTTGTTTGGATAATTAACTTCGTGAAAATAAACTTTTTTATATCCACCCGCGAAACAATATATTTTTCAACTTTAAAATTTTCTGTAACATAAATTATTTCTTGATTAACTGTAATTTGACGATAAGTTTTAGTAATTGTTAAACTAACAACTAAAATAAGTAAAAACAACATCACAATTCCAATAAATAGTTTTATAATGATCATTTCCACAAAATAATTGATAATACTTAAACTAATCATCAAACTAAATATTAATACTAATATTTTTATTCTGTTAATCGCATTTGCTTGATATTGTTTCATTTACGATAAATAAATGAAACATGTCTTTCATGGTCATTTAATTTAAATGAAAAATAATCATCTGTATCAGTATTTTCTTTTGATTGCGTAATGTTTTCAACACCACATGCTTGAAGTTGTTCAACAACGATATCCGATAAACGTTTACCATCAACATCTGAAACACCAACACCCACATATGCAACAAGTTCTTTAGAACTTATTCCTTCTTGATTTAATTGTTTGATTAATTCCACAACAAGTTGTTTTTCTGTTGCTATTTGACTACTATGTGCAATCGCAACTACTGTATTATTTTTGTCATACAGCATCACTGGTACACAATCAGCATGAAACACATTCAGTACAACATTTTTCTCAAAAGTGTATAACGCATCACAATTTGGGATACCATTTTCATCATTAAATCCTTTTCCACCATCATTTTTTGTGACTTTAACAACGTTATTAGAATGTGTTTGATTAGGAAAGACAACTTGGTTTTCTAAAATACCCATACTTGAAAATAATCTTTTACGATTTTCAATCACACCTTCTTTATCTAAAGCAGTATACAATGCCATATTGTTGTTTTCAATATATTGTTCGTTTTTTAATGACATTCCAAACACAATATTTTCTGCTTTATAAATGTGATAGTCGCGACCAATACTATCAATTTTATTAATTCGACGAATATGACGCTCTTCATTAGAAAATGGTGTGTCCATCCATATTTTAACGATTTCTAGTGCAGTTTCCATTGAAGTGTTCATTACACCTAACGCTAAAGCGTTTGTATTGTTGTGTTCACGTGTTAAACGTGCTTGATTTGTGTCTGTTACTAATGCACAACGAATACCAGCAACTTTATTTGCTACAATGCTCACACCAATTCCCGTACTACAAATAACAATCGCACGATCATTTATACCATCTGCTACTGATTTTGCAGCTAAATAAGCGAAATCATTATAATCACAAGAAACCTCTGAAAACGTCCCAAAGTCCTGTGTTGTATGCCCTAATGTTTCTAGTAATTCTACAACTTTTGATTTTAAAACAACTGCACCATGATCGCCACCTATCGCTATTTTCATGCTATTGCCTCCATTATTTTCTCTAATGTTATTTCTCCTTGACGCACAACTTTAATACCATCTCGAACATCAATAATTGTTGATGCAACACCTGATATTGCGCGACTCGCAACAATATAATCTATTTCATCATAAATTTGGTCAACTAGTGATTCAATATCACTTACACTTGGTAAACCACTTCTATTTGCACTTGTCACTAATAATGGCTTCCCTACAGCTTCAAGTATATCTAAATTAAATTTATAACCTGGTATTCTAAATGCAATAGATTGTAGGCCATTATTAACGTATTCTGGTAAATCGGGATGACTATCCACAATTAACGTTAATGCCCCTGGTGTTAACTTTTCAACGATTTTTTTAGCATCTTGATTTAATATCGCAATATTTTCTAATTGTGCAATATTAGATACCATCATCGGAAAAGCTTTTTCATCTGGTCTACCTTTTATTTGCTTGATTTTATTAATTGCTTGTTCATCATCATAAACACACGCCAAACCATAAACCGTATCTGTTGGAAAAGCAATGACTTTTCCTGCTTTTAATTGTTCTGCAATAAATGCTATATCTAGCCCAAGAATCGGACTAGAGTATTTCCCATCTTTAATAAATCTCATCTTCCTAAAATTGCCTCCAATAAACGTTTTGTTTCTGTATCTTGAAAATTTAATTGTATTTTCTTATTTTCCAATACAAATGCTGGTTTAATACGATACTGTTTTTTTTGTACTTCTTTCAACAACTTATTAACGTTCTCACGATATTGTTGTTTAATTTGCTCTTCAGTAAGTTGCTTTTTGTCGATCGCACTTCCTCTAAATACATTAATCACTGTTGTCGCTTTTTTTAGTACTTCTTCAATAGGATAACTTTCTAATATTACTTCCAATTCATTTTTATCTATTTTTTCAGTTGTAATCTGCATACTTTTTAATATTTCCACCACAATAGATTTCATATTATTGTCAGTAATCGGAATTTCAAAGTTTAAGTTAGTATTACTAACTTCATTTAATTTCGTTAATTCGCCTTGATGCACAATTTCTGAAAATTGTTTGATCACAATTTCTTTCTCTTCAAATGTTATTTGTTTTTGACACCCAACTAATACGAATATTAAAAATCCTAATAATATTTTTTTAATCATAGTATATTCTCTCCACACGTGAACTGATTGCACAAAAAATTTGATTAGTGATTGTATAATCTAATTTCGCTAATTGCTCGATTGTTATTTCAAGATCTTTGCTTTTTCCAATCAAGACAACTTCATCTCCTACTTCAACAATAGCGTTTGTCACATCCACCAACATTTGGTCCATACATACTCGACCTACAATATTACAACGTGTTCCGTTAATTAACACATAACCTTTATTTGATAGTGAGCGTGGGTAACCATCTGCATAGCCAACAGTAACTGTTGCTACTTTCATTTTCTTGTTTGTGATAAATGTTCTGCCATACGATATCGCACTATTTTCATCTAACCATTTTATTTGTGCTACACGCGATTTCCAACTAAGTGCCGGTTTTAAATTAATGTTTGATTGATTATAAAAATCACTATGTGAAACTGCCCCCAACAATAAAATTCCCGGTCTTACAAAATCATAATTCAATTCTGGATAATTTAATATGCCATAGCTGTTTTGTAAATGTTTGTATTTGAATGTAATGGATTGTTGCTCTAATTTTTGTAGTAATTCATCAAATAAATTAATTTGATTTTTAGTATACGCAATATCTAAATCGTCATCACTATCTGCAACTGAAAAATGGGAAAAAATACCTTCAACATTTTGTAATAGTTGATATGCAGTAATAATATCTTGAATATCTTTTTGGTTATCACGATACAAAAAACCAATTCTTCCCATTCCGGTATCAATTTTTAAATGTGTTCTAATATTTGAATATTGCAATTGTTTCGCTTGCTCAAGCGATACCACTGTTTGGATTAAATCGTATTGTTCCAGCAATGCTATTTCTTCTTTTTGTGTATAGCCTATTATTAAAATGTCGGCATTAATGTTTTTCTTTCTAAGTTCGATAGCTTCTTTGACAGTAGCAACTGCTAAAAAATCAACTCCATTTTCCAGCAAAACTTTAGATACTTCATAATATCCTGCACCATATCCGTTTGCCTTCACAATCCCCATTATTTTAGTCGTTGGATGAATTAATTTTTTTATTTCTTGAACATTATGTGCAATGGCACTTAAAGATATTTCACAATAACATCTACTTTTCATATTTTTCTAATGCTAAGTCATAAAGTTTTTCAATTAATTGTTTATAACTTATTCCTATTTTTTTCATCATTGTTGGATAACGAGAAGCACTAGTAAAACCAGGTAGCGTATTAATTTCATTGAAAACAAGATCATTATTTTGATCCACAAACATATCTACACGTGCTAATCCACTACATTGTAATAGTCGATAAATAACTTTTGCCTTTTCTTTTGCTTGTGTTTTTAATGTTTCATTAATTTTTGCTGGGCAATGAATCGTTGTATTTTTTAAATTGTATTTCCCTTCAAAATCAAAGAAATCTTGTGTTGTATCAATATGATCAACTTCACCCACAATTAATTCATCATTACCCAATACTGCACACCCAATCTCAAAACCTTCAATACCTTGTTCAACTAATAATTTTTTATCGTATTCAAATGCTTTTTCAATCGCTGGTAATAAATCATTTGTGTTGTAGACTTTTGTAATACCATATGATGAACCAACATTACTTGGCTTCACAAACAGTGGATAATGTAATGTATTATTAATCGTATTCATTTTTTCATTTACATCATCAAAATAATTTATAGCGACATAAGGTGCCATTCTAATTCCTTTATCTTCGCAAATAATGTGTGTTACTTCTTTATCTAAACTCATTGCACTTGCAATAATATTGCACCCAATATATGGAATATGTGCTAATTCAAATACACCTTGAATTGAACCATCTTCTCCATTTTTACCATGCAATACAGGGAATGCAACATCAACTGTTAATTTTTCATCATCTACATAAAATCCACCTAATTGTCCAAATTTTATAGTTACATCTTTATTATCATTTGTGTGCCATGTATCGTTGTCGATAGCTTCAACTGTCCCCTCGTATAATTTCCATTCACCTTTTGTTGTGATGCCAATTAAAGTTACATTAAATTTTTCTGGATCAATTTCTTTAATTACTGATGCAGCAGAATGTAGCGATACGCTATATTCACTTGATTCACCACCAAAAATAATTGCAATATTTTTCATTTTATTCTCCTTTAAACTGATTAATTACTTCTTCCATCTTTAATGATCTTGATGCCTTAAACAATATAATTGCATTTTTTTCTTCCTTTAAACATTCAGCTATTTGATTTTTATCTTCGAAATACATTGATGGAACACTTGAGTAAATATGTGTATATTTACATAATTCACCATATAAATACACTTTATCTATATTATATTTTATTAAGTTTTCTCCTACTTTTTGATGAATAATTTTTTCATCTTGTCCTAAATCTAACATATCAGCTAAAACTGCTATTTTTCTTTGTGGAAACTGTTGTAATGTCGATAATGCTGCATATAAACTTTCAGGGTTAGATTTATAACTATCGTCATAAATCACATTATCTCCAAAAACATAAATATCTTGCCTCATTTTTGTAAGTTCTAAATTTAAAAGTGCTTGCTTAATATTCGGTATTGGAATATTATAATACTTCGCTACTTCTAAACACATTAAAATATTTTCAATTTGATGTTTTCCATGAATATTAGTAGTATATACTTCATTATCATACTCGAATGACATTCCTGCTACACTTTGGGAATAATTACTTACTTTAGATGGATAAATATATGTCGTTTTTTCATATTGATTACTTAATAATTTTTCTTCTCCATTCACAATTAAAATACCATCTTTTTTTAATCCTGATAAAATTTCTAGTTTTGCTTTGGCAATATTTTCGCGACTACCTAATTCAACTAAATGTGCCGTTCCAATGTTAGAAATAATTGCGATATTTGGTTTAGCGATATTGGATAGTAGTTCAATTTCTTTAAATCGTTCCATCCCCATTTCTAAAACGGCAATTTCAACTTCGTGTGGTAAAGCTAATACGGTTAATGGTAAACCTATTTCATTATTTTTATTACCTTGCGTTTTTACAACATGGTATTTTGATACTAAAATATTATACAATATATCTTTAATAGCTGTTTTACCATTCGAACCTGTTACTGCAACTACTTCACATTTTAATGTTGATAAATAATATTCAGCTAATTTTTGTAGCGCGATAAGTGTATTCTCAACGATCAATATATTTCCTAATTCAGGAACAGCATGTTTGTTGTCAATAATAATGTTTTTTACACCTTTATTTAGTACATTTTCAATGAATTGATGGCCATCAAAATTTGCACCAATTATTGGTATATATAAATTGTTTTCATGGATAATACGAGAATCAATACATACGCCTTCAAAAGATGTATCATTGTTTCGTAGTATTAATTTTGCATTTAAAATTTCTGCTATTTTTTGTACTGTAGTCTTAAACATAATAACCTCTTCTTTTTATTATTATACCACATTAGTGTTATTTTTTATAGTATAATATTATATAATTCTTGACATTGAAACACTAGATATGATATTATAACTAGGCAATGATTGGAGAAATACTCAAGAGGCCGAAGAGGTGCCCCTGCTAAGGGTATAGGTCGGGAAACCGGCGCGAGGGTTCGAATCCCTCTTTCTCCGCCATTAAATAAATTATGGTCCGGTGGTGTAGTGGTTAACATGCCTCCCTGTCACGGAGGAGATCGCGGGTTCGATCCCCGTCCGGACCGCCATTAAATAAATTATGGTCCGGTGGTGTAGTGGTTAACATGCCTCCCTGTC
>CAMCRE010000011.1 GCA_945877255.1 uncultured Erysipelotrichaceae bacterium
ATGCCTCCCTGTCACGGAGGAGATCGCGGGTTCGATCCCCGTCCGGACCGCCATTTTTTTTATTAAAAAAGCATTGCGAGGCAATGCTTTTATTTTATATATTCATAGATTGCATTAGCAATCCCATCTTCATCATTACTCGTTGTGATGTGTTTTGCAACCGACTTGATATTTTCGTTAGCGTTTCCCATCGCAATTCCATACCCCACTCCTGCAACCATTTCAAGATCATTGCCACTATCACCTATGGCCATCATATCTGATAACGGAATATTTAAATGTTTTGAAAGAAATTGCAAACCACTTAATTTATGTACTTCTTTACTCGTGATTTCAATATTGTTATGGAATGACGAAGTCATCAAAGCATCGAGATATTTTAATTTTTCAAACGCATTTTGTTGGTCGGACTTTGTCGCAAAGTTAATATTCGCTTTTTCAATATTTTTTTTATCACTACTTATGTTATCACTTATGTTATCAACGATTACCCTTGTTTCATCTAAAAATTTGATAAACTTTTCTAAACCAAATTCCACCAATCTTGCATGTGATTGTTGTTCGGCATATATTTTTCCTTCGTTATAATATTCAAACATGTGATCAATATCAGAAATTATTTTTTTTGCTTCTAATATAATGTTATAGTCTATCGTATTCGCAAACAAGCATTTTTCACTTGCTACTTCATAGACACTTGAACCATTCCCACAAACAACATAGTTAACATAAGGAAAATTATTAATTAAGCTTTTCATTTCAATTAACGATCTGCCTGAACATAACACTACTTCAATACCTTTTCTTTTTACATATTCAATTGCTGCTATTGTACTTTCTAAAATTTTATACTCGGAACTTAGTAATGTTCCATCTATGTCTAATGCAATGATCTTAATCATCCTGTTTCTCCTTCTTTTCATTCTAGGGATCATATATTTGTACTTTACCAACCCCTTTTTTTACACGACTTTTTCTCTTATTATTATAACACATTGACTAGGTTTTTTGCGAATAATAAAAGCCATATCACAAGGAGAACACACCCCCCAGAAACTAGCCACAAAAATTATAAATGTATTCAATTGAAAGAGAGCATATCTGCCAGATGTCGCAAGATCTCTCTCTGCTCATAGCGTTTATTTTCATGTGTAATAATACGAGGTGATTATGAATGCATGAACATTTAACATCAAATAGTACATTCAAAAATCAGGTTGTTGACTACTAAGCAACAACCTGATAATATCAAATTATAATTTTTTATGTTGTTTTTGAACGCACTATCGTTTTAAAAAGATATATTTTATTACAATTAAAACAATAACAAGACACCACAACAATATGACTTTCTTTATTTCTTCCTTATAAGCATCGAAATCATTAGTTTTGTACATTTTATACATTAAATATAAACTTATACCAAAAATTAAAGGATATACTATAAAATCTGCTATAATATCTAATATTTTAATTCGGAATAACGTTATCAACCTAACAATAAAAAATATTCTAACGTATTTCTGTAATTTTTCAAGAAAATTTTCAAATTTTGGGTGTATTTTTTTCTCCTCATTCATAAAATTAAACCTTTGTCATTTTATATTTATAGTAAGCATATGGTGCACTATTACACATATATGAATGTGGAGGAACACAATTCGGATCTTTATAGAAATATTTTGATACTTTATACTTACCACTCGGAATTAAACCTGCTATTGCTTGATTCAAAACATATCCACAATAATCTTCTATGCCATGTTCTTTACTTAGCCCATTACACACCCATTGTATAGTGCCATTGACTACAACCTCCTCGAAAACCTCAATAATTTCCTCTGCCAGCCATTTAAACGGATTAAATCTTAACTTAAAATTTGGTGTATCGATTAATTTTTTTGAACTAATTATTGAAATACTATCAGGATTTCTCCTATCTATTATTTTTATTTCATTTTTGTCATTCTCTTTTGTTTTTTGTACTTCTATTCCTGAATCTGTGACTTTAAACCCTTCATTTCTTTCTACAAATTCAATGAACTTTTCAGAATCGAAGCCCTGAGTTAAAGTACCACCATTTCCTGTTGCTTTACTTGTCACACAATTTAAAATAGAAAAAATAAGCATAATAGGTAATATTCTTAACATAATTTTTTTCATATATTCAGCCTCCTTAATTTAAAATCATGTCTTAATTTAAAACCAGAAAAATATATCTCCGTTTTTATACCTTTGAACATTAATTCTTTTCATATTTATCCCTCCTTTTACCTTGATTTAATGTTCTTCTTTATACACGCTCATAATAGCATATGGATTGTTTTTTTGCAACCCTTTTCATTATTGCTCAAGGTTTTTTTGCTAAATAATCATCATACTTGACACATCGACTTTTTTTTAGTATGATATACGTACGCAGATGTAGTTCAATGGTAGAACACAACCTTGCCAAGGTTGATACGGGGGTTCGATTCCCCTCATCTGCTCCAATTTATTAATACTCTAACCACTTATGTGGTTAGTTTTTTTTACCCTCTTGGTTCATCAACAAGATATCACAATTTTTGTCTTTCATCTAGTCATTTAATTGAATTCGCAATAAATTGTTAATAAAATGTTGACGATTTATAGTTTCATTTGCGTTTCATTGTTACATTTGGTTATAAGTTGAAACCCTTGTTGATTTTAAATGTAATTATTGGAAAAAAAGGAATCCATTTGTTATGAACCCCAAAAGTTGGACAAAACAACTGGAGGGGTTTTATTATGTCAAAATTAACAAGAGAAGAAAAAATAGAAATATACAAAAAAAGTAGTCCCTGTGTACTACTTCTCTTTACTATCTATTTCCTTTTGCTCTATTATGTGTTGCGCATAGCATTTGGCAATTATCTATGTCTGTTGAACCACCTTTACTCCAAGCAGTAACGTGATCAGCATCCATTTCTTTTTGTTCCCAAATCTTCGCTTTATTTGTTTCTGTTCCTATAGCACATAAAGGACAATTTGAAATTCCTTTTACTTTTGCTTCTTCAGTTTGTTTTGAATAAACTATTCGTTTCGTATTATCGTCAAAAACTCTAATGTTTAACAATTTAACATCTTGGCATCCACCAAGTATGTATTCACAAATACCCTTTGTGTCTTGAACTTGAGAATCTGCATATAACTCACATAATTTTTTTGAAACTTCTGTTGGGTTATATGAATTTCTATGGTATGTTTCATATAGTTTTCCCCAGTCTAGTCCTCTCATGTCAGATTTTACATCAATGAACACGCTTGAAATCCAATCAATTACACTATTAAAATATGCTTTCAATTCGTTTATATTTGTATCGAATCTATGTTGGCTCATGTAATTATCTATATTTCCTTTGCTTATCCAACTTAATGCTGTAGCCAAATATTCTTGTCTTTTAACATCTCCTTTTATGTAAGCACTCCATTTTTGAATATTTGCATTATGTGGATTCGAAAATTCTTCCCTTGCCATTGTAACAAATGGTCCAGAATAAATTGCGTTTAATAATTCTTGATTATTCAATGGTACACCGACTATATTAATTGTTTTGAACCATTCCTTGATTTCTGATTCTTCTCCTTCACAAATGTAAATTGTTAATTGTGAATTCAATATTTTCTCTCGTTTATCTTGAGACAAACCATCAAAGTATTGTTCCATTCCATGCTCATCTTTTATTGCAAATTTACTAGTTAAATATCTACCAAAACTTGTTACTCTTTGTTGCCCATCTAAAATTTCATATTTATCTTCTGCTACTTTCACAAAATAAAGTAAACCTAGAGGATAACCTTTTAATAACGAGTCAATTACAGCTACATCTCTTTTTCCATCTGCATAAATATAATTTCTTTGGTATTCGGGTTGAATAGTCAGTTTTCCGCTCCATCCAAACAAGCCTTTTCCTTCATATTCATTATAAACAAATCCTTTTGTGATGTCTTTAACTGTTAAATCTGTTTTTAATAAGGTTTTCATTTTCTTCACTCCTAACTATCTTCATCTAGTTTCCATTGAATCAATATTCTAGCATATATTCTTGCCCCATTTATTAATGGACAAGCTAATCTATCTCCTTTAAAAGGAATTCCTACTATAAACGGGTCATAGCCTGCTGACGCCAATAACCCTACTATCCTAAATTGTTCTGGGTTATATTTATCAAGAAAAGTAATTGGTACACCCATAACTCCTTTATAATCATTTGGAATAGCATCTGTAAATGGTATATCTATCGCATCATAATTATCATATTTAGGATACTTGTTTTCTCGCACTTGTTTGTGTTTACTAAATTTTATGTTGTCTTCCATACTCATCAATTGCAATGGTTGATGTCTACGACCATGTTCTAAATTAGTAAACCATAAACAATTTCCCATTCTTGTATAATTCCCTACGTATCCCATTTTAGCAGCTTTTTCTTTATCTTTAACGGACACCTCTGTTCCTTCTGGAACTTCAAAAACCATGTCCTTTCCACTACTTGATGCTCCTATCCACATTTTATTGTATTTTATATGAGTAAAAACTTCTTTATAAGTTATTGCATTTTGATTTCCTATAATTATAAATTTTTTTTCTGTTTCAATTACCCATTCGACGAATTCTCTAAATAAACTAAATGGTGGATTAGTAATTATTATATCAGCTTCATCTCTTATTTTCTTTACTTCATCACTCCTGAAATCCCCATCGCCTTCTAAATAATTCCATTGCAAATCATTTATATCGATTTTACCTGAATGATTATCATCTCTATCTAGTATAAATATTTTCCCGTGCGTCTTAGTTTTTTTCTCATCAAATTTTGGTGATTCACTTTCAAATAATGTTAATTGATAATAATCTTTTTTGTATTTTCCCAATTTACTTTTTGGTGCATAACTTGTACTGATTAATTTTTTTAATCCAAACCTTTCAAAGTTTTGTGCAAAAAATTTAGTAAAATTACTCCACTCCGGATCATCACAAGGAAGTAAAACTATTTTATCTCTAAACGTATCCGGGTTGTATTCTAAATAAGCATTCATTTCTTTTTGTATGTCTATGTATTGCGTATAAAACTCATCGTTCTTGGTATTCTTCGCTTTTGTTAAAGTTACATTAGCCATAATGCTTTACCTCCTATTCTGAATCTATATGCTCTATTAATATTCTTGCATATGGAGCAAATAATGGATAATCGACATTATCAGCGGTATAAAAAACTTTCGCATTTTCTGTTGTTGGATATACTAACACTCGGTTAATAGCATTCCCATTACTTACTTTACCATTTTTGTGCATAACTGGATTTATATAAATCTTTGTTGGTCCAAATAATTCTGCTCCATTTCCTAACCCTACTATCCTAAATTGCTCTGGATTATATTTATCCAAAAATGTAATAGGAACACCCATAGCTCCTTTATAATTGCTCGGTATCGAATCAGTAAAAGGAACATCTATCGCATCATAATTATCATATTTTGGATATCCAGTTTCTTTTATATCTTTGTGTTTACTATATTTTAAGTTATCTTCCATTGTCATCAATTGTAATGGTTGATGTCTTTTACCATGTTCTAAATTAGTTAGCCATAAACAACTATTAGTAGCAACTATTCTATTACCATCTGAATCTATTTTTGCTTCTGTTCCATATAATTCATAACCCTTTGGAACAATAAAACCTGATATCCATCTTCCCATTCCATTACCAAGCCATACTTGGTTTTCTTTTATTAAAGGAAATACTTCTTTATAAGTTATACAATTAATGCTACCTATTATTAAAAATTGTTTTTGTGCTTCTATTATCCAAGCTAAAAATTCTCTAAACAAACTAAATGGTGGATTAGTAATTATTATATCAGCTTCATCCCTTATTTTTTTTACTTCTTCGCTTCTAAAATCCCCATCGCCTTCAAGATAATTCCAATCTAAATCATTTATATCAATCTTGCCGGATTTATTCTTATCTCTATCAAGTATAAAAATTTTTCCTTTTACTTTAGTTTTTTTCTCATCAAATTTCGGTGATTCACTTTCAAATAATGTTAATTGATATGGTTCATTTATTTTTTTACTTTCATGGGCATAACTTGTACTGATTAATTTTTTCAATCCAAATCTTTCAAAGTTTTGTGCAAAAAATTTAGTAAAATTACTCCATTCAGGATCATCGCACGGTAATAAAACTATTTTATCTCTAAATGTATCTGGGTTGTATTCTAAATAAGCATTTATTTCTTTTTGTATGTCAGAATATTGTGTATAAAACTCATCATTCTTATTCTTTTTTGCCTTTGATAAATCTTCTCTTTTTGGCATACTATTCACTCCTCACTGCAATAATACCGCTCCCTAGCTTTTTTAAATTTTTCTCATTTCATATTATAACATGATTTTTATCGTTTTCCTCATAAATTGTCGATTTTTGTACAAATAAATTGTATCACTACAATTTATTTTTACCATTTTTTCTTCCTCAACTTGACTAAATTATACATTAATATTAAAATATATTCAATATCAATTTTAAAAAAGGAGTAATTTATTAGAAAAAAATCAAAACTTATCAAATACATATATTTATTGATCCTTCCAATACCGATAATATTTTATTTTTAAACTAACTTTACATATTTTAAGAGAACCGCAGATATCAATCTACAATATGACAGCACGATTATATCGCAAGCATATGTAATGAAATCTTTATTGAAAAATCGCCCGATTTACAATTAGGTACTATGTATTTGCTACCTATTTATGTATTACTATTAATAATACATATTATTTATGTTTATAAACAATTGAAAAAACATAAATAATTTATTAAATTAAATGTGTTCAGTTGAAAGGGGACATGCTTTTTTTGTTATGAGAAGAAAAGAAAAATTAGACTATAAAACACGATTAACAATCAGAATTAAAGAAGGGGTAACTATTTCACGACAATCCGCAGCAAACACCATAAAACAGTATATAAAATTTTATAACCAACAAGATTAACATTAAAAAGCACCACACCTAACAAAGCTAGATCTGATGCTTTAAGTAAAAATATTCATTTATAATTTAACTGTCCAGTTTAATGGTACATGTTCTTTTTAAGTTGCTTTTTTATTTATTCAATTTTTATTTTCACTTCAGTTTCTGCTCCTGAAAAAGTTGGCTTATTCTGATTCAAAAAAGATTCACAGTAATAATACTTTTTTTTCGCAATAAATAACTGTAAATAAATGTTATTTCCCAACTTTGGATACAAAATAAATTTTAAATTTTTTCTATCTAATTTATCTGTAATTCCTTTATCAGATTTTAGAAAAAGTTGTGTATTATCATTAATACAATCTATAAACCTCGAAAGTCCATTTATTCTATTTCTTAATTCCATAACAGATATCTTCTTATCTCGTACTGAATTATAGTCTTTTATAACGTCTTCTGTTGTTTTATTTTCAACTATAATTTTTTCTAAAATTTCTGAACCCTTACTTTCAACATATACATAATGTAATCCTATTAAATGTGGAAGTTGATCTACTTTTATTTCTATACTAATAAATGGTGTTAATGTTCTGCTTTGCAAAAGAATTAATTTTTTTCCATTATTATTCTTGAACCAATTGTATATTTTATTCATATTTTCCTCTAAAAAAAGGAGTCATTAGACCCCTTTCACCGATTTTACTGTTGGTTGGAACTTGTTGGCTTAACCGCTTCCCCACTGCGTGACGCACAGCTTTGATTATTTCACAGGACTGTACTACCTATTCCCCTCATTCCCTAGGAATATCTTTCATTCTATGGCTGAAAGCACCATTTCTTACTTTCTGCTTTCGCAACGGCAAAGAATTTCCGATATTTTTTACAGGGTTCGTAACCTCTGTTACACCATTATACTAGCACATCATAAAAAAAATGTCTAGTATAATGTTTATTTTCTTATTTAAGTATAGCATCTTACTACACTAGTTATACGTTTTAATGTATCAGCAATAAAATTAACTAACGCTATTAAGTTGAGCATCCCTCTTAGTATGATTACTCCAACAATAAGTATATAGCTATTACTCTTTCACTACTTAAATAACTATAAATAGCTGATTTTTATATTTTTAAATTCGATTCCCTCATCTGCTCCATTATTAAATAACCTAACTCTTCGGAATTAGGTTTTTTATTTTCCACTTTTTTGCGTGTGATTTCATTACGATATTATCACACGTGAATTACACATTTGATTAAAAAGTTATCAAAATGTATTGACAATTTTATATTGAAACACTACAATAAAGGTGACAAAGATTAATTATTTGAGAGGAGAGTAGGATGCTAAAAATTAATATTTCAAGGTATAAAAACGGAGATTTATTTTTCATATTTAAAATAAATTCATAATTTTAGTATATTTTTAAATTAAGGAGGAAAAATATATGAGAAAATTATTAAAAAAAGTTTTATTATGTTCATTATTGTTAGCATTTATTTTAAGTTTTGCATCTCAAAATATCGTTTTAGCTAACGATTCTGATATCAATGCTAGAAATCAACAAGAAAATACTTGTGGAGTTGATTTAAAAAAAGCATAATGAATATGAAATTACTACGCATGGTGCAAAATATCGCCCTTTTAGCAATCGTTATGATTCAATATTATGTTTTTAAAGGACAATTATTTTCAATAATCGTTTCTGCTTTAGCGGTGTTATGTATACTAACGAATTTATATACAGAATATAAAAATAATAAAAATTCAAAAATCCACTAAAGCGAGTAGATAAAATTTCTCGCTTCACTAACTCTTTGGAGTTAGTATACACTTTTATTGTAGTGAGTATTTTATTTATAAAAAAACCTGTTCGAAATGACTTTGAACAGGTTTTATATTAATGTTTACTTAAAAATTTTAAAATTTGAATAATCAATGTAGGTATAAACGCTAATAAAACGACTAATCCAAATTGTGATACAGATAGTAATGCAATACCAAATATTCTAGCAATTGGTGCAACAAATACAACTAACGACACTAACAATATTCCTATTAAAAACGCATAAACAGTATAAATATTAGTGAATACACCAATTTTTAAAATTGAATATTCGCTGCGACAACTAAAGCCATGGAATAATCTCGCAATACATAAGATTAAAAACGCATTAGTCATTGCATGTACACCACTCACTTGTAGTCCAATTAAATAACCTGAAAACACACTAGCCGCAATGAACAACGCCTCAATCACAATATGCGCAATCATTGATTGCGATAAAATAGATTGTTTTGGATTTCGAGGTGCTTCATTTAACACTAAATCAGTACCAGGCTCTACCCCTACTGCAATAGCGGGTAAACTATCTGTTGCTAAATTAATGAATAGCAACTGAATCGGTAAAAACGGAACCACAAATTGTGGATTAAATATCATTAAAACAGAAATTAATAATACAACCATAATTGCAGATAAATTACCCGTTAATAAATACTTAATACTATTTGCAATATTAGCGTAAATATTTCTACCCATAATAATTGCCTTAACGATTGTTGCAAAATTATCATCAGTTAAAATCATCGCAGCAGCATCTTTTGAAACTTCACTACCAGTAATTCCCATTGCGATACCAATATCTGCTTGTTTAAGTGCCGGTGCATCATTAACACCATCGCCACTCATCCCCACGATTTTACCTTTTGATTGCCAAGCATCAACGATTCTAATTTTATGTTCTGGTGCAACACGAGCATACACACTGATTTTTTCAAGATCTTTTCTTAAATCTTCATCAGACATTTTTTCTAAAGATGCACCATCTAAAACAATATCGCCATCTTTATAAATACCAATTTGTTTGGCGATACTACGTGCTGTAACAACATGATCACCTGTAATCATAATAGGTTTAATACCTGCTTGAATACATTTCAGAACAGCATCACGACTCTCTTCACGAGGTGGATCGACTAATGAAGTTAACCCAATAAATGTTAGATCAGACTCATCTTCAAATGTTAGTATGTTTTTATTTGTTTCTTTAAAAGCATAACCTAACACACGTAAGCCATTCTCTGCAAACTGTTGATTCATAGCAAGAATTTTATCTTTATCTTCAGACGTAATACTTGTAATTACTCCCTCCACAATAATATGCGAACAATTTTTAATAATCTCATCACAAGCACCTTTCACCAACATTAATTGTTTATCACCAATTTTTTGTAATGTTGTCATATATTTTCTAACACTATCAAATGGTAAATCCGCAATTCTCGCAAATTTTTCACGCTCTTCTTTTTCATTAATACCATATTTATTCGCTAACGCAATTAATGCAACTTCAGTCGGATCACCAATTTCTTGTTCGTTATTAATAGTTGCATCATTACACAACACTAATGCATGCAACAACAACTCACCTTCATCTTTATTCGTAATACTTTCGGGATGTATTTTAGTATGATTAATATAAACATCATTGACAGTCATTTTATTTTGTGTTAATGTACCTGTTTTATCACTACAAATAATAGAGGTCGAACCAAGCGATTCAACGGAATGAATGCTTTTCATAATCGCATTTTCTTTTGCCATTTTTTGACTACCAAGTGATAATACAATAGTAATAATCGGTGCTAATGCTTCAGGAACAGCTGCAACAGCTAATGCAATTGAAAATAACGCTGCTGATTGTAGATCACGACTTGTAAAATACGTTAATCCAAACACAACAATACAAACTAAAATAATGACGAATGATAAATTTTTCGAAAACGCATCAATACTTAGTTGTAACGGTGTTTTTCTAGTTTTAGCAGCATCCAGCAACTTCGCAATTTTTCCAATTTCAGTTTGTTCTCCAATAGCAGTAACAACTGCTTTCCCTCTACCATATGTTACAAGCGAACTCGTAAAAACCATATTAAATTGATCACCAACCACTTTTTCATCAGTAATCACTGCATCTATTTTATCGACACTGTGGCTTTCACCAGTTAAAGCTGATTCATTAACTTGTAACGAACTCGTTTCTAATAATCGCATATCGGCAACAATCACATCACCCGCTTCAAATACAACAATATCACCAATCGTTAATTGTGTTGATTCTACTTCAACTTTTTGTCCGTCTCTTATTACTTTTACTTTTGGTAACGACATTTTTTTCAAACTATCTATTGATTTTTGTGATTTTAATGTTTGAATTGTTCCCAGTAACGCATTAATAATTAATACGACAATAATCACAATAGAACTTTCATGATCGCCTGTAAATCCTGAAATAATAGACGCCACAATTAAAATCGCAACGATTAAATCTTTAAATTGACTAAAGAAAATACTAAGTACACTTTCTTTCTCTTCTGATTTTAACGCATTTAATCCATATTGTTGTTGACGTTTAATAACTTCTTGTGAACTCAAACCCGTTTCATCCACATTTAAAAGTTTTAATACTTCTGCTTTATCTAACTGATACGATTTCATATTTCCTCCTATAAAAAATAAAAGACAAGTTGCGAAAAAATATCGCAAGTCTTGTCTTTATGTTTAGCCAGAATTTAAATAAATTCGGAATGTTGACCAAACCCATACAAACGTATGTTAACTACTCCCTCACAAAAAAATTATACTGCATTTTAATTTTGTTGTCTAATATTTTACACACTCTATATGTTTTCAAACTGTGATTGATATAATGAAGCATATACTTTATTAAGTTGCAACAACTCTTCATGTGTTCCTTTTTCTACAACGTTTCCTTTATCCATAACTAAAATAATATCAGCATTTTTAATCGTAGATAAACGATGTGCAATAATAAACGCCGTTCTTCCATACATTAACTTATTCATTGCTTCTTGAATTAATTTTTCTGTACGTGTATCAACAGAAGAAGTCGCTTCATCTAAAATCAAAATTTTTTTATTTCCTAAAAACGCTCTTGCAATCGTTAATAATTGTTTTTGCCCTTGTGAAATATTACTAGAATCTTCATTAATAACCGTATCATAACCTTGTGGTAACGTTCTTATAAAATGATCGGCATTCGCAAATTTAGCCGCCATCTCAATCTCGGCATCACTAGTAAATTGATTACCATAAGCAATATTATCTTTAATGCTACCATTAAATAACCATGTATCTTGTAACACCATTGAAAAAGTTGATGAAATAGCTTCATATGAAATGTCTCGCATATCAACACCATCTAATTTAATAACACCATCATTAATCTCATAAAAACGCATTAATAAATTAATTAATGTCGTTTTCCCTGCACCTGTTGCACCAACAATAGCAACGGTACTACCAGCTTTAACATCTAAACTAAAATTTTTAATAACCGGTGTTTCAGAAACATAAGAAAAATTCACATTTTCAAACGTTACATTACCAGCTACTTCAGGCAACGTAATTAAATTATCTCGCTCTTGCATTTCAGGTGCATCTAATAATTTCACAATACGCTCACTCGCTGCAACACAAGATTGCACATACTGACCTAACTGTGAAATTTGTTGGAGGGGACCCGTAAATTGTTGCATGTACTGTATAAAAGATTGCAATTCCCCAATATTTAATGCATTCGAAATCACTTTTCGTGAACCGAAAATGACCGCTAATACGTATGCAATATTATTAATAAATGCCGTCAACGGAAATAACATCCCAGATAAAAAATTACCTTTTTGAGCGTTTTTAACTAATTCATCATTCACTTTTTTAAACATTGCTAATGATTGTGCTTGACCATTATACGATTGTACCGTAGTAAAATTGGCTAGTAATTCTTCTACTTGCACATTTAATTCTGCAATTTGCGTTTGTTGCGAAGTAAAATATTTTTTACTCAAACGCATAATTGTCATTCCAATCACAACAATAACAGGAATACTTAATACTGGAATTAACGTTAATGGAACAGATATAGAAAGCATCATTGATAAAATTCCAATTACTAAAATAATAGAATAAAACCCTTGTGCTAACGACTCTGTTAAACCTTCAAATAACGTATTCACATCATTAATAACAGTAGAAATAATGTCACCATCTTTTGTCGTATCTAAATATGCTATAGGCATTTTATTAATTTTTTGATCAATCTTAACACGTAATTCATACGCAATAGACGATGCAACTTTTCCCATCACATAATCTCTAAAATAATTAACGATCGTTATTAAAATATACACACCTGTTAAAAATAGTATCTTACTATATAATGCTGCATAATCTAAATTAACAACTAATTGATTATTATTAAAACTAAATCCTTGTATAATTAAAGTAGTAATTTCACCAAAAATTTTTGGCCCAACAATGACACCTACTGCACCAATCACAATTAGCATCAACGTTATTAGAAATGATTTTTTATATGGCTTCAATAAAAGGAATAAATACTGATATTTAGATTTTTTATTCATCGTTATTCTCCTTTTCAATTTGACTACTTGCGATATCTTGATAAACTTTACATGATTGAATAAGTTGTTCGTGCGTTCCACGTCCAACAACCACACCATCATCTAATACAATTATTTCATCAGCATGCATAATTGTAGGTATTCGCTGTGCAACAATAATAGTTGCGACATCACGCATTTCTTGATGTAAGTTATTTCTTAATGTTGCATCGGTTTTGTAATCTAACGCCGAAAAACTGTCATCAAAAAACAATATCTTTGTGTTTTTATAAATTGCTCTTGCAATTTGAAGACGCTGTTTTTGACCACCAGATAAATTTGTTCCACGTTGTTCTAAAACATAATCATACTGTCCTTCTTTTTCATTAATAAATGATTCAGCACAAGCTATTCTTGCTGCATGAATAACACGATTTTCATCAATTTCTTCACAACCATATGCAATATTTTCTTTTATCGTTTTTGAAAAAATTTGTGCTGTTTGTGGAACATAACCTATTTTTTCACGTAATTGCGACAACGGATATTGCTTTATATCGACACCATCTATTAAAATTTCGCCTTTTTGAATGTCATAAAAGCGATTAATCAATTTACCAACCGTACTTTTACCAGAACCGGTACCACCTATAAACGCCACTGTTTGACCTGGTTGAACTTTAAATGATAAATTATCAAGTGCCGTTACTGCTTCACTACCATAACTAAAACTTACGTTTTTAAACTCTACTGTTCCTAAATTATCAACAACAACTTTTTCAGTTTGTTCGTGGATAACATTTTCACTAACTAGTACTTCATCAATTCTTTTAAACGCTATTGATATTTGTGGAATAATAAAAAATAAAAAACCAAATAGCATAAAACTAAACATTACTTGTGTTGCAAACTGAATGAACGCTAATAAGTCTCCTATTTGCAGTTTTGAAGCAACAACTAAATCAGAACCAATATACATAATTAAAACTGCAATAATGTTCGTCATAAACATTAAACCTGGATTAACTAATGAAATAAATTTACCAATTTCAATGTTATTTTGATATAACTCAGTATTCACATCATCAAACTGTTTTGACTGTCTTGCTTGTGTATTAAATGCACGAATAACACGTAATCCAGATAAATTTTCTCGTAAAACTAAATTAATTTTATCTAAAATAATTCTTGCTTTTTCAAATCTCGGTAATACTTGGATAAATATGAAAACAAGTAATACTACAAAACATACTGCACCTAACGCAATCGTCCACATTAAATTAAAATTAGTATTAGAAGATTGTATTAATGCTCCAATAGCAGTTAAAGGAGATAACATCACTATTCGCAATACAAAACCTATCATATTTTGAATTTGCGTTGTATCACTAATCACTCTTGTAATTAAACTTGCAATAGAAAATTTATCCAATTCACTCGCAGAAAATGATTGTATTTTAATAAATAGTTCTTCACGAATATCTTGCGCTATTTTAGACGAAAATAAACTAGCTGTATATGAAGCCAACATTACAAAAATCATTCCACTTATTGCAATTAACAACATTTCCAATCCTTGTTTCATAATATAATCGACACTTGAATCGGATAAACCTAATTTTTGTCGCTCTTGATGGATCATACTCGATTGCAACATTGCATTCATATTTGTATTTTCAATTGCTTTAAATTGTAACAACAATGTTTTTTTATCAATATCTTGTAATGTCGCTATTTTTGCTATTTCTGATGTTTTATTATTCGTAGTTAAATAAAATATCACATTATTTTTTTCTTGTGTAATACGTACTAATTCATTATTCTCTTTTGTTAAATGATATATTGTGTTTTCTTTGACATAAGATGATTGAATAATTTCTTGCTCTTGTGATGTAGAAAGTGCTAAGAGTGTTTGATACGACTCTTCACTTAACGCTTGATACACAAATTTTTCAATTCCTTTTTGTTGAATTCCGATATTGATCATTCGTGACATATATTTAGGTAATACTAACGAAGTTGCAACTTGCCCAGAAACAAAAATTGCCACAAGCACGATTAAATGCCAATATCTTTTTAAATATTTATAATATAATTTCATTATTTTTCCTCACTATAATATTGCAGTATTTTTTCATAAATTTCGACTAATTTTTTACTATTTTCATCACCGATAAATAACAGCATATTGTTTATTTCTGCAAGATAAGCTTTGCGTGACATTTCAGCTTCCTTAACGCCTTCTGCTGTTAAAATTAAATTGTGTTTTCTTTTATCGTGTTGATCTAACTTTCTTTCAATCAAATTTCTTTTTTCCAAATCACTAATAATTGCCGACACCATTTGTGGTGTAATTGCTAACTCTTGCGCTAATAATAATGGTGTCATTGATGTATTAACACTAATTTCATATAACGCTAATTTTTCTAATATATTAATGTTTGATTGTTTTTTTCTTAAACGATTTATTTTATTAACTAACTTTGCATACTTTTTTACAGTTTCAACCATACATTCTCCTAATATTTCATTTTGTGAAATATATTTTATCATTAATATTAATTTATGTTAATTAATTTGCCTAAATTTAAAAGCATCAAACCTATTGAACTAGATTCGATGCTTTATTTTTAATTCTGATTATGTTTGAAAAATTTTTTATAAAGTAAGTATACAGTTAACAAGAAACATGTTATTAAACCATTTATAAATAGCGGTTCATTTTGCTGAAGATACATTATAAAAGCGTATATTCCTGTAGTTACTGCAAAATAAACAATTAATGTCGCTCCTAAATAAGAAACAAGCAATACAGCAATTATCGAAATAACTATCAATCCAACAATGTGAATCAACCTTGAAATGTTGTGATTAGCAGTAAACAACAATATTCCTAACAACAAAATATTTAAAATTATAGATATATAGTGTTTTTTCATGTTTATCCCCCCCCCTTTTTTTAATGCTCTACTTTATACACTTATATAATAACATGTGTTTTGTTTTTTTACAACCACATTTTTAATATTTTCAGTAATTCACATGTGATAATATCGTAATGATATCACACAAAAAAAGCCGGAAAAGATGTATACCCTACATAGTTGTTATTGCAACAATTACCACAAATTAAAAATTACGCCTTAAAAAGTTGTAAGAATTTTGGTTGCTTTCTAACTATAGAATTTAATAATAACATAGGTACCATTCAATCAAATCGTTGAATGATACCTATTCCTATTTTACCTTATTTTTTGTTTAGATGACGTATCAACCGCATCTTTTTTATTTAAAAACAAAAGCAGACACATACAAATTATAAATAATAATATACACACAATTGAAAAAAGAAAATAAATATCGTTGCCATCCGAAATAAACTTAAACCAAAATGCCCCTAAACAAAATAAAGAAGCTATAACTTTTATCAACGTATTCGCCCCCATACTTTCGCACAGATTCACCTATTTTTTTGCATGGTTTTTATCCATCGTAAATTACAAAATCACATGTCGCATATATATTAAACTTTTTTATTTAACAATCACTACATTTATCTTAAAATTTGTTTTTTAAATTAGTTTATTCCAACAATAAATTTCAAACTAAGAAAAATTATTATTTAGTTTAATTGTTTTATGAAAATATATTAGCATCTTGTGAATTTAAAAATGTCATTTTTCTAACAGTGTAGTAAAATTAAGTACGATTGCAAATGTTATTAAAATCCACGATATAAACCACAGGGTTTCAAATTTTTCAGATACGACATTCAGTATTGTTCCAAAAATTATGCATAGCGTTATAAGAACTTTTTTAAAATTTTTCATAAAAATCTCCAATATTTAATTTATCCGAAACATAGATTATTCCATGAAGTTACAAGTACCAAAATTAATGCAATAAATGTTCTATTTTTTACTTAATAACAAATTCTTCCTATAACGAATGCTATCACACTGATCAATGACATTATCATTATTATATTTATCACTACTTTTATTTCGTTATATCTATCTTTTTTAAATAAAAAAATTATAGAAATAAATAAAATTAGTGTAATAATAATTAAAAACAAACTTAATAACAAGAAAAAATTACGCAAATACATGTCCCTCCCATCTTTTCCATCTATATAATTAAGACCATCTGCGATTAATGTACTAAAATAAAACGCACGAATTTATCTTTAACTCAGTTCTTTATTCTTAACACATTGCGTTATTTAACACATATCGCCTTTCGCATCATATCTCTTCTACCACCATGATTTCTGTTTTCATTCTAAATATTATAAATAAACTATCTCAAATATCCACCTTTAACAATAAAATTATATCATTTTTAGCAAAATAAAATACAAATTAACGACTATTTAAATCAAAAAGTTTATAAATTTAAGTTTATTATTTTACAATAAATACTATGGGGGTTTTTGTTTTCCCTTTTTTGAGTACTTTTATTGTAACAGCAACTACAAATTTTTAATAATTAAACTATCATAATCACAATCTTGTTCAATGCACACCATTCATAATTTATGCTTTATTATTTTTATCGAACAGATGTTTTTTCTATATTTTGTAGTAAACAAAATATACAAATATTGATTTCTTAAAAATACTCTTAATATTAAAAAACATGACTTCTTTAAATACATTAATTTGTATCTAAATAAAAGTCATGTTTATTTTATAAATGAATTAGAAAATTCCTCCAGCGTTTAACACACCTAAAATAATTACCCATAAAATAATCACAAATACAGCAATTACTGTTGTTAGTAATGATGCATTAGATGCTAATACACTTTCTTTATCAAAGTTAATTGCATAAGCAACTGCAACTGTTGCTGGTGGTGTAGCTAACATAATTACAACAGGGAATACTGCTTCATATGTTAAGTGGAATCCTAATCCTCCACCAATTAAGTTTGCCACAAACATTACACCCACAAAAATTGCTGGCACAATTAACAATTTAATAAATGAATATACCCATACAGCTTTTTCTTGTACTGCTTCTTTTAATGAAATTGAAGCTAAAGTCATACCGATCGCTAACCAAGCTAATGGTGAAGATAAATCTCCTAAGTATTTTAACCCTCTAAATACCCAAGGTAAAGTTTGGTCAATACGGAAGAATGCAAATGATTTAACAGATGCTTCCACAAATTTACCATTCGTTACAGTAGCAGCAACTTTAACACTTGTTTGTGGTGCATTGTTTTGTACTAACCATAATACAAAACCAACGAAAGTTGCAATAACAATTGGGTTAACTAAAATCGTTTTAATATTTTTCTTATCAAATTTAGTACCACTCATTACAATTAATCCGTATGAATATAAGAATACACGGTACGCAATATTAAATAAGTTTGCATATAATGTTGCTGCTGGCAATACCGCATTAATAATTGGTAATCCAAAGAAAGTTGTAGAACCAAAAATCATTAAAATACGTAAAGTATCTTTACGATCTCCTTTGTATCCTGCAAACAACACAAATGATATCGCAATTAATATCACATATGCAATAAACCCAAACACAAATACACTTAATCCACTTTTGAATGTTTGTGCATTAATGTTTGTCATGAAAGCATTAAACGCTAATGCTGGTAGTGTGATGTTTAATAAAATCGCACTTAAAACTTTTGCTGCATTCTCAGGAACAATATTTTTTTTACGTGCATAGTAACCCATTAAGATTACAAACACAGTTGAGAATACCGCACCTAACAATGCTTGATTTGTTAAGATTTTAATAAATAAATCCATTGTATCTCCTCCTAAAAAACAAAAATATTATATTAAAAATCACTTTACTTTGTCAACTTAAATCATATTTTAAGTGATTGATGTGTAATATCGTAATAAAATCACACCCATATAGTCATACTATTTGAATTACAAATTATTTTTTTGCTATACTTTAGAAAGTAAGGAGATTTTAAAATATGAAAAATGCATTAAAACTAATAGGTAATACACCAATTTACCAAATAGATGACACAAATATTTTTGTCAAGTTAGAAAAATATAATTTAGGAGGCAGTGTAAAAGATAGAGCTGTAATGGGAATGTTTTCTCACGCTTTAAACTCAGGAAAAATCACAAAAGACACTATCTTAGTTGAACCAACAAGTGGAAATACAGGAATTTCACTTGCAATGTTTGGTGCAATCCATGGAATTAAAGTTGTTATTGTAATGCCAGAAAGCATGAGTTTAGAAAGACGACAAATGATTAAAGCATATGGTGCACAATTAATATTAACACCAAAAGAACTAGGAACAACAGGTGCCATTGCAAAAGCAGAAGAAATTTTAGCAAAATACCCTAATGCTTTATCACTATCACAATTTGATAACCCAGAAAATCCTAAATATCACTACGCTACAACAGCAGAAGAAATTTTAACAGCCGTTCCAAATATTGATATCTTTGTAGCAGGAATTGGAACAGGTGGAACATTTAGCGGTGTTGTATCAAATTTAAAATCAAAAAAACAATTACTAGCGTTTGCGGTTGAACCAACTGAAAGTGCTGTTATCACAACTGGTGTAGCAGGACCACACAGAATACAAGGAATTGGTGCAGGGTTCGTTCCTAAAAACTATGATGGATCATTAGCAGATGGCGTGATCACAATCAGTGAAAAAGAGGCATTTGAAGCAACACAACAATTTATACGTGAAACAGGTATTTCAATCGGTGTTTCTTCTGGTGCAGCAATTGGCGTAGCCAAACAAATCGCCAAACAACACCCTACAAAAAACATCGTTGTTGTTGCTGCTGATGGCGTTGAAAAATACTTATCTTTATTAGAATTTAATGATGTAACATACGTTGAATAATATGCGTATTTTAGACGATATCAAAAAAAACATTTTGTTTACGATGGAAAACGATCCATCAGCCACCAGTAAACTCAGCATTTTACTAACGTATCCACATATTCGAGCTATTTTTCGACACCGAATTGCACATTGGTTCTACAACAAAAATTTAAAAGGAATCGCTAGATATATTGCTTTTCGTACACGTAAAAAAACCGGCATCGAAATACACCCAGGTGCTAAAATAGGAAAAAATTTATTTATTGATCACGGAATGGGTGTTGTAATTGGTGAAACAGCAGTAATTGGTAATAACGTCATTATTTATCACGGCGTAACATTAGGGGCAATTAAAAACAACAAAACCAAAAGACACCCCACTATTGAAGATAACGTTGTTTTAGGTGCTGGATGTGCCATCTTAGGCGATATTACAGTTGGAAAAGACAGTAAAATTGGCTGTAACGTTGTTTTAAAACAATCAATTCCTGCTAATTCAAGAGTATTTGATACTAAACCACACATTAAATAAGACTGCTTTGCAGTCTTTTATGTTATAATAAAAACGAGGTGATAATATGAAAGTATGTGGCATTATTTGCGAGTATAACCCTTTTCATAATGGACATTTACACCATATCAAAGAAGCAAGAAAAATAACACAATGTGATTGCTTAGTTGTTATTTTGTCTGGAAACTACGTACAACGTGGTGATTTCTCAATTCTTAATAAATGGGAAAAAACAAAACTAGCACTACAATTTGGATGTGATTTAGTTATCGAATTACCATATTTTTTAGCCGTACAAAGTGCTTCATTTTTCGCTAAGAATGCAATGCAACTATTACACTTAGCTAATGTTGATTGTTTTGTGTTTGGAAGTGAGTGTAATGATTTAAACAAACTAATCGCATTATCCAAACTAGAAATTAAACATTATCCGTATTTAGAATCACTTTCCACCGTTAAAAATTATGAGAATTACTTTGGAACATTACAATCTAATGATATATTAGGAATCAATTATTTAAAATACCGTAAACATCTCACACCATATATTATCCAAAGAACAAACAACTATTTTGATGAAACGATACAAGAAATCGCTAGTGCTACTGCAATTAGAAAAGCTGTTAAAGAAAATCGTGATTATTCAAAATGTATTCCATATCCATATCATTTTAAATGGAAATCTATCGCTGATGAATACGATATTATTAAAAATAAATTACTAACACTACCAAAATCTATTTTAAACACTATTTTTTTAATGGATGAAGGTATGGCATCACTATTTGTGGAAGCCGCAAAAAACTGTCACTCCCACCAACAATTTTTAGATTACTGTAGTTCAAAAAAATACACGCATTCTAAAATAAATCGTACATTAGTACACTTATTACTGCATACTACTAAAGACGAGATGAATAATTTACCTCCGATTAATTACTTAAGAATACTTGGTTTTAACGAAATTGGTAGACAACACTTAAAAACGTTAGACACTATCGTAGCAACTCAAATCGCTCAAATACCATCTCCCTTTAAAGAGTTAGAACTTAAAGCATCAAGAGTTTATTATAATGAATTACCACAATTTGAAATTGATAAACCAATTATTATCAAATAACTAAAAAACTACATATCGAAATTAATCGGTATGTAGTTATTTTAATTTATTTTCTATTAATGACTGTACTTGTCCTAAAGGTATTTGGTACATTATACCGTATACAGACATTCCCAACAATAATATCGCTATTACAACAGCTATAATATACCCTATTGGGTTATATACTTTAGCTTTTTTTACTTTAATATTGATGTAACTATATATTAGAAATATTATCGTCGTTACAGCAAAGAAATAATTAGGAAATAATTGTATCACTTGCAAAACTTATTCCAAAAAGATACCCAATCGCTATGTTCCGTTCTTTGGTCAATATAAACGAATGTTTCTTCATCATAGCCAATATCATCAATCGTCTCAGGCACAAAGAAATTGA
The DNA here is from genome assembly GCA_945877255.1 of uncultured Erysipelotrichaceae bacterium. Classification (GTDB taxonomy): domain Bacteria; phylum Bacillota_I; class Bacilli_A; order Erysipelotrichales; family Erysipelotrichaceae; genus CAMCRE01. Next base: position 22,288 of record CAMCRE010000011.1, read on the forward strand.
AAAACTCTTTTTTGAATGAATTACCATACTGTAAGTAGTATGAACCTACCATTTTAATGAAATTTGTTTTTTTAACATCTTGTGGTTTATAAATCATCACTTCGCCCACATGATTAAAATCAGGACTAATTTCTAAAAACGCTAAGCTTAAATCTTGTTCATTGTATCCAATAATGAAACTTCTGTATTTATAAGAAACTGTTCTTAACACCACAAAATTTGTACTATTGATATCTTCTGAATAAGCATAAACTAGTTTATAATCTGCACTATTTTCTACTTTCTTATCAAATATCTCACGCATCATTGCTTTATTGGTGTTGCTTCGATTCAAGTCTAATTCAATACTTTTTTTATTTTTGCTAAATAAACCAAATAATCCCATATTTATTCCTCCATTTCACAATTTCATTATATCATATATATATATATTACAATTAGAAACTATAAAATAAGTAGTTTATTCACCTTTTTCTAACGCTAATGTTCTAGTCGTTAAATCACATACCTCAGCAGGTCCATAGTATTGAATTGCACCTGGATAAGTGTACGCAGTTTCTACTGCCCAAACATCTCTGTTCGCTGCAAAAAATTTAAATGGTTTTCCATCTAATTCAACTAGCGCTTTTCTAATAACAGGTTTATCTTCACCATGTCTTCTCTCAATGTTCATCATCTTAGTAATTGGCATTCCACCTGCTACCCATTCATCTGCTGGACGAGATAAGTTTGATACTTTTGATAAATAGCCGTTATATCCGTATTGAATTAACATAAATGCGTTATATCCTAAAGAATAGCAGTAATCAGCATCAAAGTTTGATGGGAACGCACATCTTCCTTCATATCCAAAGAAGTGGTGTAACGCATTAAATTTACCTTTAAACGTTCCTTTTGCTTTTCTTTCATCTAAAATCGCTTTTACCATTGAAGAGAATAATTTTTCTGATTCAATTAGCGATACTTGTACGTTACCATGTGGATCTCTTTCTAAGAATAGTTGTTGTTGAATGCCTTCTGGTAAAATTGAGAATACTTCAAATGATTCTTTAGTTAACCCTTTTTCAATAAATAAGTATTTCTCTTTCCAATTTGGTAAGCTATTAAATACTTCCGCTTTAGCACCCGCTAATAATTCATTAATTTCATGAATTAATACTGAAAACTCAGGTACAAACTCAACAACACCTTCTGGAATAATCGCAACTCCAAAATTCATTCCTTTTTCAGAACGTTTTTCAACTGAATCTGCAATATAATTTGCAATTTGTGATAATGACATTTTTTTAGCTGCAACTTCTTCTGAAATTAAACAAATGTTTGGTTGTGTTTGTAATGCTGCTTCTAACGCAACGTGAGAAGCAGAGCGACCCATCACTTTTATAAAGTGCCAGTATTTTTTAGCAGAATTTGCATCTCTTTGAATGTTTCCAATTAACTCAGCATACGTTTTTGTTGCTGTATCAAAACCAAATGAACATTCAATATCTTCATTTTTTAAATCGCCATCAATTGTTTTTGGACAACCAATAACTTGTGTTCCAGTATTGTGTTGTGCAAAATATTCAGCTAACACAGCAGCATTAGTATTCGAATCATCTCCTCCAATAATTACTACTGCAGTAATACCATGTTTTTTACATACTTCAGCAACTACCGCGAATTGTTCTTGTGATTCTAATTTTGTTCTTCCTGAACCTATAATATCAAACCCACCTGTATTTCTAAATTGGTCGATATAAGCATCATCAAAAACAATGAAATCATCATCTAAAAGTCCACTTGGACCATTTTTAAACCCTAATAATTGATTTTCTGGATTTGTTGCTTTTAAAGCATCATACAACCCTGAAACAACATTGTGTCCACCTGGTGCTTGTCCTCCTGATAAAATCACGCCTACAACATGCTTTTTAGCTTCTGATGTATTTGTTCCTTTTTCAAAAATAATTTCCTTCTTACCATAAGTATTTGGAAATAACGCTTGAATTTTCTCTTGATCAGCAACACTTGTTGTTGCTTCTCCTTCTTTTACACTAATTTCTGCAATACCATTACGCAACATTTTAGGTAATTTTGGCGTATATTGGTATCTTGCTTTTTGAAGCGGTGATAATTTTGTCATAACTTTTTTCCTTTCTCATTATTCCTTAATAGCATAGCATAAATCATGATTTTAGGCAAATATTTAAGTATGGTAGTGCTTAAGAATAAGCTGTAATTCCCCAACAATTTCATCTTTTAAATGTGTTGGTGAAATAATTTTAATATCTTTACCAAACGATAACACTAATTTTTTAATTTGATTAACACCTTCTACCATCGTTTTTATTTCTAAAACATTTTCTTTAATCCATTTTTTTTCATCATTTAAACCTATTTCTTTTTCATACAGCAATCTTGCACTCGCATCATAACAATGCAACACTACTTCAAATAATTCATCTTTAACTAATTGCAATTTTCCAATTATTTTACTTAAATCATGTGGTATTTTATAAAAATATTCAGTTGTGTAGATAATCTTTTTCATGCGTTGTGCTACGATTTTAAACATTCTAAAATCTTTCCTGTTAATTTCATAGCCTACTAAATAATATGCTTGATCATAAAATAATATCCAATACGGTTCTATTTCATACTCAACAATTGTTTTAGAATATAACGGTATGTATTGAATAAAAATTTTATGTTGTTTTTGAATAGCTTGTTCTATTTTTTCAATTTCATTTTGTAATGTTGTATTTAACACTTGCTTTCCATAAACAATATTAAAACTTTGATAATCAGTATTAGATACTATTTTCATTTTCTCAATAACAGATTCAATTTGGCTTTTATATATGAAATCTGTTTTATTCATTAAATAAGTATTCAAAAAATTTAAAGCATTTTTTTCATCATCTGTTAATTTTAATGCTGGTAAAATATTTTTCGTGGATAAACTATATCCACCATATTTTCCGGTTGTACTGTCGATAATATAGCCTGCAACTTCTAACTCTTGTTTTAAATCAATTACTTTACGTTCAGTAATTTCAAGTGCTTCTGCTATTTCTTTACGTGATTTTTTCACACTGTTATTCAACATTTCCAACATTTTTATCGCTAAAGCTGTTTTATTCATATAATTCCTTTCAAAAAAACGACCTATATTTGGTCGTTTTCCATAATTTTGATTTTTTTGATTGAAACACATTGTTTATTTATTTCATCAATTTCTGCTACAATACCGTGTAAAATTGCTTCACCTTCCGCAATCTTATAAGGTAAACGTTGTTTATTTAAAAACCTTGCCAGTATTTCCTCAATGTCTCGTCCTAACACACTATGATACGTTCCACACATCCCTAAATCAGTAATGTATCCACATCCATCCACAATTTTTTCATCAGAAGTTTGCACATGTGTATGTGTTCCAACGATTAACTGCACACGATTTTTAAAATGGTAGAAAAAAGCTATTTTTTCACTTGTTGCTTCACCATGTATATCTACTATATGCATATAGTCTGGATATTGTTTCAAAACGGATTCCATTATTTCAAATGGTGAATTAATCGTATTGTGCATAAAAATTTCACCCATTACATTACTTATCACTATTTTTTTATTTTCGATAATAATAGGCGAGATTTCAACACTTTTTTCCATATTCAATGGTACTGTCATATTATCAACTTGTTCAATAAATTGATAAATGTCGGGTTTAGAAAATGTATGATTGCCCATCGTAAAATAATCAATTCCCATTTCACATAATTGGTAATAAATTTTCTTTGTCATACCTTTTCCATGTGCTGCGTTTTCTGCGTTAGCAATCACAATATCAATAGCATATTTTTGTTTGAGGGAAGAAAGATGCTTTTTTATTATTCTTCTTCCACTACTTCCTACAATATCACCTAAATAAAGTATTTTAATCATTATTTAGCAACTTCTATCGCTCTTAATTCTCTTATCACATTAATTTTAATATTACCTGGATAAGTTAATTCATTTTCTATTCTTTCTTTAATTGCACGCGCTATTTCGTATGAGCGATTATCATCAACTTCTGAAGGAACGACCATTATACGTAATTCTTTTCCTGATTGTATTGCATACGCTTGTTTTACACCATCAAATGACATTGAAATATTTTCTAATGCTTCTATTCTTTCAACATATGATTGCATTGCCTCTTTTCTTGCACCTGGTCTTGATGCCGACAACACATCAGCAGCACAAACTAAATTTGAGATTAAATGAATTGGTGGTTCGATTTCATGATGTGCTAAAATTGCGTTCAACACAATTGGATGTTCACCTAATTTTTTACATACTTTGTATCCTAACTCTGTGTGTGTCCCATCTTGTTCGAAATCTAATGCTTTTCCAATATCATGCAACAATCCAGCTCTTTTAGCTAATGTTTGGTTTAATCCTAATTCAGCTGCCATAATTCCAGTATATTGTGCTACTTCTATACTGTGCTGTAAAGCATTTTGGCTATATGAGTAACGATATTTCAAACGCCCGATTAAACGTAATAATTCTGTCGGCATTTTACCTAAACGTAATTTAAATGCTGTTTCTTCTCCAGTTTTTAAAATATGTTCTTCTAATTCTCTTTCAACTCTTGCAACAACTTCTTCAATACGACCTGGCTGTATTCTACCATCAGCAATTAATGCTTCTAATGCTAAACGTGCAACTTCACGACGAATTGGATTATAACATGATAACACTAATGTTTCTGGTGTATCATCAATAATAACATCTACACCTGTTATTTTTTCAAACGTTTTAATGTTTCGTCCTTCTTTACCTATAATACGTCCCTTCATTTCATCATTTGGCAATGAAATAACACTAACACTACGATCCATTACAACATCATTCACAACACTTTGAATAGCATGCACGATGATGTTATTTGCTTTATCTTTTGCCTGCACTTTTGCTTCTTCTTCAGCTTCTTTTAAATATGCAGTGACTTCATTATTCATTTTAGCTTTAACAATCTCAAATAATTCTTCTTTTGCTTGTGCTGTTGTTAAGTTAGCTATTCTTTCTAATTCTTCTGTTTTTTTGCTTAACGCTTCATTTACTTCAATTTCTCTAGCTTCCAGTTTCGCTAATTTTAGGTTTAAACTTTCTTGAAACTTTTCTTGTTCTTCTTCTTTTTTAGTTAAAGATTTTTCACGAACTTCTATATTCCCTTCACGGCGATTTAATTGTTTTTCCACTTCCAACATTTCATTTTTTTGCAACATAATTTCTTTTTCTGCTGCTACTTTTAAATCATGTACTTGTGTTTTCCCATCTAAAACCGCTTTTCTTAAAATATTTTCACTTTTAGAATTTGCTTCACGTAAAATATTATCAGCTTCCTGACGAGATTTATTTAATCCTAATTTGGTATAAATTGCATAAAGTCCGCCTCCAGCAACTATCCCACTAACAATTCCGAAAGCCCCATATAAAATTTCTTTTTCCATTTGGCTCTCCTTTTTGTGTTTCCACTAAATAATTATACACTATTTATTTTTATTTATCTAGTATGATAAGGATAATTTTTAACGACTTTTTAATATTTTTTAACTAAAAGTTGCTTTATGCTAACTTTTGCAATTTTTTTTTACTATAAATTATTAAAACCACCACTTACTATTTATTACAGTAAATGGTGGCTCATTATATGCTAGTTTTTAATTTTTTTTGATATTTTATGCAAAAGGTATATTATATATGATATTAAAAGTAAAAATAAAATTATTGGGTAAATTATTATAATGTCCATGTTTTTTATCCCTTATACTCACTATAGTAATTGTTCATTCCGTATATATACAAATGTAACTTCATATATCTACTGGATAAACCGCCAAAAGATGTTATATTAACTTTTAAAACAGCATGATTATCGCTCTCTTTTATTAAAGTAGGTATACTAAATGATGCGCCTATATACGCTCTAGCCCATTCATCAAAAACCTTCGTTATCTTAGCCACATTCGGAGTTCCTGATGCGTTCGCATAAAATCCTATTGAACCAAATAAAAAGTCGTGGTATATACGCATATTTTTTCTTTCCCACCAACCACCATGTCCGTTACCAGTATTTAAGTTTCCGCCATCAACATTAAACAACGAAGTTCCTCCTATTGAATGTTTTGATATAGTGGTAACTGCAAAAGAACCGTCAGGATAAAAATATTTAAACTCACAATCACCATTTATTTTATTGACAACTATAGGTGTAACTTCCACTTCGCCAGTAACAGAATCCGGTAATTGTCCGCTTCTAATCTTTTTAATTAACGAAATCTGTTTCTCTTTGGAAATCCCAACACTTTCCATTTTATCAACTATTATTCTTTCTGCATCACTATATATTACATCAACTGCATGAATAATGCGGACACCTTGAAACTGTATCATCATTGTAAACACTAAAATACCAATTAAACAAAATTTGAATATTTTTTTCATACAAACTCCTCCTTTTCATTTCAACTCTAATATTCAGTATTTGATTTTTCATGACAAGCTACAATAATCTCCATTTTTATACCTAGCAACACACATCACTTATTCACCTCCAAATATGTATATTACTTCCTATCTTTATTTTACACATTATTATTATTATTTGCAAGTTTTTTGTTGATTAAAACACAAAAAGATGCCACTAAAAGTAGCATCTTTTATGATTATAATTTTACTTCGCCTTCAGCTTCTTCACCATTTAGAATTTTAATTGCACCATTTAATGCAATTGAAACTAAATTGTCAATTGCTGTATTTGTGTAAAATGCAATATGTGGTGAATATAAAATATCATTACGTTTTAATAATTGTAGTAATACTTCATCTTTAATATCTTCAATATTATTTAATTTATTCACATACGGTCCTTCAAATTCATATGTGTCAATAACTGCTGCACGTAATTGTTTTTGATCTAGTGCATTTAGCAATGCTTTTGTGTCTACTAATGAACCTCTAGCAGTATTAACTAAAATACAGTTTGGTTTCATTTTTTTAAATAATTCTTCATTAAATAAATGATAATTTTCACTTGTTGCTGGTGCGTGTAATGAAATGATATCACATTGTGGTACTAATTCTTCTACTGTATCCACATACGTTAAAATTTCTTTTGCAGCATCGTTTTGATACACATCATATCCAATAACTTTAGCACCTAAAGATTTAAATAGTGTCGCAGCTACTCTTCCGATATTTCCAGTTCCAATAATTCCTACTGTTTTTGTGCGAACTTCATCACTTGTAATACTTGGTTGCCATCTAAAGTCGTTGTTATTTACATTGTTTTGAATTAAATCAAAATTTCTTGAAAAATATAACGCTCCACTTAATGCGTATTCAGCAATAGCGTTTGGTGAATATACTGGGACACGCACTAAACGAATGCCTAATTTTTTCAATAAGTCCAATTTATACATATCAAATCCTGCTGAGCGTGTCGCAAACACTTTAATACCTGCTTCACTAATTTTATAATATACTTCATCAGGAATTTCTTTAACTTGTGAAACACAGATTGCATCATATTCATTTGTAATATATTGTGCTGATTCACTTGTTAGTGGCTCATTATATATGTCTAACTGAATTGTTGGGTTTTCATCCTGATATTTTTTTAATGCACTTTTTTCATCTTCTCTTGCGTTAAATAATATGATTTTCATATAACCTCCTATTTAAATTCATAAATGTCGTGTTTGTATAGTTTTAATATTTTTACACACACAAAATCAATTACTAATGCACCAACTGTTGTTAACACAAAGTAAGCAATAAATAATAACCCTACACGAAGAAGTGGTGAAACATTCATAAATTTATAAGCGGCAATTGGACCAACTAATCCTGAGAAACCAAATCCTGCTGATTGTGGTGTTCCTTGAATATTAAATAAATACGCAATAAATCCACCTAAAATACCGTTTAAAATAATTGGTAAGTTAATAATTGGATGACGCATCCAGTTAGGAATAAATAATTTCATAGAACCGAAGAATACAGCTAATGTTACACCTAATTTATTTTTAGCTTGAATAGATCCACAAACAATTGTCATTGCACATGTTGCAATACCGATGTTTGCTGCTCCTGATGCTAATCCAGTAATTCCCACAGCAATACCGATTGCTACTGTTGATAATGGCGAAACAATAATTATCGCAAATGATACAGAAATTAAAATACTCATCAATAATGGTTGTAATTCAGTGAATTTTTTAATTGCATCACCAATTGTTTTAGAAATTAAACTCACGTGTGGTAAAATCACAACTCCTAATGTTCCTACTGTTGTTACAACAATCACAGGAACTAAAATCATTGCGAGCGATCCTAATTTTCCTTTAAGTAATTGAATTAATAATACAGCAATCATCGCAATCAATATGATATTGATTAAATCCCCAATACCTGCTAATTGGATAATTGTTTTTCCATTTACTGGAATAGCTTTTACTACACCAGATGCAATAAATGTAGTTGCTCCAAGTGTCGCAATTTCAACTGGTGTAAACGCAAATTGCACCGCTACTAAACACCCAATTAAAATCGGTACACTCGATTGAATAACTTGTACCACAAAAAGTGGTGTTTTAAAAATCGGAGAAGATGCACTTAAAGCTTTTAGCACTTCACCTAATATGGCATTAGGTATTAAACCGATAACGATACCGATTGCAACACCATTTAACAGCTTGTTGAAGAACTCTCCTGTCTTCATGTTCATTATTTTAGATATCATAAATACCTCCCTTTCTGTGAAATTTTATCATTTTTAGTTATCGTTGTCAATACTAATATTTGAAAATGTTTGTTTTATTTTCACTTTATATAAAATTACTTTAAAGTTGTACAAAGTATTTTGTTGGTGTTAAGTCACTATTAACGCATGATTTCAAAGTAAAAAATGGTCTTATAGTTTATTTTTGTTATCTGTTGTAGATTTTGCTACATCGGTTATTAATTTCCCTAAATCAATTGCATTTTTAGAAGTTATAACTGGTTCTCCTGTTTCTTGCTCTATTTCTTTTCTAGCGTTTCCCGCTATCGTTCCACCACGTTTAGCTACTTGTTTGTTTTCTTCTAAACCTTGTGGATTAATTGAATGAGTTAGTTCTGTTGTTGTCGCTTCCGCTAGCATATTTAATACCAACTCAAGTGTCGTCATATTATCACATAAATTTTCTTTTTTTAACCCTTTATAGTCTTTGTATTGTCTTGTAGTCATACCTGACCATGCTTTTGTTATTTCGTTTGTGAGGATTGCATAATTTTTCCCCTCTTTCACACCATGATCTTGCCATGTATCAATTAACTCTTTTCTAACTTGAATAGCTTGTAATCTTTGATTAATCCATTCTCTGGTGTATCCTTTCTTTAAATACGTTGCTATTGCCCTATCTATCGTAAGTTCTGGATCAATAATTTCATCTATTCTTTCTTTTCCTACTTCGGCTAGCCACATCTTAAACGGTTCTGCTTTTGGTGATGGTACAGATTGAATAATTCGGAATATATCTTTAATATTACCTGCTAATATTTTTCTTTTTTTACCACTTGATGATTTCATTTCTACCTGGGGACAATTTGTCCCTATGTAGAAAGCTAACAGTTCATCACGCTTTCTCATCTTTTTAAGATAATCAGTTGGATTTTTACTCCCCGACAAGGCTCCTACTACATCAACCACTGAAAAATACCATTCTTCTTTTTCATTATCCCAAACTGTACGAATTTGAGTTCCTTCAAATAATTTAATTTCGTTATTCATATAATCTTTTTTTTATTGCTACGTTATTATATTTTTAAAATGTGAAAATACCTAATAATATTTATATGAAATAACCATACAAAAAAACAGTCCATTTAGAACTGTTTTAATACTATTTTTTTTGACGTAAAGCAATATATGTCGCTAACGATACTAAACCAACACCTGCATAATATACTAAATTAGTTGTATCGTTTGTGGTTATGTTATCTTTTGTTTGTGCGGTAATAGGTGAACTTACTTTTTCCCACACTGCTTCAAATTGATGTGTTTTAGAGTCAATTAAATAATCATTTCCTGGATAATAAACTGAACCTTTCCAATATAAGAATTTGTATCCGTCTCTGACTGAGGCGTTAGGTATAACTGTTGAATCACCAATGTAACCGCGCCACTCAATTGTCGTGTTTGATCCATCGCTCCAATAACCACCATTTGGAGTGAACTACACACTATGCTGAAGCATAGTGTGTAGTTCACATTATACATATACAACTAAAACATTAACATAAATAAAAGACATAATCTTTTTTATCGATTATGCCTTTTTATGATTATTGTTTTCTTTTTAAAACGTATAAACCTACTGCACTTAATACAAGTGATAAGTATACTAAACCATTAATATCAGATGTGTCTACATCGTTTTTACTTGTTGATTTTTGTGTAATTGCAGATTGATATTCAACAGCATACACGGAGAAATGACTTGTTTTAAACGTTACTGTATCTTTTCCATCTGTAAATGCATGTGATACTAATTGACCATCTTGATCAACATAGTAAACAGCTTTTACTGGTTTATTTTGTTTTTTAACACTCACAACAAAATCACCCTTCACGTTTTGAGCACGGTTATTTTCACCATCCACAAAGTAAATATCGTATACATCTACATCTTTGTTTTTCAACGCGTTAAAACGCTCTTTAGGTAACGCATCTACTTTCATCGTCAACACGGCGTTGTATTCACCATTTGAAACTGTTACATTTCCTGTTTGATGTGTCGTTTTAATCGGTAAAACATGTAACATGATTGGTTTAATCACTTCAACACCATTGTCTAATACTACTTTTACATTAACTGTATGTTTACCTGCTGTAGCTGGTAATTTATCTACTAACTGCACAGATTGAATTGTTTTAGCAGCATTTTCTTTATTATCTAACACAGATAATTTTGACAAGTCTGGTTGTTCTCCTACAACTGAAGATATTGACACATTATTTAATGTGAATCTTTCATTTACCACAATTGTTTTTTCAACTCGACCAACGTTTCCTGCTTTATCTGTTGCCTCTGCAATTAATGTATGTGTCCCTACATTTAATGGATTGCCATTTTCATATGGTTGTCCATCTACACTTACTCTTAATTTTGCATTTTCTTCTGTTGTTACTGCAACAGTATCGCCTTCAAATAATGTTTTTTCTTCAACTTCAATAACTGGTGTTGTTTTATCTAATACAACTGTATAGCGTTTATCAAATTTATTACCAATTGAATCTGATACTTCAAAGAAAATAACATCACCATCTTTTACAGTGAATGATTTTTCAAACGTTTGTTTTGTTACGTCGTTTCCTAAACTTACAGGTTGCTCATATAACGCCGTTTCACTTCCGTTTAAATACATTCTATATCCTTGTCCGTTATCAGAGATCTCACCACGCACTACTAATGCTTCATCATTTGTGTAGATTTTGTCATCTTCAATTACTGCTCCAGCAGTTACTTGTAAGTTCGGCATCGTTTTATCGTAGTAAACTGCACGTCCTTCTTCATAAATAACATCGCCATTCATTCCAACTACTTTTACCGAAATGTGGTTATCTACTTCTTTAACTGGAACTAAAACATCAAAACGATTTTCTTCATTAACCGGAACTAATTCTCCACCAATGTATAACGCTTTTACTTTTTGGTTCATATGACCTGTTACTTTTAATTTACCATCAACGATATATGGTGTTTCAGCGTTATAGAAATTCACTAATCCTAATGATGCCCCGAAGTAGATTTTAAATTCACCTTCTTCTTCGAATACAGTTCTAATTGGAATAACTGTTTCATTCCCTGCTTCATCAACTGCTCTTACATTAACGATCTTTGTCCAATCAACTTTTGTAGATCCTGAGAATGTTCCTTCTGGTGTTACTTCAACAGAAGTATGTCCAATTCTTACTTTTACAGGTTGGTTGTTTTCATCTACAACTCTACCAGCCACTTCAAGTGCGTTTGTTGGTAGTTTTTGTAATTGCGTTGGATCTAAGTTTGTAATACTTAATTGTGGTGGTGTTGTATCTTTACGCATTTGAATCGCACCTTGATTTACAATATCACCTGTTGCATTTTTAGCAACATAGTTAATTTCATTCATACCTTCAACTAATGCTAAAGTTGTATCAAAGTATTTTTCTTCTAATGGAATTTCTTGTCCATTAATTATTAATTGCGTAACACTTTCTCCAACACGTCCTAATAAGTTATAGTTGTCGTCAGTTAAATATTTACTACGTTTTCCTACTAATTCAACTGCATTATGGAATAATACTGCATTTTCATTAAACACAATTGTTTCTGTCGCAACATTATATACACTATCTAGTGTCCCAATTGTTGCAGATTTTACTTTTCCACTGTCGATATCCGCTTTTGGTATACGATATTCAAAAGTGCCATCAAAGTCTGAATATAACGTTTCTTTATCTTCGTTATTAATGTATGCACCTGTTCCTTCTTCATCAACACCTATTCCATCATCAGTGGCTGTGAATTTAATAACGTATTCATCACCTTCAACTGCCTGTGAAACAATTGTTATTTTTGGTTTTGTTGTATCAACTTTGAACGGTAAGTATTTATATTGATATCTTGTTTTAGTAGAAGGTAAAGTTGCTTTTAATCGCACATAATATTGACCATCTGGTGCAATTTCATATTCACCTGTTTCTTGATTAAAGACTTTCCCATCCCAATTACCTGTGTAGAAGTTTACTGCATCTTTTGTTTTGAATAATGGTTTACGCACATTTTTTCGAGTAGTTAACGACACAAATGGTTCTGCTGTATCACTTGCTTCTGTTACAACATCCACCTCTAATTTTTCAACGTTTCTTAATAATCCTAAAATCGTTGTGAAAGAATCAAAGTGTTCGTCATTATTTGGAGAGATTGCAACACGTTCTGGATCAATTTTTTCACGCATTGTGAAAATGTCATAACTTGATCCTAAATAAGAACCACCGTCTGCTAATCCTAATGTATCGTAAACACCGCCGCCATCTTTTACTTCATCAAATACTTTTTCTTTACCCCAATCACCATTGTATCCCATATATGCGTATGTTAATGATGGTGCGTTTGTTGTTGAATCAAAATAAATATACCCTTCCGCAAATTGCTCTTTAGGTGCATTTGTCGTATCTAATGTTACTGTTAATGTTGTTTTTGATTTTGGCTGAATTGTAATTGTTGTTTTATCAGCTGAAATCGATGCATTAGGCATCACTACATCTTTAACACGTTTATTTGTAGAATCTGTTTCTTCAGTTAATACTGAACCAAATCTAATGTTATAAGTTTCTACTTTATCACCTAAATTTTCTAACGTTAATGTGAATGTTGTGCTGTTTTCGATTTCTTTTAATGCTTTAGCACTTTCTCCATTTTCATCTACAACCACTACTCTGTTATTAATTGCGTTTTCAATTTGAGCTAATCCTGCTCCTTGTCTTCTCGGCGATACTTCTAGATTTGTGCCTTGAGCAACATCTAATAATGGTTTTGCCGTGTTCATTAATGATTTTTTTACAAAGTAATCAAAATTAACATCAGTATTTTTTAAAGCACCTTTCATTAATGCTACTGCACCTGAAATATGTGGAGCAGCCATACTTGTACCAGAATTTAATCCGTAAGCATTATTATTAAATGTGGAATAAATATTACCACCTGGTGCCATAATTTCTGGTTTAAATGATAAATCATGTGCTGGTCCCCATGAAGTAAAACTTGATACTTCATTTGATCCAATGTATGATTTTTCATCAAATTTGATTTGTACTTTTGAGTCCGCTCTTAATATTGCTTTAATTTGCTCTCCTGTTGCTTTATCAACCGTAACACCTGGTAAAGTGAAGTTTCCTACTCCTGCCATTCCAAATTCGCCTTCAACATTATTTGCAACAATTACTCCGGCTGCGTGATGTGCAATTGCTCTTTCATATTTTTCTGAGAACATGATATCACCACCACGTGTAATAAAGGCTACTTTATTTGTGAGGTCAATTTCAGATCCATCTTTTCGATAGTCATCTTCTCCACCAACGCCAACATCAACAATTGGGTATGCTTGAGTTGTATTCCATAATTCTGGATGTGTAGCAGTTTTAAATAAAAATTGCTCGCCATCTAAACGTCCAAAATATCCTGTTTCAGTTGCATTATTAGCTGATGCGACTGAAATAGCTGCAGAAGCTGTTGAAGGTTCACCAACGGCAGCGTTATCTCTTAAGTCTAAGTCATTCGTTGGAATTCTTTGGTTTTCATCTTTTGTAGTGCTCATTCCCGCATTACCAGCAGAAACAATTACAATTACACCTTGTTCTCTTGCTCGTTTAATCGCAATTGATTCTGGTGCTTCGTCATCATGGAATCCATTATCTGTTCCTAAACTCATGTTAATCACATCAGCCCCATATTTTACTGAATCTTCAATCGCTTTAACGATCGCATCTTCAAAAGCTGTATTTATTTCTCCTGAGTTTGTGAAAACTTTCATCGCCAGTAATTGTGCTTCAGGTGCAACACCATCAATACCTAACTTTTTACTAACTTCTTCATCTGTCGCATTTGCTGCCACAATACCTGCAACATGCATTCCGTGCATTGACTTTTGATTTAAGTCGGAATCTTTTACATTGTCGTTACCATCAGCATAGTTATAACCATATGGTACTTTAATATTGAATTTTGTTTCTTTTCCTGCTGTGATCGTTTTGATTTTCGCATTTTCTGGATTATCTAATCGCATATCTTTATGCTCAACATCAATTCCTGTATCAATAACAGAAACAACCATTCCTTCACCTTTATAGCTTTTGCTCGTCCAAACAGATTGTGCTTGTGTCATTGTTACTGCATCGACCATTGTTGGATGGAATTTTCTAGCTTCTTTAATGCTTTTTACTTCTTTTAAAGTAGCTATTGCAGGAATATATTTTCTTTTAACATCAAAACTAAATCCTGATACTAAGTAATCAAATTGTTGTTTAATTACTATTTCTCCTGTAATTGCATGAATTTTGTCTATTAATTGCTGGTAGCTGTTTTTTCCACCATCAATTTTTGCCGACTGATTCGTTTGCACAATAACCCTTACTACCGTTTCATCTTGGAAAGCAGTTGTTGGTTTTTTTATATTTTCAACGAATTTCTTTTCTACTGACGTTTGTGCTAAAACACTACTTAGTGTTAAAGTTAACGCTGTCATTAAAGAAAAACTAATTTTTAAAATTTTCTTCTTCAAATTGAAACCTCCTTTTAATGAATAGATTATAACACCTTTTTATTTCTTACGCAAGACTTTTTATACTAAAATTGAAAAAAATTATGTGTGTTTTTGAAAATCGTTTTCATTTGTAGAAAACAGTACCATTAATTGCTGTATTGCAGTTGTTCCCACTCGTCCATTAATTGCGTTAAAATATGTTTTTTTGATTTTATCATTTCTTCTATTTTTTTCATTTTATCTGCATTTAAATAAACTTCTTCTAAAAATTGTTGCTGTGTTAGTTGTTGTATTTCTTGTTCTAACACATTAATTTTATTTTCTATTTTTTTTATTTCTTTCGATAATCTTATTGGTTTTTCTTTTTTTGTTGGTGGTGTGATTTCAGTGGATTGTACTTTTTCTGATACACCATTAATTAATTGTAATTTTTTATTAGCTATTTTTTCTATAAAATAACGGTCATGACTCACGAATATAATTGTTCCGTCATATTGTGTTAAAGCTGTTTCAAGCATTTCTTTACTTGGAATATCAAGATGATTTGTTGGTTCATCTAGTAATAATACATTATCTTGTGCCAGCATTAATTTTAATAATGCTACACGTGCTTTTTCTCCAAGCGATAACACCGCTATTTTCTTAAATACTTCTTCTTGTTTAAATAAAAAAGTTGCAAGTAGCGTTCTGATTTGATTTTGATCTAATTCTGGAAAACTATCCCATATTTCTTCAATAATCGTATTTTCATCATTTAATGTTTTAAATTCTTGATCATAATATCCTATCGTGGTGTTGTGTCCAAATAAATAATCACCAGATAGTGGTGTGATTTTTCCAGATAATGTTTTGAGTAGCGTTGTTTTTCCTGTTCCATTATCCCCCATTATCGCAATTCGTTCTTGGTTATATACTTCTAAAGATAGTGTTGCTAGTATCGTTTTGTATCCTATCGCTAATTCATCACATTCCAGAACTTTTTTTCCAGATTTAATAGCTGATGTGAAATTTAATTTAAATACTTTTTCTTCTTTTTTTACGTCCGATATTTTTTCTAGTCTTTCTAAATACTTTATTTTAGATTGCGCAAATTTAGCTTTATTTTTTTTATAGCGAAATTTTTCTATCATCTCTTCTAAACGGTTAATTTCTTCTTGCTGGCGTAAATAGCTTTGATGTTGTTTGTCTTTTCTTTGTTTTTTCTGGACTAAATATTGGTCATAATTTCCACTGTAACGTGAAAGTTCTCCATATTCGATTTCATAAATTATTTGACAGAGTGTATTTAAAAACATTCTATCGTGACTAACAATCACAATTGTTTTTTTATAATTTTTTAAATAAGTCTCTAGCCACATAATAGTTGATAAATCAAGATGATTTGTTGGTTCATCCAGTAATAAAATATCTGGTTTTAAAAGTAATAGTTTTATAAGTGCTAATTTTGTTTTTTGTCCACCTGAAAATTCTTTTATTTTGCGTAATAAGTCGTTTTCACTAAATCCAAATTTCGTGAGTAGCGTTTTTATTTCATGTTGATATTGATATCCACCTTGCATTTCAAATTGATTTAATTTTTTTTCATATTGTTGGATATTTTCATCATTATATAATTGATAAGATAATTGCTCAATTTCTGTTTGTAATATTTTTAAATGATTAAATATATTTTCTAGATCATTTTTTAATATTGCTTCTTCATCTTCAAAAACAGTTTGATTTAAATAGCCAATACTGACGTTGCCATTTTTTGTAATTGTTCCTTTATCTAAGTGTAATTGTTCCGAGATTATTTTTAATAACGTTGTTTTACCACAACCATTTCTTCCCACGATACCAATAATTTCATTTTCATTAATTTGAATATTAATGTTGTCTAATATTGTTTTACTACCTAAATATTTTGTTGCGTTTTTTATCGTCAATAACATGTTATCACCTCAACATTATAACTATACACTATCATTTCATTTTAGTCAAAGCAACCGCAGTTTGTGTTATAATATTGTTGGAGGTTATGATGATTGAAGTGGCTATTTGTGTTTTTACACACAACAATAAAATATTAATTGGTGAGAATAAAAATAATATTTGGGAATTTCCGGGTGGTAAGATCGAGAAAAACGAAACTGCTTTACAAGCGATTCAGCGTGAAATAAAAGAGGAACTTAATTTATTGATTAATGATTTTAAATATTGTTTTAACTTTGAAAACATCATTAATAATCAAGTTTATTCACTAGCAGTTTTTTCATATGAATTAAATAATTGTAATATTAGTTCCAGCGTTCATAAGAATTTAAAGTGGATTGACTATCAAAACATTAAAAACTATCGTGTTTATCCAAATACAGATAAAATTGTTGCACGATGTGAAAGTTGCAACATTTTCAGATAAAATACTTATTTAAAATAAAAGCACTGTTTTTTGGGGTGTTCAGTTAGGGATTTAGATACGAACATTCTTCAAGCGGTAAATTAAAATAGTAAATAAAAAATGGATTAATGCTAGGAAATTTTGCATTAATCCATTTTTTATGTTAATTGTCTTGTTATAATTTCTATTTAGGAGTCCATAGACTGAATCTTACTTTCTATAAATTGTATTTCTTCATTAGTCAAATTATATTTTCTATATAATTGTTGATCTATTTCATGAATACTTTTACTCCAATCTATATCCGATTCCTTTGAAAAATCTTGTAAAGGAACATTTTTCCATGTTTCTTTATTATTATCCTGTGTGATCTTCAATGTTCCAAGTAATGCTCTTGAAAACTTACTTTTTATATATTTCAATGCGAATTCTGCTTCTTCATTAGTATTTAAAGAAAATATACTAATGAATGATTGAGTATACCCGATTAGGGGTTCCCCGATTAGGGGTGTACTTAAAACTTCTCCTATTGCTCCTGTTCCATTAGATTTAGGCACAATAATTTTATACTTTTCAAAATTTACTTGATTATCTAAATATTTACAATTTATCCATTTGAAAATACGTTGGTTATTAATCAACCCAAGTATTTGCACATCATTTTCATTATACTTACTGTCATTAAATATAGGTAATTGACTAAAGATAGACGTTGTTAATCTTTTTTCCTTTCCGTTACTACCTATCACCTGAATTAAGTCTGGGTAATCAAAATATAATTTTTCTAAATTAAATTTATTTTGTAAATATATCTGATCAGAAACAGGTAAAAAATTAGAAGAATTGATTACCTTTCTTAATATATTATTCAACTCTTTAAATGGAGTAAAAGTCCCAATAGGAGAGACACTTTTATTTTCATCTCTCACAGTAATTGCTACCCCACCTTTTAAATCAATATCATCAAATGCAGATGAACTTTTTTGATAAAATTTTATAACTTCAATATGGCTATCAGATAAAATTCTACTATTCCATATTTTTGGTGTTTTTCCTGCATTAAATAAAAATCTAGCGGGAGTTATTAAACATGCGTAATCTGATAAAATATAAGATATATCCATGAAATAATTATATATCGGTTTATCACTAGTATCTCTTGTATTCTCATTATATGGTGGATTCCCAATTACTGCACCAAATTCCACTTTTTCATCTCCTTTCATAATTTCTTCTTTTAGATTAATCTGATTAAATGGTTTATTCTGTGTTAATAAAATTTTTATTTTTTCATAATCTACAGTTCCATTTTCTTTTTTAACTTCAATTAAGTCATACGCATTAAAATATAATGCGATATTATCAACATTTAAATCCAGTATCTCATAAAATTTTCTTGTAAACTCATACGCAATGGAAGAAGTAGGAATAGCGTAGATACTATCTGCTATTTGATGATGCTCAAATCCAAGTTTATCAATTAAACGTTTATACAGCGCTACTGAATATTCCCCTGATTTACTCGCAATGTCAAGTAATTTTTCCTGTTTATTGATACTTTCTATTAAACCTTCTTTAGGCAATAATTCAACCATTTCATCACAAATACTAGTAGGTGTAATGATTTCTGATTCTGACATGCGATTAAATTTCTTAATTGATCGCATTGCTCTTTCTAAAGGTGATAAATTTTCATCTGTTGCTAAATTTGATATGTTTTGTATTTTATAATCTAAACTACTACGCATAAATGGATTCATAACTTGCCCCATTTTTTGTAGGACATTTTTATCCAATGATAAATTTTGTAAAAGTCTAGTATTATCAATTGAATCAACTACATTTAAAATATCATCCACTGATGCCACTTTATCTTTTGTTAAGAAAGCAAAGAATAATACTCTTTGATAGTACGTTTTAATACGACTTTCTAATGTTTTTATTTCTGAATCATCTTTATCATCAACATAATTTTCTTTATTTGTGCTGCTTTCATCATTCGTCGTTTCTTCTGTAGTCGTATTATCATCATTTAAATCTTCTAGATCTAAATCATCTTCTTCTCCTTGAGTAGGTTCAACCATTAGCCCTTTTTTAGAATTGAATTCAGCCTGTCTTTCGATTGTTTTTCTTATTTCTTCATCATTTAAAATTGATAAATCAACAGGTAAATCTTGTACTTCATCAGTGATGCTACGGTTGTTGTTATACTGGCTAATGGCTTCTAAAATATTTGTAGCACTCACTTGCTTTATTTTATTATGATTCATCATAATAACAGGGGAGATGCGTAATTCTTCAGATAATCTCTCTTTTAATTTACGATTACCATTTTCATCTGTATTTACGTTGTAGATAAGTGACTTTTGTTCCTGCATTCTAAACAATCTATTAGGATCAAAATCAACAAGTAAGGTCTGTGGTTTTAAATTCTCTTTAATCACACCTTCTTCACTATGCAATGTTCTAACGTATTGATTTTGCAATCTGAAAATTGCTTGATCATATTCTTGAGGAGATGCTGTATCTTTAAAATACATCATCGTATCCCATTGTTCGACAGTAGAGCCTGTCAACATTCGATTGACTGTTAAAGTGATTGTTTTCTGATTGATGCTTTCATAATGTTTAATTTTATTTTTTATATCAATAGGCGTTTTATACTCCTTAGAAGCATCTACACCAGAAATATTCACTATTTGATACTGATTCAAATTTTTAAATTCATCTTTTCTGGATAAAATTAACTGTTCCATGGCATCACAAGAAGCACAATAAGGTAATACCATAACGATATGGCGACACATTTTACCTTCTTTAATTTTGTCGTAATCAAGAAAACCTAATAGCTCTTCATCTTGTTTACTACCATCAATAACTTGTAAAAGATCCATTATTTCTTGTTCATTTACAAATTGATTATGAAGCTTATTTTTAGTATCTTTTTTGATGGATTTAGGTTCAAATAGTTTAGAAAAAGCATAACTGATTCCTTGTCTTTTTAAACTTTCCATTTTTTCTCTAGCTGACTTACTTGGTTGAAAAGCAAATCGGATCATTTGTGGGAAACCATAATAGGGATTATCCCATTCATTAATGTCATCATCAGCTAAATGTTCATTATCCCAATTTTCTTGTTCCTTTACAATGTCAGTAAACTGTACAAAAGAAATAATATCTTCTTTTTCAAATTCACTTCCCATCAAGATACGATAAGGCGTTCCAGAAAGATGCAATTTTATGCCAGCATTTAATTTTTTAATTTCTTCATTGGCTAGTTCTGTTGAGTAAACATCATCTTCAAGTTTTGAAATGTTTTTATCATCGGCAGTATTGTAACCCGACTCTTTTAATATTTTACCAAATGATTCAGCTCTTGCTCCAAAATGTGTTTCATCTACAATAAGCAAATCGATTGATTGTTTAAATAGTGCTTGGTGCTTTTCTTTTATGAAATCACCTTGTAAATCTTGCAATGTTAAAAACAATACATTTTTTATATTGTTCGCTTTATTGTCGTCCAGGATGGTCGGATTTCTTTCTAAATCCACAGATTCAATAAACTGATAATCTTTAAAATTTCCAGCTAATTCCACTGTCTTTTTCCACTCATCTTTAACATCTGCTTTGGCTGATAAGACAACTACTAAAGCTGCATTGATTTCTAATGCACAACAAAGTGAAGTAAAAGATTTACCAAAACGCATCACTGCATACATTAATAGATTAGTTCGTCCATTGTTAACTGCAGTCACAAAATTATTAACGGATTCTTGTTGATTGGGACGCAGGCTCCAATCATCGCCTCTGCTATAATGAAATTCTTTGCTTTGGGTATCTGCAACGTTGTAGTAGTCGTATTTACCACTATTGTCATCAAAATTTTGTTTAATATCTAAAATAGCATTATCAATATCATTTGATGTCGTGTCTTTAAAAAATTCATTACTAAAGTATTCACCGGCTTTTAAATCATCTTTAGTTAAACGTAATTTATTCAAATCTTTTTCTAAATAGTGATGAATCGAATAATCTCTAAAATAAACATCTTCACTTACTTTTGCTTTTTCTTCATATTGCTTTTCAAGGTCAGGAAAAGATTTGCGCCATTCATTTAATCGTTTTGAAACAGGACGATAAGTGTCACCAATTTTTAAATAATTTGGAACTGTATTCGTGGTAAACGCATAGATATGTGGATCAACACGACCAATGATAATTTTTTCTAAAATATCAATATCATCTATTTTTCTCATTAATTATTTTTCTCCTTAGATTTCTTTTGCTCAAGTAGTTCCTTAAATGTGACGACTTTTTTTGACCGCCAGTCCTTAATCTTACAGTAAGCTACCGCTACCTGTTCTTCAAATAAGCTTGATTGCTCAAAACGTGGTTGTTCTTTCATAAAAGGAATAGTATACGTTAAACCATCCATCTGCCATATGTTCCATGAAATAATCGTCGCAATTTTTATTAACTCTTTGTCAGTTGGTGTTCTCTCTAATCGATATTGCATATATTCTATATAGGTTAGCAAAATATTTTCTCTTGCTAGAAGTAGATTATCTCCTTGAAATTCAAATCCATAAATACTTTCGATGGCTCGTTGAGCCCATTTTAACCATTCATCTTCAGTAGTTGTGTTTTCAGTTACAACTCTCAGTTTTCTATCTAACAAACCGATTCGTTCACTAATCGGTATGATTTCACCTGTTACAGTGTCATAACGGCTCACTAAATATGGAGCTTCTCCACATGTGATTTCCATTCTTCTTTCATCAACATATTTTTTCCATGTTTTATTTTTATTTTCTGGAAAGATAATTTTTTCAATTGTACTTTTCCATTTTTTATCTTCCATTTCGATATTAAAAACATCATTTCTGCCAAACCAAGCATGATCAACTAAGTTATTTTGTGCATTACATATCCAACTTGGAGTAAATACCTCAGCTTTTGCTTTCGTTCTATTTTTTTGTTCTGCCTTTTGCTTTAAAATTCTAGGTTGAATGACTTCAGAATTGTTACCTGTGATTAAATCTCGAGTAATGTAGAATGTTTCATGATAATCCTCACCTAGTTCTTTATAATCATTTGTTCCCCAAATAATATTGTTATTTGTCGTATGATCGTACAATAAAAGGTCTAAGATTTTCTTATTCCAATTATTTTCATTTATATCTATCTTAAATTTCATTTATCTATATACCTCGATTTCTCTTTCAATAGAGACCAACATACCTATATCTGTATTTAATTCTTTTGCAATCTTTCCTAGAATTGTAAGAGATACGGGCTCTCCTTTTGACATTTTTGATAAAGTGGTAGGGGATATTTTCACTTTTTCAATCAAATCTTTTTTCTTCATTTCATTATCAATGAGTAATTTCCAAAGACCATTATACTTAAATTTCATCATATCCATCCTTTATTCTATAAAAGTGAAGTTTTTATACTCTTTATTTTACCATATTTCAACTTTTTATTCAGTCCAGATGGACTGTTTTTTTATTTAATAGGTTAATTTTTATCTGTTTTCTGTTGCCTGTGATATGGAAAGGGAAAATTTTTATAAAAACGAGTACTTAAATCACTCAAAAATGTCCTTTATCTATTGAGGAGGTAAAAAATGATAAAAGAAAACATGAAATGGTGTGTCTGGAAATATGTAGACACCGGAAAAAAGAAATTGGATAAAGTGCCTTATAACCCATTATCCAAAAAGGTAATATCGGTAAACAACACGCATGATTTTTTAGAGTACAAGGAAGTCTTGCCATTTGCGAAAGAATATGACGGATTAGGTGTACTTGTATCAAAAGGATTAGTTGCCGTTGATATTGATGACTGTGTAGCTGATGGTAAGTTAAATGATCTCGCACAAGAAATCATTTCACACTTTCAACATACCTACATTGAATTTAGCCCGAGTGGTAAAGGTCTTAGAATTTTCTGTCAAATAGAGGAATCGTTCCAATATGATACAAAGCACTACAAAATGAATGCTCGTCCTGTTGAAGTGTATGTCGGTGGATTTACCAAACGTTTTGTTACCTATACAGGAAATGCACTACAAGATAAAACCATCTCATTTGAACAGGAGGGGCTTTCTTGGTTGCTAGATACTTATATGAGACGAAAGGTACACAAGAAAAACAACGTCAAAACAGGACAAAGTTATCTGAGTGATGCATCTGTCATTGACATCGCTAGTAAAGCGAAAAATGCCAGTAAATTTAAAGCTTTATGGTCTGGAGATATTTCAAGTTGCACCTCACAAAGCGAAGCAGATTTAGCACTGTGTTCTATCCTTGCTTTTTATTGTAGTGGCAATGCAGAACAAGTGGATCGATTATTCAGGCAATCTGCTCTTTATCGTCATAAATGGGATCAAATGCGTGGTAGTGATACTTATGGCAATTTAACGATTGAACGTGCCATCACATCTTTAATCAGTACCTATACACCACTACCTATTACAGAGTTCAACGATGAACTGACTCGATTAAAGACAGATTATCATTATCCTCTTGGGTCAATGTACGCATGGAATGATATTGGTTCTAGCCAATTATTCGCTGACTTTTATAAAGATTATTTACGTTATGTACCTGAAAGGAAAGCATGGTTTGTGTATGAAGACGGCATATGGCAAAACGATACAGGTAATTTAAAAGCATTGAAATGTGCCATGGAGCTCGCCAACCTCATTCATTTATGTGCCTTAGATATTCATGATGAAGATAAGCGAAAGACTTTTCAAAAGTATGCAGGCAAATGGCAAACACATGCTCATCGGATTGCGATTCTTAAAGATGCACAGGTCTATCATCCAGTGAAAGTATCAGAATTTGATACAGACCCTTATGTCCTTAATTGCTTGAACGGAACATATGACTTAAAGAAAAGAATCTTTTATGACCATCACAGTAAAGACTTACTGACAAAAAAGGCAAATGTGTATTTTGATGTAAATGCCAAAAGCAAACGTTGGAATCAATTTATACAAGAAATTATGAATGGAGATAAAGAAAAAATAACTTTTCTTCAAAAAATATTTGGCTATGGGTTAAGTGGCGATACGAGACATGAATGTTTAATTGTCCTTCATGGTGTAACAACACGAAATGGTAAAAGCACATTGTGTGAAGCTATTCTTCAAACACTGGGTTCCTATGCTTGTACGGCTCGTTCAGAAAGTATTGCATTAAAACCTAATAACGCATCTGCACCAAGTGAAGACATTGCACGGCTGGCAGGAGTCAGATTTGTGAATATTGCTGAGCCACCTAAAGGATTGGTACTCAATGTCGCTCAAGTAAAAACAATGACAGGAAATGATACATTAAACGCTCGTTTCCTACATGAGAACAGTTTTGATTTTAAACCGCAATTTAAGCTCTACATCAATACGAATTATTTACCATCGGTTAATGATTTAACACTATTTAAAAGTGGTCGGATTTGGATCATTCCATTTGAGAAACATTTTGATATCAACACTCAAGACAAAACATTAAAACAACAATTTTCTAGTGAACCTGTTAAAAGTGCCATTCTAAATTGGCTGATTAAGGGATTTGAACAATTAGATAAAGAAGGGCTTCGTGTCCCTGAGATTATCCATCAAGCCACCCACCAATATGAGCATGACAGTGATAAGATGACGCTCTTTATTGAAGATTGCTTAGAACTTGGAGATTTTGAAGAAAAGACTGCTGATGTTTACTACCGTTATAAATCTTGGTGTCAAGACAACGGACAGTTTCCAGAAAGCATGAAGAACTTTAAACAGGCTCTTGCTTCTAAGTTGACCGTTATTAGAAAGCGCCCTAAATCAGGTGGTCATAAAACCACAGTGCTGGTGGGGGCAAGGCTATTATCAGAATTTTTATAAGTGGCAATGTGGCAGATAAATATAGTCAATTTAAGAATAATACTCT
>CAMCRE010000012.1 GCA_945877255.1 uncultured Erysipelotrichaceae bacterium
TACTATTAAAGCTATACTAAATAATATTTTTCTCATTTTTCTACCCTCAATTAGCACAATTATAGCATAGTTACTATTTGATTAATATTTATTTAACCAAATTACAACAAAATACTACAAAATTATTAAGAAATCATATTTAAAAAATAAAACATAATTTTTATTACATCACTATATTCGAACTACATAAAATTTGTTTTTTTAATCAATTTAATTGTTTTTTTAAATATCGTGTTACAATAAAAACGGAGAAAAACATTAATTTTGATTGGAGGTATGACTATGATAATAATTAATGTTTCTAGATATAAAAACGGAGATTTCAATGTAATATCAAAATAAATGTAAAATTTTGAAGGAGAAAAAATATGAAAAATTTTTTAAAAATTATATTTATTATAGAATTTATAATTTGGTCTACCTGTTTTTTACTTTTAACAATATTTCACAACAAAATTAATCATTATACACTATATTTAATTGTATTAGTAAGTTTCGGAACCATCTTAGAAATAACTGACTTCGTATTGCGAAGAAATCATCATAAAACACATAAAAACAGCTGTCTCAAATAATGACAGCTGCTTTTATTAACTATCCAACAAAACAATTGTTTTATTAGTTGTTTTATTAATTAATACATTCAATGCCGGAAAAAACACAAATGTATGTTTTTTTAATAATTCCATAATTGTGTATTGTTTATCTTTTTTTTCTTTAAATTTTAATCCTACTATTTCATCTACACTATCTATTAATTTGTAGCTATTGTGTTCCATAATTTCCTCCTATTTCTCTGACTCTTTTAACACTACGTCAACTGTTATCTCTTTTTGTTCGCGTTCTACTTTTACTTTAATTGTGTCTTTAACTTTGTTTTTCTGAATTGCATTTAAAATATCTTGTGTTTCTTTAATTGCATTGCCATTCACTTCAATAATACGATCATATTTCTTTAAAGCTTCATTCGTTGATTTTACAACATAAATACCCGCTTTAAACATATGCGTATCACGCTCTACAGTTTGCACCTGAATACCAATTGTTGGTCGACTTTTCACATAACCTTCTTTTATAATTTCTTTTGTGATTTCTGCAACTACATTACTTGGAATTGCAAAACCTAACCCCTCAATTGAATTACCACTCGCTTTTTGTGTTACAATCCCGATTAATTGCCCACTTTCATTAAATAATCCACCACCAGAATTTCCTCTGTTTACAGGTGCATCAGTTTGAATTAACGAAAGTTTAGCAGTCCCTACTTCTGATTCTCGATTAACTGCTGATACAATACCTTGTGTAACCGTTCCACCTAAAACACCTAGTGAATTACCTATTGCAATAGCTTTTTCACCAACGACAACTTTATCTGAATCTGTTAAAACCGCACTCGCTAAATTTTTGGCCTCAATTTTTATTACCGCTAAATCAGTACGACTATCCACACCAACTATTTTAGCTTCATGTGTGCTACCATCTTTCAATTTCACTTGAATCTTGCTGTCACGACTATTTTGTATTACATGATAGTTCGTTGCAATATAACCATCCGTACTAATAATGACACCACTACCCGCAGAGTTAGAACCAAATAAATCCGAAGAAACAGTTTCAATCTCAACGACTGTTTGACTAGCCTGCTGTGCTATTTGAACAGTATCATAACTTTCAGTCTTAGCAATCGGTGTCATATTTGTAATGACACGATTGACACTAGCTTGTTGATTGGTCATTTTAGCCGTAGCATAAGTTGCTAAAGGTGCTAGAAATAACGTTAAAGCACAACACCCCACCACAAATCTTTTATTTCTCTTTCTTTTTACTTCCTCTTCTTGAAATGCTGCTTGTAACTTCTCAAACATTATTTCTTCTTGCGTTTTAACTACTATAATCTCATTTTTTACCATAATCATACCCCTTTAGTCTTTTATAATGTCGTAGCGTTTTTTGCTACAACAATACTATAACACGCCAACCTTAAATGAACCTTAAAATACAAAAAAATTTACTTTTTGGTACTTATTTGTGTTACAATATTAATGAGGTGATATAATGAAAATACTTGTAGTTGAGGATGAAATCCATATTGCTGAAGCGATTAAAGAACTACTCACAAAAGAAAAACACCACGTACATTTAGAACATTCTGGTTACGATGCATACTATGAAGCAAGTAACGGTGCGTATGATTTAATTATTTTAGATGTCATGTTACCTGAATTAAGCGGATTTGACATCACCACAAAATTACGCAATAAAAAAATATTTACACCTATTTTATTTTTAACTGCCAAAGATACTATCGACGATAAAGTTTATGGATTAAATATTGGTGGCGACGATTACTTGAGTAAACCATTCAACGCAGCTGAATTAATTGCACGTGTTAAAGTATTAGGAAGAAGACATCAAGAAGTGATTGCTGATGAACTAATTTACGAAGATCTTAGATTAAATTTATCTACATTCGTTTTGACATGCAACGACAACTCTATCCCGCTAAGTCAAAAAGAATTTGATATTTTATCTTATTTTTTAAAAAACAGTACATTCGTACTCTCAAAAGATGATATATTATCAAAAGCTTGGGGATATTATTCTGATGCAATCGACAACCATGTAGAAGTATATATTTCATTTATTAGAAAAAAATTAGCGCACTTAAATTCCATTGTGATAATCGAAACATTACGTGGAATAGGCTATCGTTTAGGTACTAAAAATGTTGAATAAGCTTAGATTAAAATTCGTAGGAATATCATTAACAGTATTCGGAATAGTTTTACTTTCGTTTTTTATGGTTACATATCGTAACGCCACATTTGAAATAAAATCAAATTCCATTATGTTATTAGAACAACTTTCTAAAAACTTTGGAAAACAACTTTCTTCATATCCCACAAAAATCAATACGGTTATCCCACCGAATTTTACAATATTTTATGATGAAAATGGGAAAATCATTGAAACGCTCACTGTTTCAAACCCTGTTGGGTTTTCCGGCGACAACACCGTTCTGCTACAAAAACTCGTTGATACTGTTTTAGAAGGCGATACCCAAGAAGGTATTTTAACTATTTATGAGACACCTAGTTTAAGATATAAAATCGCTAAAGACACACTACCTAGAATAACTTTTATGTCACAGTCATACGAAAGAATGTCATTAGAAAAAGCATACACATCCGCAATTAAAAATACGCTTTATTTAACGATTATTTTGTTACTCACAAGTATTATTTTATCGATTTGGACTTTTAAACCAATCAAAAAAGCTTGGGCAGCACAAAATCAATTTATTGCCGATGCATCACACGAATTACGCACACCACTTACTGCTATTCAAGCAAACTTAGATGTCGTACTTTCTGATGATTCTAAATCAATTGCCGAGCAAAAAAAATGGTTAATTTACATCAAAAATGAAGTGTCAAGAATGAAAAATCTATCTAATGATTTACTACTGCTTTTTAATAATGAATCTGTCGAAAAAAACAAACATCACATACCAATAGATTTATCAAATATTATATCTAGTACGGTACTATCATTAGAATCTTTAGCATTTGAATCTAATAAAGTTTTAGAACTTTCACATTTGCCAAACGTTACAATAAATGGCGATAGCGATCAAATCAAACAACTACTTATCATTTTAATTGACAATGCAATTAAATATGCACCACATTTATCACATATCGAAGTTTCACTTTCAAAAAACAACAACCGTGTATTTATAAAAATTGAAAATGAAGTTGATGATAAAATTGACACTACAAAAATATTTGATCGCTTTTACAGAGAAGATAGTTCTCGCAACAGAAAAAGTGGCGGTAATGGATTAGGACTATCTATCGCAAAAACAATCGTAGATAGCCACAAAGGTAAAATTTATGCCAAAAATGTTGATGACAAACTAATGATTACTTGTGCTATTCCGATTAAAACTAGACTAATTTAAAGAAATGAAAGTGACAACATCACTATTCATATAATAAAAGAATGTGTAATTTTTCAATTAAAACTACACATTCTTTTTATTATAATTTTACTGATTCCTGCCAATTCACATCACACACTAAAATTTCTTTATGTTTAACAGGTTGTTTTTCAATTAAATCAATCAGCTTATTTGCAACAAGCACACCTTCTTCATATGCAGGTTGAACAATTGTTGTGATGCTAGGAGACACAAATTTTGTCCATTCAACATTATCAAAACCTACAATACCTAAAGTATGTGGAATCAAATTGCGATATTTACTCAATAACCTAAAAACATTTGGCAACAACCAACAATTAGCCACGAATATTAGTGTTTTTTTATCTAATTTAATCATCGAAATTAACTTATCGCTAATTTCTTGTTCACTAGCATTATTTGAAACCATAACAGTACTATACGATAAATCTTTACGCATTAATGCATCCACAAAACCAGAAGCACGCTCTAATCTTGTACTTAAATCTTGTGGATTAGCTTGAATAATCACATACTCATCATAATAGTTCTTTTCTAGTATCGCATTCATACAATCTAAAACAGAGTTATAATTGTCAGTTTTCACTGACGCAATTTCATTAGTATCCACATTACTATCGATAAAAACCAACGATTTATTGTGCGATTGAATATATGGAATCAACGGTTCAAAATCACGTGTTGGTTGAACAATAAATCCATCTACACCTAAACGAATTAATCGCTCAATAAAAGATTTTTCTGTTTTTTTATCATAATTACTACTACCAATAATAATCTGGTATCCACGTTTAAGTGCGCTTTTTTCGATCCCTTTAACTAACTGGTTTGAAAAAGTATTTGTAATATCCCCAACCAAAACACCTAGTAAATTCGATGTCTGATTACTCAAAGAGCGTGCATTCACATTAGGGGTATAATTATATTTTTTAATAACTTTCTCAATTCTCTCGCGTGTTTCCTGAGACATGCTATCAAATTTTTTATTCAAGTAAAATGAAACTGTTGTTTTTGAAGTATTTGACAACTCCGCAATTTCCTTAATCGTTATTTTTTTACGCATACTTTCACCCTTCCCAATAAATTATATCATATTTAATTATGATATTAATTTAAAAAGCTACTATTTTACACCACTTTTCATCATTTTTTTGATAAATTTGAATATTTTGCACAAATGCAATCTCATCCACGTGCAAACATTTTTGATTTTCAAAAATTTCTTCATGTTTAACAGCTAAAATATAGCACGATTTTTCTGTTTTAATCTCAAATGCCATTGCAACATTATCATCAACTACTTTATTGTTTTGCTTAACTTGAAGGTTAAGACATTGTGTACTTTTATTTAAAATCGAAAAATTTAAATGACCTGAATCCGTATATTTTTTTTCATACACCAACATTTTTGTTGGGGAGAGACAATTATATTTTTCAGAATATATCGCATCTTGCACAACGAATCCTTTTGACATATTCACATCGTCACTAACATCAATAATATCCGGATGTAGTTTCAGCGAACTCGAAAAACACCCTTCACCTTTAGAAAACACTGAATCAAACACAAACACATTGTCTTCAATGACAGCAATTCTTCTTCTAACGAGTGTGCAATTATAGTAATAACTCCCCTCCATAATAGCAATATTTTCATCACCAGCTACGCTTAAGTTGTTTACAACCGGATAATCAAAATATTCCCACGATCCCTTAACTAATGAATCTTTGAAAACTTGAATAGTATTATGCGAAACTAAATCTTTCAATTCATATCGCTGTTGATTTTCACAATAACTATATCTTCCACCGTCCACAAAAATAGGTTTTTTTAAATAATAATTTAAATGCAATAAATCTAAATGTGTATGCGATGAACTCATGGATGTATTATAAAAACTAACGGAAAAATCATTATTTCTTAAATGAATATACCCACTCTGCGACAAATCAAACAAACCATTATATTCTAACTTTTTATAACGATAGTTATCACAAAAATCACCACAAAACATCATCACTTCCGCACTAAGCGGAAAGGTAGATTCCTGCAACAACAAACAATCACAAACTACTAAAAAATGACTAACATCTACAACATCACTATCTCCAAAATTAATAATTTCACCATTTGGATAGTACAGTTTTTTAGTTGCATCTGCCATTAATTTTAAATAATGCAGTAATTGCTGATTACATCTATTATCTAACATAATCACCCAAGATAAATATATCATTATTTCTAAATGATACAAATGTGATTTTTCCCAATGTAACCCTAAATCATCAATTTGAATAGATAATTGTGATATTAACCGATTTATGCTGATATTTTTCAAAACACAATCATTAACATACCATGCATATGAATAAATACCACAATTAATCATAAACCCCCAATTACTCGCATCGTATTTAGAAATGTAATGTTTTTCAAGATACAAATACGACGATTCTAAATGCTTAATTGCTTTATTTTCAAAAGTAGTCGTTAAATAATCGCATTCTTTTAAATAAAGCAACGCTTTTACTATCGCAACCATACGAATACCTGTATCAAGCGTACGTGTTGATTTACTCAAAACTAAAGGTGTATGACAATTAATAAAATCATCTATCAAAGCGATAACTTTATCTAAAAACTTAAAATCTTTATTTTTTTCAAAGTTTAAAAATAACGAATCTAAATACATCATCCTACTACGCATATACACCCACTCATCATCGTCATTAAATGTTTTATCCCATGAAGAAAATATATGGAATGCTGTAAAACAGCATTCCATATCATAAGGGTGGATATATATGAAATTATTATTGTACAATAATTTCCCTTGTTCTATGTATTGTCCGCTATTTTCAACTGCTTTTTGAAAATATCGACGAAACTTCATATTACGCAAATATTTTTAAATTAAACGTTATGAAGGCAATCACAATCGTTAAAATAACTAACTGATATGTGTTCCATTTTTTCTTTTTCAATAAGTAGTACATTAAACCTGTGTATAATACTGGTAATAATGCAGGTGCAATACCATCAATCATTTTTTGAAGTTGAACAACTTGTTCTTTGTCTCCAATTTTTTGAACATATTTAAATGGTACTCCAATTTTAACATGGTTCGTTACTAAACCAGAAATAACCATTACCCCAACGATACTTGCTGCATTCGTTAATTTACTCATTTGTGCAGATAATTTTTCAATAATGCTTGTTCCTAATTTATGACCATACATACCTGTTAAAATTTTAATCGTTAGTAAAATACCATTTAATCCAAGCAAGAATAATACCGGTCCACTGATTTGTCCGTTCATCGCTAATGTCGCACAAATAGTCGAGAACAATGGTGCTAATAAAAATTGTGATAATGAATCTCCAATCCCAGCTAACGGTCCCATCAATGCCATTTTCATATTTCTAACGTCTTCAGTTGCTACATCATTTTCTAACATTACTAATTGAATGTTCGTTACAAAAGGCACAAAGTGTGGGTTTGTATTATACATTTCTACGTTATCTAGTAATACTTCTTTTAATTTCTCAGGATTATCTTTATATATTTTTTTAAGTGCAGGATAAATAACATTAGCATATCCTGTTCCTTGATAGTTTGAATAGTTAAATCCGTTTTGTAGGAAAAATGCACGAAGCGTTGTATTGAAAAAATCTTTTTTAGTTAAAATATTAGATGCCATCTTCAAAAACCTCACTTTCTACTTTAGTTTCTTCTTTTTGATTAAAGATGAAGAATGCACATGCTGTCCCAATTAATGCAATCGCCATTACAGGTAATTTCATATATGCACTCGCAACATATCCAATTAACATAAATGGAATTAACTCTTTTTTAGACATCACACTTAAAATTGTTGCGAAACCAATTGCAGGTAACATTTTACCAGCTAATTGTAATGAACTTAATATTTCTTTTGGTAACTTATTCGCAAATCCAGAAATAACATCACTAGAAATTGCACTTGTAAATCCTAAAATAAACCCAAATACGATAAATAAAATTAAAGTTGAATTCGCAATTAATCTAAACTTACCAAAACTTCCTGCTTTAATCGCTCTTTTTGCAGCTTCATGGTTCCCTGACATAATAACGTATAACGCTGTTTGAATAAATTGGAACGCAATCGCAAATGGAATAGATAAAGTAAACGCCGTTTCTGGTGCAATACCACCACGAATTGCCATTAAAGCCCCTACGATACCAGGTCCTAATGGTGATGGTGGAACTGTTCCTCCAGCCCCTACACCGAATCCCATAAACGCTAATTCAGCAATCGCACCAATCGTTAAACCTGTTGGAATATCTCCTAAAATAACACCTACTCCTGTTGCTAAAACAAGTGATCTAAATGTATATGTACCTAACAGCATTCCAGACCAACAAATACCTGTCCAAAGTCCAATCAATACTGCTTCTATAATTGTAATTGACATTTTTTACCTCCTATATATATTTTGTAATGTCTACTTCTACCGAACCATCTGCACCAGATGGCGTTGTTTTTGTATCAAATGTAATGTTATAATCTACATGCAATTTTTTCAAAATCGCTTTATCATCATCGCCAATAAAAATTGAACGCGTGATTTTTTCTTTACCTTCACCATTGTGAATGTTACCGATATTAATATGGTGAATCGGTACACCACCAGCAATTAAGCGATACGCATCAGCACAATCTTTAATGACGATAAATATTTTTTGTTTGGGATTAGCTTTTGAAATAATCTCAATTGTTTTATCCACTGAAAAGAATCGCAACGCAATTTCTTTTCCAACAACAGAACGCATTAAACTTTGTTGAATTGGATCATTACTTACTTTATCATTAACAACTAAAACCGTGTTCGCACCTAAGTATCTAACCCATAATTGACCTTGTCCATGTAGTAATCTCTCATCTATTCTTGTCATCACAATGTTTACATTTTCCATATTTTACTCCTACCAATAAATTTCATGATCTTTAATATATCTTAAAAGTGCTTCAAATAAGAAGTAATCACCCCAAATATTTCCTTCATCTAAACCTTTACCAGAATGCCATGAATAAACACCGTGTAATAATACACATCCTCCTGCCACAACATCTTGATTTAAATAGTGTTTAATTAAACTATTTAACATCGAATTTGCAGCATCTAAATGCTTAGCTTTATCTTCTATTGTTTCTGGTAAGTAACGCATCATTTCATTAATACCACATATTGCTATAGCAGCACTTGAAGAATCTTTGAAATGATTATCGCCATCATTAAATATTAAATCCCAATAACAAATGCAATCTTTTGGTAAACGATTAATAAAATAATTCGTCATTGCATGATAAAAGTGAAAACATTTCTCGTTTTTTGTATAACGATAATTTAATGCTATACCGTATATTCCCCAGGCTTGACCTCTAGCCCAAGATGAGTCATCACTAAAACCTTGTCTTGTTACACCTTTTAATGGTTTCCCAGTCAACATATCCATGTAAAACGTATGATATGCACTTGCATCATCTCGAATAACATATTTTAAACTCGTTTCAAAATGATTGTTGGCGATTTCTGCATATATATTGTTTCCACTAACTTCACTAGCCCAGTACAACAACGGAATATTTAACATACAATCAATAATAAAACGATGATGATCTTGAGAATCAAGTTTACCCCACGCTTGAATGAACTTCGATTTCGCTTGATATCTTGTAATTAATTTATCAGCTGCTAATAACGCTGCTTTTTTAGCGATGGCACTACCAGTCAACTTATACGCAGCAACACAAGATAATGAATACAAGAACCCTAAATCGTGATGATCAACTTCAATTTCATGCAGTATGCGATGATAGAAACTATTCACATGCTGCTCAGCAACATCACGATACTTTGGATTATTAGTATACTCATACGCTAACCATAACATTCCTGTATAAAAACCATCTGTCCATTCAATATTATCAATTTTTGAATAAACGTTTTTATTTGTGGCACTGCTAGGAAACTGTGTTCCGAAGTATGCTATATTCAAATCAAGTTGCGTCAAAACGTGATTTATCGCATTTTCTACATCTTCTCTTTTTACTTTTGTATTGGGTATAATATGCGAATTTTTAATATCCTCTATATCTATTTTTCTCATAACCCTCCTAACAAACCGGTTTACTAACACCTATATAATACACCTATTTTTTTGCGTTGTCAACCCCTTTTTGCAAATTTTTTAATTTTTTTTACAAAAATACGTTTGAATTGACAAAACCGGTTTAGTAAAATAAAATAAAAATGTACAAACCGCATTACTAACGATTTAACAGGAGTTACATATGGAGACACTTTATAAAAAATTAAATGAAATTGGTGTCGTTCCAGTAATCGCAATCGAAAACTTGGAAGATGCCATTCCAATCGCTAAACAATTTTATGATAATAATTTGAAAATAATGGAAATCACACTAAGAACAGCGTGTGCAGTTGAAGCGATTTATACTATAAAAAAACAATACCCCGACATGATTATCGGTGTCGGAACAGTTATCAACACTGAACAAATTGATTTAATCAAAGATGCCAACATTGATTTTATTGTATCGCCAGGATTTAATCCAAAAGTTGTACAATACGCACAACAACACAACATTATCATCATCCCTGGCGTCGACAGTCCGTCCACAATAGAACAAGCACTTGAACACGGATTAAAGTACGTTAAATTTTTTCCCGCTGAAGCTAATGGCGGCGTCAAAAAATTAAAAGCTTTATCCGGACCTTACCCACAAATTAAATTTATGCCAACAGGAGGGGTAAATTTAAAAAACATTAATGAATATTTAGAATTAAAAAATGTGCTTGCTGTTGGTGGAACATTCTTCATCGAAAAACAACTGCTAACGCAAAAAAATTACGAACACATCGCTAATAACTGCGTAAGTTGTATCAATACTATTTTAAATTGTAAAGTTGAAGAAATTCACTGCAACAATACATCAGGTTTAGAAGCAATATTTAATTTACAAAAACAAAATATTATGCATTCTAACGAAAACAAAATTATCATCAGCACCAATAATATTAAAAGATACTTACATTACTATCCAAATGCACATTTTTTTGGATTAACGATCGAAATTAAGGAGAAACTAAAATGAAAATTATCACATTTGGAGAAATTATGCTCCGATTATCCACAAATGGTTATCTACGATTTAACCAAAGCGATAACTTATCTGCTACATATGGTGGGGGAGAAGCAAACGTCGCTGTTTCACTCGCACAATTTGGACATGATGTACAATTCGTATCGAAAATCGTAAATAACGCAATTGGCGACTGCGCAATTCAATCGCTCCGAAAATTAAACGTCGATACAAGTAAGATTACAAGAGGAGGAGACAGATTAGGAATCTATTATTTAGAAAAAGGAGCAAGTCAAAGACCATCGAAAGTAATATACGATCGTGCTAACTCCTCAATCTCATTAGCTAAAAAAGAAGATTTCAATTGGGAAGCACTATTTGAAAATGCAGATTGGTTCCATTTTACTGGTATTACACCAGCACTAGGTGAAAACTTAGTTGAAATACTACTAGAAGCATTAGACTATGCAAAAAAATGCAATATCACAGTAAGTTGTGATTTAAACTATCGAAAAAAATTATGGACAAAAGAACAAGCCAACAAAACAATGTCAAAATTGATGCACTACGTTGATGTTTGTATTGCGAATGAAGAAGATGCTGCTGATGTATTTAATATCCACAGCCAACAAAGCGATATTACATCAGGTGTATTAAATAAAGAAGGATACATTGATGTGGCAAAACAACTAACAGAAAAATTTGGTTTTAAATTCGTTGCAATCACATTAAGAAAATCAATTAACGCTAATATTAATCACTGGTCAAGTATGCTTTACACTAATCACACTGCATATTTTTCTAAAGAATACACCATACATATCGTAGATCGCGTTGGTGGCGGTGATTCATTTGGTGCAGGATTAATTCATAGCCTACTCACAAGTAAAACACCACAAGAGGCAATTGAATTTGCGACAGCAGCAAGCTGTTTAAAACATACAATTGAAGGTGATTACAACTTAGTTAGCGAAGAAGAAGTGAATCAATTAGTTGCCGGAAACGGTAGCGGAAGGGTACAAAGATAACATGACAAACTTTATAGAACAATATTTCTCATTACAAGGGCAAGTATCAATCGTTACAGGCGGAAACACTGGAATTGGTAAAGCGTACGTTCAAGCACTAGCACAAGCCGGAAGTCATATTTGTATTAGTGCATTCGATGATGATTACCAAGAAATCGAGCAATTCGTTAAATCACAAAACGTAGAATTTTTATGTGTGAAAGTAGACTTAACAACACATGAAGGACGTACAAAATTAGTTGATGCATGCTTAAAAAAATTCGGAAAAATTGATATTTTAGTCAATAATGCAGGAACGATTAAACGCAATCCACTGCTAGAATACACCGAAAAAGATTGGAATACGGTAATGGACATTAATATTAATGCTGTTTATTTCCTATCACAAGCAATCGCAAAAATAATGGAACAACAAGGCGGTGGAAAAATCATTAACATCGCATCAATGCTTTCATTCCAAGGTGGAAAATTCGTTCCGGCATACACAGCAAGTAAACACGCTGTAGCGGGAATCACAAAAGCATTCGCTAATGAACTCGCAAATAAAAACATTCAAGTTAACGCTATTGCACCAGGATATATTGCAACAGCAAACACTGCACCAATACGTGCCGATGAACAACGTAACGCCGAAATTTTAAGTCGTATTCCTGCTGGATACTGGGGACAACCCGAAGACTTAATGGGCACAATTATTTTTCTAGCAAGTAAAGCAAGCAACTATGTCAACGGTCATATATTAGCTGTTGATGGCGGTTGGTTAACAAGGTAGGTGATATTATGAAAATTGCTTTAATAATGGAAAACTCACAAGCAGATAAAAATGAAATTGTGTATAAACAACTTCAAGAAGTTACAAACCAACACGGACATACATTATATAACGTTGGAATGTTTTCAAGTAAAGATGCACACCAACTAACGTACATTCAATTAGGTATTTTAAGCTGCCTATTACTAAATTCTAAAGCTGTTGATTTCGTTGTGACAGGATGTGGAACAGGACAAGGTGCAACAATGGCTTTAAACGCATTCCCAGGCGTAACATGTGGGCATATTACAAATCCAAGCGATTCATTCTTATTCACACAAATTAATGCTGGAAACGCCGTAGCACTTCCTTATGCACAAGGATACGGTTGGGGAGGCGAACTAAATATCAAATTCACATTTGAAAAACTATTTGAATTCCCATTAGGAAACGGCTATCCAAAAGAAAGAGCAGAAATTCAACAATGTAACGCTAAAATACTAGATAAAATAAAAAAAGATATTACACCCGATTTAATTGAAGCACTAAGAAGAATTGATCAAACACTACTAAAAAACGCAATTGCACACCCAACATTCCAAAAAGTGTTTTTTGAGAACGCCACAGATATGCAATTAATTAAATTTGTGGAAGAATACATATGAAAACTAAGTTATTAAAACTAATTTGTTGCTTAACGTTGTTGCTTACTTTATTGAACATTAAACCACAAGCAAATAATGACATTAATGCAACAATTAAATCAAACTTACTACAAATGATTAGCGGATCGCAACAATTAAATCAAAACCCTGAACTCGCTAAAAAAATTAGATACATTCATAGCGAAGCACAAAAAGTCAATAAAATTGATATCGTTGATAATGAATTTTCAACATTACCGCTACTTAAAGACAATCAAATAAATGACATCAACACAAACAACACTTTTATAAACATTTATAAACTAGCTTTAGCTTTTAACACATATACTAATACGATTATTCAAACTGATGACAAACAAAAACTACACCCAGATTTATACCAAAATGAAGCAGTTAAAAATAAAATTATTTCATTAATGGAAAACATATATGAAAAACACTTAAAAGATAAAACTAAAACATATACAGGTAACTGGTATTTCTGGGAAATTTCATTGCCACAAAACATTTCCAAAACAATTATTTTAATGGAGAATCACCTTAGTAATGAACTAATTCAAAAATATATCAAATTTATGGACGAAAATTTACGTGCTGGTTTAAAAGATAACACGATTACTGGAAACATCGTTTTAGATTCAAAATATCACACTGGTGCAAATTTAATGGACATCTCATTAAACAGAATATTACAAGGTGCCATTACTAAAAATAACGATAGAATAGTTGACGCAGTTAAAAAACTACAAACAGCACTCGTTAAGATTGATCCAAACAACATCGTTAATAATAATGTTGATGGCGTATATGCTGATAACTCATTTATACAACACCTTAGTGTTGCATATTCTGGATCATATGGAAAAGTATTTATTGATAAAATTATTCAAAGTTTATTTATATTAAAAAATACTAACGCTGATATCAAACCGCAATCATTCCAGTTTATATTTGATTTATATGAAAAAACATTTTTACCAATTATATATGAAGGATATGTTTTAGAGAATGTTAAAGGTCGCGCAGTATCAAGAACAGCAACGGGATATTCTGATGGATTAGTTTTCTTAGAATCATTAGCTGTATTCTCAGAAATATTAAATGATGCTACACTAAAACAAAAAGCACAACAATACGCAAAATATCTTGATAGCAAAATACCAACATACGCAGCAAGAAATTTCAACAACTTATCAACGTTTGATATTATTAATAACATTAAACAAGATCAAGCAATAAAAGCAACATACATTCCACAAAAACATTACGCCTTTAACTTAATGGATCGCAACGTTGCTACACACGACGATTACTTATTCACAATTAGTAGAAGTAGTAATCGTATCAGCAAGTATGAATACATGTCAAAAGAAAACACAAAACCTTGGTTACAAGGAGATGGTATGCACTACTTATACTTAAAAGGTGAAAAACATGATATTCACTATGGAAATGCTTATTTCAACACAATCGATGCTTTAGAATTACCTGGCACAATCAAAACAAGTGAAGAGCGAATCGATCCAGTAACGTTATTAGGTGCAAACTTCAACTTTGATAGCCATAAAGAAAAACGAAATGAGTTTTTATTCTTCCCGAGAGCAACAAATACTATATCATCAAGTATTGCATTAGAAAACACTACTTTCGCCAGCATGCAATTAGGAGATGATGAAGGATATATAGAATCACTGAATCCAAATTCAATTTACTTACCAAAAGAATTTAAAACATATAAAAATGTTGAAGGAAATAAATCATGGTTAATGTTGGATGGTGAAATAGTTGTGTTAAACTCTAATATCACACACCCAAACAAACAATTTACTATCACTAATACAATTGATAACCGTAAATTTAACGAAAAAGACAAAATATTCATAACAACATTTAAAGATAACGTTAGTACAGAAGTTGATAACAATACAAAATCTACTACACCGCTTGTAACGACTAATATTGATAAAGTGTCATTGACAACAGGCGGAAGAGGAAAAATTGGTTACTATTTCTTTGATTCACCAACTGTTTCAATCACAAATGAAATTAGAAAGGGAAATAATACTACTGTAAGACCAATTGGTAATGCAACAAACCAATATACTAATCAGTATTTTAAAATGCAAGTTGACCAAACAAATACACCGAATTTAGCATACGTTATTTTACCAAACAAAGATAAAGCATTCGTTGAAAAATACAAACCAAGCTTTAAACTACTGCGAAACGATCAAGTACATCACCTTAAAAAAGGTAATGTAGAATACATTTCATTTTTCGCACAAGATACTGCTTCAATATTCAAACCGCAACAACCCGTTATTATAATCAACGAACAAGTTGACGATAATACATTTGTGTTGAAAATCAATGATTCTACACTAACACAAAAAAATCTAAAAATTGAATTAATTTGTGAACCACACGAACAATTCGTCGTTACAAATTCTGATACAGACGCTACAATTAAAAATAATGTATTAAATATTGCTACAGAAAAAAACACTGGAAAAACTTATACTGTTGCAATTAAAAAAGTTAAAAAGATTGTGTTAAATAATGATAAAGTTACTTTATCTACGCACTCAGATAATATACCTGAAAACACACAACTTGCAATAACTAAAATAAGCGATGTTCACGCCGATTTAAAAAACTTAGATTTAGAAACATTCGACATTAAACTTATGCACAACAATGTTGAAATTCAACCTAAGCATAACGTTGAAATAAAAATACCTTTAACAAAAGAAAGAAAATTTGTGGGGGTTTATTACATCAGTAATGGAAAAAGCCAAAAAATACCACACACAGTAGAAAATGATATCGTAACATTTGAAACAAACCACTTCTCAATTTATGCTCTAGCATATCAGAAAGCAACTATTACACCTAAACAAAATGACACAAAACAAAACGTCGACACGTCCAATCAAAATAATAATTTACACATCATTTTATTATTGAGTGCAATAGTATTACTTATTAAACTAAAAACATCAAACAAAAAAGAAATCTATTAACACATAGATTTCTTTTTTTTATTTCCTAGGAAATAATGTTTTACTCTGGTAAAATCTCTTCTTTATCAAACTCCAACAATGTTTTATTTTGAGATTTTAAATAAATCACTCTACTAACTGTTGCAACCACAAACGTAATAAACGCTGGAACTAACCATGGTAATCCTTCTTTAGCTAACGGCAACATATTAATCGCTGCTACTAAAAAATTATTTTTTGTGAAGATAAGTTTCAATAAAGGAACCATTGGCAACGTTGATATCGTAGACACAATTAAAGTTACATAAACTACAGATTTATAAATAACAACATCTTTCCCGATCCATTTTTGAACTAAAACTAAGCAAATCAACACTAATGCTGGCGGATATAAAATTAATAATACCGGAATAGAATACTCTAAAATTTTTGATAACCCATAATTCGCTAAAACATAAGAAACAATCGTTATCGCAATTAAGTATTGATTGTAACTAATTTTATTGTATAAATCATGGAAAAACTTCGAACAAGATATTAATAACGCTACAACAACACTAAAACATGCAATACTAAATATTACAGGTATAAATACTAATCCAATATCACCTAATAAATAGTAACTAACATTTCTTAAAATTGCAGCCCCATTTGACGGATTTGGGAATAAATTAACACTCATCGCTCCTAAATGCGCACTCATTAAATAAATCACACCAAGCAATAAACATGCACACATACCTGTTAAAATCGTTAATTTAATTGTTTTTTCTTCTTTTAAATTAAACTGCTTAAAAATAACTAATATTACTGTACCATATGTAATTGCAGCTGTAACATCTAATGTTTCATAACCATCTAAAAACCCTCTAACAACTGGATTAGCACTGTATATCTGTGCTGGCACTTGATAATCACCCATCGGTTTAAACAACGACGCCACAAATAATGTAACAATTAATCCAATTAAAATAGGCGACATAATTTTTCCTAAACGTTGTACTAATTTATTCGGATTTTTCGCAAAATAAAATGCCGCAATAAAGAAAACAGTTGTAACACCCCCCAGTAACAAGTGATAATGTAAACTTCCTTTTTGAACAGTGTCACTAATTAACGGATAAATCGTCATCTCAAATGGTACACTCGCATTTCGTGGAATCGCTAATAAAGGTCCAATCGCTAATAAAATAAATGTAATAAAAAATACAGCAAAGCGTGGACTAACTCTTTCACATAAATTTCTTAATCCTTTACTTTTTGAAACAGCCACAACACCTAAAATCGGGAAAATCGCAGCACTAATAAAAAACGGAATAAACACTAATAATAAGTTCGTTCCTGAATTCGCCCCTAACATTGGTGGAAATATTAAATTTCCTGCACCAAAAAACATCGAAAATAATGTTAATGAGATGTAAATAAAATCTTTTTTTGTAAAATTCATGTCAAATCTCCTGTAAATGATTACATTATATACTAAATCACACTGCAAAATCAAGTATAATCATCTGTGATTTTTTTGAGTGCTTAATTCTTCGTTTTTAAGCATATTACTTTACTATATATATATATATATATAATTGGTTTGTATTCGAAAGGAAATTAACATGCTTAAACTTATTGATATCACAAACCAAAACATTAATTTATCACACATGAATAAAAATAAACTTCTATCATCACTAGAATTTAATAACTTTTTAATGCAAAAAGGAACTAAAGTATTATGCTTTGGTCTTTATAACGATTCTCAACTTATTGACTATATCCATGTTGTTGTTTATCCAGTTAAAAAAATATTTAAGATTGGTGTTATACACTATATGACCACAAACTTCATTCAAAGTTTGAATATAATACATAAACAACTAAAACAACTATTAAAAAAATATAAAATTATTCATTTATATATGACTACCGAAGAATATGCAGCAACTTATGACATTGAATCTGAAACAACTATAATAAACCCACCATTTGAAATTATTGACAAAATACTACAACAACACAACTTCATAAAAACTAATCCAAAACACGGTGCTGTAAAAGATATTTTATGGCAATATAAAAAAGATTTAACTAACTTTAAAACAGAAGAAGATTTATTAGCTTCTTATTCGTCTACACGTCGAAAAGAAATCGCTAGAGCTAAAAAATTAGGTTGTAATATCGTTGAATTAAACTACAACCAGTTGCATCGCTTTATTAGTTTATACAATGAAACTGCAAAAAAACATCACACTGTTCAATATGATATTGATTATATCCAAAATTTATATCACGCTTTTAACCCCACCAACAAAATTACAGTTGCTGTATGTGAAATGGATATTCAAACATGTTTAAAT
This sequence comes from uncultured Erysipelotrichaceae bacterium, assembly GCA_945877255.1. Classification (GTDB taxonomy): domain Bacteria; phylum Bacillota_I; class Bacilli_A; order Erysipelotrichales; family Erysipelotrichaceae; genus CAMCRE01. The sequence goes on from CAMCRE010000012.1 coordinate 18,929, forward strand.
TACTTAAATGATTTAAAAACAAAACTCGCAAAAGAAGGGACATTTCAAAATAAACTCGATAAAATACAAGCACAAACTAATAAATTGTCGAATATGCTAAAAAAACAAAAAACTATCGATCTTTCAAGTGGTGTTTGTTTTCAAGAAAAAGACGAATATATTATTTTTATCAGCGGTAATAGTGAGGAATTTTCTGATTATTACGGATGCAGTTTCTTGCAACATTCCATGATAAAGAAAGCTCTGGATTTAAACTTACCATATTTTAATTTTTATGGCACACCAGGAACATATGGAGATTACACAAACCAAGGATATGGTGTATATGAATTTAAAAAAGCTTTTAGAGGCTTCCCAATACAATACCCTCACTATTCATACGCACTAAATAAATTTTTGAGCAAAATATTTAAATTATAAATATATTACGGAGAATATCATGCTTAAACTTATTGATATCACAAACCAAAACATTAATTTATCACACATGAATAAAAATAAACTTCTATCATCACTAGAATTTAATAACTTTTTAATGCAAAAAGGAACTAAAGTATTATGCTTTGGTCTTTATAACGATTCTCAACTTATTGACTATATCCATGTTGTTGTTTATCCAGTTAAAAAAATATTTAAGATTGGTGTTATACACTATATGACCACAAACTTCATTCAAAGTTTGAATATAATACATAAACAACTAAAACAACTATTAAAAAAATATAAAATTATTCATTTATATATGACTACCGAAGAATATGCAGCAACTTATGACATTGAATCTGAAACAACTATAATAAACCCACCATTTGAAATTATTGACAAAATACTACAACAACACAACTTCATAAAAACTAATCCAAAACACGGTGCTGTAAAAGATATTTTATGGCAATATAAAAAAGATTTATCTAATTTTAAAACAGAAGAAGATCTATTAACTTCTTATTCTTCTTCGTATAGAAATAAAATATCAAAAGCAAAAAGATTTGGTTGTAAAATTGTTGAATTAGAGTACAATCATCTAGAACGTGTACTTAAGTTGTATACTGAATCAGCAAGAAAGCATAATTTCCCTCAATTCACAACTGACTTTATAAAAAATCTACATAATGCTTTTCAACCATCGAATAAAATAACACTTGCAATATGTGAAATGGATATACAAACTTGTCTAGATTATTTAAACAATTTAAAAACGAAACTTGAAAAAGATTCTTTAAACAAGCAACTAGAACTAGAAAAACTACAAAAAAATATCATTAAATTACAAAATGCAGCAAAAACTCAAAAAACAATAGATCTTTCAAGCGGAATTTTTATCCAAGAAAAAAATGAATATATTTTTTTCATAGGTGGCAATAGTACAGAATTTTCAAATTACTGTGGTTCACATTTTTTACAACACGCTATGATGCTAAAAACTTTAGATCTAAAGTTGCCGTGGTATAATTTTTACGGAACACCTGGACCGTATGATGATTATTCCCATATAGGAAATGGCATATATGAATTTAAAAAATTATTTAAAGGCATTCCTATTAAACACCCACACTATTCATACGCACTAAATAGATTTTTAAGTAAAATATTTAAACTATAAACAAAAACATTACATCATCAGCGATGTAATGTTTTGCTTTAATTAATTTTATTTTTTAAAATATAGTCTACAATATGATCTTTCGCATGTATTCCAGAAGATTTAACTTGTGTTTTCACAGCATCACTAGCATTATCCAACAACAAGCCTAAACCAACTTTTTTAAGCATATTAACGTCATTACCACCATCACCACAAGCAATAACTTCCGACAAATCAATATTCAATGTATTCATTAAATATTCTAAAGCAATACCTTTATCTGCTTCAATATGTGTTATATCCAAAAAGATATCATTATTTCTTGCAATACTTACACCTACTAAAGAATTATGCAACACTTTTTCTAATGAATCAATTATTGACCCTTCTTCAGTAACCATAACACGATATGTTGGCGTATTAAAATGTTTCTTAATATCTTGTGGCCAATAAAAATCGTAATCAATTTTATCATGATCGTGTTGAATGCCGTATTGATTGTATTTTGACATTACCGCAAATTCTTTTTGATTTAATAAATAAGCAGCTTGACCCGAAACTAGATCATCAATTTGAAACAAATAATGACTATCAACTGTTTTAGAATAAATTTCTTCATTGTTTCTTAAATCAAATATTTGAGCACCATTATTACATATCGCAAAACTCGCCACTTTATCTAAACCAAGCAACGGAATTAAATGCTTAATTCCTTGGAAAACTCTTCCGGTTGCCAACACAAATAAAATACCTTTTTCATGTAATTGATGTATCGCATCAATATTTTCTTGCGAAATAGTTTCTCTACCCGGTGCAATTAATGTGCCATCAATATCACAAACGACTACTTTATATGAACTACGCATCTTTTAATACTCTTCTTACCGCATCATAATCAGGGTGATCACTATTCACTTCTAAATATTCAACGTGTAAAACAACATTATTTTCATCTAACACAAATATAGAACGATTTAATAGTTGGAACTCATTAATTAAATTACCGTATTTAGTCCCAAAATCTTTTAAACGATGATCAGATAGCATCACAATATTAGCTAATCCATTCGCCCCACACCATCTCGCTTGTGCAAAAGGCAAGTCCATTGAAATCGTAATAACTGTTAAATTATCTACATTAGCCATTTCTTCATTAAATTTTCTAGTTTGAAAATCACACACACCAGTATCAATAGAAGGAATCACACTAATCAATTTCTTACCTTTAAAATCAGCTAATGATACTTCATCTAAATCATTATTTATTGCTTTAAAAACAGGTGCAATATCCCCAACGTTTAAACGTTCCCCGAATAAACTCACATTTTTCCCTTTAAAAATTGGCATTTTATTTCTCCTTTAAACTCTCTAAAATTGCATCAGCGAAACACGTTAATTCGCTAATTTGGTTTTCTTTCATACTAGATTGGATATTGAAATCTTCTGCAATATATTCAATATTTTTATTTTTTGAAAAAATTTCTTTTGCTTGAGCTAATGCAGTTCCACCCCAAGTCATATTGGTAATGAAACACATCTTTCTGTTTTGAATATTCAAAAACGCTAGTTCACTCAAAAAAGATTCCATCGGAAAATACAATCTCGTATTATAGTTCGGTGTTGCAACAACTAAATTCGAATACTTGAACACCTTCTCAATAATATATGACGGATGCGTATGTGAAACATCAAAAATTTGAATATCTTTAACACCACGCATCGCTAAATAAGTCGCTAACTTTTGACAAACTTCAGCTGTATTTCCATACATTGAAGCATAGGCAATAACCACACCACTACACTCACTTTGATATGTTGACCATAAATGATATAAATTTAAAACTGACGATACTGCACTGCCAACATGAACAACACCATGTAACGGTGCAATAATTTTAGGATTGAGTGCATGAATTTTTTTCAAAAGTGCTTGAACATTACTACCAAATCTAGCAATGACGTTACTATAATACCTTCTAAATTCATTGACATTAAATTCAACTTCATCACTAAAAATATTGCCGTTAAGTGCACCAAAATTACCGAAAGCGTCACTAGAAAACAAAACATTATTTTTTTCTTCATACGTTACCATTACCTCCGGCCAATGTACCATCGGCGCTAGATGAAACGACAACTTACGACTACCTAAATCTAAAATATCTTTATCTTTAACTAATAAATAGCTGTCAACAGAAATACCATCATAAAATTGCTCTAAAAATTTAAATGTCTTTGCATTTCCCACAATTTTTACATCCGGATAGCGTAACACAACATTTCTAATATTTGCACAATGATCGGGTTCCATATGATTAACTACTAAATAATCTAACGTTCTTCCTTGCAACAAGTATTCAATATTTTCTAAAAACACTCCCCCAACAGCATTATCTACAGTATCAATTACAGCTGTTTTTTCATCTAATATCAAATAAGAATTATATGCAATCCCCTCATTTAATGGAAACATATTTTCAAATCGTGCAACAATTCTATCACTAGCACCAATCCAATAAATATTATCGCACACTAATCGTGTATTATGCATCTTACTCCTCCAATAATCCCAAGATTTCTAAAATTCGATTCAGATCCGATACATCAGTATACTTAATAACTAATTGACGCTGATCAACTTTAACACTTGTTTGTAGTTTTTCTTGTAATAAATCTTGTATCCTAACAAAACGCTCATCAACCATCTTAACAACTTTTTTATTATCCGACAACAAACGCTTAATTAAATCTTCAACTTCACGAACACTTAAATTTTCTTGAATAATTTTTTCTGAAATATCCACAATTAAATTCTCGTTTTCAAGTGGTAATAATGCTCTAACATGTCCCATCGTTAATTTTCGATCCATCACTAATTGTTGGGTTGGTTGCGGTAATTTTAATAAACGCAAAACATTCGCAACATAAGAGCGAGATTTCCCAAGTCGACTTGCTAATGATTCTTGTGTATATTGATGTGCCGTCATTAATTTTTCATACGCTTGTGCTTCTTCAATGACACTTAAATTTTCACGTTGGATGTTTTCTAGCAATGCAATTTCCATCATTTGTTGGTCGTTGAATTCAACGATAACAGCCGGAATATACATTAAATTTGCCATTTTAGACGCACGTAAACGACGCTCCCCAGCAATTAGCTCATATCCATCTACCGTTTCACGAACTAAAATCGGCTGGAACACACCATGTGTCTTAATCGACTGTGATAACTCTTGTAACTTCTCCTCATCAAAAGATTTTCTAGGTTGATATGGATTTAAGCGTATTTTATCAATCTCAATTTCCAATTTCTTTTCACGATGATTTTCAATTGAACCAATTGCTTTCTCAAGACCTTCACCAAATATCGCTTCTAGCCCTTTACCTAATTTTTTGCTCATTGTTTCACCCTCCTTCCACTGTTGCTTTTAATAACTTCTGCCGATAGCTCTGCATACGCCTTTGCACCTTCACACCTAATATCATACTCGAAAATTGATTTTGACACCGAAGGTGCTTCACTTAAACGAATATTTCTCGGTATATGCGTATTATACACAGTGTTTTTAAAATGTTTTCTGACTTCTTGTTGCACTTCAACAGATAATTTTGTTCGTGCATCAAACATCGTTAAAACAACACCTTCAATTTCTAAATTTTTGTTAAATAACTGCTGTACTAATCGAATCGTTAAAAGCAACTGTGTCAAACCTTCTAATGCATAATACTCACACTGTACTGGAATTAATACCGAATCTGCTGCAGTCAGTGCATTAGTATTGAGTAACCCTAAGGAAGGTGGGCAGTCTATAATAATGTAGTCATACTTATCTCGAACTTCATCTAATTTCTTTTTAAGCAATAATTCTTTACCAGATTGATATTTAGCCATCGCTAAATCAGCTCCAGCCAAATTAATATTCGCCGGTAATAAATCAATTGGCGGTGCTTGTAAATGATGTACGATATCCTCTACTTTATAATGATCCAAAAGTAAATTATACGTACTTAAATTAACATCTTCTTTACTCATCACACCTTGTGTTGCATTACCTTGAGGATCAAAATCAACTAATAACACCTTTTTTTTAAGATATCCTAATCCCGCTGCTAAATTAATACTTGTTGTTGTTTTTCCAACTCCACCCTTTTGATTAGATATCGCTATTATTTTTGCCATAAAACCTCCTATCGTTTAATTTTAATGACGATTTGGTATTCATCCTCTAATTCCTTAACATCTTTACTAACTTTTACTCCTACTGATTTAATCATATCTAATGCTGATGAAATCGATTTATTCATCGTATTAATAGCAATACGCATATCACCAGAGTAACCTTTAAACACTTTTTTCTCTTCAACCTGTTTAACTTTTTTAATTAATTTTTTTTCTAATTGTTCCACTGTCCAACTTTCATTCACAACTTTTTTTGCTAATCGACGTTGTGCACGAACATCACAATCTAAAAGCAAGCGCGCATGTCTTTCACCTAATTCTTTAGATTGAATTAATTTCTGAACTTTTTTATCTAACTTTAATAATCGTATTTTATTCGCAATCCCAGACTGAGAAACACCTAACTTAATCGCTAATTCACTTTGTGTCGTATTAGTTAAATTTAAAATTTCTTGATATGATCTCGCTATTTCTATTGCACTTAAATCTTCTCTTTGAAGATTTTCAATTAAAGCTAATTTCGCAGATTCAGTATCATCTTTCTCAACAATTAAGACCGGAACTGTTGTTTTACCTAGTAAGCATAACGCCCTAAAACGTCTTTCTCCTGCAATAATTTCATATTTTCTGCCTTTTTCACGAACAGTAATCGGTTGTAATAATCCATTCTCACGAATACTATTAGCTAACGCCATTAACTTATCATCATCAAAATGTGTTCTTGGTTGATATTTATTCGCAATGATTTTATTTATTGATACTTCTCTCATTTCTTTCTCCCTACTAGTGGTTCTTTTTTTATTTTTCCATAATTTCTTGGATATTTAAGTGGTGTATTTTTTACTTTTTTAAATTGAAAATTATTGCGCGTTGCATCCCCTAATAAATATTCACTTTTACGAACCAACTCTACACCTAACTCTTTTAAAGCAAAACTAGCTTCAGCTAATTCTTCGTCCCCTTTTTGCCCTTTTAACGCAATGAAAAAACCATCTTTTTTTAATAACGGAATACAAATTTCCGATAAAACTGTTAAATTTGCAACTGCTCTAGCACAAACAACATCAAAAAATTCACGTTTTTCTAAAACAAATTCTTCACTACGTTTGTTTTCTAACGTTACAGTAATATTTAATTCGTCAATTAAATGTGTTAAAAATTGAATTCTTTTTTTTAATGGCTCAACAATTGTAATATTTAATTCTGGATATACAATTTTTAATGGAATACTCGGGAATCCTGCACCTGCACCAACATCGCACACGTTACCAAAAAAATCGTGCTCAAAACTTGGTAATACACTATCTAAAAAATGTTTTTCATAAATTTCATCAATATCTTCAATAGCCGTTAAATTCATTTTCTGATTCCATTCAACAAGTAATTTTGCGTACATATCGAATTGCTGTATTTGTTGCTGAGACAATTCAACGCCATGTTTTTTTAATATTTCGATAAATTTCTGTTTCATGTTACCTCACTAAATCCCACAATATTGCAAATTGTGTTCCAAAATTATCATCCTGCATCACTGTTAAATCGTTTTTAGCAAATCCAAACATTAAAAACAATGTATTCACACCATACTTATTATTTTTAGCGAAACTATTCGTCATACTCATTTTAGAAAATACTCCAGCTTGGGTAGCATATCCACCACTTTCTCTTATGTAATTATTACTGTCAAAAAAACGTTTCGTTAGTTCACTTTTAATTAGCCACGAGCGTATTACACCATACTCATTAACGTTTCTTTGATTTGATTTTTTGTAGTTCGTCTTTTTTACTAACTGATACATTAAACTATTAACAATATTTTTAGAAGAAAAATGAGAATTTTCTATTGCTATTCCACTTCCGTTATTAACTTCATCCATTGCTAACACAAAATAATATTTAGCCTGATTACGATATAATTGCGATAAGCTCCCATTTTCACCATATACTTTATCAATGTTGTTTAATACTTTAGAACGATATCCTAATGTATTTAATTGACGAGAAATTGCTTCCGCCTGCAACAAACTCACATTTTTTCCAACACCTGTATTTGTGAGATCTTGATGTCCATAATCAATCTCTAAAAATATATCGGTTTTTTCTTTTGGAGAAGAAACTTCTTCAACTTTTAAATGCATCACGCCGAATTTATTTTTAATAAACGATACAGCTTTATGTTTATCGTTTTTTGTAATAGTGTTAAAAACAGGAATATCTAATTTTGTTGTTAAAGCCTTCTTAACTAAAGTTTCGTTGATGTACATTTTATACATGCCTGGTTCAATTTTAGATAAATCTAGATGTCTATCAATAAACTGTTCTAATGTAAAAATATATTCTTCATCATTGCATAGATTAACTAAAATAATTGATTTTGCAGTCGTTGCATCAGATACACCTAATTCATAAGTTTTATTTTTTATATTCAATACATCACCATAAAAAAAGTAATCTGAAAATTCAAATACTTCTGTTGGTTCAGCATTAAATTTTAAATCATACTTTTCTTGCGATAAACTACATATAACGATTGGAGAAGCTTTTTTTCGAAACAAAAATAAACTTCCCCCAACTATAACAATAATAATGATAAATATTAATAAAAAATGATTTTTTTTACGTTGTACTGCACGAACGTATTGCATATTAGAACATTAAATTACGTGGTGTTCTCGCAAATGCCTGAACATCACGAATATTTGAAATACCTGTTAAATACATCAAGAAACGCTCAAACCCTAATCCAAATCCTGCGTGTTTCACACCACCGTATTTTCTAAGATCGACGTACCATTGCAATGTTTCAATTTCCATTCCTAATTCTTCCATACGTTTCACCAACAAGTCATAACGCTCTTCGCGTTGACTTCCCCCAACAAGTTCTCCAACGGAAGGAACTAACAGATCACAAGCTGCAACAGTTTTAGCATCGTCATTTAAACGCATATAAAACGCTTTAATGTCTTTTGGATAATCTGTTAAGAAAACAGGTCCATTTACCACTTTCTCACAAATATATCTTTCGTGTTCTGACTGTAAGTCCATACCCCATGATACAGGATATTCAAATTTTTCTTCACTCGCTTGTAATAATTCAATCGCTTTAGTATATGTCATTCGCTCGAATTTAGAAGTTCGCACTTTTTCAATTCTTTCTAATAATGTATTATCAATCACATCATTAAAAAACTTCATTTCTTCACTAGCATTTTCTAATACGTATTCAATACAGTATTTAACCATATCTTCGATTAAATTCATATCATCTTCTAAATCAGCAAATGCAATTTCTGGTTCAATCATCCAAAACTCTGAAGCATGTCTAGTCGTATTTGAGTTTTCAGCTCTAAACGTAGGACCAAACGTATAAATGTCACGATAAGTCAATGCGAATGCTTCACCGTGTAATTGTCCTGTTACTGTTAAAAACGCATCTTTGCCAAAGAAATCACTGTCAGGATTATATTTTTCTTGTGTCGTTACCCTAAACATTTGTCCTGCACCTTCACCATCATTTCCAGTAATAATTGGTGTATGTACATACACAAATCCTTGATTTTGGAAAAATTCATGAATTGCCATTGATAAAACAGAACGCACTCTAAACAACGCATAGAACGTATTTGCTTTTGGTCTTAAGTGTGCTATTTCTCTTAAGTATTCAAATGAGTGTCTTTTTTTCTGTAATGGATAATCACTCGCACAATCGCCTTCTAATTCAAATTTAGTTGCAACAATCTCAAACGGTTGTTTACCGTTTTCTGTACGCACAAATTCACCATAAACTGTTATCGCACTTCCTGTTGAAAATTTACTAGCGATATCAAAATCACTTATCTCTTCCTTATACACAATTTGGGCGTTTTTAAAATATGTGCCGTCATTTAATTCAATAAACCCAATTTTACCATTATTACGATTTGTTCTGATCCACCCTTGTAATTGAACAGCTTTTAAACTATCTAATTCTATTTCATTTCTTGCTTTTATAATTTCGTATAATTCTCTTACTGTAATAAACTCCATACTTTCTCCTCTTATCTATTAGCGTTAGTTTGAAAAACAATTTCTTGTATCGTTGCCACAACATCAACAGCTTTCACATTAATGTTGGATGGCACTTCAATGTGTTCATGTGTGAAATCCACAATCCCTGTTATGCCACACGCGATTAATCTATCAACGGTGTTTTGAACATCGGTAGAAACTGTTAATATCGCAATGCGACATTCTGATGGTATCTTTGTTTCTAGATCATCAATGTGGTATACCGGAACAGTGTTTTGCTCAGACACTTTATTAATATCGGCATCGAATGCACACACAATTTCACCAACTACATTATCCCATTTATTATAATTTAATAATGCTTTCCCTAAATTTCCAACACCGACTAAAATAATTTTTTCGTCATATGTAATACCTAATTCTTCGTTGAATATGTTTATTAAACCGTCTACATCATAACCATATCCTTGTTTACCCAAATTTCCTAAAAATGTGAAATCACGTCTTATTGATGTTGATTTAATTCCTAGAATTTGACCTAAATGCTCTGATCTCACTCTAGTTACACCGTTTGTTTTTAGCTTACGTAATGCTTTCAAATATAGCGGATATCGCTCTAATGTCGCTTTTGGCACATTATTTCTACTCAAGTTCTCCACCTGCCTTTTCGCATTAATTATATCATAATTCAATTATTTTGTGAAATCTTAACACAAAGTTTTTTTTATGAAAATGCTATATTTCCTGGGAAATAAAAATATTAATCAAACTAATTTTTCTAATATATAAAAACTACCCGTAGCTAAATACTGCGAGTAGTAATTTTTTATTCAACAATCTCAAACGTTCCTTGCTGTAAGATGCTTCCTCGGTTTCCTCTTGCACTATCGTCGTTCCACGTTAAAAACACATACACTTTTTTTGATTTAAAATCAACGATTTGTGATGCTGTCATGCCATCTTTTTTCAATCCAATTTATGTTGTAGATTTCATCAGAAATTTTGTAAGCGAAAAACGGCTCAACTCCTTCACTCGCTTCTCCTTCCGCCAATTCACCTAGTGCTTCCCATTTTAATTCTGTTTCTGACAAGTATGTCATTTTATAATGTGCCCCTGTCTCATATTTAATTTCTAATTTTTTCCGTTCATTTTCCCAAACATATTACATTCTCCTTTTTCGAATATTATATATGTTAATAATTTTAATTTCAAAAAATAAGCACTTCACAATTGTAAAAGAAATTTAAAAATACTAATAAATATAAAATAAAACGACACAATCATCATGATTATGTCGCTATTATATTATTCTTTGTTTTTAGTAAGTATAACTAAACCTACCAATGATACTGCCATCGCTAATGCAAATGGTAATACTAATACATCGGAAGTTCTCACATTTTCCTTAACTGTAGTTGCTACTACCGGCGTTTTATAACTTACACCATATAGTGAGAAGTGTTTAGCAGTGAATGTTACAGAATCTTTAGTACTTGTAAATTCAACTGATTGAACTTCACCTTTTTCAGTAACGTGGAATACAGACGCTATTTCTTTATTTGCATCTTTTTTCAATGTAACTTTATATTCACCTGCACCAATATCAACAGGACTTCCATTTTCGTTAGTAAATGTAATATCATACAACTCAACATCTTTTCCTTCTAAAGCTTTAAACTTAGAAGCATCTACTTTCTTAGCTTCAACATTTATAACATTATCATTAATGATGTTTTCAACTTTCACAACATCATTCGTTGCTGTTTGTGGTTTTGGTTGGTAATTTAAACCGTGATCACGTGCTATCGCAATTTCATTTGTGTATTTTACTACCCATTTACCATCAACTAACTCTTTAGCAATCACTGGTAAATTAACTGGCAATTTACCTTCAGATTTTCTTCCTAAAATTACTTCAACACCAGCTGGAATATTTGGTCCAAATGTCGCTTCAGGTTGTAACGCTTCTGTCGGATCCATTCCTTTTGCTCCATATGCCACAACAACAGCTTTAGCTTCAGGATAATTTGTAGCATCATATGGATGTGAAATACTTAATACCGCTACAGGTTTGTTTTGTGTATTTCCTAACTTAACAACTTCTGTTGGAATGCTTGTCAACCAGAAATCAGGCGCCAATCTTGCGACACGATTAATTTCAGAAATTACAATCACATGTGTTGCAGCATCAATTTTAGGTTTAATTTCTTGCTCAAAGTTTGTAGTTGCAGCATATCTAAATGATTCAAATTGTACAGTATTAGGGATTTTACCTTCAGCAATTAAACGACGCATTGATAATTCCATTCCTGGTTTTTCATTGTTGTACGCAGCTAATAATAACACTTTAGAATCACCATTTAATTTAAATGGTAAAGTATTATTCTCGTTTTTAACTATTGTAACTGCTGCTGCAGCTATATCACGCTCTAAATCTCTATTTTGTTTTGAACCAACTTGTTGTAAAGCGTTCGCTAATTTTTGTTCTAATGTGCGTGTATCATTAGTGTAATTTAAAATACCACGTTTTTCCTTCAATTTTAGTACACGTTTAACAGCAGTATTCAACATCTCTTCTGTTATCGTACCATCAGTTAACGCTGTTTTAATATTCGCAATAATGGCATCTAATTTAGCTAAATCAGATTCACTTCTTAAAATCGTTGGCATTAACACAATATCTACACCAGCTTGAATAGCCTTAACTGTCGATTCCCCCTCACCAAAGTGATCAGAAATAGCTTGCATATTCATTGCATCAGTAATAATAATACCATCATATTTCATTTCTTTTCTTACTAAATCTGTTAAAATTGGTTTAGATAAAGTTGCAGGTAAAAATATCTCGCTACCATCTTTTTTAGAAATAACTTTAGTGCCATCTAATTTAGGATATTGAATATGAGCAGTCATAATCATATCTACACCTTCTGCCATTGCTTTTTTAAATGGTGCTAATTCTAATTTCATTAAATCTTCTTTTGTTTTGTCGACGAACGGCAACCCAACATGTGAATCTGTTGCAGTATCACCATGCCCTGGGAAATGCTTAGCTGCTGTAATAACGTTGTATTCTTGCATTCCTTTCATCATTGCAGTTCCTAATTGACCTACTAATCGTGGATCATCACTAAACGATCTTAAACCAATTACTGGATTCTGTGGATTATTATTAACGTCTAAAACTGGTGCGAAGTTAGTATTAATACCTAATGCACTTAATTCTCTACCAATAATACGACCTGCATCAGTAGCATATTTTTCACTTCTTGTTGCACCTATTGCCATGTTACCTGGTAATGAAGTACCTGTCCCTAATCTAGTAACAATTCCTCCTTCTTGATCGATTGTTAGTAGTAATGGTAAATTACCATTACCTTCAGCATTTGTAACTGCGGCTTGTTGGAAAGCTTCGGTTAATCGCAATGTTTGCTCAGTTGTCTTAACATTTTGAGCGAATAAAATTACGCCCCCTAAATCATATTTATCAACGATGCGTTTTACTTCATCATTCATCACTGTAAAGTCTGATTCAGCTTCTTCTCCTGCTTGTTTCCATTTTCTAAAATCAGGCATCAAAATCTGACCAATTTTTTGGTCTAATGTCATGTTAGATAATATTTCATCGACTTTGTTTGATGCTTTAACTGTTGTGAATGGTGAAAACGCACCCACCAACAATGCACTTGCTAAAATTATGTTTCTTTTTTTCACGTTTTGCCCCTCCTTGTCTGAATTATATCATTTTATTTTTTATTTGTAAATACTTTTTTTGAAATTTTTGATTATATTGCAATTCATACAGTCATCTTACCATAATGAAATATTGCAAAAAACAACATAAAAAATTTAGTTTTTGTTGTTTAAACATGTAATTTTTTTATCAAAAACGCCAAAATTGAAAACGTTTTATTTACATCATTATTATATGTGTTATAATAACGATGTAAGGATGCCGATAAATTTGCAGAATAATATGAAAAATAAGGAGGACAATATGAAGTTTAAAAAATTTTTGAAGTTTGTTTTTGTGTTTAGTTTATTTGGTAGTATGATTTCTGATATTAAAGCTCAAAATATTGGAATAATTGAAGATTTTAGAATTAGTTTTTGGCATCCTGGTTATACAACTTATGTGTATAAAATCACAACGAATAGACCTCATGTATTAAATTTAAGAAATACTGGTGGTGCAAGAATTAATGTGTTTTATACACTATTAAATTCCAATGATGAAGCTAAAAGTACCGAAGCGAAAATGGCAACTCGTGATATCGGCTACGCTTCAAATACAGGTCAAGCTGGATATAAGTATAAATTAAAAATTAGACGAGAATACTTTTCTACTATTTAAACTCCTGATAGAAAATAATGAAGTAGTTTTTAATCTGCACCTTACACATTACCAAGGAGAACGTTATAATATGAAAAAAATTATCCCATATAAGTCATTATTTTTATTAATTATATTCGCATTTATATTTTTAGTGTTTAAAGATGCTATACATCATCAATTAACTTTTAATATTCATGCTCCTGATCTTTCAGGAAATGGTCTTGAAATTAAAGCTGACTTCCTTCGAAGTCACCTTAGTTTAGACTCACTACTTTCTCGCTTTAACATGTGGCAATCTATTTTAATTCCGTTATTAATTATTTTAACAGTTAGCCAGTATATTTTTATGAAAAGATGTGTAATAAAAAATTATATTGGAAAAACGATTGGAAATTTATATTCAAAAAATATATTTAAAACGAAACTATATTTTTCTTGTATAAACGTAGTAATTTTCTTATTGCTTTTTATAATTATAACGGTTACTTCGTTTTTATTAGGAAATTTTGAATTTTTGAATATTCGTGATTATTTCCCTGAAAATAGTTTTTTACATAATACGATTACAGACATCTGGACTTACTTAATATATTATATAACTACAAAATCATTAGCTATTTTTTCACTTTCAATGTTGGCATATTATTTAGCTGATTACTTTAATAGTTTTATTCATGCTTCACTTTCATTTTTATTTATTGTGTGGCTTGCAACACCGGTTTTACATCGTTTTCTACCATTTTATCTCATACCATTAGTATCTTTAATGGTAACGAGCTTCTATGATGTGTATTTTTGGCAAATTATAAGTTTAAATGCTGTAATATGGTTTATGATACTACTCATAAAATGGAGAAACAAATATGAAGTGGATTAAACGTCATTTAGCTATCATTATTATTGTTACACTTATCGTGCATATGCTATTTTCAAGCATATTAAAATTCGCTCCCGTAAATTACGCTTATCGTGATGTGATGGATGATTTTTTTAATAATCTATTTCGCTATGGCATATCCGATATCAACTTCATGTTAGTTGTATTAGTTCTAGGTATTAACTATTGTGCATTTTATTATGTTATTACATTAATGCTCGACTTCACAAAAGGTGTTAAAGATTTAGTTCGTTATACTAGTCGTAATCTACTTATTTTTAACTTTAAAATGCTTAAATTAATCGCAACCCAGTACATTACAAAATTTATACTGTTCATTAGCATTACAATGCTATTACATGTTATATTGTTTAATTACCAAATTCAATATTTAGATATTGTGTATGTTGTATTGTGGGGAATATGTGATATTGTTGTTTTATATTTAATACAAAGATTCATCCACGTTGAAACACTAACGATATTTGCGTTGTCAATGTATTTCTTAATGCGACGTCATGTATTTAATTTTTGGATTTTATTTATTATATTTATAATTTTACATTTATTATTTGACACATATAGAAAGGAGAAGTAGATGTTTAAAATACAAAATGGGTTTAAAATTTATAATAAAAATGCTGTTTTAAAAAATATTAACTTAAATTTTATGGACGGAAAAATTTATGGACTAGTCGGCACAAATGGATGTGGTAAAACACTAATCTTAAAATCATTATCCGGATATATCAAATTAGACAAAGGAAACACTTATCAAGATACTACAGAGTTACGTGTTAAAAATAATTACGTTGTTGATACTGGTATTTTAATAGAAAATCCAGATTTTATCTCGCATTTATCTTTGTTAGAAAACTTACTACAATTAAGTAAAATGTGTTCTAATAAAGTAGACATCCATAAATGGATTGCAACTTATAATTTGGAGGAATATAAAAACACTAAATATAAACATCTATCATTAGGTACTAAAAAGAAAATGGCACTTATTCAAGCATTTATGAGCGAACCAACGCACTTAATACTTGATGAACCGATGAATGCTCTAGATGAAAAAAGTGTTACTGTCACAAAATCAATTATCAAAGATATTTTGACACAAAAAAATGGTGTTGTCGTTATTACATCACATCATTCACAAGACATTGAAGACTTATGTGACGAAGTCATCTTTGTTGAAAACGGTGAAATCATACGTCAAACATCTAAATAATTAATGCACCTTCTTTAGGAAGGTGCATTATATTTTATTGTCTTTTGAAATATTTAATGATGGTTTGGCTGCTAAATCATATTTTGAAAACAATTTTCTTAAATATGCTTGATACCCAGCAGATGCAATCATTGCTGCATTATCAGTACAGCAATAAAGTGGTGGAATCGTCAATTTTTGCGATTTTCCTGCCATATATTGTTCCATTTTTTCTCTCAAACGAGAATTAGCAGCAACACCTCCAGCTAACACGACATGGCTAACTTCATAATGATTAATCGCTAAATCTACTCTTTTAATTAATTCATCTAATGCTCTTTCTTGAAAAGAACAAGCAATATCTTCAATACGATACTGTTGTTGCGTTCTTTGGAGTCGTGAAATTAATTGCAATACAGATGATTTTAAACCACTAAACGAAAAATCAAACGGATTTTCTGTTTTTATTGCTGGTAAAGTATAAATATTATCACCATTTTTTGCTAAACGATCAATATGCGGTCCACCTGGATAAGGTAAACCTAGTACTTTGGCAACTTTATCGTACGCTTCTCCAATTGCATCATCTTGTGTTTGTGAAATCACTTCAAAATGATAATGCTCTTTCATGTATATTAATTCGGTATGCCCACCAGATACGACTAACGCTAATAACGGAAATTTTAGCTCATCCACAAATTCATTTGCATAAATATGTCCTGCTATATGATGGACTGCAATTAACGGTTTATTATAACTCATTGATAATGTTTTCGCACAAATCATACCTACATGTAGACTTCCGATTAGTCCCGGTCCTTGTGTTACTGCAATCGCATCAATTTCTTCCATTGTAATATTTGCAGTTTGGAGTGCTTCTTTTAAAACCATACTGATATTTTCAATGTGTATTCTTGATGCAATTTCTGGTATAACGCCACCATATTTTTCATGCACTTTTGCTTGCGAAGCAATAATATTTGACAATATTTGGTTTCCATTTTTTACTACTGCTATTGCTGTTTCATCACAACTTGATTCAATTCCTAAAATTATACACATATACTCTCCTATATACCGATACCCATTAATACTGCATCTTCATTTCCGTAATAATTTTTACGTTCGCCTAATTTAATAAAACCATGTTTTTCATATAATTTTTGAGCTGTTATGTTAGATTTTCTAACTTCTAAAGTAATACTTTCGCACATACACGACTTAATATTATCCATTGCGAATAATAAAAGTTTATCCCCAAAATAATTTCCGCGATATTTCTCTTTCACTGCAATCGTTGTAATTTGTGCTTGGTCAAATAATACCCAAAACCCAACATACCCAACTATTTCATTATTGATTTCAATGACATATAAATGGGCGTATGGATTATCTAATAATTCATATTCAAAATGAGATATCGTCCAGCCTGGATTAAAAGTTACTGATTCGATGTCATATACCACCGGTATATCCTCTACTGTCATTTTTCTAATCATATCGCCTCTTTTAAATAATGTGGCACAATCGCATCAACGTTTTCTTCTTTATGCCATAAATGTTTTTTATTAATAAATTCGTGCGCAATAATAATTTTTTCAGAATCACGATTAATTAAATACGTATCTCCACAAACTGTTTTATTACTACAAAATTGTTTTGCTTCTGATACACTAATTATTTTTTCTTCTTTTTCTTTAATAAAAACTTTATCACTTTTAGCATCTAGTAATACAACATCCGCAATTTGATATAATTCTAATGTTGAAATTGTGTAGATATTTATGTTTCTTATTGCTGCCATTACTTTTGCGAATGTCATCGCAATTCGTACACCAGTATAACTTCCTGGCCCTTTAGTAACAACAATATTATTAATGTTATTTATTGTTAAGTGATTTTTCTTAAAAATAGCTTCAATTTCTGGAAAGAGCATTTCTGATTGTTTTCTTTCACTTTCAATTTCAACATTGTCAATTAAACTATCGGCTTTATAGATTGCTATAACTAGATGTTTGTATGATGTATCAAGACATAAACTCAGCATAAATTTCCTCCTTGATTCGTTGATAGGACAATCCTTCACTACTAAAATTAAACAATCTTTTTTCATCATCTAAAAACGTAATATCAATTTTTAAGAAAGTTTGTGGAATTATTTGCTGAATAAACTTTGCCCATTCAATAACACATAGTTTTTCTTCATCAAAAATTTCTTCAAACCCTAAATCTTGTTCTATTGATTCTAAACGATATGCGTCAATATGATTCAATTTATCATATTGTTTTAATATTGTGAAAGTTGGTGAATTAACTGTTTGTGTTTCCCCTAAAAAGTGTGCTAATGCTTTTGTGAACGTAGTCTTACCAGCTCCTAGATCACCTTCTAATAATAAAATAAAATTTCCTGTTACTTTGCTAGCTAATATTTTAGCTAATTTCTTTGTTTCTTCTAAACTATTGATTAATATTTCCATGTTACCACTTCCTGATGTAATTATACCATATTTTTAGTAGAAATGATAAAAAGGCGTTTTTTCCGCCTTTTTAAGCATCATTTTCATCATCTTTGTACAGTTCTCTTAACTTAAAAGCAACAAGTGGTAAAATAAAATAACTAAATATAACACATGATAATGCTTCAACATACATGCCATTGATAATGAAAATTAAAACTGCTTTACCTGTTATAGCAAATGCAATCAACCACTTTTTAAGTGATTTTACCACCCTAAGACGCAGTTTTTCATGTTTTGGGACGCTCATTTCATTCCCTCCTTTATTAAATTATACATCGTTTTTTGTTGTGTTGCAATATCAATTTTTGTAAGAAAACAGCTTAAAATTACACGAAATTTAAACTACGATATATTTCAGATGTTTGCGTATGAAGCATATTAAACCGTTTTGGAGTACAAATTACAAAACAAACAAATTTATTTGAATTTAACCATAATATAGTGCTATAATTTTATTACATACAATCATGGTAAATTTACATTAAATATGCTATTATGTAACAGTGGAGGAACATTATGAAAAAATATTATATAACAACTGCAATTGCCTACACATCTAGTCAACCACATATTGGAAACAGTTATGAAATTGTGCTTACCGATGCAATCGCCAGATACAAAAGACTTCAAGGATATGATGTTTTTTTTCAAACAGGAACAGATGATCATGGTCAAAAAATCGAAGAAAAAGCTAAGCAAAATAACATGCATCCAAAACAATATGTTGATGTTATGGCAAAAAACATTCAAAATAATTTTGATTTATTAAATACATCTTACGATAAATTCATACGTACAACAGATACATATCACGAACAACAAGTAAATAAAATATTCAAAAAATTTCTTGACAACAACGACATCTACAAAGGATACTATGAAGGTTTATATTGTAAAGCATGTGAAAGTTTTTTTACTGAATCACAACTTGTTGATGGAAAATGTCCTGACTGTGGCGGAAAAGTTGAATTAGCTAAAGAAGAAACTTATTTCTTTAACTTAGCAAAATATGCCGATAGATTAGTTGAATACTATAACAATCACCCAGAATTCATTAAACCAGAATCTAGAAAAAATGAAATGATTAATAACTTTATCAAACCCGGTCTAACAGATTTATCAGTATCACGCACAAGTTTTACTTGGGGAATACCACTAACATTCGATCCAAAACACGTCGTTTACGTATGGATTGATGCATTAAGCAACTACATAACAGGAATCGGTTATGACGTTGACGGAAATCATGATGAATTATACAAAAAATACTGGCCAGCAGACGTACACGTAATTGGGAAAGATATTATACGATTCCACACAATTTATTGGCCTATCATGCTAATGGCATTAAACATCCCGTTACCAAAAACTGTGTATGGCCACCCTTGGTTGTTAATGGATGGTAATAAAATGTCGAAATCAAAAGGTAACACTATCTACGCTGAAGATCTTGCTAAATTCTTTCCAATCGACTCAATTAGATATTACTTGTTAGAAGAAATGTCATACGCTAATGATGGAAACATCACTTGGGAAAGTGTAATTGAAAAAGTAAATACTGACTTAGCAAATGTACTAGGAAATTTAGTAAATCGAACAATCTCAATGGCAAACAAATATTTCAACGGAACAATCTCTAATAAAAATGTTTACTCTGAATATGACACAAATCTAACAGAAATTAGAAATAACGTATATAATAAAGTAACGTTAAAAATGGATGAATTCAAAATTAGTGATGCTTTAAAAGAAATATTTGTGTTATTAAAACGATGCAATAAATACATTGATGAAACAACACCATGGGCATTAGGTAAAGATGAATCCAAAAAAGACTTGCTTGAAACTGTACTATGGCAACTATTAGAGTCAATTCGTGTTAGCGGAATTTTATTACAATCATTTATCCCTGATTCTGCTCATGCAATATTAAATCAAATTGGTGCTGTAGAAAAAACATTTGACACACTAACTACACCACAAATCCAATTTAACGTAACAAATCAACCAACTATTTTATTTGAACGATTTGATGTTGAAAAAACACTTAACTTAATTAAATCAACTTTTGAAAAAGAAGAAAATCCTTTCAAAGAAAATATCACATATGACGATTTTTCTAAACTAGATTTAAGAGTAGGAAAAGTATTAAATTGCAATAAACACCCTAATGCCGATACATTACTCGTATTTGACATTGATTTAGGTGTCAAAAAAGTAACAATCGTAAGTGGTATAGCCGAATTTTACAAACCAGAACAACTTATCGGAAAACAAGTAATTGTTGTGTGTAACTTACAACCGCGTAAAATTCGTGGAATTTTAAGTGAAGGAATGATTTTATCAGCTGAATCTTCAGGAAATTTATCCGTAACAACCGTAGAAAAAGAGGTTGAGAATGGCTCGCAAATTTCGTAAAAAATATTCGTTTATTGCAACAGCAATCGTATTAATTTCTGGAGTTTTGATAAATCACTTCAAACCTAAAAATGATGTACTGTTAATTAACTGTATTGATGGTGATACTGCAACTTTCAAAGTCGCCAACAAACAAGAAAAAGTTCGCTTTCTAGCAATAGATACACCAGAAATCGCAAAAGAAAATGTAGCAGCTCAACCGTATGGAAATGAAGCAAAACAATATACATGTCATGCACTTAAAAATGCAAAAAAAATTCATCTTGAATATGAAAAGGAAAAATACGACCGACACGGTCGATTACTCGCATGGGTTTTTGTTGATGGTGAGTTATTAAACGAACAACTTGTAAAAGAAGGATTAGCAAAAGTAGCATATTTGTACGGAAAATACACATACACGAATATTGTTAAGCAAGCTGAAAAACACGCTCAAACGAATAAAAAAAATATATGGAAATAAAAAACTTTAAACTAGCAATTTAGTTTAAAGTTTTTTAATATAAATTTTTCAGTCTTTTAAGATAACTATATTTTCTAAATCGAATAAATTGAATTTGTTTGCGGCTTGTTGTACAACGCACACTCTTAACGTTTTCCATTTTAAGATGTTTGTGATCGAAACAAATATACGCCTCTTTAAAACTATCACTCGTTACCTTTATCTTTCGTGAACATTTCATAATATATGGATTACCTAGTGAATGGGAATATTTATGATGAATACCTGTTATTTCACTCAGTTGCAATAACTGAATACCATCATCAACAACAGCACCATTAAGTGCACGATTCATCGCAGTCGATCCTGCCTGCGTACTAATGCAAACCCCAGATCCAACAATTGTTTCAAAATATTCATTATCAATATGAATATCTAATTTTTGAGTATAAATAATGCTTTCTATTCGCATTTCATTTAACGCATGATAATGCATAATTTTATCATCATATTCGATTGCAATATCTAATAAATTGCTTTTATATATTTCGTATTGATGCGATTGAATATGATTAATTAATATATCAACCTCTTCTTTTGTATAGTCGGTTAAAAAACCCAAATTCCCAGTATGTATACCTACGAATTTCAAAGTGTCGATTTTATCTAAATATTGATGCATTGCTCGCAATACCGTACCATCTCCACCAACACATATCACTATTTCTGGATTGTCTTCATTATATCCTGATAAATTATCTTTTATGTGCTGTGCTAATTGTTGTGAAACTACACTTTCTTTACATACAATAGTATACTGCATATTATTCACCCGCTATTCTTGAATTGACGAGATCATTTAATAAATGTGTTTCATTAATGATTTTTCTATCTTTTAAAATATCACGTAATAATTTTGCACCATTATCCATTCCTTGACATCCAGCTAAAACAACTAAATCATTTTCATTTACAACATCTAAACCAAAAGCTATAGCATCATGTAATTTATCTTTATATGTAAACGAAATGTTGTTTTGCGTTAAATATTCAAAAACAAATTGTTTTTCTTGTTCTGTTACAACATTATTTTTAATATCAAAATCGGTATAACTTGTTACAATAAAGCGATCAATATGCAGCATATTTTTCCATTTAAGCATCGTATGAAGTACATCATAATTAATATCAGTACCTCGACTACCTCTAATCGCCCACACAAAAATTAATTGTTGGTATTGCATCAAAGAAATCGACTTCAACGTTGCATCAACGTTTCCTTCATTCGCGAAGTGATCGTCATAAACTTTGAATGATTCATCATAAATTAATTGAAATCGACGCTCAACACCACTAAAATCAAAAATACCAGCTTGTACAACTTCCAAATCAACGTTTAATACTAACGCTGCCATAATTGCAGAAATAGCGTTTGTGATTGAATGTAATCCACCTGTTTTTAATTTGAAATCAACTCTCTGTGGAAAACAATTTCCTATTTTTTCATTAATAGCAAGTGTAAATGTTGCATTTTGAACGTCATACTTCTCACAAAAAACAGATGCAGTCGAATCAATTATAGAGTAAGTTAAAACTTTCGCTTTTGTTTGTGTTGCTAATTCAAAAACTAAACTATCGTCTTTATTTAAAATAACTACAGCATCTTTTTTTGCTAGTGTCACTAACTTTTTCTTATGTAAAAAATAATTCTCAAAAGAGCCATGTTGTTCCATATGTTCTTTAGAAATATTATTCATAACCACAATATCAAAATCTACATCTTGTACACGTTTTAATTCTTGAGACGCTGATGAAACTTCCATTGTGCACACATCAACTTGTTTATTAACCATTTTATGAAATAATGCTTGTAGTTCTTTTGATTCCGGTGTTGTTAATACCGATTTCTCAATTTCATCTCCCACTTTATTTACAACCGTTCCTAATAAAGCCGTTTTGAAATTGTTTTTGTTTAAAATACTATCTAACATCATCGTTGTTGTCGTTTTACCATTCGTTGCAGTTACACCAACAACTTTTATTTTATTAGACGGATAATTTTCAATCACTGCCGACAATTTTGAAAGTGTACTTCTGGAATCTTTTACTTTTATTTGCGGAATATTTAATTCAGCATTAAATTCATTAACGACTACTGCAACAGCACCTTTTTTAACAGCATCTACAATAAAGCGGTGTCCATCAGTTTGATAGCCTTTTATCGCCACAAATAAACTATTTTTTGTCACATTTTTAGAGTTATAATCAATTTGATCAATCACAACATTTTCATCAACATTAATATAATCTTCATATTCTATACAACTCAATAATTGCTTAAGTAACATCGTTATACTCCTTTAAACTTTCTAATATACACGTTATAATCTCCATTGTATAATATGCCGTTTGATTGTTGTTATCTATACGTGGATTTAACTCAACTACATCAATGCTATACACTTTTCCAGTTGCGATAATATTTTTAATAATGTATTTTAATTGTTCAATATTAAAACCATCTTCTACTGGTGTTCCTGTTCCTGGCACATATTTTTTATCTAATGCGTCAACATCTATTGATAAATGTATTTTATCAATTTTTTTATTTTCTAATTCGGTTAATGCAGTTTTTATTATATTTTCTAATCCTTTTTCATGAATTTTTGGCATATCAAACAAATTAACTCGATATTTATCACAAATTTCATATTCTCCTGAATCAATATCTCTTGCACCAACAATAAATATATTTTCTGGATTTAATTTTTTTTCTTTATAAATTTTAGTAAATTCACTATCACCTAATCCACATGCAAAAGCTAACGGCATACCGTGGGCATTTTTGGTGAATGATGTGTGTTCGGTATTAATATCACAATGTGCATCTATCCAAAACACACCTAAATTTTCGCTGTTTTGAATACTTCCCATAATCGAACCTAATCCTAAAACGTGATCACCGCCTAAAATTAATGTGATAGGCGTATTTTTAGTACACTCGTCAACTGTTTTTGCTAAGTTTTTGTTTATTAGTAAATTTTCATCATGATATTTGATTAATTCATTTTTATCTAATTTATTAATTTCAGAAGCAATTGGAATATATATTTCATTAATGTGATTTATTTCAAAACCGTATTTTTTTATTAGTTCATATAAGCCCATCTCTTCAATTTTACGTGGACCGTACTCTACTCCTGATTTAGAAGAACCGTACATTACAGGCACTTTTATTACATTTATTTTCATATAACACCTCACAACTATTATACCACAATTAATTTCTAAAATGAAAAATTAGTTTATTTTTGGTATAATAATTTAAGAGGTGGTAAAATGCAATACCAAATAGAAAAAGAATTTAAAGTGTTATTAACTGAAAAGCAATATAATTTTTTTAAAAACAATGAATATAAACATATTCAATCATTTCATCAAAAAAATGTGTATTATG
Organism: uncultured Erysipelotrichaceae bacterium; assembly: GCA_945877255.1. Classification (GTDB taxonomy): domain Bacteria; phylum Bacillota_I; class Bacilli_A; order Erysipelotrichales; family Erysipelotrichaceae; genus CAMCRE01. The sequence goes on from CAMCRE010000012.1 coordinate 43,965, forward strand.
ATACATTGAACAATGATTTATCTAAGCGAAAAATCGCACTGAGAATCAGAACGGTGTTTAATCAAAAATTTATTACTATAAAATATTATGAAAACAATGATTTAATTGAAATTGAAAAAGAAGTTTTCGTTGAAAACCCTTTTTTAGATGACTTCAATGTGCGTGAAACATTAAAAAAACTAGCAATCACAAACAATCTTTTTCCTGTTGTTACTATTCATACAGAGCGAATATTAGTAAAAGGAGAATATGCCGAAGTGTGTGTAGACAAAAATACATTTGATGATAATTCTGTTGATTATGAATTAGAATATGAAGTTAAAAAACCGCACGATGATATTGTTGTTTTTCAATCGATTTTAAATAAAGTACATATCACATATTCAAAAAATTGTGCTTCTAAATTAGCACGTGCATTGGTGAAAAAATGATTGGATTAAGAGTATTGAAATCTGGTGTAGCTGTCTTTTTAGCTGCCGTTGTTTCTGATTTATTAAATTTTTCAACACCTTTTTTTGCGTGTATGACTGCTTTTATTTCTATGGAAAAAACTTTATTAACATCACTTCAATTAGGAAAAAATCGTGTTCTTGGAACAGCAATAGGTGCTGTTGTTGGTGGTTTGCTTTCGTTCTATTTCCCAGGAAATAAAATTGTTGCTGGTATTGCGGTCATGATTTGTATTAAAATCTGCACAAAATTAAAATTACATGGTGCAATTTTCATTAGTGGGATTGTTTGTATTGCGTGTTTAATACATAATAAATCTATTAGTGGTATTGAATATGCATTTGATAGAACATTACATACATTTGTGGGGATGGTTATTTCCATAATGTTAAATGTACTCCTATTACCTTATTACAATATTTCTCGTCTAGCACAACTTCAAGACAAATTAATTTCTGCTATAAAATCACAAGATTTTGGTAAAATCGAACAAAGTTTTGTTTGTTTTAAAGAAAATGTTGAACTTTATAGAAATGAAATTTTAAAAAAATCAAAAAAAATTGTAATTGAAAAATATTATAACAATCTCTCTTCTTTTGAAAAAATATACGATATTTTTAAAGTTCTAAATTCAATTGATGATGTTAATACATCTGAAGTTTTAAATAAAAAAATCAATCAATACTTGAAACAAATTGATTCTAATATTTAAATAAAACATTAAAAACTAATAAAAGAACATGTCCGATTTTAACTGAACACATTTATTTTGGTGTCTAGTTTCTGATGACATATTCTTTTATTTAAATATATAACTACTTAAACTTATCTTGATAAATCAAATTAAATAACCATTGTAAATTGATAAGTGGTTCTGATTGTGTATTGACTATCGGAGATAATAACTTATCTATTTTTGCGATAATTTCTTCTTTGTTCACTTTTGAAATGTCGATACTTTTATATTCATTAAAATCAAAAGCATGTAATAACCTGAAGTTTTTATTAAAGGCATAGGAAGTGTCTTTCCCATCTGAATAAATATACTCTGTTTCTTCGTCATATGAATTTCCAAATGTTTCATAATTGTTTGTGTACTTCATCACAACTTTTGTTCCATCAATTTTATACTCTATCCCATCAATATCTGGTTTAATAATTGAATCTAAATTTTCAATCAACATTATCCATTCAGGATGTTGCCCTTCTCCTCTTGGCATATTCTTTGCATAATATACAGAATTTGTTTTTAAATTTTCAATAACTAAAAACAATAAAATTAGACTTATACCTAAAAATATTAGTATTCTTTTGAATATTCTTTTCATTTCTTACCTTCTTTTATTTAAATTGATCTTGGTAAATCAAATTAAATAACCATTGTAAGTTGATAAGCGGTTTCTTTTGGTTATCAATAATTGGTTGTAATAATTTTCTTATATTAAACATTACTGTTTTTTCTTCGTTAAAGTCTACTTTATAACTCCTTAAAATAGACATCTCAGTTGCATCAATAATATTAAGATTCTTATTTAATAAGTACGAAATACCATTATCTGCAAAAATAAATTCTGTATCACCACTAGTACTTATTATTAAATTTTGCCTATTTGTTATACTAACGTTTCCATCAAAATCAAAACTTAAATCATTAGTATCAGAAATATATAGATATTTTAAATTAATTATCGCCATAACTAACTCAGGATGTTGTCCTGCTCCTCTTGGCATATTCTTTGCATAATATACAGAATTTGCTTTTATATTATAATAAACTAAAAACACTGCAATTATAATAATCCATATTCTTGTTAATATTTTTCTCATTTCTTACCTTCTGTTATTTAAATTCATCTTGATAAATCAAATTAAATAACCATTGTAAATTGATGATAAGCGGTTCTGATTGTGTATTGACTATCGGAGATAATAACTTATCTATTTTTGCGATAATTTCTTCTTTGTTCACTTTTGAAATGTCGATACTTTTATATTCATTAAAATCAAAAGCATGTAATAACCTGAAGTTTTTATTAAAGGCATAGGAAGTGTCTTTCCCATCTGAATAAATATACTCTGTTTCTTCGTCATATGAATTTCCAAATGTTTCATAATTGTTTGTGTACTTCATCACAACTTTTGTTCCATCAATTTTATACTCTATCCCATCAATATCTGGTTTAATAATTGAATCTAAATTTTCAATCAACATTATCCATTCAGGATGTTGCCCTTCTCCTCTTGGCATATTCTTTGCATAATATACAGAATTTGTTTTTAAATTTTCAATAACTAAAAACAATAAAATTAGACTTATACCTAAAAATATTAGTATTCTTTTGAATATTCTTTTCATTTCATATTTCTCCTATCTTTTTCCAAATAATTTATTAAAAATATTTCCAATTGGTTTAATGATATTTTTGTTTATAAAATTACCAACAGGTTTTATAACCTTGTTGTAAATTGGTTGAACTAATGTATTGTAAACAGGTTTTACTATTTTATGACTAATAAAATGCTTAACCTTTTTTATAGTCTGCACTATTTTTTTACTAGTTCGTTTAATTATTTTTTGAACATGTTTTTTAATTACCTTAATTTTATGAGGTATATTGATAATACTTTTTTTAACTTTTTCACTTATCTTTTTAATTGATGATTTTGTTTTAGTGTTAAATTTTAATATTGCATTTTTTATATTTTGTGATGTATTGACTATACGCGTTTTAACACTTGAATATATGTGGTTTAATTGTGGCTTAATATGTTCGTATATCTTTTTAGACATTAAATACAATGCACCTAGTGTTGCAAATGTTGCTCCCATCAACCATGCCAAATAATCTTTTCTTGTTCGATGATGTTTTTTCGCTTTTATTTCTAGCGTTTCATTATAAAATTGTGAACGATATTTATCTAAGTTTTCAATATGATAGTATTTCTCTATTCGCTCATCAAGTGTATAGTCTTTAAATTTTGGATGATATTTTAAAATATATGCATCTTGATTAGATTTTACATCTTTTTCGTTGATAGTTGTGAGTTGATCTCCAACCATTGAATTTAACTGAAAAAATGTGTCTTTTGGTGGCACACCTTTTAAGTTAAATCCTACCACAAATTTTATCGCTTCTTTCAACCACACACTTTTTTCTGATGTTGCAAGTGGTGCAGCTAAATGTGGGAAGTCTATTTTGTAATCATCATTGTTATAGATTTTTTTTATTAATTCTTCCATTTTACTACTTAAATACTTTGGCGTTTCTCCAAAATCATTCGTTAAACTCTGCAAAAAATCATCATGGTAAACTTCATACGCAATTGCATTCGCTATTATATGATTAATCTTATTAAAATTGTCTGGATATTTTTCTTTTGCGTCTTTGGCAACAGACTTGATATAATTAAAGAAAGTTTCTTTTTCTTCTTTTGTCA
>CAMCRE010000013.1 GCA_945877255.1 uncultured Erysipelotrichaceae bacterium
TCGACATTTCAAAAGTGAACAAAGAAGAAATTATCGCAAAAATAGATAAGTTATTGTCGCCGATAGTCAATACACAATCAGAACCGCTTATCAACTTGCAATGGTTATTTAATTTGATTTATCAAGATCAATTTAAATAAAAGAAGAAAAAAATACTGCAGTTACAAACTCCAATAACATACATTTATGATAATGAACTGTTTCGTATAAATCATCACACATGAAAGATGATTTTTATTTCTGAATAATAAACTAATAGAGAATTACACTAAAATATGGTAAAATATAGAAAAGGAGTGTTTATGAATTTATATTCACAACTACTACAAGTCATTGATTTAATTGCACAAGAAGAAATGTGGCGAACATTAGAAGAGTATGAAGTAATTAGCTTTAATATAAATGACACAAAAATTTATACAAGTTTTCTAGGAAAAAATGTTCCATATTACGGCATTGAATTATTTATTGGTGATGAAGGAGAACGAGCATTAATTGAGCGATTAAATGCACAATATTATCCTGAGTATAGTTATCGCTATCGTCAAAACTCAATAATGATTTTTATTGACAGTAAATTACCAAACGATAAATTAAATGAAACAGTAATTAAAAAATATGAAGTAAATAAACAACCAAAAATTTTACCAGAAATAGATTACTTATTTGTGTTAGACTGTTTAGGTAAAGTATATGATGCCATAAAAATAATGCAATCTCAAAATTTATTAGGAAAACTAAAAGAGAACCATTATATTCATTATGAAAATTATAGTATTACACAAAAACTACTACATAAAAAAGTGGATTATCCAGTTTTTACAGGTTTGTTTGCGATCCCAGATAAAAAAACAGATTATCATCTTGAAATAGACTATATTCCGATGGAAGTTACATTAACTAGTCAAGAAATTGCTTTTGCGATAATCGCAGTTTGTAATAAAAAAATCGTGTTTAATGAAATGGTACTAGAAAATCCACTATATAAATTAGCACAGGCAATACAGTTTTTACTTCATAAATATGGAAGATTTAAAAAAATCCGTGTAAGAAGTCAAGAAGTAAAAACATACTTAACAACGTTGACTACTGAAATAGATACCGAAATATGTTATCACTTAAGAGAAATAGATGCTATCGTAGAAAAGTTATTAGAGGAGGAAAATCATGATAAGAAATAAAAAAATACAATCACTTGCAAACTTAGCAACGATTATAATTTTTGCATTAATTTGTAGTATAGGAGCATGGCTGTTAAAAGACATTATATATTATCTATTAGTGCACGAAAGTAGAGTAGGAGACAATCATTTATTAAATAGCATAGTTAGTTTCTTTAATTTCTACACATACGCCCATTACTTATTTATTGTTTTAGCTGTGGTGGGAATTGCAATCTCGATTGTTATATTTTTAAAAGATAAAACGTATAAATTTGCGTTTTTCACAGTGATTATTTTAACACTAGTATTATTAATTATGGTTGTCAACCGCAATTTAATATCATTAATGAGACAAGCTAAAGTAGCAACTATCTCAAAAGAAGTAGCGACTATTTTCGCAAACGGTAAAGATTTTATTACAGTTATTATGACATTAACACAAAAAGGTGCAAGTGTAGGAACAACGATCTTAAAATCGTTAGCATTAGATATCGTAGCATTAACGCTTGCATTACTAGGTTTAGTTGCATCATGTGTTAAAGCACTTGTAAAAGATACTAAACAAAAATCGCGTAAAGTTTAATTACGCGGCATTTTTTTATTAATTTGATATATTTTTTTTAATCCTTTAAAAGTTAGTTCAGGATCATAAACATCAATTAAATTCGTCTCATTAAATACGATACTACCTAAACCACCAGTAGCAATCACTTTAATATTATCATCGTTTAATGCTTCTTTCATCTTAGTAATAATGTATTCGCATTGACCAATATAACCATACACCACACCAGCTTGCATACTATGAATAGTATTTTTAGCAAGTATTGAATCAGGTTTTTTAATTTCAATTTCAGGTAACTTGGCAGTTTGCCCCCAAAGCGCATTAGCAGAGATACCGATACCTGGTGCAGTTACACCAGCAATAAATTGTTTTTCATCATTAATATAATCATAAGTTGTAGCCGTCCCAAAATCAACAACAATAATATTTGTACCGTATTCATCAATTGCACCAACTAAATCAACGATACGATCAGGACCAACTTCTTTAGGATTATCCGTTAAAATCGCAATACCAGTTTTCAAACCACTCCCCACAATCATTGGTTCTTTCTCTAAATAACGACGAACAGCATTCGTGAATGCGTGCATCATTTTAGGCACAACACTAGAAATAATAACATCTGAAACTTGTGATTTTTCAATGTTTGCCATACTAATAAAATTAAGTAAAACAAGACCATATTCATCACTAGTACGTTCCATCTTTGTGGTCATTCTAAAACTTTTAAGTAATGTATTTTCTTCATAAATACCAATCGTAATATTAGTGTTTCCCGCATCTACTACCACCAACATATTAAACTCCTTTGAAATTTCTTAAACGATATACAACTAATCCACAGATACCAGCTAAAACAGCTTCTGCTACACCATTGACTGATAATGCAGTTAAAATTAATTTAAAAACAGCAGAATTATCAATGTTACTGATTTTCGCAAATAAATTAGTAAAAAATAACGCAATCATTCCAAGAACTAAAAATGAATGTGTAATGGAAGCTAAAACACTAACAACACAAGCGTGTAAAACTGTAGGTTTTTTGAATTTCTCTAGTAAAAAACCAGGAATGAATCCTAAAATAATTCTAGGCACAAATACGATAATTAAACTAAAAATATTTCCACCAACCGCAAATGGTGAAAAGAAAGCAGCGTGTGGTAAAGGTGTATTTGTGGCTTGAATTAATGACAACAGACCAAAAACAGCCCCAACAATCATCCCTTCCTTATATCCTAAAACACAACTTGCGATAATTACAGGCAAGTGTAGTGTCGTGATTTCGATTGCTAAAACATTAACGAAACCTAAATTTGGGATACCCCATAATGCCACTTGAATGGCAATAAATAATGCGAGTAGCATTAATCTTTTTATGCTTTTTTGCTTCATTTTTCCTCCTTAACTGTCGCTCGCATTGATGCAACGTTCGCAAAAAATGATTATTTTTTTTATAAAAATAAATCATCAATAGTATACCAAAAATAGTTTAAATAATAAACTATTTTGTCTTGAAATGTGGTATACTTGAAGAGGAGGGTAGTTTATGAAAAAAATTGCATTAATGTGTGACTCAGCAGCTGACGTTACATTAGAAGAAGAAAAAGAATTAGGTATTCATGTTATTCGATTACCAATTATTGTTGATGAGGTTGAATATGAAGAAGCAACATCGTTAAATCATGAATTATTATCAAAAATGTTGGATGATAAAAAAGTAGCTAAAACATCACAACCAAGTCCAGGGCAATTTGTAACATTTATAGATGAATTATTAAAAACATATGATGAAGTGTTCTACATCCCAGTAGCACATACGTTAAGTGGTACTTATTCTGTAGCTAAATCATTATCAGAAAACGAATATAAAAATAAATTAACTGTTGTACGCTCACGATTTGTTTCTAGAGGAATCATTAATTTATTGTTAGATGCTAAAAAATTATTTGCGAAAGGTTTTACTACTTCTGAAGTTTGTAGTAAAATTGAAGCTGTAGAAAGTGAAGTCTACATTGTACCTTATGATTTACATACATTAAAACGTGGTGGGAGAATTTCACCAGCAGTTGCAACATTAGCAGGATTATTAAAAATACAAGTTGTTTTAAAATTAGACAATGAAGGCGTGTTAGATAAATTAGACAAAACAAGAACATTATCTAAAGCTAAAGAATTATTAGTAGCAAGTGCAAAAACAACAACACCAGAAAAATATCACTGGGCAGTGCTACACTCAAGTGATGAAGAAAGTGGTCAGGAAGTTCAAAAAATGTTGGCGGAGGCAATTAATCAAAAAGTCGAATTAAAAGAAATTCTTGCAATTGTGCGTGCCCATACAGGAAATAAAACAGTAGGTATTAGTAGAGTGAGAAAAGTAGAGGAGTAATATGAAAAAAATAGCAGTAGTATGTGATTCATCGGCAGACATTACAAACGAAGCAGCACAACAATTAGGTATACATGTATTTAACATGCCTGTTATTGTCGATGGTCAAGAATATATTGATAGTGTTAACTATACAACCGAACAACTAAAAGATGCTTTAGATAATAACTGTAAAGTAGCAACATCACAACCAAGTCCAGGTCACATAGAACAAGTGTGGGATGAATTATTACAAACACATGATGAAATTATCTTTTTACCAATTTCTGAAAAATTAAGTGGATTTTATTCGACAGCTAAAATGTTGTCGATGACTGACAAATATCGTGATAAAGTCGAAGTGATTTGTTCGCGTTATGTCGCATATGCTCAAGTGCATTTATGTTTAGAAATCAAGCAATTAATATCTGAAGGCTATTCAATATCAGAAATAGCACGAAAAGTAGAAAATGAAGTAGTTGAAGAAGCTATTATTGTACCGTATGACTTAAATACGTTTAAAAATAGTGGGCGAGTTTCACCAGCAGTTGCAGCATTAGCGGGGTTATTAAAAATTCAAGTTGTGCTAAAATTTGAAGAAGATGGTAAAATCGAACAAATTGATAAAGTTAGAACATTATCAAAAGCATATGAAATTATGATTAAAGAAGCAATTAATGTAGAAAATACAGATGATTATCACTGGGGAATCGTGCATTCTGATTATTTAGAAGAAGCCAAAAAAATACAAACAAAATTACAAGAATTACATCAAATTAATGCCGAAATACACCGTATCCGCACAATTATTCGTGCACATACGGGAAATAAAACGATTGCAATATATCGTATAAAAAAACTTAAAAAGTAACAGTTGTTAAAACTGGGACTTTTTTATTGACAATAATCGCTATTTTAAGGTAACATAATTGTATAGATTTTATAGGAGGTGTTAGTATGTTGGTTGTATACGATTCATTAACAGGTCTTGTGAAAAAGACAGCAATGAAGCTTTCAGATAACATTAAATCTGTCAAAGAAGTACAATATATTGCTGAACCATGTCTTTTACTAACACGAAGTATAGGTTTTGGTAATATTCCAGATACAACACGAAAATTTATAGAAGACAATCAATCATTTGTAAAGGCGGTAGCTGTATCAGGTAATAAAAATTGGGGTACAAATTACGGAGCTGCTGGTGATAAAATACAAGCAGAATATCATATTCCACTTATTTTAAAATTTGAAGCAGTAGGATTAAAAGAAGACATTGAATTATTAAAACGTTGGATAAAGGAGAATAGTCATGAGTGAAAAATATAAAATACCACAATGGATTGTAGAAAATAGTCAAATTGTGGATGAAGAAGGAAAAATTAAAGATTTATCAAAAGATGCACAAGCATGTGAAACATATTTAAAAGAAGCAGTTTACAGCAACTATTTAAAGTTTCCAACACATCAAGCAAGAATAAAGTATTTAATTGATAATGACTATTATGAAAAAGAAATATTTGAAATGTATTCTCACGACCAAATTGACGAAATTTATGATTATGCATACGCTAATAAATTTCAATTCAAATCATATATGGGTGCATTTAAGTTTTATAACGATTACGCATTAAAAAATAAAATGAAAGACAAATTTTTAGAATTATATGAAGATCGTTTAGTTATTATTGCGTTATATCATGCACAAGGTGATTTCGTAAGAGCGATGGAAATATTAGACGCATTATTAAAACAAGTGTTTATTCCAGCAACCCCAACGTTTCTAAATACGGGTAAAAAACACCGTGGCGAATTTGTGAGTTGTTTTTTACTAGAAATGGGTGATAGTTTAAATGATATTTCACGTGTTTTAGAGTTTTCTATGCAACTATCAAAATTAGGTGGGGGTGTATCAATTCACTTATCTAATTTACGAGCTAAAGGAGAAGACATAAAAAATATTAAGCACGTTGCAAAAGGCGTAGTAGCAGTAGCTAAACTGTTAGATAATGGATTTAGGTATGCTGATCAAATGGGGCAACGTCAAGGTGCTGGGGCGGTATATTTAAATGTATTCCATTCTGATATTGAAGATTTCTTGTCTAGTAAAAAAATTAATGCCGATGATGATATTCGTTTAAAAACATTATCATTAGGTGTAGTTATTCCAGATAAAATGATTGAACTAGCAAGAGAAAATAAAAAAATGGCATTGTTTTATCCACACACTATTCGCCGTGAATACGGTGAAAACTTCGGAGACTTAGCAATTAATATTGATAAATATTATGATGAATGGGTAGCTAATCCAAACGTTGGAAAACGTTATGTTGATCCAAGAAAACTATTAGATTTAATCGCGACAGTACAAGGAGAAAGTGGTTATCCATATATTATGTTCTCTGATAACGTTAATAAAAATAATCCATTAAAAGACAGCATTAAATTTTCAAATTTATGTACAGAAATTTTACAACCAAGTATGTTGTCAAGTTATGCAGATTATGGCAAACAAGAAGAAGATATAATCGGACAAGATATTTCATGTAACTTAGCAAGTGGGCAAATTGAAAACATGATGGAAAACAAAATGATTAAAGAATCAGTATATGCCGCAATGGATATTATGAACTCTGTAAGTGACAAAACAAATATTGCACATGTCCCAGCAGTTGCAAAAGCTAATCGTTTAATGCATTCTGTTGGATTTGGAATGATGGGACTACATGCATATTTAGCTAAAAACTATATCGCATATGGTAGTGATGAAAGTATTGAACTAGTTGATGTATTTTTCAATATTGTGAATTACTATAGTTTATATCATTCAATGGAAAAAGCTAAAGCAACTAAAACAACATTTGCGGGATTTGAAGAAAGTAAATATAGTGATGGCAGTTATTTTGACGATCGTAAAGCAATTTACCCACGCACAGAAAAAATTAAGCAATTATTTGAAGGGATTTATATTCCAACTGATGAAGATTGGCAAACATTAAAAAAATATGTGATGGAATATGGTTTATATAACTCTAATCGTTTAGCAATCGCACCAAACGGTAGTACATCATATTTAATGGCCACAAGTGCAGGTGTGACACCAATTAAACAATTAGTAGAAGAAAGAACATATGGAAACAGTAAAACGTATTTCCCGATGCCACATTTAGAAACAGCATCATTTATGTATGAAGACGCATATGAAATCGATAATAATCGCGTAATTGATGTTATCTCAACAATTCAAAAACACGTTGATCAAGGTATTTCATTTGAATTGTGTATTACATCTAGTTTAACAACAAGAGATTTAGTCCGTTATTATTTATATGCACATCATAAAGGAATTAAAACATTATATTACACTCGAACAAGAAAACTAAAAGTCGATGAATGTATCGCTTGTGCGGTATAGAAAGGATATTTATGAGTAAAACAGAATATTTATATCAAGGTGCGAACTGGAATGAGCATGAAGATGCTTTTACCCAAGCGTTCTACGAACAAAATCTTAGTCAGTTTTGGCGACCAGAAGAAATTAGTTTACACGGTGATTTAAACGTTTGGCATATGCTAGATGAAACCACACGTTTAGCGTACGCTCGTAATTTACTTGTATTAACTTATTTAGATACTTATCAAGGTGATATTGGCATGCCGGTATTATCACGCAGTTTAGATGATAAATTTCATCAACGAAAAGCAGTGTTAAACTTTATGGCTGCTATGGAAAACGCTGTTCATGCTAAAAGTTATTCCAACATTTTTATGACGTATATGAATGTAGAAGACATTAATAAACTATTTGCGTGGGGAGATGAACACGAATGTCTCCAACAAATAATGGATGAAATCGTATCTGTATACCGTGATTTAGATCGCTTAAACTACTTAAGATTATATGAAAATGTGGATAAAGCAACATTTGAAATTGCACAATTTAAAACATGTGTTGCGTCAGTGTTCTTAGAGACATGTTTATTTTATAGCGGATTTTATTACCCACTGTATTTTTATGGTCAAGGTAAATTAATGCAAGCGGGTGAGATTATAAACTTAATTATTCGTGATGAAAGTGTCCACGGTGTATATGTCGGTACAATAGCAAGAGAAATGTACGATTCATTCGATAAAACACAACAACAACAATTAAAACAATGGACGGATAATTTAATGATGCGTCTATACAACTTAAAAATTCAATTAGTTCATGATATTTATGACAGCGTAGGATTAACAGAAGATGTATTAAGATTTGTGCGATATAATGCAAATAAAGCATATTTAAACTTAGGTTTTGAAGAACTATTTGAAAACGAAGAAATTAATCCAGTTGTATTAAATGGATTAAACACAGCAACAAAAACACAAGATTTCTTCTCGATGAAAGGAAATGGTTATCAAAAAATGGTATCAACTGAAATTAAAGATGAAGATTTCTTCTTTGGAGAATAAATATGATAAAAATATTAAGTCAACAAGTGTGTCCAAAATGTGACCAATTATTTCAATACTTAAAATTCGGATTACAAAATAAATATGCCGATAAAATAGAAATTATCAAAAAAGAAGATAATTTAACTGAATTTATGGCATTAGTATCTGAATATGAAATTATGGCAACACCAGCAATTATTGTGAATGGCAAAGTTTTAAAAGACTGTACACCATTAAACGTTGCTAAATTTTTAAGTGAAAACGTATAAAACTTCAGTATATCCTGAAGTTTTTTTAGAAAGGATATTATGAAATCATATATTGCAACAGAAGCAGAAATTCAAGAAATATACAATCAGTATCACGCGTATTTAAAAAGCAATAACAACCCAAGTGTAAGATATTTCTTTAAATTAGCTACAGAAACAATTACAATCTACACAAACAATAGAGTGTTTATTCAAAATGGTGAAAAACAAATCACAAACACTAATTTTGTGGCACATTGTGGTAGCGATGAAAGTGGTGTAGGTGATTATTTTGGACCATTAACAGTTTGTGCTACAATTGTGGAGGAAAAACATCACAATATGATTCAACAATTAAATATTAAAGATTCAAAACAAATGCGTGATGACTATATTTTAAAAATTGCCCCGAAGTTAATGGAAATTTTACCGTATTCATTATTAATATTAGATAATGAAAAATATAATGAACAAGTTGAAATACATAATTCCCATGGACTAAAAGCATTGTTGCACAATCAAGCCTATATTAATTTAGCTCAAAAATATCAATTACCACAATTAAAAGTAGTGGATCAATTTTGTAGTGAAAATAACTATTACAAATACTTAAAAGGTAAAGAAATAATTAAAGTACATCTAGAAACAAAAGCCGAGAATAAATTTTTAGCTGTTGCATGTGCAAGTGTTATTGCTCGATATGCGTATTTAACTGCCATGAAACAATTATCAGCGAAATATCACGTTGAGTTTTTATTAGGTGCAGGAAGTCATGTTGATGAACTTGGAAAACAATTAGTTGCAAAACACGGTGTTGCAATATTACAAAAAACTGCAAAATATCATTTTGCGAATACGAAAAAAATTATAGGAGATACAGAGTGAGAATAGCAGGACATACTTTTTTAGCGAAATTAGGAAAGAAGAGATTACGACCTGGTGGGAAAGAAGCAACAACGTGGTTGTTTAATCAAGCTGAAATTACTGAAACGACCACAATTTTAGAAGTAGCATGTAATATGGGGACAACTGCAATTGAATTAGTTAAGAAATTTGGATGTAACGTTGTAGCAGTTGATTTTGATGAAAACGTTGTTAAGATTGCACAAGAAAACATTAAATCTCAAAATTTATCGCATAAAATAACTGTAATACATGCGGATGCTAGACAATTACCATTTGAAAACGATCAATTTGATATCGTAATAAATGAAGCGATGTTGACGATGCAATCAAACATCAATAAAGAAAAATGCTTGCGGGAATATTATCGTGTTTTGAAAAAAGGTGGAAAATTATTAACACATGATATTGCAATAATAGAAAATAGTGCGATAAAGAAAGAAGTGTCGCAAGCTATCAACGTGAGTATTCATCCACTTTATTATAATGAATGGTTAATGTTATTTGAAAATCAGTCGTTTATAAATATTCACGCACATATTGGTAACATGACTTTAATGCGTGTTAGTGGTATGTTGAAAGATGAAGGATTAATAAACACTTTAAAAATAATTAGAAATGCGATTAAAAAAGAAAATAGAACGCAATTTTACAAGATGTTTAAAGTGTTTCGAAAAAATAAAACATTTATGAAATATATCGTGATTAAAGGAGAGAAATAAAATGCAATTATATACATTAAATCAAGAAATTGAATTATTTGAAGTTTTGGTGGATAACGAAGATCAAAAAATCGTCCATATTCATTTATTAGCTGATAAAGAAATTAAAAGACATAAGAGTGATTTTTTAGTTACAGTTATTGTTGTTTCAGGAGAAATAGCGTTTTCTAATGATGAAAAAACTGAAATATTGAATCCAAACACAATTTTAACATTAGAAAGAGGAGAATTTCATGCACTAAAAGCACTAAAAAACAGCGAAATTATCGTCCACCAACAAAAAAAATAAAAAAATCGATCAAATACAGATAAAAATCGTTGACATAGATTTTTATCTGTGTTAATATATATAGGCAGTGATGAAAACGGAGGATTAGCTCAGTTGGGAGAGCACCTGCCTTACAAGCAGGGGGTCAGCGGTTCGAGCCCGTTATCCTCCACCATATATGCCGACTTAGCTCAATTGGTAGAGCAACTGACTTGTAATCAGTAGGTTGGGGGTTCAAGTCCTCTAGTCGGCACCATTTTTATTTTTTGAAATTTGGGGGGGTAGCGAAGTGGCTAAACGCGGTTGGCTGTAACCCAATTCCTTACGGTTCGGCGGTTCGAATCCGTCCCCCCCCACCATTTCTTGGGGTATAGCCAAGCGGTAAGGCACCAGACTTTGACTCTGGCATTTCCCTGGTTCGAATCCAGGTACCCCAGCCATTATAAAATTAAACTTGACCCGTTAGCTCAGTCGGCAGAGCAACTGACTTTTAATCAGTGGGTCCGGCGTTCGAGTCGCCGACGGGTCACCATTTATGCGGATGTAGTTCAATGGTAGAACTTCAGCCTTCCAAGCTGACTACGTGGGTTCGATTCCCATCATCCGCTCCATGCCTAAATAGCTCAGTTGGCAGAGCAAACGGCTGTTAACCGTTAGGTCACAGGTTCGAGCCCTGTTTTAGGCGCCATGAATAAAACAACGTACCATTTTATATGGTACTTTTTTATTTTTAAAAAATATCGCAAATTATCTTAAAATGTGTTGACAGATGTCGTTTATTGTATTACAATATGTGTAGTATGGGACAAAAATTAGATATTAAGAGATAGAAAAAAAGAATAGACGTTTTAAACATGCGTGTATATATATATATATATAGGAGGTAAAAAGCGTGAAAAATGTTGAGAAAAAACAGAAGTTTTCTATTCGTAAATTAAGTGTCGGGGTGTTTTCGCTTTGCATTGGTAGTTTTATATTAGGGTACTTACCAACAACTGCAACAAACACAAAAATAACAGCTGATTTGGTCAATGAACAATCATTATCAGATTCCGAAAAACAAAAAATTATCAATACTTTACCTAGTGATATTGCAAGTAATGCGAGTTATCATTTAGTGTATCGTATTAATCCAAAAATGACACCACAATTATGGTTAGTAACAGGGGCGTTATTAGCTACAGGTGGATTACTGTTAGTATTGTCGATTAAAAAATCAAATAAAAAAGCAATCATAATAGGAGCAACAATTGTGTCATTAACAGCAATTGCCATTCCAATTATCAGATTATCGGCTATTGGAATAAAATCATTACCAAATGATATGAAAGTTACAGTAACTGAAGATGGTGGAAATATTGTTGTACCAGAAGTAGACAATTCTTTATATACATTTGTGGGGTATTTACCATATATTACAAATACTGAAGTAAAAGAAACAGAAAGTAAACAAGAAGTAACATCTACAGCAGAAAATACACAAGAAACAACATCTACCGTAGAAACTAAACAAAAAGTTACAACAAAAGAACCTGTACAAAAAAATACACCAGTAGATATTCAAAAAGCAAAATCTGAATATGAAACATTGTATAACCAAAAAATATTAAATCTTGAATCAAGTACACTAACGATTGAAGAAAAAGAAACGATCAAAAATAAATTACAATTATTAAAAGAAGCAACATTTCAAGCATATGAAAAAGCACAAGCTATTGCTGAGTTAAATGCAAAACAAGATGATGCAATTAAACAACTAGCAAAAAATGATGTCGTAAAAAGTGAAGTAAAAACACAAGCTATTGCGAATATTGATCAAGCATATGATGCGAAAAAATTAGAAATTAATAATTCAGAATTAACAGAAGAAGAAAAAATACCGTATTTAGAAACATTAAATGCATCAAAAAATAATGTTGCAAATATCATGACAGCATTAAATAATGCTGAAGTAGCAGATCATGAAAACGATACTGTTGAAAAAATACACGCAATTAATGTTGGGAATAGTGTTATTAAACAGTCTGCAAAACAATTAATTGAAGAAGCTTATCAAGCAAAATTAGCAGAAATACAGTCATCAAGATTATTACAAGAAGAAAAAAATGAAAAAATTAATGATTTAGAATTACAAAAAAATACTGCAATACAAAAAATAACTGATGCTAAACATAACAATGCTGTCGAAACACAAAAAAAATCTACTACTGAAACGATGCAATCGTTAGTAGTTGGAGAAAGTCCGGCTAAAAGTCGTTTAAAACGCAGTATTGAAGAAATTTATCAAGCACAATCGCAAAAATTAGCAGAATCTATTTTTACACCAGAACAACAGCAAGCTGTTGCAACAACATTGTTGGAAATTAAAACAACGTTAGAGCGTCAAGTTGATGAATCAGAAAATATCACACAAATTTCAAATATTGAGAATACGCTACTTCCACAATTAACAAGTGTTGATGTTGGAATGAATAAAAAAGAAGCGTTAAAAAATCAATTAATTGCATTAATTAATGAAATTGAAAACGCAGGTGTGAAATATCACAATTATGAACCAACAATTAAAGCTGAAATAGATCAATCATTAACTACGACAAAAGCATTACTACAACAAGATGATTCAAATGTAGATGCGTTATCAGTAGCACTAATAACGATGCGTCAATATCGTGAAATACTTGATCACCCAACAAACAATGGTGAAACACGTCTACAATCAGCAATCAACAACGCTAAAACAACGATAACTGATCGTAAAGAAGCGATATTATTAGCGTTACAACCGGAAAACTTCCCGCATTTAAATGCTAGTCGTATCAATGAAGTAAGAACGAATATTACTGCAAAAACGAATGAATTTATTGCACGATTAGATAACAATACATTTAATCTAAATGTGGATATAGAAACGTTTGCAACTGAAGCGTTAACACAATTATCATTAGCAACATTAGAAGAAGAAAATACTAAAGCAGGATTAGTAAGCGACATTCAAACGCTAGTACAAGAAATACCAACGTTATCAACGTATATTAACGCAAGCGAAACATATAAATCACTAATGGATACATTACTAGCGTTAGCCCAACAATCATTATCAGATAAAAATATCGATGAACTAATAACACTAAAATCAGATTTAGTTGCTAAAAAAACTGATTTAGATGGTGAACAACAACTTCAAAACAATAAAAATAATGCTAAGTCAGCAATCAATACAGCGTATGAAGAAAAACGAACTGCTATTCAAAATGCACAGTGGTTAGAAGAAGAGCGTGCTGAAGCATTACAACAATTAACTGCAATTAAAAACAATCGTGATGAAGCAATTAGTAATGCGACAAATAATGACGCAGTAAGAGTAGAAAAAGAGTCAGGCATTAACGAAATTAATGCGATTGCAGTTAATGAAAGTCAAGCTAAAACTAATGCAAAATAAGCAATTGAAACAGCAGTAAGCAAAAAACAACAAGCAATTGATGCTGCACAATTAACAGCTGAAGATAGAATAGTAAGACAAGCAGAATTAAATCAAGCGAAACAAAACGCATTACAAGAAATTGAAAATGCAACAAATCAATCACAATTAAATACTGCTAAAGAAACTGGAATTAGTAATATTCGTCAAGTTAATGCAACACCAACAGAATTAACACAAGCGAAAGAAAATGCTAAGCAAGCTATTTTAGCTCAATATAATGAAAAAGCACAACTACTATCAAATTCTAACTTAACAACAGAAGAAAGAACTGAAAAACAACAAGAATTAGAACGTATTAAAGAAAATGCCTTATCACGCATTGCACAAGCAACGTTAGAAAATATTGAGCAAGAAAAAACTTCAGAATTACAATCATTATCAAACTTTGAAGTTGGTAATAGTATTCAAAAAGAAACTGCAACAAATGCAGTAACTGAAGCGTATAATCGTAAAAAATCAGCGATTGAATCAGCAACTACATTACTTGAAGAAGAAAGAGCAACAGCATTACAACAATTAAATAGTATGAAATCTGAAATTGATGGTGCAATTCAACGAGCTACTACCAACAATAATGTAGCAACTGAACAACAAAATGGAATAAGCCGTATTGATGCAATTAACGTTAATGAAAGTGCAGCTAAAAATAATGCGAAACAAGAAATTGAAGCAGAAGCAGTTAAAAAACAACAAGCAATTGAAAATGCAGGTTTAACATCTGAAGATCAAGCAGTTAGACAAGAACAATTAAATCAAGCGAAACAAACAGCTATACATGAAATTGAGCGTGCAAATAATCAAGAAGCGTTAAATACTGCCAAAGAAAATGGAATAAATAATATTCGTCAAGTTGATGCAACACCAACGCCATTAACACTTGCAAAACAAAGTGCAATAAATGAAGTTACGGCAAAATATGATGAAAAAGTGCAACAACTTACGTCTTCTAACTTAACAACAGAAGAAAAATCCAGCAAACAACAAACACTTGAGCGAATTAAAAATGAAGCAATAGCACGTATTCAAACAGCTAATATCGATGCAATTGATAATGAGAAAACAACAACTGTTCAATTATTGACAGCTGAAGATGTAACGACAAGTAGTCAAAAAAATAATGCCAAATCAGAAATTACTACAGCATATCAATTAAAGAAAGAAGCAATTGAATCTGCAAATCAGTGGTTATCAGAAGAGCGAACAACAGCGTTACAAAGATTAGAGACGTTTAAAGATGATAGTATACAAGCTATTGCGCGTGCAACTACAAATCATCACGTTACAACTGAAAAACAAACAGGATTAAATAATATTAATTCTATCGCTACAAACGAAAGTCAAGCAAAAAATAATGCAAAACAAGAAATTGAAACAGCAGCAAGTGAAAAATTACAAGCAATTGAAGCAGCTGGATTAACACCAGAAGATAGTGCATTCCGAAAAGAACAATTAGCACAAGCAAAACAAAACGCTTTAAACGCAATTGATGTTGCAAATAATCAAGAAGCATTAAGTCAAGCTACACAAGAAGGAAAAGCAAATATTGCGAGTGTAGCAACAACAGCAACAGAATTAACGATCGCAAAACAAAATGCAACAAATGAAATTACTACAAAATATGATGAAAAAGTGCAACAACTAACAAGATCTAATTTAACTGAAGAAGAAAAAACAGTAATACAACAACAATTAGATGTGATAAAAAATGAAGCATTATCACGTATTGCACAAGCAACATTAGAAACAATTGAACAAGAAAAAACACCAAAAATACAAGCGTTAAACAATGTTGAAATTAGTACAAGTCGTCAAAAAGAAGCTGCCAAAGCAGAATTGAATGCTGCTTATGAAGAAAAACGAACAGCTATTCAAAATGCACAGTGGTTAGCCGAAGAGCGTGATGAAGCATTACAACAATTAGCTGCAATTAAAAATCGTCGTGATGAAGCAATTAATCATGCCACAAACAACGATACGGTAAGAACTGAAAAAGAGTCAGGCATTAATCAAATTAATGCGATTGCAGTTAATGAAAGTCAAGCTAAAACTACTGCAAAACAAGCAATTGAAACAGCAGTAAGCGAAAAACAACAAGCAATTGATGCTGCACAATTAACACCTGAAGATAGAATAGTAAGACAAGCAGAATTAAATCAAGCGAAACAACGAGCGTTACAAGAAATTGAAAATGCAACGAATCAAGCACAATTAAATACTGCTAAAGAAAATGGAATGAGTAATATTCGTCAAGTTAATGTAACACCAACAGAATTAACACAAGCGAAAGAAAATGCTAAGCAAGCTATTTTAGCTCAATATAATGAAAAAGCACAACTACTATCAAATTCTAACTTAACAACAGAAGAAAGAACTGAAAAACAACAAGAATTAGAACGTATTAAAGAAAATGCCTTATCACGCATTGCACAAGCAACGTTAGAAAATATTGAGCAAGAAAAAACTTCAGAATTACAATCATTATCAAACTTTGAAGTTGGTAATAGTATTCAAAAAGAAACTGCAACAAATGCAGTAACTGAAGCGTATAATCGTAAAAAATCAGCGATTGAATCAGCAACTACATTACTTGAAGAAGAAAGAGCAACAGCATTACAACAATTAAATAGTATGAAATCTGAAATTGATGGTGCAATTCAACAAGCTAATAACAACAATAATGTAGAAGCTGAAAAACAAAGTGGAATAAGTCGTATTGATGCAATTAACGTTAATGAAAGTGCATCTAAAAATAATGCGAAACAAGAAATTGAAACTGTTGCAAGTGAAAAACAACAAGCAATAACGGATTCACAACTATCAACTGAAGATAAAGCAACAAAACAACAAGAATTAGTTACTGCAAAACAAAATGCAATTCAAGCTATTGAACAAGCAACGAATCAAACAACATTAACGAATGCTTTAGAAAACGGTAAAGAAACGATTCGTCAAATTGAAACAACGACACAAGAGGAAACATGTGGGTTACAACCAAGTGAAGATGGACCATGTAGTTTACCACCAACACCAGATACAACACCAGCACCAGATAATGCTGTAGATGCTAATGATCCATTCGCACCACAACCAGAGTTTGAAGCTGTCGACTTAGCAGTTAAACCATTCTTGCGTGTAAAAAACAATAAACCACATACACACTTTATTAAAAAAATCAATTCAACAACAGTGACATATGAACTTAAAGAAGGCGAAACACAAAAATTTGTGAAGGCAAAAGCGAAACTATACGTTAATAATAATGAAGTGCAATCTATTGATATTCTGGATAAAAATAATTTAACGGCTCGTTTCACAAACCTAGCAAATAACGTCGACTATTATATTAGAACAGAATTAGTGTATCGCAATACACAAACAGGGGAAGAAAAAACTTCAACTATTAACGATGTTGTGCAAGTTGATTTTGAAAAACGTGATTTAGAAATTAAAAACGTTGATGAAGTTGAACTTTGGAGAGTAAAACCAGGTGGGAAACGCGAGCGTAAATTGCGATTAAGATATGCAATAGGTAACGCACTAGATGAACATTATGTTGTTTTAAAATCTGATGAACATAAAGATATTCAATTACCAATATCTAAAATATCACCATTACCAATAGAAATAGGTGGAAAAAAATATTATGAAATAGAAGCAAATATGCGAAACTTAGTAAGTAAAACAGGCGATAGTCCAACTTACACGAATAATATTAAATTCTATGTGCAAAAAGAAGAAAAATCAAATTATGAAAGTAGCTTTGCAACTTTAATTAGTGAAATGAGAAATTCGCCATATGGAACGTTTAAATTAACACAAGATTTAAGTGCATCAGATGCTACGTTAAGTGATCTGACATACTTAGCACAATTTGGTGGTGTATTAGATGGAAATGGTTATAAAATTTACGATTTAAAAGCACCACTATTTAAAAAATTAACGGGAACAGTAAAAAATCTAACACTTCCAGATGTTGAAATTTATCAACCACAAACAAAAGAAATCGGAAGTTTAGCAGTTGAAGCGAGTCAAAATGCAACAATCCAAAATGTAAAAGCAACAGGAACAATTATCGCTAAAGAATATATAGGTGGAATTGTGGGTAGTGCATACAATGCAACATTAAATAACGTTTACTTTAAAGGAAGCTTAACTAGTGTTGTGAAAACGCCAGAAAACAATATGATAGGTGGAATTGCCGGTTGGGTAGGAACGAACGGTATAATTGATAAAGCTTACGCAGATGTTTCTATTTCTGCAACATCATCTAACTTCAAAATTGGTGGACTTGTTGGGCAAATGGAGAATGCGAATGCAAAAATTTTAGCGAGCTATGCAACAGGAAGAATTAATTATCCTATTACAAGAGGCGTAGATGTTGGTGGTTTAGTAGGAGCAGTATTAGGTGATAGCCATATTAAAATTAAAGACAGTATATCGGCGGTGAACGTTGGTATTGGTAATAAAGTATACGGCTCATCCGAAAAACCACAAGAGCGATTTGAAAACGTTGCAGTGGTAGCAGGAAAAGCAATTGGTAAAGATAATCAAAAAGCACAAGAAATTACAATCGAAGAAGCACAAAACAGATTATCAACAACATTTGCTTTAGCACAAAACACGGATATTGGAAAATCAACGTATAACAAATATGATGTTGATTATCAATCACAAGATCATATTCGAACAGATCGTTTACTAGCTTATGAAAATATGGAAAAATTATTACCTTTCTTTACAAGAGATGTCATTATTCAACACGGAAATAGATTAAGTAATAAAGATTCACTCGTTAAGAAAAAACTAGTAGATGTTGTACCACTTCTCGACAACAATCATACACCACTATTTGATGTTATGGGTATTGAAGCAGGTGAAAATGGGCAAAACATCAATAAAATTAATAAAATCAAAAAAGTGTTACTACACTTTGATGATGGTAGTGTAGAATATCATTATGTCACGAAACGCCAAAATGAAATTAATGGTGGGGCGATTGTAGAATATCATTTCGTGGATAAAAACATTAGTTATACACCAGAAGTGCTAACGTTTGAATCAGCATATAAATCATTACTAAGTGAATTAATTAGAACGTTATCAACAGTAGAGTGGACATCGAATGAAGTTAATCAAGCATTAAATGTGAATGCATATTCACCAGATAAAGAAAGTTTAATGTTGCAACAATCATTCGACGAAGTAAAAAACAATATTGAAAAACATCTTTCAGAATTGATTTCAAACTATAACTTAGTAGGGTTAGATAGCCAAGTCGGTAGAAATCAATTAAAAAATTATGTGATTAACAACAAAGCAAAATTATTAATCGGTTTAGCGTATATGAATCGTTGGTATGGTATTCAATATAATAACACTAACGTTAAAGACTATATGATGAAAAAAGCTGATTTCTTCGGCAAAAACATTAACGCTTTAGATCAATTAATACGTATTGGGGAGTTAGGAGCTGAAACACTTAAACCAAAAAATACAGCTGTTGTAGCTGGACACTTAATCGCAAAAGAAACAGTTGATGGCGACTTATTCACATACTTAGAAGCATATCGAAAAGCATTCGCTCCAAAACAAAGTAATGCCGATTGGTTCAATAGTGCAACATCTGCTAAAATAGTAGAAACGAATTCAAAAATTGCGTCTGTCTTACAAAAACAAACAAACGATAAAAACTATTCTAATCGTTTCTATGATAAATTAGCACATCCTACATGGCGCCACCCAGAAATAACGCTATTGTTGCTGAATTTACCTAAAAATGAAAAATCGATGTATGTGTTAACGAATATGACTTCTACCGCAATAGGGTCATTTGGCAAATACAAATCAACTGATAATCAACAAGTAGAACAAGCATTAGAATCAATGGCTGTTAAAATGGCAAACCATTCTGATTATTGGTACAACATTTTACCAAATGATAAAAAAGATGGCATGTTTAGAAATGTGATTGTGTGGGATAGCTTTGGCCGCAACAATGGTCGAATGACTACCGAACTGCAACAATTCTATAATCCATTATCATTAAGACTAGATTGCCAAGAAGGTGCAGGAGCGTGTGCTGACCATGCCGATATTTACTATGTTGGTTACGATTTAATCGGTGAGCAAGGTGAAACAACGTATACCCATGAATTAGTACACGTATTAGAAAGTACTTACTTATTAGATCATGGTAGAAGAAATGGATTAGGTCCAGAATCATATGCTTTAGGATTCTTGCAATCACTAAGATGGCATAATCAAGATACTTTAGGTATTAATAGTATTTATGATCATAGTAATAAATTTAAGCAACAACCAGGATTACAACTAGCAAACGCAAGTCCAGAGCGTTTCAAATCAACGCAAGACTTAGAAACGTATATGCGAAATTATTTTGATGTGTTATATACATTAGATTATTTAGAAGCTGATGCAGTATTAAATTCTCAAAATATAAACGCTAAAAACAACTGGTTTAATAAAATGGAAGTTAAAGATAATGGCAAAAACGTTACTGAAATAACAAGAGTTAGTCAGCATAATGCGACAACTGTAGCAGATTTAATTGATTCAGGGTTCGTTTCTCGTAGATCATATGATCCACCAGGAAGAGGAGCGTATTCATATCAAGAAATATATGATGCTTATTTAGAAGTAAACGCATTTAACCCAATATATGGTTCATTAAACAATGACGGCGTACAACGTAACGAATATGAATTTAGAAAACTGGCATTCGAGTTATTAGCAGAGTATGGTTATGCAAGAGGATTCGTGCCGTATGCTTCTAACCAATATGCAAAAGAGTTAGTTGGCGCTGCAGCTGGTTATCAAGCGTTTGCGGATAGTGCAGTAATTCAAAAAATCACTGGACAGTATACATCATCATTAGCGTTTAGAAAAGCGATGTTTGAGCGTCGTAAAAATCAATTAAATAACATTCGTCCAATTGAAATAATTGGTGGCAATAATGGATATTATTATGGTGAAACACGAAATGTTGCTGGTATTGAGCAATTAAGAGCGTTGATGAATGAAGCTGTTCAATATGACATGACACATGATAAATATAGCAAGCAATCATTAGGCGACCATAATGAAAAAGGATCACGTGTGTATCGCTTAAAAGCAGCTGTGCTTAATGGATTCTTGCGTGCCACAAAAGAATTTAGAGAATCAATTTACAATAATCGAAATGATTAATACGTAAATAAATTCGATAATCAAATATATAAACACCCTCTTTACTGATAAAACAGTAAGGAGGGTGTTTGTGTTATTATCAAAGCACATTTTTTTGAGTATTTTTATTGAAGATGGACGTTTTACGAAAGAAACAATCAATTTTAGGTATTTTCGCATTTTAAAAATATAATAACGTAGCAATAAAAAGGAGAGTATATGAATAACGACATTAAATTATTTGAAGGTAGTCAAATACGCACAGTTTGGGATAACGAAAAAGAAGAATGGTATTTTAGTGTTATTGATATTATAGGCGTTCTTACAGAAAGCGAAAATCCGAATAATTACTGGAAAGTACTTAAAAAAAGATTGAAAGATGAAGGATTTCAGTTGGTTACAATATGTAACCAACTGAAATTAAAATCACCCAAAGATGGTAAGATGTATAAAACAGATGTAGCAGATATACAAGGAATATTTCGAATTATCCAATCTGTACCATCACCAAAAGCAGAACCATTTAAGATGTGGCTTGCAGAAGTAGGAAAAGAAAGAATAGATGAAATTATAGATCCAGAACTTACGATAGATAGAGCAATAGCAACGTATTTAAAGAAAGGATACACTAGAGAATGGATTAATCAAAGATTACAAACTATTCAAGTTAGAAAAGAGTTAATTGATACAGGGCAAGATCACGGGGTGAAAGAGGGCAAAGACTATGCAATCCTCACAAACGAAATAACTAAAGCGTGGTCAGGTATGACTACAAGGCAATACAAAGATTATAAAGGGTTAAAAAAAGAAAATTTACGAGATAATATGACGACACTTGAGTTGGTGTTAAATATGCTAGCGGAAGCGACAACAACAGAACTAACTAATTCAATTAATCCACAAGGATTAGAAGAAAACAAACAAGTAGCTAAACGTGGTGGAACGATAGCGGGAAACGCTAGAAAAGAAATAGAGCAAGAAACAGGAAAACCAGTTATAACTTCTAAAAATGCAATTGATTTAAGGAAATTAATCATTGATGTATCTAAGTCTACAAAAGATAAAAAATAATAGTTAGTCAACATGTGTAAATTAATTATGCATGTTTTTATTAAAAAATGGCTTAAATAGTATAAAAATAGTGTATTAGTATTGCAATTACATATACACAAGCGTATAATTAAAGTGTCTATTTATGTGTAAAGGGGGTGTCAATTTTAATGGTACAAGCAGTAACGGTATTAATACCAGTTTATAATAGTGCTGAGTTTATTGAACCATGCTTAAAAAGCATATTAAATCAAACTTATCAAAATTATAAAATATTAGTTGTAAATGACGGAAGTACTGATAATACATTAGAAATTTTGAAAAAATACCCTGTTGAAATAATATCCTATGAAAAAAATCAAGGTATCTCTTACGCATTAAATTTAGGGATAAAAAACATTGACACAAAATATTTCGTGAGAATGGATAGTGACGACATAATGCATCCACACAGATTAGAAGTGCAAGTTAAATTTATGGAAGACAATCCCAATATATTTATGATGGGGACGACGTGCTTGCGATATGATGGAGAAATGAATTGGATACCACAATATAAACGCGTCATCGATCATGAAGAACTGCGGTTTTTATATTTGTTTCATCCAGTGATATTACATCCGACTGTTATCATCAGGACGGAACAATTCAAAAACAAAAACTATCAATATCGTAGTGAAATGGATGGCGTAGAAGACTTTGCACTATTTAAAGAATTAATATTTAATGAATATATCGTTAATGTAGATTATCCACTAATGAAAATAAGAGAGCGTGACAATAGTGCTTCTTCAGTAGGAAAAGAAAAAACATTAGACTTGATTGCGAAAGTAAATGAAGATTTTTTAGTAAAAAATAATTTCAGCTACGCAACAGATAAAATACGGTTATTAGGGAAAGTGTTATACCCAGTTTATTATGACGTAAGTGAAGATGAACTATCATCGTTAGAAAGTTTGATAGAAACACTAACACATCACTTTCAAATTAAAGTGGACGTAAAAAAATTTATCATGAAACAAAAGGAGTTAATTAAAGATGAGAAAAGTAAGAAGAAATAATAAAAAGCAAATTATGTTGACGGTTTTAAATGCAAGTTTATTAATGACATCAACACTTGCACCTATTGTTAAACATCGTTTAACAGTGAATGCCTTAGACACAACTAGTCCAGTATATCAAGGTATCATTGATGCAATTACGAATGAACCTTATCGTATTAGGGTAACACAAATAACTGATGGCGTTCCAGCTGTAACAGGGTTTAATATCGCGATTTATGACGAAGCAACAAGCACAACAGTATATAAACGTTATGATGGTGTAATGAATATGTCGACAGTTATTCAAGACTACAAAAATAACGCAAATTCTTTTTTAACAGCAGAACAATTTAAAGCAACATACACAATTGGTGAAAATGAAACAATTTATGTTGCGAATAAAGCTGATATTATGTCAGCACAAACATCAGATACTTTAAATTTCCCAAGTGTACATCACCGTGAGCATATTGTGTATGATCCAGCTAAACAACAATATTACTACTTTTTAGCTGCAGATGTTCTTAAATTACATTTTGAAGAACGTGGCAAAAACCTCTTGACTGCACATGTTTATTATAAGAATTTAATAGCTAACCATAGAGGTGTCGCTATTCTTAAGAGCTCTAAATTTGACCCTAATTTATTAGTTTCACACACAACTGATAAGCCAAAAAAACATGGTTTACATAATATGGGTAATATGTATGATATTGAGTTTGAAACACCGCTAGAATTTAATGATTGGCAGAAACCAGTTGCAGAGGAACCAGATTCGTTCGATTATGCTAATTATGGAACAAGTAAAAAAATTAAATGGCGTTATGTTCAAAAAAATGACCAAGGAGTAGTTGTGTTACGTGAAGCACAGTGGCGTGAAACAACAATCCATGCGGGTTATCAAAACGTAGAACCTTCTTCAGTATATCTTTCAGATGAGACTGCAGATGAAGGTTATGTAGAGGCTACTGATATTCTTGCTCAAGTACCTTATGAAGATTACGTTTTTAATGGAATAAATGTTCAAAACCTTAATACAGTAAGACCAGTTAAGACGAAAGTTATACGTAATAATTTCGCTGAGTATAAAATCAATGGTATGGACTTTTCAAAAATACCAGAGCCACTTCGAACAGAATTATTTGAATCTGAGAAAACTGTGCCAGGACCACGTGGAACATTACCACAAGATGGGGAAATGGTTTTTGACCCTACTTTTAAACCTCGTGAAAGCATGGGAAGTTATAGACATGAATTTTTAAATAGCTTTGAAAATGAAGTAATTAAATATGATGGACAGGGAGCAGGTGGAAATAGAGATATTTCTAGTAGTAAGGATCCATTAAACCCAAAACAAACGTTCCCAGAACAAATGTATACAGATAGAGATTATCCATTTACTGAAGAGATTTTTAGTAATAATATTTCGATTGATGATGATGGCAATCTAAAAGCTGGAACTAATCCATTAACAGATACAAATAAAGAGGACTATCCTTTATATGATAGGTATACTTCTTTATATAGTTCAGAATATGATAGTAATAATTATTGGGAATATGTTATTGATGGTGTTCCACGAACTGAAATTTTTTCTGATGGTGCAAGCATTAATTTAACAGCGATTGAAGCATCTGTTATTAATTTAAATGGTTCAGTTTTTGCAGATTATATCGCTTTAGATAATGATGGAAATGTAACACAAACAAAACTTCAAAACACAAAAACAATTATTGATAATCAACCAAAAGATACAGCATATGTATTAAATGATGAAGATAAAAAACCAACAACATTACCATATGATGGCAAAACATATCAATTAGTATATAGTACATTAAGTGTTAAAGGAGAAAGTACACCTTATAGTGAAACGGGTAAAGTAGTAAAAGGTAACATTAATGCGACACACTATTACGCACCAATTCAAGAGCGTATTATTGAAGAAGATTTAACAGCAACTTTACGTATTGAATATTACGATTACGACACGAAGTTAAAATTCCCACAATTACAAGATGGTATTGTGCATAAAACAGGTGTTGTTGGAAAAACACAATACAAACAAAAATATTACTTAGATCAAAATAAGCAACCAGTAGAAGTATCAAGAGAAAAAATTGGAAATATCATCACAAAAGGTGTCGATTACAATTTAGAAACAGATAGCGTTGCTGATCCTACTGCTAGAAGTAAAGGTGTATTAACTGCATTACAATATGACTTAACATGGACAGGGCAACGTGAAACAGGTAATGCTGAGACGTCAGGAAATGATTTGACGTTATACTTGCTAAGTGAAAAAATTGAATTTGAAGGTATACAAGCAGTTAACGGCAAATTCTATAGTGATTCAGTTGTGAAGTTATATTACAACATTGATGGCGACTTTCCTAACGGTACAACACATGAAAGAACATCTGAAGAAAAAGGAACATTAATTATTAAATATGTCGATGAAAATGGAACACCAATAGCAGATCCTTATACACACAAAAATGATGTTGTTGTAGGAAGTTCGACATATAACGTTAAAGAAGTAGAAGTAGCGTGGAATGAAGATAGTGTTGCAACAGAAACAAGAATTGCAGAAAATGTCAGATATGATGAAGTTTATACACCAAATAACGTTCAATATGACGTTAATACAGATGTTAAAGCAGGAACAAATGATCCTGTAAAACCTGCTGAAATTAATAACTATACATTTACGCGCTCAGAAGCAGCGATTCCACTTTCTGGTAATGTACCACGAGGAACGAATGTAATTACGTTAGTTTATACAAAAAAACCAACTGAAACACCAGATCCAATTACATACACAGTAACGCATCGTTTTGAAAAAGCAAGTACGGTACCAAATAATATTGATTTACCAACAGCAATTTCAGGACGTATAACAGATGACAAAAACTACACTAATGTGCCAGCAGGCGAGAGTCGTACGCCTAATAATCAAATAGATATAAATGAATATCCAGATGCTCAAAACAACGGTGTATGGCAATTTGTGGGGTGGGATACACAAACAACAACAGTTGGTGAAAATAATCCAAATCCAGTATTTGTGGGGACATGGAACTTTGTACCAAATCAACCACCAGTTCCGGTTGATCCACCAGCAGAACCACAATATGGTAGTGTTGTTGTAAAATATCGTTTAGTTAATACGACTACAGATATTAAAG
Source organism: uncultured Erysipelotrichaceae bacterium (assembly GCA_945877255.1). Taxonomy (GTDB): domain Bacteria; phylum Bacillota_I; class Bacilli_A; order Erysipelotrichales; family Erysipelotrichaceae; genus CAMCRE01. The sequence goes on from CAMCRE010000013.1 coordinate 26,616, forward strand.
CTGAATATACTGATACACCAAGAACAGAAATTACACCAAACACACCACAACCATATGACACAACAGAAACGAAAGATGACGTTGTTGAAAAACCATTAACAATATCAAGCGAAGATGGCACACAACGTTACCACTATGTTAGTTCAACAGACAATACAACAGGAACATTAAGTGCAGGAACAACAGAAGTTATTCATTACTATGCACTAGAACAAGAAGATGTAGCAACAGAAAATATTACAGGTTCAGTAATTGTTAAGTATCGTACTACTAACAACGAAGAAATCAAAGCAGATTACAATGAAGCAGAAAATGTTGTAATTGGCACAAGAACAACAACTCAAAAATATTACATGAATGCTGATAATGTTAAACAGTTAGTTGGCAGTCCAGTAGTTGTTGAAACACCTACAGATCCAGCACCTAGATATGAAGTTACAGGTGATACTGAAAAACCAGCGACATTACCATTTAATGCTAATACATATCACTATGTAGGATTAGATGTAACATCGCAACCATTAAATGGTGACATCACAAAAGAAGCAAAAGTAGTAGTATTATTATATAGTCCAGAATTAGTAACAGAAACACCAAATGAAAGAAAAGCGAATGTGTTTGTGAACTATAAAATTTTAGGAACGAATGAAGAAATTAAGCAACAATATGTGGATAAAGATCAAGCAGTTGTTGGTAGAACAACTGTAACAGAGCGTTATTACTTAGATCAAGAAAACAACAAACATTCAGTAAGTACGGTAGAATCACCAGAAACAGCTGTTGAAGTCACATACAACACAAAAGAAAATGAAGATGAAAAACCAACAGTAATTAGAGCAAACAACAAAGTATATCACTTAGTAGATAGTGCAACAGTAGGAGCAGAAACAGGTACATTAACAACAGATGTGAATGTAACATACTACTATGCTGAAGAACAAGTAGAAACAGGCTTTGATTATGAATATGGAAATGTTGTGATTCGCTATGAAAATGTAGCAGGAGAAGAAATTAAATCACAACGAACAGATCGTGAAAATGTCTTAGTAAGTCGTACACCAACAACAAGACGCTACTATGAAAAAGATGGTGAAAGAGTGTATGTTGAAGAGAAACAACTTGGACAAAAAGAAATGATTAGTGAGCGTTATGATGCAACAGAAAGTGATGAAAAACCACTACAATTACAACATAACAACACAAACTATCACTTCATTAAAGTGAAAGAAACAACAGCACCAGCAACAGGTGATGTAACAGTAGGTACAACAGTTGTAACGTATGTATATGCACCAGAGCAAACACAAACAATACCAAGTGATGAGAAAGCAAAAGTAGAAGTGTATTACAAAAACTGGAACACAAAAACAGAAATTAAAGATAAATACACAGATACACCAGAAACAGCAATTTCAAATACAGTCACAACACGTGTATTCTATGTGAATGCAACAGGAGAAGAAGTAGAAGTAAGTCGTACACCAAATACAACAGAAAATGTAGTAAACTATAACACAGCAGATAACGAACAAGAAAAACCAACAACGATCGTAGGCGCTGATGGTGTAACATATGTATTAGTAGATAGTAAAACAGAAGGTGTAACGAATGGTCGTTTAACAGGTAATGTAGCAGTAACATACTACTATGTACCGCAACAAACAAAAACAATACCAGTCGAAACTAAAGCGAATGTAACAGTAGAATACTATATTCAAGGAACAGAGCAAAAACTGCAAAATGACTTTAGAGATACAGTTGATCAATTAGTTTCAACAACAACGACAACATACAACTACTATGAATTAGATGGTGTAGAGCATGAAATTGAAAACACAAGAAATGTGGTAACTGAACCTTCAAACTACCGTTATGAAATTACTGAAGATGAAGCACCAGCAACATTAACAGTAGACGGTACAAAATACTATAAAGTAAGACATGTTGGAGAAGAAAGTGGTGTATTAGCGACTGATACAGTTGTGAAATACTACTATGCACCAGAACAAACAGTTGTAACACCAAATGAAAGAAAAGCGAATGTGTTTGTGAATTATAAAATACTGAACAGTGATGAAAGTATTAAAAACCAATACACAGATACAGATCAAGCAGTTGTAGGAAGAACGACAACAACAAAAGTGTATTACATTGATGCTGATGGAACAGAGCGTGTAATTAGTAATGAAACAACACCAGAAACAGCTGTTGAAGTCACATACAACACAAAAGAAAACGAAGAAGAAAAACCAACAGTAATTAGAGCAAACAACAAAGTATATCACTTAGTAGATAGTG
>CAMCRE010000014.1 GCA_945877255.1 uncultured Erysipelotrichaceae bacterium
AGTGGCTATATGGAATTATTTACACGCAAACAAATCACAATCAATATCAATAATGTATGGGGGAGTCTATATACATCAGGATATGTGGATACCTTAAATATTGCTTATCCGATTGCTTTTGTGGAAATGCCAGTGGTGAGTGTGAGTTTAAGTGCCAATCGCTATGGGGGATTTGTGATGGCGACAGGGAATTTATCTCATACGACTAGTTTAACCAAGACAGGTGGATTTGAAATTGTGCGACCAACAGCCACAACGAATGCCACCTTTACAGTCAATTATCATATTTTTGGAAAATGGAAAAATTAAAGGAGGACGAAAAATGAAAGAATTATGGTCAACAGTACAATTGATGTTTTCCGCAATTGGTGGAACATTAGGTTATTTTTTAGGAGGAATGGACGGTATGTTATATACATTACTCGTGTTTGTCATTGTCGATTATGTGACAGGCATTTTATGTGCGATTGCAGATAAAAAATTATCCAGTGAAGTGGGATTTAATGGGATTGCACGCAAGATTATTATTTTTACATTAGTGGGGATAGCCCATTTATTAGATGTACAGATTTTAGGTCATGTTGGTGTACTACGTGCAATGGTGATTTTCTTTTATGTGTCGAATGAAGGGATTTCGATTGTGGAAAATGCGGCACACCTAGGCTTGCCAATACCAGATAAACTTAAATCTATCTTACAACAATTAAAAGACAAGGAGGGTGGAAAATAATGAGCAATAGTCCGTTAGTCAATTATGTCAAACTAAGTCCCAATCATAGTGGAAGAAGAAACCACAAGATAGACACCATTACCATTCATCATATGGCAGGTAATCTATCTGTAGAAACTTGTGGGAATGTATTTGCACCAAGATCTCGTCAAGCAAGTAGTAATTATGGGGTAGATTCCAAAGGACGAGTAGGCATGTATGTAGAAGAACATAATCGTTCATGGTGTTCATCAAGTCCAGCCAATGACCATCGTGCTGTGACGATTGAAGTGGCAAATGATGAGATTGGTGGGAATTGGCATGTGAGCGATGTGGCACTTCAAAAGACGATTGATTTATGTGTGGATATTTGTCAGCGTAATGGCATTAAACAATTGAACTATACAGGAGATACTACTGGAAACTTAACTAAACATTGTTGGTTCGCAAATACCAACTGTCCAGGACCATACTTGGGTAGTAAATTTCCTTATATCGCTTCGGAAGTGAACAAGCGATTAAGGGGACAATCATCAACACCTATTCAAACATCTATTAAAAATCTTGATGATGTGGCACGACAAGTTATTAATGGTCGTTTTGGGAATGGAGAAGAACGCAAGCAAAAATTACGTTCAGCTGGCTATGATCCTGCGCAAGTTCAAAATCGAGTGAATGCCTTATTAGGTAAAAAACCGACACCTCAATCCTCCTTAAAATTAATCGATGAAGTGGCACAAGAAGTGTTGAACGGTAAATGGGGTAATGGTAATCAGCGCAAATCTGCGCTCAGTGGTGCAGGTTATGATTACGACAAAGTCCAAACAAAAGTGAATGCGCTTGTTAGTGGTAAATCCACTCCGTCACTTAAGCCAATTGAAATAATCGCACGAGAAGTCATTAACGGTCGATGGGGCAATGGACAAGATAGAAAAAACCGATTGACACAAGCAGGATATGACTATTATAAAGTCCAACAAAAAGTAAATGAACTTTTATAGAAGAACACCTATCTAGGCAGAAATGCTTGGATAGGTCTTTTTTTTATGTTCAGGTTAATTTTTCATCTATTTCTGTTGCCTGAGATGTAGAAAGGATAAAATTGAGTACTTAAGAACATCATTTTTGTCCTTTATCTATCAGGAGGAATAAAAATGAATGAACAGAAAAAAACAGAAATTATGAGACTAAGAAAAAACGGATTAGGGTATAAGAAGATTGCCACGATATTATCGTTATCAACGAACACCGTAAAATCATTTTGTCGAAGGAAGGAAATAGAAAAGAAAGAGAGTGAATCAAAAGATACTGAGGGGAGTGTTTGTTTATTATGTAAAGAGAAGTTAATGCATATTAAAGGGAAAAGAAAGAAGAAATATTGTAGCACGACTTGCCGAATGAAGTGGTGGCATACGCATCTTGATAAGGTGAATAAAAAGTCTTACACAGCGCATATTTGTTTATACTGTCAAACTGCTTTTCAATCTTATGCAAATGGGAATCGGAAGTATTGTAGCCATAGTTGTTATATCGCTTCACGGTTTGGAGGTAAATCAAATGAATAATACGATTTTTCAAGCAGAATTAACCTATCAAGTCACCATGTCATATGCACAAAAGCTGTTAAGTAAGCAAGTGATAACAGCAGATGCGTACCGTGATTTTTTACAAAAAATGCAAGAGATGTATTATCCACTTTTAAGCCAATATATGGACGAAACACTTGATAAATAAAGCCTTTAGAGTGATATATAGTCATAGGATAAAGGAGGATAACATGAAAAAAATTAGAAAAATACAACAGATGCAGTCAACAGAAAATAAAAAGTTGCGTGTGGCTGCTTATGCGAGAGTATCTCACTTGGAACTCTTACAGTCACTCTCCAACCAAATCAATTATTATAGCCAATTCATTCAAAGTAATTCTGAATGGGCGTATAAAGGGATTTATGTTGATAGTGCCATTACAGGGTGCAATACAAGAAAACGAAAAGAATATCAACGATTAATCAAGGATTGTCAAAAAGGTGAGATTGATATGATACTGACAAAATCTATCTCAAGGTTTGGACGCAATACGATAGAACTGCTAGATACGATTCGCCAGTTAAGACGATTAAATATCAGTGTGCGTTTTGAAAAAGAAAATATTGATACATTGACAACAGATGGGGAGTTATTGTTAACGCTACTAGCTTCTATTGCAGAAGAGGAATCAAAGACGATGGGGCAAAATATTCGATGGCATATCAAAGAAAAGTTCAAACAAGGCCTACCCCATAATCCACAAGATATGTATGGCTATCGATGGCAGGAAGAACAATATGTGATTGCGCCTCATGAAGCCAAAGTCATCCAACAAATTTATACTTGGTATTTGTCTGGGAATACGCCAACACAAATTGCTAAAAAGCTAAATGAAATGGGAGAAAAAACGAGAAAAGGCAATCGTTTCACAAGGCGTATTATTCATAATATTTTAAGTCAAGACACCTACACGGGACGATTGGTTTTACAAAAAACATATCATGTCGCCCATAAGGGACGATCTGTTATCAATCAAGGCGAACATACAAAATATATTGTAGAGCACGCACACCAGCCTATCATTTCAAAAGAACAATTCGAAGAAGTCCAACAGATTAAAGCGATGCGAAGCCATCATTATAAGAAAGGAGTAAAGCATGACTAGAAAGATTATTACCATAGAACCAGCTAAAGTTATTAGCCACCAAGCCGATTTTTCAAGTTTGAAGAAAAGAAGAGTGGCAGGGTATGCCAGAGTTTCTACAGACCATGATGACCAAACAAGCTCCTATGAGGCACAGATGAAATATTATACTGAATACATCACAAGTAGAAGTGATTGGGCGTTTGTGAAGATGTATTCGGATGAAGGAATAAGTGGCACGAATATGAAGAAGCGTTTAGGTTTCCAAGAAATGGTGACGGATGCTTTAGCTGGGAAGATAGATTTAATTATCACAAAATCCATTAGTCGTTTTGCAAGAAATACGGTAGACTCTTTAACAACCGTTAGAAAGCTAAAAGAAGTTGGTGTAGAGATATACTTTGAAAAAGAGAATATATGGACATTGGATTCAAAGGGAGAATTACTCATTACCATTATGAGTTCTTTAGCGCAAGAAGAATCACGCTCAATTTCAGAAAATATCACATGGAGTAAGCGTAAGATGGCAGCAGAAGGTCAAGTGAAATTTAATTATACGCACGTTTTAGGCTTTAAGGAAGGCGAGGAAGGTGGATTTGAAATTGATGAAGAGGAAGCCAAGATTGTGAGATACATCTACGGTTTATTTTTGAAAGGGGAAAATCCTAATAGTATTGCCAAGATATTAACGCGTAATGGCATCTCTACCCCAGCAGGGAAGAAAGTGTGGAGCTATTCTACGATTAAAAGCATACTAAGCAATGAAAAGTATAAAGGGGATGCATTGCTTCAAAAGTCATTTACAGTCGATTTTCTGACAAAAACAAGAAAAGTCAATCAAGGGGAACTGCCTCAATATTATGTAGAAAATAACCATGAGGCAATTATTGATAAAGCAATATTTGATATGGTACAAATGGAATTAAACAAATCAAGAAATCGCAGTACAACAAGTTATTTTGGTAAAGTGATATGTGGGTGTTGTCATGGTAATTATGGCAGACATACCTGGTATTCAAACAGCAAGTACAAAAGATTTATTTACCGATGCAACCATAAATATAAAGGAGAAGCAAAGTGTGACACACCTCATGTCAGCGCTGAAGAGATAGAGCAGTGGAGTAGCCAAGCAATCAGCCAACTGATTACGAACAAAGAAGAGATTATTCAAAATTTAGAAATGTTGATGAGGACTTTGGAAAATACGAAAGCACTAGAAACGGAGATAGACACGTTATCCTCTTTATTACTGAGTATTCAAGAAGAAGCTGAATGCTTAGTGAGTCAGAGTGGGAAAGTGGCAAAAAATTTTTATCAACAACAATATGAGATGTTAGTTGAAAGGTATCACAACCTACAAAAAGCATATGATGATAAATACCAAGTCTTACAGGAGAAAAAAATAAAACAAAAAGCATTACAAAGTTTTATCGACATCTTAAGGAAACAAGAAAACCTATCCCCAGACTATGATGAAAAGCTCTTTAATACCTTAGTCGATAAGCTAATGGTCTATAAAGGTAAAAAGATTGAAGTACACTTCAAAAACGGACAAGTCATATCCTTGTGATATGGCTTTTATTATTCGCCAAAGACCTAGTCAATGTGTTATAATAATAAGAGAAAAAGTCGTGTAAACGCAAGGGGTTTGTAAATCGTTAAAAGATGCACCCCCTAAAAGGGCTTTGCACCCCCTTTTACCCCTTTGCACACCCCTAGCGTAAAAAAAGGAGAAATTGTATGATAAAACTCATAGCGACAGACATGGATGGTACATTGTTAAACAACAATAAAGAAATTGATATACGATATTATGATTTTATTGAATCATTGCAAGAACAAGGAATACTATTTTGTTTGGCAAGTGGTAGAGCGATGCATAATATGATTAACACCTATAAAAAAGAAAATGAAAATCTTATACTAATTAGTGATAATGGAGCATGTATTAAAAATAAACAAGAATATTTGACTTTCAGTATCGCAAAAAACAGATGGATGAAAGTAGCTGATTTTTGTGATAAACATAAAATTGCTTACTCATTAAATGGAATTGAAAAATCTTTCGTTTCTACTGAATGTGATAAAAATTATCATAAAGTATTAACAAGTTACAATGTTAATTTTGAAATCGTCAACAAATCACAAATTGATGAGGAAATTGTAAAGATAACAATTTATGATGAAAAAGGTAGCGAATATTTATATTCAAAACTAGCGATTTTCAATGATGAGTTAGATGTTGTTATTTCTGGAAATGTATGGCTAGATATTGTAAACCGAGGTGTAAGTAAAGGTAGTGCAGTACAAAAAATAATGGAGCTATATGGAATAAAAAAAGAAGAAGTTGTCGTTTTTGGAGATTATCATAACGATCTATCAATGTTTGAAAAAGCTAAATACAGTTACGCTATTAAAAATGCACATGAAATTGTCAAACAAAAAGCATATGCAGTTTGTCGATACGACAATAACAACTGTGGTGTATTGCACCAAATAGAAGAAATATTAAAAAAGCAATGAAATCAAAAGCAAAACGAATACTCGTTTTGCTTGATACATTGCTTTTTATTATCGTTTTGTTCCAAAAATACCACGAACAATTTGACGACCAACTTCACGTCCAATACTCGACATAATGTTTTTTGTAAGACGATCCGCCATAGAGTCTGTTTTTCTGTTATTGCCAAAAATACCAGACAACATATTCGTAATACCACTAGTAGACTCCGAAGACGAAACAGATTGTTGAATTTGTGTGTTTTCTAGTTTAGAAATTGCCTCAAATGCAGAAAAATCATCACTTTCTTCAAAGTATTTTTCAAATAAAGGAGAATGATTTGTGGCATGCAGAATATCATTGCTAGTAATTAATCCAATTAAACTACGTGGAGGAGTAATTAAAATTTTTTCAACGTTTGTAGGGACACCATTCACATCTAATGTAGTATAAATAGCTTCACCAACGGCTAAATTTGTAATAAGTTGCTCAACGTTTAATGAATAATCATTTCTAAATGTTTCGGCGATAGATTTAATATTTTTAAGTTCCTTTGGACTAAATGCTCGCATACCATGTTGAATACGTGTAGCTAGCTGTGAAGAAATTGAATCAGGTATATCTTGTGGATTTTGTGTAATAAAAAATATACCAACACCTTTAGAACGAATTAACCTCACAAGCAACTCAATTTTTTCTAATAATACTTTATTATCATTATTAAAAAGCACGTGTGCTTCATCAAAAAAGAATACTAATTTTGGCTTTTCTACATCTCCAACTTCAGGAAGTGTTTCAAATAATTCTGACAATAACCAAAATAAAAATGTGGAATAAAGTTGCGGAGACAACAATAATTTTTTAGAATTTAAAATATTAATAACACCTAAATTATCACGTGTTGAAAGCAAGTCATTCACATCAAAGGCAGGTTCTCCGAAGAAAAAGTTTCCACCTTGTTGTTCGATAACGAGTAATGCACGCATAATAGCGGCGATAGATGCACTTGATATATTACCATATTGTTTTGAAAATGAAGCTGAATTTTGTTGTACATAATTCAATAATGCACGCAAATCTTTTAAATCATCAAGTTGCCAGCCATTATCATCTGCAACTTGAAATACGATTGATAATATTCCAGATTGTGTTTCATTTAAACCTAACAAACGCGTCAGCATAATAGGACCCATTTGAGATATTGTACAACGAATAGTTGTTCCTTCTTCTTTAAAAATATCATAAAACTCAACAGGGAAACCTTGAAAATCATAATTGTCGATACCGATAGTTTTAACACGTTGTTCAATTGTTTCACTATAAACACCTGGTTTAATCATGCTACCTAAATCACCTTTAACATCCGATAAAAATACCGGAATACCTTGTAATGAAAGTTGCTCTGCTAACACTTTTAATGTAATCGTCTTACCAGTACCTGTTGCACCAGCAATGATACCATGACGATTTAACACTTTATTTAAAATAAAAGCTTGTGATTGACCTTTTCCTAATAATATTGTTGACATAAAATCCTCCTTAATGTAATTATACAATATTTTACGATTACATTATTAATTTACGCTTCTTTTAGGAATAAAATAAATTTCACATTAAAATAAATAGGAGGTAATATGAAAGCAACGCTGATTAATATTATTCAAAAAGCAATCCAAATGCAGGTAAGTGATATTCACTTTGTTTTGACAGAAGAACTTAAAATTTATTTTAGAGATATGAGCGGTATTAAATTAATGCCATTAACTGCTAATAAAACATTATTTGAATATTTAAAATTTAACGCTAATTTAGATATCAATGGTCATTTTCAATCACAATCTGGTGCTTTTCAATTAACGATAAATGAAAAACAATATTTTTTTAGATTTTCATACATACAACATTTGAGTCAATGTTGTGGTGTACTACGAATACTTAATAATCATCCAAAACTACAAATGCATGACTTAACAGTAGAAAGAGACGTTTTACGAATATTTAAAAAATGGATCACAAAAAGAGTTGGTTTTTGTTTGTTTTCGGGTCCTACAGGTAGTGGTAAAACAACAACGGTACATGTCTTACTGGAAGAAATTGCTAAACGCAACCAATTAAAAATTGTGTCTTTAGAAGATCCAATTGAAATTTATTCAACCTCTTATTTACAACTTCAAGTGAATGAAAAGTCAAATTTCACATACGAAGAAGGTATTAAACATTTAATGCGACAAGATCCTGACGTCATTATGATTGGTGAAATCCGAGATGCTTATAGTGCAAAAATGGCATTTCGTGCTGCACTTAGTGGGCATATGGTATTTTCAACGATACATGCAAAGTCTTCCGAAGAAGCTTTAAAACGTTTTATAGAGTTTGGAATTAATCGTGACGACATTATGAATACATTAACTGGAATTACTAATCAAAGACTATTCAAAAGAAAATCAAAAAATGCAAAAATTTGTGTTTATGAAGTGATGGAAGAAGATGATATTCAGAAATCGTTAATGCACCAACCAACCACGCATACAACTATGAAAGAAAAAATCGTGAAATATTATGAAAAAGGATTTATTAAAAAAGAAGATGTCAAAAAAGAAATTGAAATTTAAATTAAACCAATGGGAAACATTACAAAATTTATTAGAATGTGGCTATTCACTAAATGAATCATTACATTTTTTTGGGTTAGATACAATTATTGCAGAGCAAACTTTTTATGAACAGTTCATCAATAACAGAAAAAATGTTTTTTACGATCAATTAAGATTTTTTTATGATATTAATCGACTAGAACTTGCCATAAAGAATGCGTTTCAAATCATTAATTTTCGTAAATCAATTCAAAGTCAATTAATTCAAATGTTGTTTTATCCATTAATCGTTTTAATATTTTCAATCGTTATTTTATTTTTCTTTATTAGTAATATTATTCCACAGTTGATTTCGCAATTTGATATTAATACGCCTTTAATTAATTTATTATTAGCGTTACCTGAAATGATACAATATTTCATATTTGGGGGAATGTTAATTGTTGTACTTTTACTGGTGATACGTGTATTTTTTAATGCAATTTTCAATGATATTTTGTTATACTGCATCTCAAAAATCAACTTATCCCAACAAATTGTTTCTTATTATTTTATAGGATATTATGTCATTTTATATCAATGTGGTTTATCAGGAAAGCAAATAATGAATTATTTAATGCGACTGAAAAAAAGTAGTATTATTTATCGATTAGCATATAAATTTAATAAGCATTTAAATGAAGGAAAAACACTTAATGAAATTATAGCACAAGAGAAATTGCTTTCTAAAGAATGTAAGTATAGTTTTTATATGGCATTTAATAGTAATAAAGTTGAAAAATTTTTGATGAGTGGAAAAACGATTTGTGAAACAAAATTAAAAAAACAATTGAAATTAATCACGATTGTTATTCAAATTGTTGCATATAGTGCAGTCATTATAATCGTAATGATAATTTACCAAATGATGTTATTACCACTAGATATGATCCAAAACTTATAAGAAAGGAGAAATTTATGAAAAAAGCATTTACTATTCTTGAAATGTTGATAGTGTTGTCGATTATTGCTTTGCTGTTTTTACTAACGCTACCTAATATTGCACAAAAACAAGCTATTATTGAAAAAAGAGGATGTGAAGCGTTAATTGAAGTAGTTAATGGGCAAATTATATTGTATGAAATCGAGCATAAAGTACCGCCTAAAAATATTAGTACGCTTATTAATGAAGGATATCTTAAGGACGGTCAACAACGCTGTCCGAATGGATTAACGATTGAAATATATAATGGACAAGCAGAAGCACACTAAAGCTTTTACATTAATAGAAGTACTATTAGTATTACTTGTATTGAGTTGCTTTCATATTCATTTTAGTCAATCAAACTATTTGAAAATGCTCAAATTAAAATCTATTGTGGAGTCACTTCAAATACATGCATACACAACTAAAACAAAAGTTTTTGTGGCAATTAAAGGCAAAACATTAATGAGTAATATTAAAAATTATGCGATTGACTTAAAATGTGATAATACCGATTTTTATTTTAATGAAGAAGGAAATATTTCGCGGGCATTAACGATTAGATGTGGCAATAAACGAATGGTGTTACAGTTAGGAAGTGGTATAAATGAAATACGTTAAACAAGGAAATGTGTTGTTGGAAAGTTTACTGTTGTTGATTGTTGTTGTGATGATAATATCGTTATTAAATGTTAATCGTGTTAAAACCGATGTTTTTTGGGAACAAATCATTGAAAAAAGCGAATACCACAATTGAAATGTTAATTGCATTGTTTGTGGTAACGATTGTTTTTAGTTTAATGTTGCCGATTTTTAAAATCACTAAAAACAATATCGTTAATAATGATGCACAAAAAATATTATCACAATATAAAGTTCAAGCGTTGTTGGCACAATCTAAAATTGTGTCGGTACGTTCTAATTTAATTGAAATTGTGTTTAATCATGAGCATTATCAACTACAATTGGAACGTAATAGATTAGTAAAAAAACCTGGGTATCATATTTTAATGAATGATATTAAAGCAGTGTTTGAATTGCGAGGAGCGTGTATATACTTAAATGATAAAAAATTGTACTGTGAAAAAGGGATTCGTTAGTAGCTTCACTTGTTTATTACTAGTTGTTTTATTGTTGATGATTCAAATTGGGCAAATAAAGTTTAAAAACGTACTCATGTTAAAAAAATATGAAAAAAAACATATGATAACGTTGAAAGCATATCAATTTTTAAAGCAACATTGCGATCATTCTTTCGATATGATGTTTATGGATACTAAGATTAAATATGATAAAAATAAGCAGTTATTGCAGTTTTTAAATATGCGCTATCATGTTGAGTGTGATGCAAAATTAGGTCTGAAAATGATTAGAAATTAAAAATGTGCTATAATATTTCAAAGGAGTGAGATGATGAATTATAAAATATTAGCACAATCAAAAAAAGAGCAATGCATAGCGATTAGAAGATATTTACATCAATATCCAGAATTATCTTTTCAAGAAGAAAAAACAGCGCAATACATTTATGATTATTTAAAGAAAATAGGTATTAGTGATGTTAAAAAAAATGTTGGTGGTCGTGGTGTTGTTGCAACAATTAAAGGTGGTAAACCAGGTAAAACAATAGCTGTTCGTGCCGATTTTGATGCACTACCAATTCAAGATTTGAAAGATGTCGCATACAAATCTACCATAGAGAATGTCATGCATGCTTGTGGACATGATGGCCATACGGCTAGTTTATTAACGACGTGTGAAATATTACAAGAAAATATCGACTTAGTCGAAGGAACATTTGTGGCTATTTTTCAACATGCTGAAGAAGTTGCGCCAGGTGGTGCGATTGATATGATTAATGATGGGTGTTTAAATGGCGTGGATTATATTTTTGGTTCGCATTTGGCAAGTAATTTACCTGTTAATACGATTGCTGTTTCTAAAAACGAAATGTATGCTGCAGCAGATATGTTTTTTATTGAAGTTAGTGGCGACGATGCGATAGCGACCGCATCTGATTTAATTTTGCAAGCACAAACAATTGTTTCTAGAAATGCTTCTCCAACAGAAAAAATCGTTGTCACATTTGGAAAATTTACCGGTGATAATGCAAAAGTGAATTTAAATGGAACAGTTAGAACGTTTAATACGCAAATGCAACAACTCGCAATTGATAAATTACAATTACTTGTGAATAGTTTAGTGGAGGAAAGTGAGATTCAAATTACATTTAATTATGTAAAAGGCTATCCACCATTAATTAATCATCAAAGTGCTAGTGCGGCTTTGCGAACAAGAAGTGAGAAACTAGGGTATCATGTTATTGAACTAGAACCAAAAATGGGTGGTGAAGATTATGCTCGATATTTAAATGTTGTGCCAGGTTGTTATATTAATACGGGATGTGGTAATGAAACATACGCTTCTCATCCGCATCATAATGCATATTTTGATATGGTAGAAGACGCTTTGTTGGTGAATGTAGAAATATTTATATCATTAGCGTTTGATCAATCTTTCTTAGCGAGTATTGTATGGGATGGTGATAGATAATGAAATTGACGATAATTGGAAAAGGAGGCCATGGTGCTGCACCGCATCAAACAAGTGATGCAACAATTATTGCGGCGGTGTTAATTAATAAGTTAAATCGTAAAGGTATTAAGGTAAAACAAATTGAATCAGGAAGTGCGTTTAATATTATTAGTGGCAACGCTGTTTTAGAGATTGATTCGGATAGCATCGATGTTAAATTGATTACAGCATTACAACAATATTACGCCTGTCAAATTAAAATTGACAATAATTAAACATTAAATATCCTCTTTACTGAACAATCAGTAAGGAGGATATTTTACTAAATGCAAGCAATTTCATTGAAAAAACAGCGTTTTTTTTTTTTTTTTTTGACTTGACAAACGCAAAAAAATATGTAGAATTAATGTAGGGGGGATAATATGTTAAGAGTTCAAAACGTTACTAAAACGTACAACAAATTGGTTGCCAACAATGATGTATCGTTTACATTGTTAGACAATCAAATTACAATTTTGCTGGGTGAAAATGGTGCCGGAAAGTCAACAATTATTAAGGCGATTACTGGTTTTTTAAATTATGAAGGGCATATTACAATTGATGACAAAGATATTAGAGAATTAGAAGCGAAACGCATGATTGGTTTTGTTCCGGAAGTTCCAGAATTATACGGTGAGTTAACTGTCTGGCAACAAATTCAATTCGTGGCATTTGGATATGGTGTAAAAGATTTTGAAGAAGATGCAAATAAATATTTATCCTTATTTAGAATTGCGGATAAAAAAGATGAATTATGTGGAGCATTATCAAAAGGGATGAAGCAAAAAGTGAGTGTAATTTGTGCATTAGTTTTAAGACCACGTGTATTAATTTTAGATGAACCAATGGTTGGTTTAGATCCAGAAGCAATTCGTGATTTAAAAAATTTATTGGAGCAATTAAAAGTGCAATGTACAATTTTATTAAGTACACATATTATTGATAGTGTGACTTCAATTTGGGATCAAGTATTAATTATGAATAAAGGGAATTTAGTGTTCCAATCAACAAGAAGTGACTTAGAAAATACATCGCAAACGCTAGAAGAAATTTACTTTGAAAAAAAGGGGTATTAAACCATGAGAATGTATTTTAAGTACTTGAAATTTTCGTTAGAAAATGCTTTGAAAACACCAAAAAAAGCAATGAAGGTACTTCCAGGATTAGGGTTTGTGTTAGCTGGAATCGTGTTCTTTGTGATTGGATTAGCAACTAAACCAAGACCACGTATAGATACAGCGTATTTGTCAATTGATGCGATGAAATCACTGGGGGTAGTATATGCGTATGTTGCATCTTCGTTTATTTTATTACTCAGTCCATTAACTTTTTTTACGAAATCAGGTGTTGGTTTTAGAGCGTGCGATGCGAACTTATTGATGAAAGGACCATTTAAGCCGTTTGAATCATTTATGTTCGTGTTATTTAAAAATATTCTTTTCTATATTGGTTTATCATTATTTATGATGGGATCACAAGCTAGTGGAATTAATCAATTAGTGCAATCTAATATTTTGTTGCCGGTTGGTGCAGTGTTGTTTTTTGTGACATCATTCACTGTAAGTTTTACTAGTTATATTGTTTTAAAGTATAAAATCAGACAACCATTATTAGTGAAATTATGCACTGCATTTTTCATAACGTTATTTATTTCACTTGTATTTATTGGGAGTAGACAAGCTACAGGTATTGCAGGTTTTATCGGATTACACTTAGTACCAATATATGGTTGGAATTTAGCAGTACTGTATCATGTGGCGTTTGGTAATATAACATTGGCACTAATTTATTTTGGTGCAATTGTTGGGGCGTTAGTTGTGATGTATTATGTTGCATTGAATATGAAATTTGATTATTATGAATACGAATTAGCACAAGTCGCAAAAACAGAAAAACGTTTCCAATCCATGCAAACTGGTGGCAATAATAGAGATGTTAAGTTGTTCAAACAATCTAATAAATCGTTTAGTAATATCGGTGATAAAGTCATTAAAGATTTTGTGGTTATTACTGCTGGTAAATTTTGGTTTATAACATTAAAAAACGTATTTATGTTTATTGGATTAGTAGCAGTAGCGATAATTGGAAATTTTGGTAGTATCCCTGTTTATGTTATGATGGTGATTCCAATGGGAATTAAGTTATATTTAGGTAGTTTTACAACAGGTGAAACTGAAATATATACGAATTTCTATTTACGCTTATTACCAATCAAAACATTACATAAAGTTATTTATTTACATGTTGTCAATGTTAAACAAGCAATTATTGAGACGGGATTACTTGGTTTAGGATTTGTGGTTGGAAGTGTGTTGCATCGCAAAATGTCATTTACGATGCTTGAAATTTGTTTTATATTAACAGCATATTTTGTGTTTACATTGTCAGAATGTTTAAAAGTACACAATATTGTAGGATTTATTAGTGTGAAATTAGGGCAAGTATTAACGCTTATTTGTTCGATGTTGGAATCTGCACTTAGAATATTATTAGTAGGTGGAATAGCGGTATTAGTTTTCTTTATTAGTAAAAATGTAATGATAGCGATGTTAGTTGGATTTATTACATTAGTTTGTTATTTAATATTGTTATTATGGATTTCAATTAAAATTTACGATAAATTCGATATGACATCATTCAAATCTGAAAACGAAAATTAAGAATTAAAATTGAACAGGGAGACCTGTTCTTTTTTGAAAGCGTTAAATTTTGCAGTCATTCATGTTGCAGATATATATGGTTTTTGCTATAATATAAGTAACAATTACGCAGGAGGTACATATGGCAAAAATTGTAGTTGTAGGGTCAAACCATGCAGGAACAGCATGTGTGAATACTATTTTATCAAACTATGGGGATAAAAATGAGGTAGTTGTATTTGATAAAAACTCAAACATATCATTTTTAGGATGTGGAATGGCATTATGGATAGGAAAACAAATTTCAGGTTCAGAAGGACTTTTCTATTCAAGTAAAGAAAAATTAGAAGCAGCAGGAGCAAAAGTACATTTAGAATCAAATGTTGATGCAATTGACTATGAGAAAAAAGAAGTACATGTAACATTAAAAGATGGTACAAAACATGTTGAAAGCTACGATAAAGTTATTTTAGCTACGGGATCAAAACCAATTGTTCCACCAATTAAAGGTGTAGAATTAGAAAACGTTCAATTCGTTAAATTATTCCAAAATGCTGAAGATGTTATTAAAAAATTACAAACACCAGGCATCAATAAAGTTGCAGTTGTAGGAGCAGGATATATTGGAGTAGAGTTAGCAGAAGCGTTTGAAAGATTAGGAAAAGAAGTAGTATTAGTTGATGTTGCTAAAACATGTTTATCAGGATACTATGACACTGATTTAACTGAATTAATGAGTAAAAATTTAGCTGACCACAATATTAAATTAGCGTTTGGGCAAACAGTTACAGAAATTCAAGGTAATGGTAAAGTTGAAAAATTAGTAACTGATAAAGAAACATTTGATGTTGATATGGTTATTTTAGCTGTTGGATTTAGACCAAATAATGATTTAGGAAAAGATCACTTAAACTTATTTAGAAATGGTGCATATATTGTAGATCGTCACCAAGAAACTAGTGTTAAAGATGTTTATGCAATCGGAGATTGTGCGACAGTATTTGACAACGCATTAGGTGAAAATGAAGTGAACTATATTGCTTTAGCTACAAATGCAGTGCGTTCTGGAATTGTGGCAGCACACAATGCTTGTGGAACAGCATTAGAAACTATTGGAGTACAAGGTTCAAATGGAATTTGTATTTATGATTTAAAAATGGTTTCAACTGGATTGACTTTAGAAAAAGCGTTACGTGCTGGCTTTGATGCTGCAGTTACAGAATACAAAGATACACAAAAACCAGCGTTTATTGAGCATGAAAATCACGATGTTATTATTAAAATTGTTTATGATAAAAAAACACGTGTTGTGTTAGGATGTCAAATGGCAAGTAAAGAAGATATGTCAATGGGAATTCATATGTTCTCGTTAGCGATTCAAGAAAAAGTAACAATCGATCGCTTAGCGTTATTAGATATTTTCTTCTTACCACACTTCAACCAACCATACAACTACATTACAATGGCTGCTTTAAGCGCTAAATAATGGTTTCAGTATTATTCGTATGTAAAGACAATCAAATGCACTCACAAATTGCTGAGTGCATTTGTAAGTTTTTAGGTTCTAGAGTAATAGTAGCAAATAGTTGTGGGTTACATAAAGGCGTGATGCAAGATAATGTAATTGCATTACTTTCGGATATTTATAACATTAATATTCAAGAAACACAGTATCCGAAATCTTTTTCTGAGATTGATTTCAACTATGATATTGTTGTTGCGATTAATATACCATTTATTGACACAAACGAATATATTGAATACTGGAATGTTAGTGAACAGCTATCTGAAAATTTAGTTTTTGAAATTGAAGAAAAAGTGATGCAGTTATTACATGATATTAAATTAGGGAACATCAAGTGATGTTTCTTTTTATTAAATAATACTTTGTCCGAATTTTAACATTCTACTTTATTTTTAAATTGCAATTTGGTATAATATGGTTGTATTGAAGGAGGACAAAAAATGTCAATTATTAGTAAAGTTTATGCACGTGAAGTAATTGATTCTCGTGGTAATCCAACTATTGAAGTAGAAATCACAACAATTTCTGGTGCTTTTGGAAGAGCAATCGTACCAAGTGGAGCTTCAACTGGAGAAAGAGAAGCATTAGAGTTACGTGACGGAGATAAATCTCGTTTTTTAGGAAAAGGAGTTTTAACTGCTGTTAAAAATGTAAACGAAATTTTAGGACCAGCAATCTTAGAAGCAGAGTTAGATGTGTTAGATCAAGTAAAATTAGATGAGTTTATGATTGCTTTAGATGGAACAGATGCTAAATCTAACTTAGGAGCAAACGCTATTTTAGGTATTTCATTAGCAGCAGCACATGCAGCAGCTAACTTATTAAATATTCCGTTATACCGTTACTTAGGTGGATTTAATGCTAAAAAATTACCAGTTCCAATGATGAACGTTATTAATGGAGGTTCACACGCGGATAGTTCAGTAGATTTCCAAGAATTTATGATTATGCCAGTTGGTGCACCAAGCTTAAAAGAAGCATTACGTTGGGGTGCTGAAGTATTCCATGCTTTAAAATCAGTTTTAAAAGCAAAAGGACACGTAACAGCTGTTGGTGATGAAGGTGGATTTGCGCCTAACTTATCAAGCAATGAAGAACCATTACAAGTAATCGTTGAAGCGATTGAAAAAGCAGGATACAAACCAGGTGTTGATTTCAAATTAGCGATGGACGTTGCTGCTAGTGAATTCTACAACAAAGAAACTAAAGTTTACGAATTGAAAAAATCTGGACAAGGAACAAAAACGACTGAAGAAATGATTGCTTGGTATGAAGAATTATGTGCTAAATATCCAATTATTTCTATCGAAGATGGATTAGGTGAAAGAGACTGGGATGGCTGGAAACAATTAACAGAGCGTTTAGGAGACAAAGTTCAAATCGTTGGGGATGACTTATTTGTTACTAACCCAAGAATTTTACAAGAAGGAATTGATAAAGGTATTGCAAACTCAATTTTAATTAAAGTAAACCAAATTGGTACTTTAACAGAAACATTTGATGCAATGGAAAAAGCAAAAGCTGCTGGATATACAGCTGTTGTATCTCACCGTTCTGGAGAAACTGAAGATGCAACAATTGCAGATATTGCAGTTGCATTTAACGCAGGTCAAATTAAAACAGGTTCAATGTCAAGAACAGATCGTTTAGCTAAATACAACCAATTATTAAGAATTGAAGATCAATTGCAAGAATCAGCAGTATTCCCAGGATTATCTGCATTCTACAACATTAAATAATTATTAAAAACATGTCTATTCAGGCATGTTTTTTGTTATAGAATGCTAGTAATATTATGCGTTTTGATGTCAATCACAATGCAAAATGTCGTAAAAAATAATCAATGATGAGTTAGAAATTATTCACCCATTTCTAGCTCAAAAAGTAACTGTGCTATCTCGTTTTTAGTGTTAGTATGTAGGTGTTTTTGCTTTTCTACATATTGAATATAACTTCGGGCTTTCCATGGATGAGATACAGCAGGTTTATATATTTTCTTATATGTTTTTCGCTTGTTTTTCTCATAATCAAAAGCTTTTGATTTTGCTTCAGTTTTATCTACTGCTTTTTAAATATATAATGTTTCTTCTTTATCAAAAAAAGCACCAACAACACGCTTTGTAGCATTATCAATTGCAAGATGTAAAGTAACTTTTTTGTTTCCAAAATAAATGTCTTTTGAAGCATCCATTTTAATTTGTTCTCCAAAATATTTTTTTCTAGGTTTTCTAGGATGCGGGATAGTATCAATATTAGAAACTGTTTCTTTCTCTATATCTTTATTTTCTTTTTTGATTTTATCTAACTTTTTCATTAAAGCGAGTCGTTTGACAGTTTTTTTATGAATACGTTTGGAATAAATAGTATGTTTGTTGAGTAAAGTAGTTAATTTTGTGTAAGAAATTTTAATGTTATGATGTGTGGATAAATATTCTAATAAATGATAAAATTAAAATCATAATATTTTTCTTTAACTAATTGGATAATTTTGTTTTCTAATTCTGGTGAAAGTTTATTTGCGGGTTTTCTACCAGTATTTTTATGTATAAATCCTGCTTTTCCTTCTAATTTGTATTTTTTGATTAAACGATAAGTATGATCGAGTGATATGCCTAATTCTATTGCTGCTCGTGAAGCTTTTTTATTTTTATTTAATAATATTGTATTGTCTTAGATTTTTTATGTTTAAAATGACCTTTCTCATTCTTGTATACCTCCTTGTTTAGCGTATACATCTTTTCCGACTTTTTTGCGTGTGATTTCATTACGATATTATCACATGTGAATTACAATTACACTATCTCCAATAAAAAAAGGTATTGATATTTTAAAATTTGTGTGCTAACATAGTAGTGTAGTAACAGAGCAGTTGATGAAAGGGGATAAATTTAGATGTTACATGTAGCCAGATTTAAAAATGGAGATTTCTTTTCTTAGAAAATAATACAACAAAAAATAATAATCAAAATTTGCAAATAGAAAGGAAATTAATTTTATGAAAAAGTTTTTTAAAAAGTCGTTTTTAAGTGCGTTAGTTTTAACTTTACTTTTATCATATAACAACATTCAAAAAGTCTCTGCTAAACAAAAACAACTACCTAAAGAGCAAATTATGGAAATAGTTGACCCACATATTAAAAAAGTATGGCAAGGCTTCCGCATTGAAAATGAAAAAGAGTTAGTAAATAAAATAGGTGTTGAAAATGTTGAGAGTTTGAGAAAACATTTACATAATCAAAATATTAGACTTTCAGAATTAAGAAATAGACATGCGATAGGTCCTATTGAAGATATTGTTCTAAATTTCTATAAGGTTAAAAAAGAAGTACATTGGTTTGGAGATAGATTTATTGCAGAAAATGAAAGAGATGCAGAAAACATTGTAAATGCATTTAGCATTATCAAAACAATGAAGACTGTACTTACATCTGGTTCGGCAGGAGCTGGTTTTAAATTAGGAAATGCATTAATGGAATCAGGGGTTCCTCATGCTATCGCTGCTGCAGTAGTATCTTATGTAGGTGGTGCTGTCCTTGCAACTAAGTTTGGACTAGATGTAATAACATGTGATTTGGTAATAACCCGAGTAAATAACAAAGCATACTCATTTAATTTTAGAAACGAAAAAATGTTTGTAGATATTAATAGATGGTATCTTGATGTTCGAGTTTATTAAAAAAAATAAAAGATTGTTTATCTTTAGTATATCTTTTCTATTTTTTCTATTTTTTCGTATATCTGTTTTTATTGTTGTTCCTATATTCTGTTTAATAAACATTTTTGCTGCAATAAAAAGGAAATATGAGTTGCTTGGTATATTTGAATCATTTATAAATGGTTGTTTAGTAGCCATTTTGGTATACAGCTTATATGATATTATAAAACTCATTCTAAGTATTAAATAAACTAAAAACATATCCTATGATATACACAATTCATTTTGTGTTAGCTATAGGGTATGTTTTTTTTATATTTAATTATAAAATTTTAATTACTTTAGTGAGTACTTAACTGATGTTAGAATAAATCAACGGTGGAACGTAAATTACAAAATCATATCTTTTTTTGATAGGTATTGACGAAAATTGCAAGTAGTACTATAATTGTATTAGAGGTGAAAATATGAAAACACATTTACCAAATTTTTTAGAAGCGAGAAGAAGATCAAAACAACGCATTAATATTGATCGTTCTGAATTTAAAATTCCTGATGATATTAAAAATATCGGAAATGAAAGAAAATATTATTTACGAACGTATGGTTGTCAGTCGAATGAAAGAGATGGCGAAACAATTGCGGGAATATTAGAAATGATGGGGTTTGTGCGTACAACGATTATTGAAGAAGCGGACTTTGTGTTGCTAAATACTTGTGCTGTAAGAGCGAATGCAGAAAATAAAGTTTTAGGTGAACTAGGAAGCTTAAAAAGACTAAAAACAACTAACCCAGATTTAATATTAGGTATGTGTGGTTGTATGGCACAAGAAGAATCAGTTATTAATACAATCTTAAAGCAATACGATCATGTTGATTTAGTGTTTGGGACACATAATATTCATCGTTTACCCCAGTTGCTTTATCATACGATGTTGTCAAAAGAAAAAACGATCGAAGTTTTTTCAAAAGAAGGAGAAATTATTGAAAATTTACCAGTAAAAAGATTTGGGGAACATAAAGCGTTCGTTAATATTATGTATGGCTGTGATAAGTTTTGTACGTATTGCATTGTACCCTATACAAGAGGAAAAGAAAGAAGTCGTTTAATCGAAGATGTGTTACAAGAGATTCAGCAGTTAAAAGATGAAGGATTTAAAGAAGTGATGTTATTAGGGCAAAATGTGAACGCATATGGAAAAGATTTAGGTTTAGGATATGATTTTGCTTTTTTATTAGAAGAAGTAGCTAAAGTAGGTATTCCAAGAATTAGATTTATGACATCACATCCATGGGATTTTACAGATAAAATGGTTGAGGTCATTGCACATCATGAAAATATTATGCCGTTTATTCATTTACCGTTACAATCTGGAAATGATGATATATTGAAAAAAATGGGAAGAAGATATACGGTAGAATCGTATTTAAAAATATTTGATAAATTAAAACAACATGTCAAAAATATTGCATTTTCAACAGATATTATTGTCGGTTTTCCAAACGAAACACAACAACAATTTGAAGACACATTAAAAGTGATTAAGTATTGTGAATATGATAATTGTTTTACGTTTATTTATTCTCCAAGAGAAAACACACCGGCAGCTAAATTAGTTGATAATGTCACGTTAGAAGAAAAAAATAGCCGATTCCAAATATTATCACAGTTATGTAATGAAATTGCATTAGAAAAAAATAAACAGTGTATTGGGAAAGTGTTGCATGTTTTAGTTGATGGTCCAAGTAAGAAAAATAAACAAGTATTTGCGGGGTATGCTGAAAACGGAAAACTCGTCAATTTTGTGGGAGATAATATTTCTGTAGGGGAAATTGTGGAAGTGAAAATTACAGCGGCTAAAACATGGTCTTTATACGGCGAAGCAATTAAATAAAGCGTATTCAAAATAAGTTGTTATATTAAAATTTTTCAAAATAAATTTTTATTAATATTATAGTGTGATTACATTAATATTAGTTGCAAAAAAAATACATATAAGTTAAAATTAAATTGAAGATAATAGGAGGTACACATGAAAAAGTTTTTATCTTTATTAATGGTTGGTGTATTAGCAACAGGTTTAGTTGCATGTAAAAAACCAGCTACTAACTCGACATCTGATGCTAGTAAATTTGAATTAGCTTTAATTACTGACGTTGGAACAATTGACGACAAATCATTTAACCAAGGAAGTTGGGAAGGTGTTGTGCAATATGCGACTGCAAACAAAAAAACGCACAAATACTACCAACCAGCTGCTAAAAATGAGCAAGCATATTTAGATTCTATTAAATTAGCTGTTGAAGCAGGTGCAAAAGTAGTTGTAACACCAGGATTTTTATTTGAATCAGCAATCGGAAAAGCACAAGCTTTATATCCAGAAGTTAAATTTATTCTAATTGACTCAACACCAAAAGTTGACTCAGGTAAGAAAAATGAAAAAGGTGAAGTGATTATGGAAGAAAAAATCGCTTCTAACACAGTTGCAATTTTATATGCTGAAGAGCAATCAGGATTCTTAGCAGGATATGCTGCAGTTAAAGATGGAAAAACAAAATTAGGATACATGGGTGGTATGGCGGTACCAGCAGTAATTAAATTCGGATACGGATACTTACAAGGTGCTGAAGTTGCTGCTAAAGAAAACAACGTTGACGTAACTGTTGATTACACTTACTTAAACTCATTTGCTGCTAGTCCAGATATCCAAACAAAAGCAAGTGCATGGTACCAAAATGGTGTTGAAGTAATTTTTGCGGCTGCTGGAGGAGCTGGTAACTCAGTTATGGCTGCTGCTGACTCTGCAAACAAATTCGTTATCGGAGTAGACGTTGATCAATCAAGTGAATCAAAAACAGTTATTACTTCTGCAATGAAAGAACTTAAAAAATCAGTAAATGATGAAATTGCGAAAATCTACAGCAACAAATTTGAAGGTGGAAAATCGTTAGTATTAACTGCTAAAGAAAACTATGTAGGTTTACCATTAGCAACAAGTAAATTCACTAAATTCAACAAAGAAGCTTATGATGCAATTTATGCTAAAGTTCAAAAAGAAGAAATTAAAGTTAGCAATGCATTCACAAACAATACACAAGCTGACATTACTGCTTTAGGATTAACTAAAGTTAAAGTAAATGTAAGTGTAGCTGCTACTAAGTAATCATATTAAAAAACATGTCTTAACTAGGTTAAATGTGCCTAGGAAGGCGTGTTTTTTTATTAAGTGTGTTGAAATGAAATTGTGTTAGGGAATTAGTAATAATTTTAGTGTTTTTTCAAATATATTATTGTACAAAATAGTAGAAGAATTGTATAATTAATGTGAGGTAGGGAGAGAAAAATGAAAAAGAAATTAATAATAAGTATATTAGCTTTATTCACAATAGTTGCAGTAGGAACAATATATTATATAAATAAAGCAGAGACAAAAAAAGAAACAGTAGCAGTAACAACAGAAGAAGTAAAAACAACTGTAAAAGAAGAAACAGCAACAACACAAGAAGAAAAGAAAGAAGAAGTTAAAGAAGAAGTTAAAGAAGAAAAACAAACAGAACAACAAACAACAACAGAAGCTACACCAGCAACAAAAGAAAGCAAACAGACAACAGTCGCACAAACACCATTAACAAAAACAGAAGTAAAAAATGGTGCAACAATTACAACTAAAACAGAAGTGATACCATATAAAACAGTGGATAAATATGCTTCTACAAAAGCGAAGTCAAGAGTATTCCAACAAGGTGTAAATGGAACAAAAGTTATTACATATACTAATGGCACAAAAACAAGCGAAAAAATTACAGCACAACCAAAAGACCATATCATAGAGCGTTATATTGAAGTAAGTCCACGTAAAGTTACAAAGCAAGAGGTAGATGACAAATCAAGACCAATTTATAAATATGTTGTTGTAAAAAGATGGTTCGTGAAAGAAAAAGTTACACAAAAACTACACTTATTTTATTCTTCAACAGAGGCTTATCAAAAATCACTATCATTTACTAGAGCGGGGATTAGCAACAACTGGGGAACATACGAAAATGAAAGAAAATACACTAATGAAGTAGATTATTATAAAACAGTAGAAAAAGAAATCGTGCAAGAAGCACGCTATGAATGGAAACACTAGAGTAAGGCAACTTACTCTTTTTATTTTAGGAGGAATGATGAAAAATTGGAGAAATAAATTATAAGTGCCGTTAGGCACGTATAAAAATGATTTGGGTATATTTTTATAAGACAACGAAAAGGTTGTCTTTTTTATTGCAATAAAAAGAAAGGAATTAAAACATGTTTAAAAAATTAAAGAAATTAGTGGTGGCGAGTGTATTGTTACTCTCGTCATTTTTAGTAACTAAGCCACAATCAGTACAAGCGAATTGGACTAATAACGGGACGATTACATTAACGAATGCTGCTGATTTGAGTATAGATATAATCAGACAATCTTATTATTCAGCATCAAATGGCTGGAATTTAACTTGTGGTAACGATGGTGTACCAGAACCGGCCGGAATAAAAAAGAAGGGTGATAGTACGACGATTAACTTTTCAGACTTACAACTTGTAACAGATGAAAATGTGAAGAAATTTCTATATTACGGTTGGAATGGACCAGGATTTTCTCAGGTAAAAGACCGTATGGAAACTGCGTGGGCAAGAGCGAAAGAAAATCCACAAAATAGAGCAGATATGTCATCTGTTCCAAATGTTGCGTCATATTTAGGAACACACCACATGTTGAGTTGGTATTGGAATGGTGTTTCAGGTAAAAAGCCAGGAAGAAGTTTCGCTGCAGGAGATAATAAACCGATGAGAGGTACTGACAGAGAAAACTTATATCGCCACATTTTAAGTTTACCAAACGCACCAGCAAGTTTTAAAGCGTACGTATGGAAGCATGGAAATCAGGAACAAGATATGTTTTTATGGAGAAGTCAATATAATGCAGATTTAAAACTGAAAAAGCAATCAGCGAATAAATCATTATCAGATTTAAGTGCAGCAGGTTATTCATTGCAAAATGCACAATATGGTGTTTATGGTACAAAGCAAGATGCAGATAATGATAGAAATCGTTTAGGAACACTGACAACAGACGCACAAGGAAATACGAACACATTATCATTGCCAATGGGTAAAACGTATTATGTCAAAGAGTTAGTAGCACCTAAAGGGTTTAAACTAGATGATACAATTCATTCTGTATACTTAGACGCTAATAAAACATTAAATGTAACGGACGAACCAAAAACCGACCCTTTTGATATATTTTTAGAAAAAAATGACGGAAAAGGGACGAAATTACCAGGTGCAGAGTTTGAAGTGAAATACTATGCAGGGTTATTTAATACAGCAGAAGAACTAGCGAACCAAACACCACTCAGAACATGGGTGTTTAGAACGAATAGTAATGGTGAAATTCATTTTGGTGATGAAGATAAAATACGTGGAGATGAATTGTTTAAAGATAGTGAAGGAAACCCTGTAGGGTTAATTGGAACTTACACATATCAAGAAATTAAAGCACCAGAAGGTTATTTATTAGATAACACGATTTTTGTAGCTCAAGTTAGAGAAGATGGCGTAGTAAACAGTGGTGTTACAGTCTATAACGCCCCACGTATTTCAAATGCAATCAAGCAAGGAAAAATCGCTATCACCAAGCAAATGGACAAAAACATTAATGGTAAACAACAAGATGGGTTAAAAGTAGCCGGTGCAAATATTGCGTTTGATATTGTATCACAGAAAACAAATCAAGTTGTCGCCACAATTATCACAAATGAAAATGGATATGCCGAAACACCATTATTAGATTATGGAAGTTATACAGTAAAAGAAAAAGCATCAGTAGAAAATGAAGGCTACCAATTAGTTAAAGATTTTACAGTAAACATTCAAGAACATGGTAAAGTGTATCACTATGCACTTGAAAACTTTATTAAGCAAAGTAAATTAAAAATCGTTAAAATAGATGCCGAGACAAAACAACCAGTCGCATTAGCAGGCTTTGAATTTAAGTTGCAAGATGATAAAGGAAATTTCATCTCGCAAACAATACCATATCCAACAGAAAAAGTAGTTGATACGTTTATCACAGATGACAATGGAACAGTACAATTACCTGAAAATGTTGTGTACGGCAACTATAAAATCGTTGAAATTAATACATCACAAAATAGTGGCTATGTGTTAAATACTACAGCATTACCAGTTACAATATCAGGCGATGAAACAGTAGTAACGGTAGAATTTGAGAATGAAAAACAAAAATTAGTGGTAGAGTTAAATAAATTAGCACAACAAGTAAACGGTATTAGCGAAACTACAAACACCTATACGATTAATAACACAGAACAAACATTTACCACAAAATCATTCACATTTAGTGAACAACACTTAGCTGGTGTAACGTTTGAATTAAGAAAAAAAGACGGTACAGTATTACAACGCAAAACAACCACAAATGAAAAATTAGTGTTTGAACCAGTAGACTTAGGTACATATGACTTAGTTGAAGTCGAAACTGCAACAGGTTATGTTTTAAATAGTCAACCAATTGAAGTAATCTGTACACCACAAGAGCAAACAGTACGTTTTGATATTCAAACCGCAACAATTAAAAATGAAAGACAAATTATTGAATTAGAAATTAATAAAATAATGGAAGCACCACAATATCAAAATAGTGATAATCCATTAAAAGATGTTGTATTTGGTTTATACACAAAACAACCTATTACAAAAAATAACTTTACACTAGAAAAAGATACATTAGTTGCCACAAGTAATATTGAAAATGGTAAAGCCGTATTTAAAGTAGATGTGGAAGGAGAATACTATGTCAAAGAACTTAGCACAAATACAATTTATGTATTAAGTCCAGAAGTATTAGACTATACGATTACATACGATGAAAATGCGACAACGAATATTAAAAAAATCGCACCACAAACGATTACAAATACACTAAAACGTGTATCAGTAA
This sequence comes from uncultured Erysipelotrichaceae bacterium, assembly GCA_945877255.1. GTDB lineage: Bacteria > Bacillota_I > Bacilli_A > Erysipelotrichales > Erysipelotrichaceae > CAMCRE01. Next base: position 26,827 of record CAMCRE010000014.1, read on the forward strand.
AATTAATAAAAGTTGATGCAAATCAACCAGATAAAAAATTAGCTGGAGCAGAATTTAAGTTAGTCGCAATTAAAGATGATAAAACAGTTGAAATCGGAAATTATGTAACAGATGAAAATGGAGAAATTCATGTACCTAATTTAGAAGTCAACGCAAAATACAAATTCATCGAAACAAAAGCACCTAAAGGCTATCTAGATTTAGGTAGTGAAGTGGCATTTGATGTTTTAAAAGAAACAGAACACAACACAACATTAACGTATACATTAGAAAACGAACCAATACCAGAAATGAAAACGAACGCCATTACAGTTGAAACAGGAACAAAACTAGGAACAATTAATGAAACAACGATTTTAGATGAAATAACTTATGAAAGTTTTGGTAATAAAGTATTTTACAATATTTTAACTGAATTAGTTGATGAAAATGGCAACGTATTAAAAGATGTAAATGGTAAAGCGACGATGCACCCACAAACATTATTTATTGATTATCGAACAACAACAGTTGAAAAACGAGGCAATATTTTAGTAGGTGGGAAAAATGGAAAAATTATTATTCCAGAATTTAAAATCAATTCAAAAAACTTAGCTGGTAAAAAAATACATATTAGACAAACTGTGGTTAAGGAATTAACGATTAATATACCAAATCGATCTTAAATCACTTTTAACGTTGCGTTTGCAAAGTATAGATAAAAGATGTATAACACTTATAGTGGTAGACATCTACCAACTAATGATGACGAGTGACGGTCAAGACTCGTCGATAAATATAAATATAACCGAGTGATGAAGAAGAGCGAGTTAAACTCGCTCAGGTTGTTGATAACTTTGTCAGCAACCTGAGATATAATAGGTTATATCAGTATTCAACATTATCCAATTTTCATAAAGAACTAGGTATATAGTAAAAATTATATTGCGTAACACAAATTAAGATATTAAAGAAAAACATTTTTAGCAACATTGAGACCGTATCACTTTTATTGTTTGGGAATAGGCTTTAGTAGTTTAATTTACAATTGTACAGCATGTTGCATAAAAAAAGATAAAAATTCTTGACACGCAATAGTGCGGTGTGGTAATATAGTCTGG
>CAMCRE010000015.1 GCA_945877255.1 uncultured Erysipelotrichaceae bacterium
TTGCGAAATACGGTATTGATGCGCATGCAATCGCTAAAAAGATTTTAGAGTTGTAAAAAGTAAACATTATATCTAGTTAATAGGTATAATGTTTTTATTTTATGGGATTAGCTAAAAAAATGAAACGAATTATAAAATATGATATAATTTATATGAGGTGTATTATGCAAAAAATGATTATAACGATTAAAAATATGAATTGTGAAAGTTGTGTTGAAAAAATTAATGCACAATTAAGCACAGCATTAGAAAAATATGATATTAAATTAGACACAAAAACGATTAGTTTTGAAGGAAATGCGGATATACGCGCACAAGTCGTGGCAACTTTAGCAGACATTGGTTACGAAGTAATATAATCAATGTTTTTTTTAAAGGAGGAAAATATGGAAGATAAAAATGTGATTTCTTTTACAGTAGAAAAACATCGCTGGGAAGATGAAAAAAGTAAAAAAAGCAATAAATTAGTAATCGCGATTGTTGCGATAGTTTGTAGTATTTTATTTTTTGGTGGGGGGTATTTCATAGGAAAACTACCACAAACAACATCTACAAGCAATGAAAAAATTAATTATATTAAAAATATTATGGAAAATAAATGGTATTTTTCTAAAGATATTTCAAATATTGAAACAGCAATTGAAGATAAAATATTAGAAGGTGTTACTAATTTTGAAGAAGACCAACATACTGAATATTTAACGAAAGATCGTTTTCAAGCGATGCAGCAACAATTACAAGGCTCTTTTTATGGTATAGGTGTTTCATATCGTCAAGTTAGTGGTCAATTTTTAATCAGTAAAGTTTTCCCTAATTCGCCAGCAGAAAAAGCGGGATTAATTAAAAATGATGTCATGATAAAAGTAAATGGTGAATCAATCGTTGGAAAATCTACTTCTGAAATTGCACAAAAAGTAAGAGGAGAGCGTGGAACGAAAGTAAATGTAACGTATACAAGAGCAGGCAAAGAATACAACGTTGATATTATTCGTGATGAAGTTTCATTAACGTTAGAATCTAATATTATTCAAAATACAGGAGTCGTGATATTAAATAGCTTTACTGAAATTGGTGGGCAAGAAATGAATGCAGCTTTATCACATTTCCAAAATCAAAACATTAAAAAATTAATTATTGATTTAAGAAATAATGGTGGGGGTTATCTTCAAACAACATTGGAAATAGCAGGAATGTTGATGCCAAAAAATTCTGTTGTATTACAACAAGAAGATGTGGATGGTAAAATTATTCAAAACCGCACAAATAGCAGTAAACAATATGAATTTGATAGTATAGTTGTGTTAATTAATGAAAATAGTGCTTCAGCTTCAGAAGTGTTATCAGCAGCACTACGAGACAACTTAAATGTGAAATTAGTTGGTAAAAAATCATTTGGAAAAGGAACAGTACAAGTAACGCAGCCATTTAAAGATGGTAGTGCGATTAAATATACTGTTGCACAATGGTTATCACCAAAAGGTAACCATATTAATAAAGTAGGTGTGACACCTGATTATGAAATAGAAGAGCATGAAGTAACTAAATCGTTATTAGATAAATTAAAACAAAATTATCAATATGATATGGTTTCAGATGAAATTGCCTACACACAAAAAAGATTACAGTTTTTAAATTATAACGTTGCAAGAAGTGATGGTTATTTTGACAATAGCACAAAAAACGCAATTATAGCATTCCAAAAAGATAATCAAATTAATCCAAATGGAATATTAGATAGTCATACTTTTAGTTTAATTAATTTAAAAACACAAATGCAATATAATAATCATCCGATAAAATACGATACACAGTTATTAAAAGCATTGGAGCTAGTTAATGGCAAGTAAATTTGAACTCGTTTCTGAGTTTAAACCACAAGGCGATCAAATTAATGCTATCCAACAATTAGTATCTGGTGTACAAAATAATGTTCGTTATCAAATTTTATTAGGTGCAACCGGAACAGGAAAAACGTTCACAATTTCAAATGTAATAGAAAAAATTAATAAACCAACTTTAGTGTTTGTGCATAATAAAACGTTAGCGGCACAATTATATTTAGAGTTTAAATCGTTTTTCCCTAATAATCATGTCGAATATTTTGTATCTAATTTTGATTTTTATCAACCCGAAGCATACATTCCAAGCAGTGATACGTATATTGATAAAAATGCCACAACGAATAAAGAATTAGATATGTTACGAATGTCGGCAATGAATTCTGCTTTAATGTATCGTGATACGATTATTGTTGCTAGTGTGGCGTGTATTTACGGTGCAAGCAATCCCGAACAATACCAAAATATGTTTTTAACGATTAAGCAAGATGAAGTAATTAATCGTGATATATTATTAGAAAAACTAATTGCGATGCAATACGTTCGCAATGATTATGATTTAACACCAGGACATTTCAGAGTACGTGGAGAAAGTGTTGAAGTAGCATTAGGGCATACGAATCAATATATATTGCGAATTACTTTTTTTGATGATGTCATCGAACAAATTAGTGAAATTAATCCACTAACTAATCGCACACAAGCAACATATCAATTATTTGTGATTTATCCTGCAAATGGTTATGCTACAAGTAAAGAAATTACACTTAAAGCGTGTGATGCGATTGAAAAAGAATTAGCTGATCGTTTAACACAATTAGAACAAGAAGGAAAACTATTAGAAAAACAACGATTAGAACAACGTGTGCGTTATGATGTTGATACTTTAAGAGAATTTGGTGTTTGTCCTGGAATTGAAAATTACTCAAGACATTTAGATGGTAGATTACCTGGAGAAAGTCCGTTTACGCTATTTGATTTTATGCCAGATGATTATTTATTAGTCGTTGATGAATCACATGTTTCATTACCACAAGTACGAGGAATGTTTAATGGTGATCGTGCTAGAAAAAACACATTAGTTGAATATGGATTTAGATTGCCAAGTGCATTAGATAATCGACCATTAACATACGAAGAATTCGATCAAAAAATTAATCAAGTTATTTACGTTAGTGCAACACCAGGTGAACTAGAATTATCCCAAAATGAAACAGTTGTTGAGCAAATTATTCGACCGACAGGATTATTAGATCCACAAGTTATTGTGAAACCAACCGACAATATGATTGATGATTTAATCGAGGAGATTAATGCCAGAATAGCAAACAATGAAAGAATTCTTATTACTGCATTAACAGTAAGAATGGCAGAAGAATTAAGTGAATATTTGAATGCACGTGATTATAAAACAGCATGGTTACATCACGAAGTAAAAACAATTGAGCGCAGTGAAATTATCCATGATTTACGCACAGGAAAATATGATATATTAATTGGTATTAACTTATTACGTGAAGGATTGGATATACCTGAAGTGAGTTTAATCGTTATTTTAGACGCTGATAAAGAAGGTTTTTTACGTAGTGAGCGTTCACTGATTCAAATTATTGGGCGTGCTGCACGTAATGTAAACGGAACAGTTATTATGTATGCTGATAAATATTCAACTGCAATGACGAATGCTATCGCAGAAACAAATCGTCGTCGCAATATTCAAATTGCGTATAATGAAAAACATAATATTACTCCGCAGTCCGTTAATAAAAAAATACAAGAAATTGTGCGTAGTAAAACAACTAAAAAACAAAAAGCAGACGTATCACAATACTCGATTGCTGAATTAGAGCAAAAAATGCGTGAAGCCGCAAATAAACTTGATTTTGAAACAGCAATGATGTATCGTGATGAATTAAAAAAAATAACGAAATAGAAAGGAGGTATTAATTCAATTGATTAAGTTTGAAAACGTACGTTTTGGATATCATGAAACAGATGTCATCAATAATGTTTCTTTTAATATTCCTAAAAACAAATATACATGTATTGTGGGGCATAATGGTAGTGGAAAAAGCACAATCGCTAAATTAATAATGGGTTTAGAAAATTGTCGTAGCGGTAAAATATTCGTGGATGGTATTGAAGTAAATGACAGTAATTTAGATGTTATTCGTGAAAAAATTGGTATTGTATTTCAAAATCCAGATAATCAATTTATTGCAACAACTGTTGAAGATGATATTGCCTTTACTTTAGAAAATGCGTGTGTTCCACAACATCAAATGCAAAAAATAATTGAAGAATATGCAACAAAAGTTGGCATGCAACAATATTTAAAACATGATCCAGAAAAATTATCCGGTGGACAAAAACAACGTGTTGCACTTGCAAGTGTACTTGTAGGGAGTAGTGAAGCTATTATTTTTGATGAAGCGACAAGTATGCTAGATCCAGAAGGAAAACAAGAAATTAATCAATTAATTACCGAATTAAAACATAACCGCACAATTATTTCAATTACACATGATATGGAAGAATTACTAAATGCTGATTATGTGATAGTTTTAGAAAAAGGTGTTGTGGTGATGGAAGGTACGCCAGATGTAATATTTTCCGATATCGAAAAATTGCAGCAATTACGATTGCGATTACCGTTTGTGTTACAAGTTATTCTAGAAGCTAAATTAAAAAATTTTAACGTTAATAATACAATGCGTATTGAAGAGGTGGTGGAAGTTTTATGTCGATCAGTATAAATCATGTTTCATACGTTTATGATAGTGAAACAGAATTAAAATGGAAAGCACTTGATGATATTAATGTTGCGATTACTAAGTTTAAAATGACAGCAATTATAGGTAAAACTGGCTGTGGGAAAACAACGTTGATGCAACATTTAAACGCATTATTAAAACCAACGAGTGGTGAAGTAATCATTGATGATTTTGTGTTGACGAAAACAAGTAAACATCATACATTAAAACCGTTACGAAAAAAAGTTGGGTTAGTATTTCAGTTTAGCGAAAGTCAGTTATTTGAAGAAACAGTTTTTAAAGATATTGCATTTGGTCCTAAAAATTATGGTGCCACTGATGAAGAAACAGCAATCAAAGTACATCAAGCAATGCAACTTGTAGGACTAGATGAAAGTTATATTCATCGATCTTGTTTTCAATTATCGGGTGGAGAAAAAAGAAGAGTTGCAATTGCGGGAATATTAGCACTAGATCCTGAAATTTTAATACTAGATGAACCAACAGCAGGATTAGATCCACAAGGTAGCATTGAAATGATGCAATTATTATTAAATTTAAAAAACCATCACAATAAAACAATTATCGTTGTAACACATGATAATGATTTAGTTTATACGTATTTTGATGATGTGATTTTAATGGATCAAGGAAAAGTAATCGCACAAAATAATGTGTTGGATTTTTTTGAAGATAATCAAGCAGTTGTATTACCACAAGTTATTCAGTTTAAGCAATTACTATTGAAAAAAGGTGTACACATTTCTAAATATGCAAGAACGATTAAAGAAGTTTTGGAGGAAATAAAAAATGACCGTATTAGGTAAATATACACATTATAATACGTTGTTACATCGTTTAGATCCTAGAACAAAATTATTATCGTTGATAATAATGGTAGTGGCTATTTTAGCAACCACAAAACTAAGTGTGTATTTATTTTTAATCGTGATCGTGTTCATTGCATTAATCACAGCTAAAATATTTAGAAATAGTATTATCAATATTTATAAATCGTTAGTATTTATGGGTTTAATGTTGTTGGTGTTTAATGTTGTTTTAATTAAAACGGGTACGGTTTTATTCGTGATTGGCAATATTAGTGTACATCAAAACGCAATAATGCAAACGGTTTTTGTGTGGATGAGATTAATTATGTTGTTGTCGTTAAGTACATTATTAACTGCAACAACTAAACCACTAGATTTATCGTTAGGACTAGAAAAAAGTATGGAACCATTAAAAAAATGGCATGTTCCTGTAAATGAAATTGCGTTAATTATTTCAATTTCATTAAGGTTTATTCCTGTTTTTGCGACTGAAGCACAAAAAATCATGAAAGCCCAAACTGCTAGAGGAATTGACTTTGAAAAAGGAAAGTTGAATGAAAAAATGCGTGGTATAGTTGCTTTGCTTGTTCCTTTATTTGTGTCGGCGTTTCAAAAAGCAACAGATTTAGCGAATGCAATGGAAGTAAGAGGTTATTCGACGACTAAACCACGCACAAAATATCGTGTTTTAAAAATGAATAAAAATGATTTTGCGTTTTTAATGTTGGTGTTATTAATATTCATAACAGCGTTGGTGTTACAATATGCGTTATAAAATGATTGTGGCTTATAATGGTGCTAATTATTGTGGTTGGCAAAAACAACAACACGGTAAATCGATTCAAGAAGTGATTGAGCAATTTTTAAGTCGTATTTTTAACACAAATATTGCAATTGTTGGGAGCGGTCGTACTGATCGTGGTGTACATGCTTTAGGGCAAGTTGTGCATTTTGATAGTGATAAAGTTATCGATACCGATAAATTGCAATATGCTTTAAATAACTTTTTGCCAAGTGATATTCGTATTAAACAAATTGAAATTGTTGGTGATTTGTTTCATGCACGATTTTCAGCTATTTCAAAAATTTATCAATATCGATTCACATTAGAAACAACTAATCCTTTTATTTCTGATATTAAAACGATTATTCAAAAACAACCAGATGTAATATTAATGCAAGAAGCAGCTAATTTATTTTTAGGTACACATGATTTTACGAGTTTTACAAGTGCAAAAATTGATCCGCGTAAATCGCGTATTCGTACGATTTACGATATAACTGTAATACAAGATAACTATGATATTATGATTACATTACATGGAAATGGGTTTTTGCGTTATATGGTTAGAATGATTTGCCAAGTAATTTTAGAAGTTGGATTAAAAAATTTGACGCTGCAACAAGTAGAAAATATGTTGGTGTTGAAAAACAAAGATGTGAGTCGCTATAAAGCAGCATCTAATGGATTATATTTAATGGAGGTAATATATGATAAAAGTTAATTTTCATACACATACTGAGCGTTGTAAACATGCAGTTGGGAGTGAAGAATCGTATATTCAACATGCTATTGCAGGTGGTTTTAAAGTTTTAGGGTTTGCTGATCATACGCCTTGGCCTTTTAAAGATTATGTATCTAATATTCGTATGACTGTTGATGCGTTAGATAATTATATTACGACATTGACACACCTCAAACAAAAATATCAATCAGATATAGATATTTATATTGGTTTAGAAGTAGAGTATTTTCCTGAATATTTAGAATATTTAGAAATTTTAAAAACGAAAGTAGATTATTTTATATTAGGTAATCATTTTTATCAAAACGAAAATATTAAAGGGAGTTACTATGGACGTAATACACACTTAGATGAAATGATGGATCGTTATTTAGAAACAACGATTGCAGCGATTAATACTGGTTTATATTCTTATGTTGCACATCCTGATTTATTTATGCGAGGTAGAAAAGTGTTTGATGCTAAAGCTGAAATTATTTCACGTAAAATTATTGAAGCATGTATTGCAAAAAATATGCCATTAGAGTATAATTTAGAAGGAAAAAAATACAATCAAATAAATAATGTTGAGGAATATCCGCATCATCGTTTTTGGGAAATTGTGAGTGAATATCCTGCTGAGGTAATTATTGGCGTAGATGCACATCAACCAGAAAGTTTATCAAAAACAGTATTATATGATGAAGCGTATCAGTTTTTAAGTCGCTTAAACATTAAATTAATTGATCGTATTAAATTGTTTTCAAAGGAGAAATAATATGCAGGATATTGTAGCGAAGTGTTTTAGGGAAAAAAGATTTGATGAAATTAAACAACTTTTAAAAGGAAATACGGATTTAGAAAGTCGTATTTTATTAGCGAAAACGTACCATCATTTAGCAGAATATGATGAAGTATATCAATTATTAAAAGATGGCGAGTATAATGATGAGAGTTTATTTTTCTTGATGATTGTGTGTAATATTTTAGGGAAGTTTGAAGAAACAATTCAAGTGTTTGATAAAGTGCAAAATAAAGTTGTGGATTTTTATTTCATGACAATTGAAGCAAAAATTGCATTAGGGCAATTAACAGATGCTTTAGTAGTATTAAAAGAGGCAGAAACATTAAATGAAAAACGTCATGTGGTGTGTTATTACTACTATTTCATTTATATTAAAATGGAGAAGTATGATTTAGCATCGCAATTTGCGTTGGAAGCATACCAGCTTGAAAAAAATGCGTTTAATTATCGTAATTGGTTGCAAGCATCATTTTTAAATAATGATGTGGATAGCATTGTGAATTTTTATCAAGAATATGATGATGAAGAAGTTAATTGGTTATACTTTATTTCATTAACAGAAGCGAAACAGCATCAAAAAGCAGTAGAGTTTGGATTAAAATTAATTGAAAAATATCCATCTTTAACACGTACTTATAACGTATTAGCGCATAATTATTTACAATTAGAAAATTATGAAAAAGTGATAGAATACGCTAAAGTGCATGAAAATGATGAAGATATTGCGATAAGAAATCATTCGTTAGAAATGATGCGTGAAGCGTATGAAAAATTAGGTGATTTAGAAAATGCGCAACGTTATAGTGCGTTGTTACCAGAAGCGTTAGAAATGCATTTTGATCAATATATGGAAGCAGAACGTTTGTTTGGGGAAGGTAACTATGATGAAATGATTACTGTATTGGATGGAATTGATACATTAGTAGCAGATCGTCAAAGATGTTTTGCGTATTATCAATTAGGTGATTATCATCATACATTAATCTATGGTTATAAAGTGTTACAACAACACGCAGATGTTGAAGTTCAAAAGTTAGCAGCATTAGCAAACTTAAATTTGGATCAAACTGCTGAAGCGATCACGATTTTAGCACAGTTAGAAGTTAAAGAAGAACAATTAGAATTTGTGTATGCAAATATGAGTGTAGCTTATGCAATGCAAGAAAATTTAGATGAGGCAATTCATTATGCGTTTTTACTATGTGAGTTAGACAAAGAAAATTTTGAAGCGGCAGCAAGATTAGCGCATTTATATATTTTACAACATGATGCTGAAAAAGCTGTTGAAACGTTATATCGTTGTGAGAAAATTGCAACAAATGATGATCAATTAATGTGGGTAACACGTAATTTAGGTATCAATTTCTATAGTTTAGGTGAATTTGATAAGGCGTATACATATTTTAAAAAATATCCGATATTGGATGAACAGTTATGGGTACCTTATCATATGGGTTTAATTTGTGCTGCTTTAGATAAGTTTATGGAAGCAGCAGAATGTTTTGAGTTTTTAGCACAACAAGAAAATGTTGAAGATGAAATTTATTATCGTTTAGCGTTGTGTTATATCGAAACAAATCAAAATAAAAAGTTTCAAGACGTTTATGATATTTGCGAGCAGTTATCAACTAAATCAGAACAAAATAAAACTTCTTTTGAAATCATAAATGATATTGCGTTTAGAGGTAATCGTTAATGAGAATTTTAGTAACAGGTGGAACAGGGTTTATTGGTAGTCATACTTGTGTTGAACTACTTAACAATCATTTTGAAGTCATTATTATTGATAATTTATCAAATTCTAGTGCAACTGTTGTTGCTGATATCGAAACAATCACAAATAAAAAAGTGGTGTTTTATGAAGGTGATGTTTGTGATAAACAGTTATTAGAAAAAATATTTAATCAACATCAAATTGATGGTGTTATTCATTTTGCGGGTTATAAAGCAGTGGGTGAATCGGTGCAATTACCATTAAAATATTACAATAATAATTTAATGAGTACGACAACGTTGTTAGAAGTGATGCAACAATTTAATTGTACGAAAATTGTGTTTAGTTCGAGTGCAACGGTATATGGGGAACCACATGCTAATCCAATTACTGAAGATTTTCCTTTGAAGACTACTAATCCATATGGTAGTACAAAACTTTACTGCGAACAAATTTTAAAAGATTTTCAATTTGCGAATCCAGAATTTAGTGTTGCAGTGTTGCGATATTTTAATCCGATTGGAGCACATTGTAGTGGTTTGATTGGTGAAAATCCAAAAGATATTCCAAATAATTTAATGCCGTATATCATGAAAGTAGCAGCAAAACAATTACCACAATTAAGTGTATTTGGGAATGATTATCCAACAGTTGATGGTAGTGGTGTCAGAGATTATATTCATGTCGTAGATTTAGCGATTGGTCATATTAAAGCATTACAATTTTTAAAAAGCACTACTGGTTTCCATCCGTTTAATTTAGGAACGGGTAATGGTGTATCAGTGTTGCAATTAGTGGAGTTATTTAAAAAAGTTAATCAAGTAGATGTGCCATATCAAATTGTGGCACGTCGTAGTGGTGATGTTGCCACAAATTATGCAAATGCTGAAAAGGCAAATCGTTTACTAGGTTGGAAAGCAGAAAAAACAGTCGAAGATATGTGTCGTGATGCTTGGAATTATATGAAAAACCACAGTAATTAAATTTTCAATAAAGTATTACATTTAATAGTGTAATGCTTTTTTTGAATTTTGTGGTAATTAGGTTTATAATGGTAGTAAGGAGTGTTTATGTTGTTTCAAAAAAAAGATAGTGCATTAAGAATAGAAGCGATTTTAAATGGACCTGTATTTAGAAATTTAATTTACTTAGCTATTCCTAGTGTGATGATGTCGTTTATTCAAATTTTAATGCCAATTAGTGATGCGTTATTCGTTAATAATATTAGTGGGACACATGTTGCGAGTGCAATTTCATATTCGCAACCTGCACTAAATGCGATTATTGCGTTATCACAAGGGTTAGGTGTTGCTGCTTTAGCGATGATCGGACAATTACAAGGGAAAAAAGATTTCCAAAAAACGAAGCAGTTAATGTTGCAGTTTTTAGTGACGGCAATAGTGTTGTCACTGATTGCGGTACCAATAGTTGTGTTAATTGCTTTCCCTATTTCACAAAATGTAACACGTGAAATTAGTGATAATGTATTTCAATATATTAGTTTATATTCGTTAGTTTTTCCGTTTGTGTTTATGGATTCAATGTATGTAGCAATTAAAAATGCACTGGGTAAACCGGAAGATGCCTTTATTCGCTCTTTAATTATGCTGTTGTTAAAAATCATTTTTAATTTTATTTTCATTTACACGTTGCGTTTAAATATTTTAGGGAGTGTTTTAGCTAGTTTATGTGCGGAGTTTGTGTTGGCGTTTTGGATTATTTATGATCTATTTATCAAGAAATCTGATTTTTCTTTGTCGCTCCAACATTTTAAAATTGACTTTTCAATTTACCGCAAAATTTTAAAAATCGCTACACCAGCAGTGTTAAATTCAATGATGATGAGTATTGGTTTTTTTCTTATTAATTTGGAGGCACAAAAGTATGGTGCGATTGCGATTAATGGGTTAGGTATTGCAAGCAACATTACAAATATTGCGTTTATTTTGCCTACTACGATTGGGTCAATCGTGACGACGATGATTTCGATGAACGTTGGTGCGAATAACATAAGTCGTTGTAAAACAATATTAAAAAGTGGAATGTTTCTCACTACAATTATTTCTGTTATTTCAGTAACGTTTGTGGTAATGGCTGCGCCGTTTTTAACAGCGTTATTTACTAAAAATCATGATGTTTTAAAAATCGCTAATGATGCTTTAAATATTTATATTTATTCTGTTTTTGCGTTTGGTGTTGTGATGGTTGTGCAAGGTGTGTTTATTGCATTAGGTAAAACGAAATTACCGTTATATTCTGGCATTGCACGTATTTGGTTGTTTCGCTACATTTTTATTTTGTGTTTTGATCGTATTTTAGGTTTATATGCGATATTTTGGGGAAATTTATTTTCGAATTATTTAACTGCAATTATTTTATTGTTGTGTATTCCTAAAATTAGGTGGCGTTCAAATATATAGTAGAACATGTTTAAAAATTGGCATGTTCTTTTATTATTGACTATTGGGGAGCATTGTTGTATAATAATCAAAAGAATTGTCCCCTAAAAAGGAGTAACTTGTGAGAAAAAAATCAAAACTTATCAAACACATATATTTATTGATTCTTCCAATACCGATAATATTTTATTTTTTAACTAACTTTACATATTTTAAGAGAATCGCAGATATCAATCTACAATGTGTCAGCGACGATTATATCGCAAGCATATGTAATGAAATTTTTATTGAAAAATCACCCGATTTACAATTAGGTATTATGTATTTGCTGCCTATTTATGTATTACTATTAATAATACATATCATTTATGTTTTTAAACAATTGAAAAAACATAAATAATTTATTAAATTAAATGTGTTGATTCTTTTATGGAAGAAGTAATGCGTGTGTCAAATTTCAAAATCACGAAGAATTTCAACGAAAAATTAAATAAGAAATAAAAAATAAAAGTGGAGTGCAAGAACATGTACCCAGAAACTAGACACAAAAATTATAAATGTGTTCAGTTGAAAAAGGGCATGTTTTTTTGTTATGGGAAGAAAAGAAAAATTTGACTATAAAATACGATTCGTAAATTACAAAATCAAATGTTGCAGCTCGGAAGAACCATGCTGAGACATTTGTTTTTGTAATTTACGTGCCAATATTAATTATTAATTAATTGACAATCTAACATTGAATTTAGTATAATTGTATTGTATTTAAGAGGAGGAATTTATACAATGGCAGTAAAAGTAGCTATTAATGGATTCGGACGTATTGGACGTTTAGCGTTCCGTCAAATGTTCGATTTACCAGAATTTGAAATCGTTGCAATTAACGATTTAACAGATGCTGAAACTTTAGCATATTTATTAAAATATGATTCAGCTCAAGGACCTTGGAGAACAGGTGAAGTTTCTGCAAAAGATGGAAACTTAGTAGTGGCTGGAAAAGAAATTAAAGTATGTGCTGAAAAAAACCCAGCTGACTTACCTTGGAAAGCATTAGCAGTAGATGTAGTATTAGAATGTACTGGATTCTTTGCTTCAAAAGAAAAATCTCAAGCACACATTGATGCTGGAGCACGTCGTGTTGTAATTTCTGCACCAGCAGGAAACGATGTTGAAACTGTTGTATTCAACACTAACCACGAAACATTAGATGGAAGTGAAACAATTATTTCAGCTGCATCTTGTACAACTAACTGTTTAGCTCCTATGGCTAAAGCGTTAAATGATGCATTTGGAATTGAAATTGGTTTAATGACTACAATTCACGCTTACACAAATGACCAAAACACATTAGATGGTCCACACGCTAAAAAAGATTACCGTCGTGGACGTGCTGCTGCAGCAAACATTGTACCTAACACAACTGGTGCTGCTAAAGCAATTGGTTTAGTTATTCCTGAATTAGCTGGAAAATTAGATGGTGCTGCACAACGTGTCCCAACAATTACTGGTTCAGCTACAGAATTAACAGTTGTATGTAGAGAAAAAGGTTTAACTGCTGCACAAATTAACGAAGTGATGAAAAAAGCAGCTAATGAATCTTATGGCTATACTGAAGATCCAATCGTTTCAACTGACGTAATTGGAACTACTTTCGGTTCATTATTCGATGCAACACAAACTAAGGTTATGAAAGTTGGAGACCAAGAGTTAGTTAAAGTTGTTTCTTGGTATGACAACGAAAACTCATACGTATCTCAAATGGTGCGTACAGTTAAATACTTCGGTAGCAAAATTTAATTAAAATGGTGCATATCAATTTGATATGTGCCTTTTTTATTTGTGTTAAAAATCATTGTATTTTGTTTTGGTTTTATTAATAAATTTACTAACTTTTAGTGTGTGTTTAAGCTATATTTTGCCGAATTTATGTAAAAATTTACACAATGAAATAAAAATGTGGGATTTGACCACATTTTTTTAGTATATGAGTTGTCTCGGGGGGGGGTATATTGTATAATATATATTGCTTTAGTGTCGCATTTTATAGTAATTTGATGTTACATTGAGGGTTAAAGTGTGATAATCAGATTATTTAATGAGATGTATTATCAATGTTAAGGAGGAGGAAGAATATGAAGGAAATAGAGCAGAAAAAAAGCTTTTCGTTTAAAAAGTTTTGTTCGAGGTGTGCAATAGCGTTACTGTCGTTATTAATAACGATTAGTAGTTTGCCTATGCATGTAAGTGCGGAATTGCAACTGACGGGAACAGACAACAATAATTTTAAGGTAGCACCTACAGGGCTAATGGGAAATTTAGACGGAAGAGTTCGAGTTACGAGCATGACTGTTCAAGGTCGCAGAATAACTTGGGTTGTTGAATATCAAACAGGTATAGCCAGACAATCATTTCCGTATCATGATTTTGCGTTCCCTAAAGAAGCGATTGTTAGTACTACAACAATTAGAAGAGAAACGCGTGATAATAACGGAAACTGGGTTTTTAAAGATAATTTAACAGAAGAAAGTTATGGAAATTATCCAGCTGGTAAAATTGCTAATCGACAATTATATGGTCCAACATATGTTAGGGGAAAACTGGCTGAAATGAGTAATGTTGCAGGACCATTGGATACTCAACCTGAAGCATTTAAGGCGTTACACCGAGTTGGTGATATGAGTCGCGAGCCTCGTTTAGGTTATTATTTCGAGAGTCAGATGAATGACAACGAAATACCACACAGATACACGATTAGTGTTGATATACAGAGTGGTGTTGATCCTTATTCAGTGGCGTTTTATGCAGGATTTAAACCAGGAAGAGGACAAGAGCGTTATTTCACTTCATATACAAATACAGGTAATACACCTACAACAGTGGATAACGGAAGTAAACAACCATTATACTTGTTTAAAAACACATTGATTCAAACAGTAGATTCAAATGATTCGCCAAATGGAACGAATAAAGTACACATTGCTAGAATTAGTGATAATGATGGAATTGAATCAATTAGAGTAATCATGGAAGATGGAAGTAACGGAAGTTTAGGTTATAACGTTGATACAACAGGAGCTGCGTATGGGACAACTACAGCTGGTGTAGGTGAATATTCTAGAGCACTTCGTGTTCGTGATAGAAAAGGACGAGAAGTTGATTTATTTCAAGGCAACGACAGATATAAAACATATATTATGGACGTTAATGTAAGTGCTGGTGAAATCACAAAAGATCCAGGTGGTGCATTAACAGATAATCAAAAAACAGCTTTAAGAAATGAAATTTTAAATAAAGTAACTGTTGACCCGGGTAACGCAAGAGCGATTATTGAAGAAACATCAAATCCAAAATACAAAAAAGTAATCGTAGGAGATTTACCAACATCTGGTTGGGGGAATCGTGTTACTGTTCGTGTAATATCTGATTCTAATGTTTATAAAGATGTTCAAGTTGTGGTAAACTTTAAAGATTTACCTACAATTGGACAATATGATATTAGTTGGAAACAAGCTTCTGTAGCAGGAAGAAATGATGTTGGATTCTCTTGGGATAACAACAATAAAGTATTAGTTTATAAGTATAATGTAGACGACGCTACAAATTTTGATGTGAATGATGTTTTAAAACAATTGAGAGCAACTACTAAATCAACAGTCAATGCCTCAAGATTTGATACACGTGCATTAGATGGTAATGAAAAATCATATGTTGAAGGACCATCAAATAATTTTAGTAACTACACAGATAGAGGACCGGCACGTTTAAACGGTGTTAAAAACGTGAATTATTTAGATATTGTAAACCCTGCTAACTTATGGGGTGGAAGACCGGTTATTAAATCAAGTGAATTAAATAATTCAAATCCAGAATTACGACCACTTTATCAAGGAACAAATCGTCAAAAAACAAATAGTGTATTAGTTCCTGCTGCAAATGGTGTATCTGAGTTTAATTTAGTAGATAATAGTTTAGGATTATTAGCCGACACATTGAAAAAACAAAAAGTATATGTAGGGACTGCTCCAGCAATTACGCGTGGTGGAACGGCAGCTAATGATACTGATGGAGTAGATAGCACAATTCCAATTTATTTTATAGGGTATATTCCAAATCAAGCTCCTGTAATCCAAAAAAGAAATATTGTAATTTGGAAAACAGATAATCACGATATTAGAACAAATTTAAAAGACACTATTCAAGAGCAAATATTACCAATTACTGATCAAGATAATCCAATGACATTTAATGCAAGTAATGTTTCTGTGATACAAGACGGTACAAATACACCGATCTTACCAAACATTTCATTTAAAATTACAAATAATCAAGTATATATGACAGGTTATGCTAATGAGCATACACGTCATACAGCAAGATTTAAAGTAGTAGATGGTATTCATACAGTAGTAGGACCAGATATTTGGTTATTTGTGGCTGAAGCAACTGGTGGCGATATTGTTAAAAATATCGGCGAACAAGTAACAGAAAATGAAGTATTAAACCGTGTAACAGTTTCAAATCTTCCTGACTTTGATATGTCAAAAGTAAGTAAAGCGTTGCTTGATGGTGAATCATTGCCAGCTGTCAATGAAAATAAAACAGTATTCGTAAAAGTAAGGTATAACGATCCTACAGCATTAAACGATCAATATAAAATTGTGCCAGTAAATATTTATTACAACGTTATTGATAAAACAGGGAATACATCTTCTCCAACACCAAATGGTTATGTGAGAATTACATTACGTGCAGATAACACAAAAGGACAATTAACAGGTAATGTAAATGAAAAAGTATATGATGTAAAAATTGGAACAGAAAGAAGTGTAATCGATCGTTTAGTAACGATTACACCAAATAACAACTATCAAGTAGCAAATCAAAAATGGAAAGATAGTAGTAATAATGATATTCCAGCAACAATTACTGCTTCAAACACTTATAATGCACAATTTGAACAAAAAATATATGTCAGTGAAAACAATGGTCAAATGCATGATATTTTTGTGTGGAAAATTGCAACTGATCCAGCTGCTTCAAATGATACATATCGTCAAATGGAAAGTGTAGACAGTAAAGTTTTACCAATTAAAGATAAAACAACACCAGCTACATTTAGTAATGTGCAGTTTGTTGGTGGTAATAATACTACATTAGCGAATGTAGGACATTTATCAGTAGTATTTGATAATGCACAAAACATTGTGAAGTTGAGTGGCTATGCTGATGTAGCACCAGGTGTGAACACACGTCGAATTACAGCAACAGATACAGCGGGAAATAACTTCATCACAAACAATTTTAAAGTAGTAGTATATGATGCGACTGTTACACCAATTACTAAACGTTTTGGAGAAACGGTTACAGATCAAAATATTTTAGATGCAGTAACGATTAACTATGGAAATTATCCAAATGATGCTTCTACAGCAGCTAATCGTGTTGTGAATAAAGAGATTATCGCTGCAACAAAACCTGCAAACTTAAATGAAGGTACGTATGTTGTGAAAGTAAAATTAACGAACGTGCATGGATTAGTTAAAGTAGTTGATGTTCCGGTAAGTTATAACATTATTAATCGTGGAGCGACAACTAATGAAGCTGTACCAAACGGTTATGTAAGAATTACATTATTAGCTGAGCAACAAAAAGGTAGTTTAACTGTTAGTGGACAAAGTGTTCAAACTCAAATTTATGATGTGAAATCTGGAACACCAAGAAATGAAGTTGAAAGTTTAGTGAGCTTAACTGCTAGACCAAATTGGCAAGTTGTAACATCGCAAAAATGGAAAGATGCACAAAATGCAGATATTCCAAATACGATTACAGCAACTAAAACATATACAGCACAATTTGAAGAGATTGATAAAGAATTATATTATACTAAAAATGTTGAAGATATTTTCTTGTGGAGAATAAGTGAAAATCCTGATGTTTCAAGTGATGAATACAGAAGAATGGAAAGTATAAAAGGATACATTCTACCAATTAAAGATAGAGATAATCCTGCAACTTTTACAGATGCATATTTCGGATGGAATGATTTAGGTGCACAAAAAGCACCATATATCGGACATCTAGATATTGCATATGATAAAGCAACAAACACAGTGCATCTTACTGGATATGCAGACGCAGCGGTTGGTTCTTATTCAAGAAAAATTGTTGCGAAAGATCCACATCACACGCTAACTAGTACGGGTGTAAAAATATTTGTGTTTGATGCAACTGCTACTGAAATAGTTCGTAATGTAGGTGAAATAACAACAGAAGAAGATATTAAAAACGCTGTTAACGTTAATACACTTCCAAATGAAAATATAAGCGATGCTAATCGTGTAGTCAGAAAAGAAGTCATTTCAAAACCAACGAATTTAAGTGAAGGAATTTATGTTGCAAAAGTGAAATTAACGAACGTTAAAGGAATGGTAAAAATCGTAGATGTACCAGTGCGTTACACAATGATTGATCGAAGCAATAATCCTACTGAAACAACACCAGTTGGATATGTGAGAATTACATTACGTGCTGATGCAAATAAAGGACAATTAAGTGTTAATAACCAAAATGTTGCTGAAAAAGTATATGATGTGAAAGCAGGAACTGCAAGAAGTGTTATTGATCAACTTGTAACGATTACACCAAATGTGAATTGGGAAGTTGCAACACCACAATGGCAAGATGACACAAATAGTGATATTCCAACTACAATTACTGCAACTGAAAACAATAAAGTTTATAACGCACAATTCCGTGAAATTGATAAAGCACCATACTATGACAATAATGGAAATGCAAATGAAATTGACCGTTATACTGATAAAATTTTAGTATGGAAAGGTGAAAGTATTAATAAAGAATTACCAATTAAAGATAAAGACAACGCTTCTTTAGACTTAACACAAACATATTTCGTTGGATTAGATAATGAAAATCGTTCTAACTTAAGTAATGTAACTTTCACGGTAAACAACAAAACAGAAGCAGATAAAACAGTACATCAAATTACAATGACAGGTACAGCTACAGATAATGTAGGAACGTATGATCGTCGTTTACGTGTTAAAGATACTGCTCACAATGCGGTTTTAACAGGTGTAATTAAAGTAAGTGTAATGGATGCAACAGTTACAGAGGTAGCATTACCATTCGGTAGTGTTCCAACACAACAAGAAATTGAAAATGCGATTACGATTTTAAAAGATGATGGTAATTTATTACCAGCAGAAAAAATTGTGAATTACACATTTGATGTGAATAATATCGGACAACACAATGGTGTTTATGGTGTACCTGTTACATTATCAAACATTAGCGGACAAAGTAAAGTTGTGATTGTGCCAATTACATACATTCACAAAAAAGTAACGATTACAGCAAAAAGACCGTTTAGAGGTGCTTCATCAATTAATGTATCAACTAATGCAGAAGCTGGAACAACAGTACGCTTAGTGATTAATGAAGGAAAATCTGATGCGGTAGTATTAGAACAACAAGTAAATGATGGCGGAGTAGCATTTAACTTTAACAAACCACTTAAAAAAGGTGATATTGTGAAGTTAGTGTTAGTAGCAGATCCAAGAAAAGTTACACCACCACCATTAACGTTTAAAATTAGATAATAACTGAAGATAGAAAATGCACAACATTTTCTATCTTCTAAAACCAAATAGAAAGGAGCAAATATGCTGAAAAGAATAGCGACGATTGTACTAGCGGGATTACTATTTATTGGTAGTTTAAATGTGGCAAAAGCACAAGGTGTACGACCCGTAAAAGAAGCGAATTTAAAATTAAACATCACAAGTAATTATGCTGATTTTAATTTTGATCGCATTTTCCCAAATGGACTAAGTGTGAACTTTGTACAATGGCGTACCACTGATCCAAATGGTGGTAACTGGGAAGAAACGGGCATAACTTATGATGCAGTTGTGCGTCAAAAAGGTGAAACAGCTGTTGGACAAACTGTTGTAGTTGAAGGTGTCGAAAACAACCAAACATACTACTATGGTTATACTGTAGCTGATTCTGATAGTTTATGGGGGCAATTATTTTTACCAGAACTATCATCAGATTTTGACCAAAGTTATTATGGACCAAACCCACCTAGTGATTATGTTGTAGCATTACCTTTAGAACAGTTAGCAAGCACAAATTTAAATGTAGTTTGGCGTGCAACAGATCGTGAT
Source organism: uncultured Erysipelotrichaceae bacterium (assembly GCA_945877255.1). GTDB lineage: Bacteria > Bacillota_I > Bacilli_A > Erysipelotrichales > Erysipelotrichaceae > CAMCRE01. The sequence continues at coordinate 20,034 of CAMCRE010000015.1, forward strand.
GCTGAATTTCCAGTAGCGTTTAAAAAGCCTACAGGTAATGTTGACTATGCTAGTTTACCAACGACTGAAACAGGGACATTAAATTTACATCCAGAAGTAGATGGTAATGAAGCAACAGTTAATGCCAATGATTTAATTGTTTCTGCAGACAACGTTAGTAATTTTGGAGTTGAAGTACAGCCAACTGTAACACATAAAGGTAAAAAATATACGACTACAAAATCATACGATATTATAGATGGTGGGACGGTTACAATTACGCAAATATATAATGTAACATTTGATTTACAAGGCGGAAATGTAGCAGGAAACACTACAAACGTTGTAAAAGAAGTAGCACATGGCGAAAATGCAGAAGCACCAACACCAACTAAAGCAGGATTTAATTTTGTTGGTTGGAATACAACTGCTAACGCTAATACAAGCGATAATAATGTTATAAATAGCATTACAGGAGATAAAACAGTTTATGCGCAATGGCAGGAAAAACAAAACTTTATTCCTGTTACAGATACAAGTGTGAATAATCCTGATGCAGATTATGTTCGTGTAACATTTAATGCTGGCGATGGTAACATTGAAGGACAAACTGTTAAAGCATTTGATGTACTTAAAGGGACACCTTGGAGTGAAGTGAGTAACCGTCAACCAACAACGACTGCACCAGCAGGTAAAGCGTTTGTAGGTTGGACACCAGCATTCCCAGAAGGAAATGTTGCAAATGCTCAAACATTTACAGCGCAATATAAAGATAAAGTCATCACAAACAACACAAATAATTTAAATGATTTACCGCAAGATAACGCTTATACAAGAATTGTGTTTGATGCTGGAAATGATGGAACAGTAGATGGAAATCGTTATAAAGTAGTAGATGTACTTAAAGGTACGTTATGGAATGATAGTGCATTAACGAATGTTACACCAGCTGTTACAGAAACAAATCCAGACAAAAAATTTAGTAATTGGAATGATACGTTACCTAATACTGCTACACCAGTAGAAGATAAAACAATTACAGCAGTGTACAAAGATAAAGTGATTGTACAAGATGCAGATAACCCTAGTGAAAAACAAGAAGGTTATAAACGTATTACATTAAACGCAGTTGATGGAACGTTTGCGGATGGCAAACATAAAAAAGTGTTTGATGTATTAGAAAATACACCATGGAATGATCCAAAAGTTACTGAGCAAACGCAAGTTACACCAACACCAGTAGTAGGTAAAACTTTTGCGAATTGGAATCCAAGTATTCCAACAGGAAATGTAACTGAAGATACAGAAATTACAGCTCAATATACTACAAATACATATGAAGTTACGTTTAACTTAAATGGTGGTAAAATTGGTGAAAATCCAGATAACGTTGTTAAGACAGCTGAACATGGTTCAACACTACAACAACCAGAAACACCAACTAAAGCAGGTTCTAATTTCTTAGGTTGGGCTGCAAATCCTGATGCTAATGTAGCAGATCCTAATATTTTAACTAACATTACTGCGCCTAAAACAGTTTATGCTGTATGGGGTGCTAAACCAGCAATTGTGGAGGTAGATAACCCAGAAACTGTTAATCCAGATTCAGATTACGTTCGTGTAACGTTTAATGCTGATTCAGGTCATTTTGGTACTGAAAACGACAAAATCAAAGCGTTAGATGTATTAAAAGGTACAGCTTGGAGTGAAGTTGCTAACCGTAAACCAAATAATCCAACACCAATTGAAGGTAAATTATTTGCGAATTGGACACCAGTATTCCCAGAAGGAACAGTTAGTGAAAATAAAGCGTTTACTGCTCAATATAAAGATAAAGTAATTGTGCAAAACCCTGACAATCCTGGCGTAACACCAGAAGGGTATACACGTATTACATTTAGTGCGGGTGAAGGTACATTTACTGACGGAAGTAAAACTAAAATTATTGATGTAGAAAATAATACACCATGGAATGATAATAGTGTAACAAGTCAAATTCCAGAAAATCCAACACCAGATAGTGCAAGTAAAAAATTTGCAGCATTTAACCCAGCTATTCCAACTGATGGCACACTAATTAATGCCGGAGAAACGACTTTTACTGCACAATACCAAGATAAAGTTGTAGTTAAAGAAAATCCTAGTGATTCAACTGAACCAGGATATGTAAGAATTGTGTTTGATGCGACAGAAAATGGGACAGTTGATGGTAAACGTCATAAAGTTGTAGATGTATTAAATACAACACAATGGAATGATCCAGTATTAGCGAATATTGTACCGACTGTAGTAGAAACAAACAATAGTAAGAAATTTAGTGGTTGGAGTGAAACGTTACCAACTGATGAAAATGTAGTTACAGCTAAAACAATTACAGCTCAATATAATGATGTTGTTAAAGTTGTGAATGATCCAAATAGTGATGTAACACCAGGTTATAACCGTATTACATTTAATGCTGGAAATGATGGTAATTTTGGTAATACAACAACTAAAGTGATTGAAGTATTAAATAATACACCATGGAATCACCCAGATGTTCAAGCACAAATTCCAGTTCCAAACGCAAACGTGAATACGAAAGAATTTAGTGGTTGGGATACACCAGTTTTAAATGATGCAACACCAATTACAGAGTCTAAAACAATTACAGCACAATTTAGAGATAAAACGAAAGTAATTGTGAATGAAAATCCAAATAACCCAGGAACTACACCAGATGGTTATGTAAGAATTATATATAATTCAGGTGAAGGTAAATTTGAAAATGATGCAACAAAAAAAGTTGTAGACGTTTTAATTGGGACGAAATGGCAAGATCGTGAAGTGCAGGATACAATTCCAACAGCAACACCAAACTTAAGAACACAAGAATTTGCAAATTGGTCAAATGCTATTCCAAATAGTGATGAAAATGTGGCGAATTTAGAAACAACAGCAACATATCGTGATAAAACGAAAATTATTCCAGTAACAGAAGAGAATACACCAGTACCAGCTGGTTATGTACGTGTAACATTAAAAGCTGGTGAAGGAAGCTTTGAAGGAAATAAA
>CAMCRE010000016.1 GCA_945877255.1 uncultured Erysipelotrichaceae bacterium
CTTCATCAAATAAATTGGCTTTATTAGTTTCAATGTAACTTGTGATTTTTGTTTCGATTGCATCAACAGAAAATGTTTGTACGACACTTTTAACTGTTTCATTAATTTCTGCCACTTTCACGCCTATCTCATTTTTTACTTTATCCACATACAACTCTGTTTCCGATAATCGCTTTTCAAGTGATTTTGCACGTTTATAATTTGTTTCTGTTGTTTCGGATAACGTACATGTTAAAACACTTCGTGAATCATCAAGATCGTGTTCTGTCACCAACATTTTATGTAATTTACCTTTTAAATCTTGAAAATGAATCATATCGCCTGCTTCAATTAATGGATTGGCTTGTAATTCTATTTTTGCTTGTGTGAAACTTTCGCCTTCAATAATTGTTAGCAGTTGTTCCACAAAAGCTTCACGATCTAAATCTAAAATAGGATTATTAATAATTTTTAATTCGCCAATCGTTTGATTACCCCTACGAAAAAACACATCGTCATTTTGTGGTTGTCGGCTAATCACGACACTATTTATTGGTTTACTTGTATGTGCAATATCCATCGCAAAAACATTACTGTTGTTAAGTGTAAATTGTGTTGCGTGTGGGCGTTTAATACCCACACTACCGTCGTAATTTGTTGCAACATATCGTAAGTGCATTTGGGCTATTGCACGTATAATATCGCCTGCTGTTGTTTCTTGGCTAAAATGGATTTCATTTTGAATTGTGTAATCTAAAAATTCTAGATCTTCATAGTCAAAAAAATTAATTTGTGCGTTATCTTCTATTTGTTCAAGTATATTGCGTATTGTCGTTGGATAACGAGGTATAATTTTAGTTTTTTTTAATTTATGTAACACATCATAAAGTAATAACTCACGTGTGTTGTTTTGTTCTTTTTCAATCGTACTAATCACATAAAATTGTCCTATAGGTGTATAAATTAACTCGTTGCTTATTTCATCGTATATCGTATGACAAAGCGATACTGTCTCGCCTTCAGGAATAATCGGGGCATTTTGTGTCAGTGTAATATTTAATTGTTTTGGAATACACGTACCAATATACATTCCACTGTCATCAATTTTTGCATTATATTTAATTGATAACACAAACTTTGGATCAACTAAACTACCATCGTCTAAAAATAATGCCATAGATGCACTGCGATTTTGTTTTTGGTATAGTGTACTTGCTAAACGAAAATCACGCGTAATTATCATAAAGCATATCTCCTAGTTGCTTTTAGCGACATTGAAAATGACTTAAATTGTGGTTCGTTATTTTTTATATATGTAATAACTGGTGATTTAATTTTAACGTAAAATTCACCTGTTTCTAATTCGCCAGTGTTGTAATTGAGATATTCAGCTTGTACGGTTGTATGATCTTGTAATGCGTGTAGCATTTTAATGACTCGCATCGGGAGATGGTTCAAAAACGTTAATTCAATCGTCGCAAAACGTCCTAATCTATTTCTGAGTAAAGAACCGTCTAACACACTCCTATCGGCTCTTTTTTCTAATTCTTCGCATTGAAACATATACCCGTTCATACTAAGAAAAGGGGTTAAATCCACCCCATTAATTGCAATTAATTTGTGCACATTTACCCCATCCTTTCTTCTAATTGTCGTTGCATTTTAGCGTTTGTGTCTGTTATTTCTTTGCCATCTAAATAAACATGATTGTCTTTTTCTAATAGCGATCTAATCAAGTTGTTTTGTTCTTTCAATAATTCGGCTAATTCAATGTTATTCGTGTTGAAAAATTCTTGTTTATTAAATTTTTTCGGTACAACTGCTTCTCCTTCGTGAATATATGCTAGTCCATCTTTTGCGACATAGTTCGTTCCAACATCTAAGTACGGAATTTGTGGCACTGGTATAGGATTTCTTCCCCATAATCCTGCGAATGGTTTAATACCCATTACACCTAAATCACGTATAAAATTTAGCACACCGTTGATAATATTAAACGGTTGACGAATAATTGCATTAATCCCTCTTAATATTGCATTAATAATATTTTTAAATACACCTGCAATACCATTTACAACACCACTAAAAATTTGTCCGCCTTTAGAAAATAATCCAATGATAAAATTCCAAGCTGACTGTATAGCATTTTTAATTGTGTTCCATGTGTTCACAACAATGTTTTTTACACCTTCCCATGCGTTAGCAGCTACTGCTTTTACTGTGTCCCAATTTTTCCACAACATTACTCCTGCTGCAACTAATCCTGCAATAGCAGCAATTACTAGTGTAATAGGACTAGTTAATATCGCTAAAGCACCACTTAATGCTGTCGTGGCTACTGTTGCTGCAGTTGTGGCTGCGGTTGACGCCCATGTTGCCGCTGTACTTATTCCTTTTACTACTGCATCTTTAGCATAAAGGGCTGTTAATATAACCGTTTCAGCGTTGTCTTTTAACTTCGCAACGATTCCTAATTCAATTGCCGTTCTAATTGCAGTTAATGCTGCAACTATTCCACCGCTTGCACTAATAAACGCTAATAGTTGTGTAACTTTCCATGCTGCAAAAAATAGTCCAACACTTATAACGATTGCATCAATAATTGGTTGATTGCTCGACATCCAATTACCAATGTGTGTAAGTAGTTCAGCTATTACGCGTAATGTGTTCTCAAAAATAGGTGCTGTAAAGCTCGCTAATGGTGCTAAAAAGTTATCAAATAATAATTTACCTGCATTAATTGTCGCCCCTATAATAGGATCCAGTATTTTTAAAGCCCCTGCGATAGCATCTAATGCTGTTGGGGCGATTTTTTCCGTAAACCATTTAATAAACGGTCCTGCGATGTTATTTAAAAAATCTTTGAAAACTGTTCCTATTTTAAAAATAATCGGAACGATTGCATTTCCTAAGTTTCCTAGTGATACTGCGATTGGTGAAAAATCAATTTTCATAATCGTATCAATAAATGGTTTAATGCTATTTATAGCTTTTTCGATTGCTGTTTGTAATGGGCTAGTTTCTATTTCACCTTCCATTTTAATATCCGAAATATCAAAACTTGGTGCAACACTACCGACGTTCCCTAATCCTTCTATCGCTCCTGTATTGGTATTATCGGCTAAAACGTTTAATTCATCGAATGGTGCTAATAAATTTTTAACGCTTTTCGCCGCTTTATTCGCTGATTTTCCAATGTTATCTAATCCTTTAACCCCAGTTGAACCGATGTCTTGTATTGGTGTTTTTACTTGGTTAGACACACTTTTTAGTCCAAACATTTTTCCAAACACACCACCTATCGCTTTTGAGAATGTAATCATTCCTGCAATCAGTTGATTAATTAATCGCAATGCTGGCGTGAGTGCTTGTATTAATCCAGAACCAATAATCGCTAGTAATTGTTTGAATTGTTCGCTTAAAATACGTGTTTGGTTCGCCCAACTATCTTGTGTTCTTAAAAAATCGCCTTGTGCCAATGATAAGCTATTCATCACAAAACGATAACGTAACATTAATTGTTCTTGTTGACTCATTTGCTGAATATTAGCACGCATTCCGTTTTTCATCGCAAATTGTTGCAGGTTAGTTTGTGTCATCACGACACCAAAACGTTTTAATGTTTCAGTTTCTCCTGTCCAGATAGATTTTAACGCCGTTTCAGCTACATCTTGCTTAACGTTATAAAACGAAGCCATATCACCACTAAGTTTTGTAACAGAAATAGCCATATCTGCTGCTTCTCTTCCCACAAATCCCATTCCTTTTGACATCGCCATCATGGTGCTTGCTGTTCTTTTAAACGCTAATTCACTCATACCAAACTCTTGAATTGCTGTTTTAGAAAATTTTTCGACTAAAGGGGTCATATTGCCAAACGCTGTTTCGATAACGTTTTGAACTTCATCAATACTTGATGCCATCTCAATTGCTTCTTTTCCAAATTGGAATAAACCAAGACCAATTAATGCCCCCTTCACAAATCCGGTCATTTTTTTAAAGCTATTTCCTATTTTGGTTGTCTCACGATCTACTACTTTTGTAGCAGATTGAATTGTTTGTTGCATTTTCTTTATTTCGGTTTTAAAAGGTGTTAATTCCGCATTAATCAATACTTTTAGTTCTTCTAGTTGTTCCATCAATTCCCACCTCGCTTTCTTTTTGCCATTAACTCTAGCATGCTACGTTTAAATAATTGTTGTTCTTTTTCTTGTAACTGAATAAAACGTTGCGCTTTTTCTTCCTCGAATAATCCTGGAAAAATATCGAACACATGCCTTGGTTGCTTATTGCTCCCTAATATATACGCTATTCGCTCTGATAAAATCGCTGTTGCGTTTTCAATCATTAAATATTGATCTTTTAATTTTTCTTTTTTTTGTGCTAATATTGTTGAGATTTCAAAAAACGTTAAAGATAAAAAGCGACACATATCTGCATCGCTTGTTTCTTTGACGTATAATTGAAAGCTATCTTGAATAAGTTGTGTAAAGCTACTAACTGTTACGTTTTCTTTCTTAGTTTTTGTTTCGGAAAAAAACCGGAAACTTTAAATACCTCCGTTACGAGTTTCATCATTTCTACCTGACTTCCACCATTAGACACATATTCATCATATAATTCAAACGTTTCTTCTAGTGTATAGCCACTTTCAAATTTTTGTAATGCACCATGAATAATAGACAACATCCAATCTAAAGATGGTAATTCTCCTTCACCTGCTCTAATTAAAGCATTAACTAAGTTGCCACCAAATCTTTTTTCAAGTCTAACAACTTCTCCTGTGTTTAATGCTAATTTCAATTCTTTATTTTCACTTATTTTCCAAATCGCAAACATGAATAAACCTCTTCCTTATTATTCAGCAAAGCTCTCTACTAAATCACTGTTTAACGCTAATTTAATAACTAAATCCACAACAGAGTTAATCGCTCCTGCTTCTACCTTACGGCTTGGCGTTGCTGAAAACGTGTATTTTGTACCATCAATTAGTGTTAATTGCCAAAATACTGGTTTAGCTGCTGCACACATTTCTAACAGTTTTCGTGTTTCGCTTCCTTCTTTTGTGTTTTCCCACTTAAATTTAAATTCTAAATCACCAGCATCACCTACACCTAATTCATATTGCTTGTTTTTAGCAGCAATTGGTGTATTTTCAATTAATTCCGGATCTGATCCAATTACTGATAATTCTTTTAATGTTTTTAAGTCGGTATATGCACCGGCAGTTTCTGTGTTATATCCTAATTTTGCTCCATTTGCTAACATATTCTTCTCCTTTATTTCTTAAATATTTTTTTATTGTCATAATCGTATACACCTTCAAAACGCATGATAGTGTGTTTGTAATGATTGTCTTTGACATCTTGGCAAAACACACGTGTAAACCCCAATTGCGAAATAGTGGCATTTATTTGCGTTTTAAGCGTGCTTGTTGATTGAGTAGACCAAATGTCCACCTTATACGCTATCGTTGCTCTACGCTCGCCTAAATGCGTAATAGTGTGGGGTTCATTCCGTTCTTCTTCATATGTAATACACGGTAAAGTTTTAAAATTGTCCGGATAACATTCTGTAACGTTATCATGCACTGTTTTTAAGGCATTTACAATTGTTGGTTTTAAATTTATCATCTATTTTTACCTCTTAACACTTCGTTTAGTTCTTTGCTCAAAAACGATATAATTTTATCGTGGTTATAATGAATTGCTGGGTAAAGATACGGTTGTGCCTTTTGCCCTTTCGTATATACCCATTGTTGTGTATTTTCATCAAAATAACGCCAACCATCAGGGCTATAACGTACATTCACCTCTGGGCTAATTCCGTCATGATGACTTTGTCCTGTTGGTCCTGTTCCAAATTCTACATACACTGCATATTCGTTATTTGTGTATACTACACCTAGTGCTTGTTTTGGCGTAGCGGTAACTTTATGGTTAATGCTTTTTTGTAATTCTGAGGTGTCAACAGGCACACGTTTTCTAGCTTCGTCTTGAACGTATTTACATGCTTTTTCCATTGATTGTTCTAGTGTGATTTTTTCAATGTTTTGCAGCTTTTTAATTAATCGCTCTGCCCCTAGTAACTTACTCATCGTTTTTTTAACTCCATTTCTAAATGATTACTATAACGTTTAATCGCGATGACTTCATAGTCTTTATCTTCATACACAGTTATTGCATCTAATTCATTGATATTCGTTTCATGCGTAATACAGTTTAATATATAGCCTATTTCTCTTCCGTATTGTTGTGCTTGTACTTGACCATTAGCTGGATAAATATTCGCACTAAATACAATCGGACTACCAAAACTAACAATTGTGTTCGCTTCTTCGTCTTGTTCCACTATTCTTTTTGAATATTGAAATATACTAAGATTTTTAGCTTCCATATTGTACTGGTCTTAATAAACGGTACGCTTGAATTTGCGTCATCAGTGTTTGTGGTATTTGTGCATTATCGGCATAACTTTCACTAATTGCCCCTTCACTACGACTCGTTATTCCTTGTCTTTGAATACCCGTAATTAAAAAAATCGCCAACTGTATAACCAACATTTCCATCTGCGGAAGTAATGTTTTTCGATTAGTAATAGACAATATTGTGTTAATAGAGGCATCAATATAAAATTGTGCCTCTATTTCGTTTAGTTGAGGGTTTAGCCTCATTAAAGTATTTTTCATATTACGCTGCTGAATGAACGTAAATACCGTTAGTTTTGTTTTCGTATACTTGACACACACCTACTAATCTATATCCAAACTTATACGCATCTGCGTTTTGGTTTTGATCCGGTGTAACAATTTTTGGTGCAACGTGTTTTGGATATTGGATTGTTGCAGTTGGGTGTGCAATCATGAAGTTAATATCTTTCCCTGTTGTCGCCCTTTTCGTATAACCATCTGCCCCTAAGTCAACTTGTGTATAGAAGCGTGTTTGTGGCACTTCGATAACTTGTGCAAAACGGGATAATACCAATTTAGACTTATTCGTATCTAAATCATCAATCATTCCTTTTAATGTTGGTGTGATAAATAATATTCTTCCTTCTGTCGGTACTTCTTTTTCGTCCATGAAGTTAATCGCTGTTCTTAATGCTTTAATTACTGCTGTTCCATCAGCTAACGCTCCCGCAGCACGTCCAATATTTGCTGTTTGAGCATATTTACTGAAACGCCAAGCGTCTACTTCTGGTGTTACTTTTGTGCGGATAAATTCATCTGCTAATTGTCCAAATGCTAGATTTGCAGAGTCCATGTTATCCACATTATCCACACTAAACATACGTCCACGATCGTAGTCTGCTTTGATTGTTTCCCATAGTAATGTTACATCACCATTAGCGTAACCTGTTGTTTTATCGTAGTTCGCTAATCCGTTTACTGTTAATTTCGCTACTAATAGTTCACCAGCATTTGCTCCTTCTTTCGCTAACTCTGGGTTTCCGTCTAATACTGATGTTTTTGCATTTGCTGCATAAATTTTATCCAATACAGGAATATATGATTTTCTAATTGTAATATTGTTTGCCATGTTTTTTTATCTCCTTTTCTTTACTTTATTCTTGCACCTACTGCAAAAAAATTAGGTTGTTCGTGACTGTTGCTTGCAGTTTGTGGTGCTGAGCCTTTCATTCGCTCATTAACGGCTTTTTCGACTGCTTGTTGAATACTTTTCTCTAATGTGTCTATTCCATTTTTTACACTTTCTGCATCTTTATATGGTAACAGCTCATGTAATTCAATTGGCAATCCTCTTTCATTTAACATGTTTTTTGCTTCAGCTTGTAATTCTTTAGTTTGTAGTTCAAGTTCTCTTGCTATTAGTGCTTGTTCTCTTTTTTCAAATTCATAGTTTGCTTTTTCTTCTGCATTCATTCTAGCAAGTTTTTTTGCTTCTTCCTTATCTGCTTCTGCTTTCTTTTCCCATGCTTTGCGTTCTTTTGCAAGAATGTTATTTAATTGTTCTTGCGTAAATGTTTTTTCTTCTGCAGTTGTTTTTTCTTGAGTGCTAGCTTCCTCTTGTGCAACTACTTCTTCATTTGTTGTGTTTTCCATTTTTTCCTCTTTCTCCCATTTTATAGACTTGGTTGTCTTGCTTTAGTTATTTCTTTAACGTCTAATAACCAAATAAAAAAGACAGTTATTTACTGTCTAAGATAATAAGATAGGTAATACTATATATTTAAATATCAGCACTTTTATGATTATTACAACTACCATAAATAAAATAAAAATAACTACTGCACCTGCTATCTTTAATATATCATTAGAAAAGTTCATTTATAATTCACTCTCTCTTTTTTTAAGATATTCAGTGTATAATCTTGTGTTTTCAAGGATTAAAATTTCCATTAAATCATTTTTCGCCCCTTGGTAAAAATATTGCACTATAATTATTGCTTGTAAAATCGCAATCATAATTAAAAATATAATATTTATCATTTTTCCTCCTTTCTTTGCATAATAAAAAGCAACCTAATTAATAAGTTGCTGTTTATGACCTCCTAAATCGGTCTATTTAAATTTAATTAAAATTGGTGGAGCTCCCATCAGTTTCAGCTATTGCTTTCCTGTCATTCCACATCACACCGTTCTAGTGAGGACCAGGGAGATTTTCGACCTGCTCAATTTTACACTATTATAATAATACAAAATTTAATTTTTGTCAAATAATATCTCCTTTTTGAATTAAATCTTTTAACTTATACTTATACTGTTTTAACCCCATATATTGAATATGTATAATTTCTTGACTACTGTCTTTTAATTTTTTTGTTGCAACTTCTATTTTCCCTGTTCTACCTAATCCTGCGTCTAAATAAAATATATATCCGTTCATTTCTTTATCTTTAAATTGATTAATTGCAATAGGTTCTGCATCTAATATTCTATCTTTAATATTGAGTATATCTTCTATCCTAAAACCTTTTTCACGGGAATGTTTGCTAATAATATGTGCTAAATCTTTATCCCATATAACCATATTAGAATTTATGTGTTTATTGTTTCCTATTTCGTAGCTTGCATTAAATTTTTTTATTAAATCTTGTTTTAAAATTCCTTTATCTTTGTTTACATGTTCAATCCATGCACTAGCCACATCTACTTGATAATTTGTAACATCTGATTTTTTATTGTTTGCAATTTTAAATAATTCACTTTCATTAATTTTACTATATTCTCTATCTTTTAATGGTGAATACATTTTTTCTTCCACCCAATCACTTTCATCACTTAGACCTGGTATGTAATCAACCATATAACTTCTGCAAAATGGATGTAATGGCGGAACATTTTTACCAATAACACATTCTTCTATCGGAATAATATTTTTATGGTGTTTTTTACACACATCACTAGTTCTGCTGTCGATGTTCGCCACAAATTGCCTTTTTGTAATGCCTAATCTTTTTGCATCTTCTAATTCTGTTTTATTCACAATATAGCTTGTTTCCGTTCGTATAATTCTTGCCACATTATAACGATACGCTCTATACGGTGTATTAGCGGCTAATAACTCATAACCAATAATATTTGGTGGTTTACCTGTAATATATTGCTGTACAACTGTTTCTTTTATTTTGTTTGCTAATTCGTTCTGATTATTCCATATACGCTCAGAATAATTGCTGCCTAACCAATCAGAATTAAGAATGTTATCAACGTATTTCTCATCAATTAAAGCAAAAGCACGATGATAATCATTCGCTCGTGCTTGTGTTGTTGAAATAATCACATTCTCAAGATGTTTTTTTGTTTTCCTTAGCTGAAAATCGCTCACTTGTAGTCGATATCGATCTATTGCATTATATAACGCTCCTTTTCGACTAATTCTTGGTTTCAATGCTTCTGCTTTTAATCGCTGCCTAATTTCTTTTTTAATTCCCTGATGTTTCGTTGTGTGGTACAACTTCAAAAGTTTTTCATATTCTTTATTACTTATTTTTTCATTCAGTAATTCTCTTGCCTTGATAGGGTTAGGATCTATTTTAATCATTAAATCAATTATTTCTTTTTTCAATGTTTCTAATGATTTTTTCATGTGATAATCAACTTCATACATATGTTTTGTTGCTTGTCGATGTGCGTTATCCATTCGTCTTTCAGCACGTTTTCTAAAATACTCTGCACTACTCATCTTTTACATAACTGCCATTTAACATTACTTTTTCTTGTTCCTGCACACGCTCGATTTCTTCTTGTGGGTTTTTCACAAAACTTACACGTGATATCAGCGTCTGATCACTTACTTTACCACTTAAGTTTGTGATAATTTGACTGACTTCTAAATCATTAGTTGGGAGTGAACGTTTAAAATCAAATTGAATATCATCCACATTAACACTTATCATTCGCTTACTTAAGGCACTTGCATATATCTCTAAACGCTCTTTAATACCTATACGATAATAACTCTCTTTTGTTTGTGCTAATTGCTCCAACCCTAACAATTTATATTCTAACGCCACACCACTTGAATTTCCGGCAAAATGTTCGTCTGTTAAATTAGGAACTTTTGCAATTTTATGGATATCTGTTTCCAATGCTTTTTTCAATGTTTCGTTATCTGACTCATTCATTGTTTTTGTAATGAACTCAGCTTTAGAATCCATTGGCATTTCAAGTAATCCTTCTTTTTTAAGTGCCTTAGCTGTCGCGATACGCTCTTCTGCAGTATCTCCTGCCAATGTCCCGTAAATCACCAACAATGAATTAACGTATTGTTCTTTATCATTCACACGATCGGATTGCAACACATTATACGCATCTATCAATCCTACGACACTTTCAAAATCTCCTTTTTGATTTGCTTTGTTCCAGTATTCGATAATTGGCACACGACCATAAATAACTTCTTTTTCGCTTTCGTAAATTAATTTTTGGTCATTGTAAAAATAAATGTATTGTTTTTCTGGTGTATACACATTCACTGTTTTACCAATGATTTTATTTTCTTCATTTTTTCGATCGTAATAATGTACGCCTAATAGTGTGTTATACTCTACCGTATCATCAACAATAATAAACGCATTGCGAGGATCGATATTTGTAGAGATGGTTTCTCCGTTTTTATTTTGATAGATTAACTCATAACCTATACCAAATATTGATATTTCACGACTTAATTCCGTATCTACCATCGCTAAATTGCTTTTACTTAACGCTTGTTTAAGCTGTTCATTTTGCTCTAAATGGTAATAAATAGGATTGCCTATAAAATATGCTGTTGCAAAGTCCGTAATGTATTCTGCATGATTAACCATTACTTTATTGTTTGGGCGGTCATTAACACGCATAACACGGTTATTTATTGCGTGTTCTCCGTCATAATATGCCTTTAACATATCATAACGCATTATTTTGCTTTGATGTTCCACAATACAACTTTGCAGCACGTTTAAATTAATTGTGCCTTCATGAAATAGCATTGTTTCATTTCTTATAATTGCCATGTATACTCCTTTCTATATCCCAATATTTTGTCTGTTCCCTGCTTTAATTTGTTTGTTTTGCATATCATCTTCAAACGCATAACGCGTTGCGTCAATTGTGTGGTTATTGTAGTCTTCTAATCTTGGTTTTGGATTGCCGTCTTTATCAACTTGATAATCAATATTTTCAAATTCTTTAGCAATATTAGGTGTTCTACTAGGATCAATGACTATTGCGTTTAAATCATCCAGCCAACGTTCCCCAAATTCAACACTATCCGGACCTTTTTTAGCTTTCGCAACAAATATTCCGTATTGCCCTTGTAATTCATCTATCGACTTAGGTTCAGCACTATCGCATATCGTCCTAACGTTGTGGTAATTTTTACTTCTGATTATTTCCGCTAACTTGCGATTGCTTAACTTCACTTCATAAACTTCATCCAACGCATAGATCGTGCGTTTCTTTTTGTCGTAATGCCAGCGTACAAATGCGTTAGGATCATTGGCGTAACCAAAGTCATTACCTTGTCGAATATTATCGAAAGTGCTGATTTCTTCATCGGTTATTGTTCTAAACACAAGATTATCAAATGGTGCTACTCCACTTCCTACCGCTTCGCCTAAATATTCCCACGCATAGCGTTTTTTATTCGTATCTCTTGTCGCTTCTGCTTCTTCAACAAACTGCTTTGCAATATACGGGTTATTTAAGTACGTTGAATGATGCACAAACGTATTTTTTGGGATAAAAGCACTGTTATATTTTTTATTTACCCACGATTGTTTTCTTTTAGGCGGGTTATAAGAAAAAAAGAACTTATAAAAAAGTCCGTCTGATAACTGACCACGCAGTAATGAGTTTGTAATTGTTTTGACTTCGTCTTCGGTTTTAAATTCTGCTACCTCCTCCAGCCATGCAAACGCAAAAGGAAAACGGCTATCTTTTAACGATTTAATTCTTTCAGGTTCTTTCGCTCCTTTGAATATGAAATAATTCCCTCTTGGTTTATACGTTATTTTGAGTGGTGATTTATTAAATTCAAATAAATGTTCGACTTTTTGTTCGTAAATCGCCCATTTAATTTGTTCGTAGACAGAGAGTTCTAACGTGTTGTCGATTTTACGGATACACACAGCATTAGAAGGATACCTCATGACTAACTGTACTAAAATATGTGCAATATCACTTGATTTACCGCTTCCCCTCCCTCCTTTACACACTACGTTTAAAACTTCCGGACGTTTTATTGCATTTATCCACACAGTATGAAATGCTGTAGGTATTAATTCACTAATTTTAATTTCCATGAATATCATCCTTAAAATTGATAGCTACCGACTGTTCAACATCTAGCTCTTGTTTTTCTCGCCACAATTTACCACGTCTGTTTTTAAGCCAAAAAATGATTGCTGTAGTATCTCCAGCTAAACATTTTTTGTACAAAGCTTGTTCTACTTCTGCATCAACAACTGCCTTTCCTTTTTTTAGGGCCTCAGAAATTTCAGGGAACCTTTTTTTCCATTCATACAATGTACTTGTTGTGATATTCATCTTTTTTGCAATTTCTTCATCAATTAATCCATTTCTTGCATAATCTTGTAAAAGGTTCAATCCTTCTGCAGTTAAATAGTATTCAAATTTTCCTTTTGCCAAAATTAACATCTCCTTTCTTCCCCCATAAAACAAAAAGAGCGTTCAGCTCTTTTCATACGTATCGGAGGACTATTATGACCATGCTTGAAAGTTCGTTTTTCTTACGCTCTTTCATGATACTATTATACCACATATAAAATGTGTCCGAGTGGGGAATTTACAAAATTTTTAATAATTTCGTGTCCGTTTTGCGCTTTAGCTCTCTTTCGTCACAATAAAACTTATAAGCCATGCTTTCATAAGTATGTGTTTTTTTAAGATAAATGTTAAGCATCGTTAGTTTCAATTCCTCGTCCATTTTTTTAAGCATCATATCTACCCATTCCACATTATACTGATGTTTGTATAATTCTTTCGTTAATTGCATTTCCTCATCGAAGAAATCCATAACTGTATGATTAGGTGTACCTTGGGGTTCACCTAAATGTGGTGATTTAATTTTCCCTAACTGATCATGAATATATTTTAACCTGCCCTGTAAATAATACATCTGCTGTTTATGATACGCGTATAATCTTACTGCATTTTTAAAATCACGAACTTTATCCACTTGTTTTTTCCTCATTAATTAGCCATATCGCTGTTTTCTGATATCGCAACTTTCGTTGTAAATCAATTGCTTCTAATCCATGGTTTTTTGGTTTTTGCATTTTTTCACCCCTCTTGCTTTCTGCTGTAATTTTGCTAAATATATTTTTGCTCTGTTGATGGACGCATCTGTATTCAACTTAAGATTTTTATTCAAATACGCACATTCTTGGTAGCTTATCGCTATTAAATTATTGATATCTAAATTTGTTTTGTCTTGGTCTATAAAAAACACAAAATGATCTTTAGGTATTTTACCATAATGTTTTTCATAAATAATGCGATGCTTTGGTATCCACTTGCGTTGACACTTGACTTCAATATAACCATCTCTTGTTATTCTCTCTGCACCATCCTTAAGCACTTTATACGGAACATGCCCTTTTTTGAAAGTTGTGATATTTCCTGTTCCGGGAAATTTTTTACCTTTGTTCCACGCTTCCGAACCTTTTTTAAATCTTGTGTCTACACCTGACGGCATTTTGTGATTTGTTCTAATACTGCTGACTTGTGAAGCTGTAAGTTTAATGTTAAATGTTTCTACCATAATCTGTGCAAATTCTTGCGACGTTTTGCCTTTGTGGTGTTGCTTAAAAAATTCAAATTGTTCGGGTGTCAATAACATTAATCTCTTACTTTTATCTTTTTTACCAAAATAAATGTTTCTTTTGTTTAAAGCACGCAACAATGTATCAGGTTTTATAGCAACATTAAATTTTTGATTGACTTCATCAGTAAGTTCCGCCACTCTTTTACCGCTAATGTTTTCTTTCGCATATTCAGCTATTGCTTCCCACATTATTTCACACCAATCTGTAGTTGCTCTTGCAACAACTGATTATTACCAGTTACTTCTGCAGCCTTGACTGCTAATTCTCCAGTTTTAATTATTTGCCCTGCAACTTTTGCCATTGCATCGCTACGTTGCACTTCTTTCTCAATATCACAATTCGGTTTGTTTAATCTTTCAATTTGCTCCATCATAATCATTGTCAATTTATTAATGTTCATTTTCTTCTCCTCCTTAATATGAAATTTTTCTTAAATAAATTTAACTGTTCCTGAAAATAAGCGACATCACTGTCCGTGATTGCTTTTTCTGCGAATAAAATTTGTGCTGTTGGATTAACTTTTGAAATTTTTGGTAATAGATCGGTATAACGTTTTTCATAATCATAGATTTTAATGCGTGGTGATCGTAGAACAATCGATAAAAATATGTTATAATTATTTGGCATAGAGAATAAGCGACCTCGCTTCCTCAACGTTTCTAACCACACCTGCAATGCAACCGTACGCACGCATTGTTTCAATGAATTGCAGTTGGTGCTTAGAAACAATACCTTTTTCGGTTTTAACTTCTAAAAATATGATTTTATTGTCTGATTTTCTAAAACCGAATAAATCACTAAACCCTTTAGGAAGCCCTGTAGAAATTAAACGACCATCGGCAGTTTTGAATATTCCGACATTTGCCCTAAATGTTAGTGCGATGTCTGTTATACCGTTTCTAATTAGATTTTGTACATCACTTTCTGTCATTAAAACTCCTTAATGGTTAAATTGTAGTGTACGCCGTCTGTTAAACGCTCCTTTGTTACAAAGTTGTTTAATATTAAACCGAACTTAGTATGTGTCATCGGTTGTATCTCGTGAATAACCGCCCATTTCACATAATGGTTGTAACAATCAATAGATTTTGTTCGCCCATTTCCGATTTCATATATCTCTTCCACAAAAACTAATTCTGAAGCATGTGTATAACTTTTTTCCGCAATATCAAATATTTTACACGCTTCTTTGAAGCCAAATCCAATATACATAATTTTTTTAATATTCTCTGCCACATATAAACATCTTTTTTCCATTAATATTTCCTCCCTTTCCGTTCCATGAATAGTATGAATAGTTTTGCCCAATTCTGAAAGTCTCTATATATAATATTACTTTTCTTTATATACTTTTAAAAAAAGCTAAAACTATTCATACTATTCATAATGTAAGCCTTACCAATTCATAAAATCTCTAATTCCGTCATAATTCGATTTAAAACCGACGTAGTGTACCCCTCTCATATTTTTTATTTTTGGGTATCTTTTTGCTAATTCGATACCAAATTTTGTGGAGTTCATGACATATTGTTCGTTTTGTTTTGCCCATTTTTTATAATGATCATACACTACGGACGCCTTCATTTCAAAGCCTGCACATGGTTCTGTACACTCCTCTAAAAATTGACTAATCACATCCATTTCATTGCGATATTCTTTGACGTGTTGTGATACACATTGCGGGACTTTTAAACCAATTCGCTTATATTTCAAATATCCCTCAAAAATCCAATTCAGAATACCTGGTAATTCTCGTTTTAATTTATACGTTAAATTTTTGTCGATACGTTCTTCTTCAACTGTAAATTCAAATTTTATAAGATGTAATCTTCGCCATATACCTAAATCTGTTCCGCGTATAATTGGTTTATGGTTTGTTGCCATCCATATTTTAAATTGTGGTTTAAATTCAAACGTTGATTGATATAAACCACGAACAGAAACAATGTCGCCTCCTGTTAGTTGTTTGATCATCGTTTCGTTTAAACGTTCGCCTTCTTGCGACTCACTACACACAACAAAGCGTGTGTTAACTAATCGTGCGATCTCTGGATTAGCACCAGATAATTTTGCTTTGACCATTAAATTCTCTGATTGCACAAAATTACAGTATGAACCATATACTTCTTTGAGTACGTTTAAAAATACTGATTTTCCGTTTCTTCCGTTCCCTATCAAAATAAACATACATTGCTCATCTGTGCTACCTGACATCGAATAACCTAATGCACGTTGAATATATTCAATTAATTCTTGATTGCCTAAAAATATTTCATTTAAAAACGTTATCCAGTTATCACAAGAAGCTTTATCTGTAAATTCTACGTTTGATATTTTTGTCATTTTCTTCTCACGTCGATGCGGATTTAATTTCCCATCACGTAAATTTAAATAACCGTTTTGTGTGTTAAATAAGTAAATGTCTTTGTCGAAGTCATCCTGCACTGCTCTTAAAATGTGCTGCGACTCTTTCAACATATTTTCTTTGCCTTTTGAAGATCTGGAACGATTGATGTGCTTTGCGAGTTGTTTTCGTTTGTCGTCTTCCAAATCTTGCGAATTTTCTTTTATCCAGCCGTATTCTTTTTTCATGTTATTCACAATACTATCGGCTAATAATTTAATTGCACCTTCTTCTTTTTCAGTCCAAATAGAACCGTTGTATATCATCCATTTTTTCGTACTGTAATTGTACAGTGATTTTCCACCATATCTAGCCACAAATCGTTGTGCATTACCAGTATCATCAAATGTATGGACTGTTTCATCTTCCATGTTTTCAATGTAGATAGAGTAATCGCTATTTGTAGTTGGTTGGAATACCTCTGAACAACATTCAATAGCATGTCTAATTGTTAGTTCGCCATACGTTGAATTGCCTTGTTTTCTATCGTATTTTTCACGATATAATTTTGATTGACGAAATATTGTGTCCATTTTCATCTCATCACAAGCTGTCCAAAATGCCAGCATACTCGCAAATGCAAAGTCGGCTTCTGATTGACTAGGATAATCGTTACTAAAATCACCATTAAATAATTTATTAAATTTTTCTGCTTGTTTAGAGCGATTAATACAATCTAAAATATCGTTGACACTTAAATCACTTTTTATGTCGTGATTAACGTGTATATTATCGTTTTTACCTAAGTATTTTTCGTGTAAAAATGCGATTGTTTCACTACATTCTGCTATCTCGGTATATTCTTCTAACGAGTCTCCTGTCATCACAAAGAAACGCCCTTCTTGATACATTTCGACGTTGTTTCGACGTCTACGTCCTCGTGGCAGTTCTCCTTTGCAAATAATGTGAATACCTTTTCTTGATACAGAATATTCGGCATATGATTGCAATACGTGTATAAATTCATCTACGATATTTTCTTTTTGTCCATTTTCAAATTGAATAATATCATCTGCTATATTGTCGATGTCTACCCCGAAATATGGTGGACTGAAGAAAAATCCTAGCCCATCATATTCGCCGTTTTCATATGCTAAATAACACGTTTTAAAATCATTCCATGTTGCACTGTTATTTGATTGTGCTTTATATCCTGTTTTAGGATTGTAAGGTATTTTATCAAATTTATCTCGCAACACATTTTTTTCTAGTTTATAACAACACCAATTATTAACGTTTTTTAATTCATCTGGTATTAATTTAGAATGGAAGGTCATCTTGGTTACCCTCTAGTGTTACCCCCGCTGAAAATTCTTCCCACTTGATAATTTCTTGATTTGTATAACCGTCTCTTGTTTTTGATTTTAATGTGATTGTACATACTTTGCCATTACATTCATTTAAAAATTCTGTAATACTATTATAGCTTTTTCCGTCTGGTAATTTTAAGAACTTCGCTAAATTTTGTAATGATGTTAAATTAAATACACCTGTTTCTTTATTTTTATATAACTTAAAGAAATATACCATATTTGAACAAGGTTGTTCGATATCCGTTCTAATTCTAAACCAAATATTAATGTAATCTGATCCTTGTATTGTTTTTTTAATTTCCCATTTTTCAAAGCGAACATAGTATTTTCCGTCCGCTAATTCACTTGTTGCCTTTGCTGCTTTGTAATCTACAATAAAACTCATTTTATAAAATCCTTTCTATATCATTTTTCTTAATTTTGCTTGATGCCAAGCCCACCCTGATTTGTATCCTTTTAGTTTTGCTAGTTGTTGTAATTCGTATAATGTTTTACAATCTTCTGCTGTTTTATACACAATTTTAAATGGTTTAACTTCCATTAATTCCGCTGTACTATCTACTTCCAGTTCTTTTACTTGTGTTTCTGGTATATGTCCGCAGTGAATACATTGTTTTAATTTACTGCTGTAAACTTGATAACAACACGCACATGTTTTCAATGAAATCGTATTTTGTTTTTTTGTGCGTTTTTTATCTTTTTTCTTTAAACTCCATGTTCTTTCCATATCCGGAAGTCCATGGCGATGTGTATTACCTACATGATCAATAATAATTGCTTGTTTATTCGGCTTGTAGCGCATACTACGCATAGATTGTTGAATGTGTAATGATAATGATTGTGTTGGTCGCAATAGTATCACTGTTTCGCAATCTGGAACATTAAAACCCTCACCGATTAAATCTACATTACACAGTATTGTTATTTTCATATCTCTAAAATCTTGAATAATTTTATCTCGCACTTTTGATGCCGTTGTACCGTCAATATGTTCCGCAGTGATACCATTCTTATTAAAAACACTCGCTATAAATTGTGATTGTTTTATGCTGTGGCAGTATACGATTGCTTGTTTATTTTCTGATAATAATCGATAGTATTTAATAACATCACCATAAATTTTTTTATCTTGAAAAGCAAGATCAATTGAAGTGGCTGAATATTCGCCTTTAGTAGTTTTTAATACTGCATCATCTATTAACTTAGGTGCATAACACTTATAAGGTGATAAATAGTTATTTTCAATTAACCATCTAACTGATTTACCTTCTACTAAAATATCGTTGACTTCCCCTAACCCGTCACCATTTAATCGTACTGGTGTGGCTGTAAAATGTAATCGTCTAACATCTGTAAAATAGTCATATATTTTACGATATGAATTAGCTAAACTGTGGTGCGACTCATCTGTTACGATCAATGCCGGTTTTTGTATGGTGTCTAGTTTTCTAACTACCGATTGCACCATTCCTAAATGCACATATGCCATATTTACGTCAAATTTTTCTAATGTTTCATGTATTTGTTGCTTTAATTCATATCTGTGAACTAAAAATAACACGTATTTGTGGTTATCTGTCATCTGCTTAATAATATAAGCTATCATGACAGATTTACCACTACCACACCCACTAACGATACACGGGTTTTTATATCCGTTTTTATACGCTTGTCGTACTTGATTGATCAGTTCCTGTTGATGCGGATATAATTTCATCTTGTTTTGTGTACGTTCTATCATCTAATTGGTTTTTTGCGTAGATGTTGCCTTTCGCACTTAATAAGTAATAACGGTTATCATCTTTTATCATTAGTCGTCCTACTACATCACACAATCCACATATTACATTTAGTGTTTTGCCTTGTAATTGTGGTGCAATTTGCGTGTATTGGTTACCGTCTGTGTCGGTAATCGTTGTTGTCGCCTCCCATGCTAATAATACGATTGTTTTATTTAAGTCTTTTAAATAGCGTAATGTGTACGGCAATAGAAACTGTACGTGTTGATAATCTCCCATTGCTGGTGTGCCTTTATTTTTCCCTTTTTGCCCTAAATCTGACAGTAAACAACGTTCTAATTCTGAAATATTATCTATAACAATATTGTCGTAATTTCGCATAATTTTAGGTATTTCTTCCATTAATGCTAGCCATTTGTTGAATGTATCAACTAATGGTATATCTAGTATATCAACATTAGGTGTACCTTTTAATACGTGCGTTGTTTTATCTACGTCTAATACTAGTGTTTTTCCTTTTAAAGATTTAATTGTTGTTGTTTTTCCACTACCTGGTACACCGTATAATAAGTATGCGATGTTTTTCTTTTGGATCGTTTCCGCATTTGTAATTTTAAATTCCATATTAATACTCCTTTATTCGCATTACTCGGTATGCTGTATTTTTTAAGTATTTATTGTAAATATCTGGTAATTCTTCTTTTAATTGTTTTGTATCAAACGACGCTTTATTTTGAAGTTTATATGTAATTTTCCACGCTTCATTTTCTGCTGTTTCGTCTTCTTTCATATAATCTCTAATTTCATTTTCTATTAATGTAACTTCTTCATTTAGCGTTTTAATCGCGCCTTTAATTTCTTTTAACTTCGTTAGCTTTTCATTAAACGATGTTTCTAACGTAATTGTTGTTGAGAATGTGTTGCTGTATTTTTCCTTTAAAAAATTCGTTGTGAAGTCGTGTCCATCAATTTCTGGTGGTGTGAGCTTCAACACATTATTTTCCCAAAAATCTCGTTCTGCATTAATAAGCTGTTCAATAAATGCTTCATCTCTTTGTACTTCATAATATTTAAACTGATTGCCGCCAATTAATACTGCTACATAACATTTTTCATACCCTAATATTGCTAAATAATGTTGTACTTGTGCTTGATAGTATTCCGGTATTGCGTCTTCCCATTCTTTAGCATTAAATGCTGATGTTGTTTTGCACTCTAAAAATGCTTTTTCGCCTACTATTTTTCTATCAATATTCCCGATCATAAATTCATGTTGTGGATGTGTAATTAATTTATTGTATTTTTGAACTCTTTTACCTGTTACACGTTGAAATTCATCTGCTACAACTTGTTCTAGTACATTACCAAAGTGTGTAAAATTCGTTTCTGTTTTAATAATTTCTTGATTTGTTTTTTCTAAATAAACTGCTAATTTATTTTTCCACGGGTTGATGCCTAGTATTGCACTTGCATCACTTCCCCCTATCCCTTTTTTTCTTCTTTCTAAAAACTCAGTCATAGTTTACGCCTCAATTTCTAATATGTATTTTTTCCAGTTATCTACGCCTATGTATTCTAAACATTCTTCTGCCTTTTCCTCACTACTGAAATATAAACAACTTGGTAAGTCTTGAATGTAAAGGAAATGATCATATGCAATGTTACCACGGGAATTTATATGTACTATGTAATTGTTTTCACCGCTAGTAAATTTATAATCATCGTTTTCATATTTCCATTTTTTAATTTTTGCGATTGTTTTTCTTTTTTCAAGTTCAAATTCTGCTTCTTCTTTAGTTAAAAATGCGTTACCATGTTCTAAATCGTTTTTTAAAAGTGTAATAAAATATTCTTCATCAACAAATTCTTTTCTAAATCTATGAATTGTTGGGTAACACACTGTATAATACTCAGTAATATTACTTGTATCATATATTGATTTAGGTAACTCGATTAATTCATAATCACTATTTAATTTGTGTTTTATACCATCTATTTCATAAACTTTTCCTACTTCTAATTTCATTGTCATATATCTCCTTAAATTTATAATAATCTTCTATTCCACATTGGCAATATTCATTACGTATTGCTTTAATGTTATACCCGTATTTATTTACATAGCGTTTTAATAGCGTTTTTAACGCATTTAAGCCGTGTTTTTTATTTGGGTACTTGCAATACCTCGAACCGCATTTTATCCCTCCAGCGTTGTTATTTTGTTGCCATAATCGGCTTTTTCCGTTTCCTGTTTCTAATCTAAAGGTTGCGTTGAATAATGCCAGAAATTTTACTTTTTTTCTTTTAAATTTTTTATTTCTGTATTTAGTTTTTTAATTGTATCTTCTTTAAAATTTAGTGTTGTATCGTATTGTGCTTGTGTTTCAATTAATTTATTTTTTAATTGATGATTTTCTTGTTTTAACTTTAAATTTGCCATGATGCCATTAAGTAATACATATGCTATCGTTAAAACAATTAATAATCTTTCTATTTTAATTTTTTTCATGATTGCTCCTAACTGTTAAAAATATATATTTAAG
>CAMCRE010000017.1 GCA_945877255.1 uncultured Erysipelotrichaceae bacterium
TGACAAAAGAAGAAAAAGAAACTTTCTTTAATTATATCAAGTCTGTTGCCAAAGATGCAAAAGAAAAATATCCAGATAATTTTAATAAAATTAATCATGCAATAGCGAATGCTATTGCATATAAAACTTATCATGACAATTTTTTACAAAATATGGTCAATGATTTTGGTGAAAAACCAGTACATTTAAACATTGATGTATATAATTTAACACAAAAAATACATGATACACCGCAATACAAAATAGACTTTCCACATTTAGCTGCACCACTCGCAACTTCAGAAAATAGTGGGGTGTTGAAAGAAGCATTAAAATTTATTGCAGGACTATCGCCATTAAATTTAGTGGGTGAATCACCTAGCGATGTGTTTTTTATGAGTAATTCAATGACAGGTGATCTACTTACACATATAAATGATAAAGACGCTAGGACAAATATAGATGCCTATATTTTCAGATACCATCCGCAATTTAAAGATTTACTTTTAGATGAAAGAATTGAAAAATATTATAGTATAGATAATCTAGATATAAAAAGAACAGAATATTATCAACAAGTACTGAAGTTAAGAGGTGGAGGAAATACAGAAAAAGATTATTCCGATTTTATTAATTGGGGAAGTGCTGTTAGTCTTGCAGGTGCTGCTTTGATTTTAATAAATTTTGGTAGAAAAGAGTTAGAAGAATTTAATAATAGTAGTAGTTTATCAACTTACTTTAATAAAAAAATCTGGACACCAATCCAAAAAGGTTGGCTAGCATTGATAAGAAACCCTTTAGGTTTTGTAGGTAATAGAATATTATATCCGATAAGTAATTTAGCAGCAGATGTATTGGTCATAGGCGGTTTTGCTACTAAAGTGATAGCGAAAAAAGTATTGACAGGTTTAAATAAAGTAGTTCAACCGATTGTAAGACCAATCGTACAACCACTTAAAAAAGTTATAAATTTTAGTAGTAAGAACATATTAAAACCTGCTGCAAAACTTGTGTATCATACGGTTATCAAGCCTATACAGAAGATTGCTGGTTTGAGTTATAAAAAGATAATCAAGCCTGTTTATAATTTTTTGGGTAAAAAACTAATCAAACCAATTCAAAATAAAGTTATCAAACCAATTTATAATAAACACATTAAACCAGTAGCTAAAGTTATTAATAAACTTGTGAAACCGATTTATAAAAATATTATAAAACCGATCGTGCAACCAATTTATACTAAGGTTATAAAACCTGTTGGTAATTTTATAAATAAAAATATCATTAAACCAATTGGAAATATTTTTAATAAATTATTTGGGAAAAGATAGGAGAAATACAAAATGAGAAAAATATTAACAAGAATATGGATTATTATAATTGCAGTATTTTTAGTTTATTATAATATAAAATCAAATTCTGTATATTATGCAAAGAATATGCCAAGAGGAGCAGGACAACACCCTGAATGGATAATGCTGATTGATAATTTAGATTATATTGCTGACCCAGATATTGATGGAATTAAATTTGATATAGATGGAACAAGAGTTGTGATAAATTACAACAATAATTATGAATCTTTTGGAAATGCATACGATGAAGAAATAGAATATATTTATTCAGATGGGAAAGATACTTCCTATACCTTTAATAAAAACTTCAGGTTATTACATGCTTTTGATTTTAACGAATATAAAAGTATCGACATTTCAAAAGTGAACAAAGAAGAAATTATCGCAAAAATAGATAAGTTATTATCTCCGATAGTCAATACAGAACCAGAACCATTTATTAATTTACAATGGTTGTTTAATTTGATTTACCAAGATCAATTTAAATGAAAGAAGGAAAGAAATGAAAAGAATATTCAAAAGAATACTAATATTTTTAGGTATAAGTCTGATTTTATTGTTTCTAGTTATTGAAAATTTAAAAACAAATTCTGTATATTATGCAAAGAATATGCCAAGAGGAGAAGGACAACATCCTGAATGGATAATGTTGATTGAAAATTTAGATGCAATTATTAAACCAGATATTGATGGGATAGAGTATAAAATTGATGGAACAAGGGTTGTGATAAATTACAACAATAATTATGAGTCATTTGGAAATTCATATGATGAAGAAATAGAGTATATTTATTCAGATGGGAAAGCCACTTCCTACGCATTTAATAAAAACTTCAGGTTATTACATGCTATTGATTTTAATGAATATAAAAGTATCGATATTTCAAAAGTGAACAAAGAAGAAATTATCGCAAAAATAGATAAGTTATTATCTCCGATAGTCAATACACAATCAGAACCACTTATCATTAACTTGCAATGGTTATTTAATTTAATTTATCAAAATCAATTTAAATAAAAGAAGGTAAAAAATAATCAAAAAACACAGTGCGTTATAAAGTCAAATGGTACATATTGATAGTAATGAACTGTTTTGTGTAGATTATTACCGTAAAACGGTATATTATTTTTATTTTGCTTTACATATAATCGGTTTTGTGTTAAGATTTCGGCAGGAGGAAAGAGTATGAAAACTAAAACATTAGTATTAGTAAATGGAATTTTAGGGTTAGCAGGTGGTATTTTCACAATGCTTTCTGGTTGGTTTTTATTAAGTAGTGTTGCACGTGATATTTCAAGAACATTAATGACGAACACTGTTACTACGTCATCTACAACTGGATTAGTGTCAATTGTATTCCTTGTAAAAGTTGCAACTTTAATTTTAGGGATTGTTGGGCTTAACTACTATAAAGGTGATACAAGAATTAGCTCTGCACCGCACATTTTATTAATTGTTGGAGGGGCGGTAGGAATTGTTCCATTCTTAGGATTCCCAGGTAGCGTTGTGGCCATTGTAGGGGGTTCACTATATTTAGCAGCACTTAAAAAATTCGATGCATAATATATAAAACAATATTAAAAAAGAAATTCAATATCAAATATAAATGTCGTTGTATAAATACAGCGACATTTATTTGTATTTTATATATTTTGATTTCAATTTTCGATATAATCTAAATTTTGCATTTACTAAGGTATGTGCTATAATATATATTACAGCAAAGAGGTATGAATATGCAAAAAATGAATGAAATTAAAGTAATGCGTGACCCGATTCATGGGTATATCCATATTGAATATAAGTTGATTTGGGATTGTATTAATGCTAAAGAGTTTCAACGATTAAGAAGAATTCACCAGCTAGGAGCAAACTTTCAAGTTTATCCAACAGCTGAGCATTCACGTTTTTCGCATTCTCTTGGTGTATATGAAATTGTACGACGAATGGTAAATGAAATTGAATCATTATCTACGATATTAACTGAATATGAAAAAATTACTGTAATGCTTGCAGGATTGCTACATGATGTAGGGCATGGACCTTTTTCGCATGCTTTTGAACATGTTTCTGAATTTGATCATGAAGAATACACTGCAAAAATAATTTTAGAAAACAGTGAAATTAATAAAGTATTAAAAACTGTTGATAATAATTTACCACATGATGTTGTAAAAATTATTCAGCATACGCATCCTAGAGCAATATTAAACCAAATTGTGTCAGCACAATTAGATGCAGACCGTATGGATTATTTATTGCGTGATTCTTATTTTACAGCAACGAGTTATGGTAACTTTGATTTAGAGCGTATTTTAAGAACATTACGAGTTAGGAAATTAGCTTACGATGAAGAGCAACTAGTTGTGAAATATAGCGGTATTCATGGTGTTGAAGATTACATTATGGCAAGATACCAAATGTATTGGCAAGTATATTTTCATCCAGTTGCCAGAAGCTATGAAACGATTTTTATTCAATTATTTAGAAGGTTAAAAGATATTTATCAAGAAAATAAAGCGTATTTTCATGACTTAAAAATACTCGTTCCATTTTTAAGACAATCTAAACCTACTATTCAAGAGCATTATCAACTTGATGAAAGTGGGTTACTATATTGTTGTGCATTAATATCAGAAAAAACAGACAATATTGCAAAAGATTTAGCTAGTAGATTATTAAATAGAAAGTTATTTCAATATATTACTAATACACCAGAAAATAAAAAATTAATTTTAAAACAATTAAAAGACATGAACTTAGATGAAAAATATTATTTACGATCTGAAAGTGTAAAAACTAATGCCTATACACCATATAAAGGGCAAAAAATATTTGTGGAACTGCTAGATGGTGAAATTGTGGAATTAGAAAAAGCAAGTACGATTGTAGATGCAATTACTAAAGGTGAAGTTAAACAAGAGGGGATATTATTTTACCCAAAAGAAGGAGTAGACGATGGAAGTAATTAAAATAGCCGGTGGAAAAAAATTATCTGGAACGGTTACAATCAGTGGTTCTAAAAACTCAATAGTAGCATTAATTCCTGCTGCAATTCTAGGAACAAAACCAGTAACGCTATACGGTGTTCCTAATATTTCAGATGTGGGTGCATTATCAGATATTTTAAAAATATTAAATGTAGAGGTTACGCATGCAGGCGACATGATCACAATTAACCCAACTAATATTCAAGAGCAACCATTAGTTGATGATATTGTGACGAAATTACGTGCTTCGTATTATTTCATGGGTGCG
Source organism: uncultured Erysipelotrichaceae bacterium (assembly GCA_945877255.1). Lineage (GTDB taxonomy): Bacteria > Bacillota_I > Bacilli_A > Erysipelotrichales > Erysipelotrichaceae > CAMCRE01. The sequence continues at coordinate 4,594 of CAMCRE010000017.1, forward strand.
ATGTTGGCTCGTTATGGAAAAGTAGAGATTAAGATGCCGGGCGGTTGCTATTTAGGACCTCGTCCAATTGATTTACATTTAAAAGGATTTGAGGCTTTAGGTGCACAAGTTGAATACATAAAGGGTAGTTATGTATTAAAAGCAGACAAATTAGTTGGTAGTAAAATTTATTTGGATATTGCAAGTGTAGGGGCAACACTAAATATCATGATTGCGGCTGTGTATGCGAAAGGTCGTACAATTATTGAAAATGCGGCTAAAGAGCCAGAAATTATTGATGTCGCAACAATGTTGAATAAAATGGGGGCACAAATTCGTGGTGTTGGAACAAGCATTATTATAGTTGATGGTGTAGATGAATTAGGTGGTTGTATCCACGACATTATACCTGATCGAATAGAAGCAGCGACTTATTTAACAATAGCAGCAGCGAATGCTGAAGAAGTGCGTGTTGAGAATGTGATTCCATCACACTTAGAAGCACTAATTGCGAAATTAACTGAAATTGGTATTGATTTAGAAATCGGGGCTGACTATATTGTGGTTAAACGTGATTTTAATAAAAAACTACACCCTGTTGAAATCACCACTCAACCGTACCCAGGGTTTGCAACCGATATACAACAACCGTTGACTGCATTATTAACACAAGTAGATGGCATGAGTGGTGTAACAGAAACAATTTATGCAGAGCGATTTAAACATTGTAATGAATTAAATAAATTAGGTGCAAAAACAAAAACACATTCTCCAAGTGCGAGTATTCAAGGTCCAACACCATTAAAAGGAAATGTTGTGACGGCAACAGATTTACGTTGTGGGGCATGTTTAGTTGTAGCAGGGCTATTAGCGGAAGGTGTTACCGAAATTCATGACATTTATCATATTGATAGAGGATATGATAAATTGATCGAAAAATTAACGAATTTAGGTGCCGAAATTTGGAGAGAAAAAGTCTAATGTATTTATATAATAGTATTAGTAAAAAAGTTGAGAAGTTTCAGCCAATTAATGAAAATGAAGTAATGATGTATTTTTGTGGTCCAACAACTTACAATTATGCACATATCGGTAATGCACGCCCTGCTGTAATTGCGGATGTGTTAGTAAATGTTTTAGAAGCGTCAGGATATCGTGTGAAGTACGCTTCTAACTATACAGACATTGACGATCGTATTATTCAAAAAGCGCTTGAAATGAATAAAGACGCACTTGAAATTTCACAATATTACATTGATATTTATCGTAAAGATTTATCTTCATTACATGTAAAGACGCCACATTATACGCCTAAAGTCAGTGAAACGATTTCGCAAATTGTGGTATTTATTCAAAAATTAATCGATAAAGAATATGCGTATGTTGTGGATGGCGATGTTTATTTCAACATTGAAAAAATAAACAATTATGGTGTTATTTCACATCAGAAAAAAGAAGAACTAGTGGTTGGTGCAAGAATTGAAGAAAATATAGTGAAAAAAAATCCGCTTGATTTTGCTTTGTGGAAAAAATCAGAGCATGGCAAGTTTTGGGCGTCTCCGTTTTCTAATGGTAGACCAGGATGGCATACTGAGTGTGTTGTGATGATCGAAGATATTTTTAAAACACATCTCATCGATATTCATGGTGGCGGAAGTGATTTGAAGTTTCCGCATCATGAAAATGAAGTAGCACAATCATGTGCTTTACACCATTCAACATTAGCGAATTACTGGATTCATAACGGGATGATAAAAGTAGACGGACAAAAAATGTCAAAATCAATTGGAAATGTGTTGTACATTAAAGATTTAGTAGAGCAATTTGGTGGCAATGAAATACGTTGGTTTATTTTAAGTGCACCATATCGTAGCGAGTTGTTGTTGACGCCACAAACAATTCAAAATGCTGTTGTAGAATTTAATAAAATTAAGTTCGCACACAAGCAGTTAAAAGTTAAGTTAAGATTAAATGGTTGTGATAAAACATCAGAAAAACATGAATTATTTAACGATTTTTTATCCCATCTACAAAATGATTTAAACGTTTCTATGGCAACAACAGTTTTGTTTGATTTAGCGAAATTAATTAATTCACAGTTACGTCAAAAGCAGTTAGATTTTCAATTACTCGCAAAACTAGAAGCAACATTAGATGCAATGCTTAACGTATTAGGATATGTTTTAGATGATATTGTAATTGATTCAGAAACAAAATCAATATTTAATTCTTGGGAAGAAGCAAAAACGAATAAAGACTTTGAAGTTGCTGATCGTTATCGCCAAATACTAGTTGAAAAAGGGCTATTATAGTGAAAGAAATTATACTAGAAAATGGGAATACACTTGCTTTTATAGGTGATGCAATTTATGGTTTGTTGGTGAAAGAATATTTTGTGCGTCAGGGCTATCATAAACCTAATGTTCTCCAGCAAAAATCTGTTCCGTATTTATCGGCGAGTGGACAAGCTAAAATTGTGCAATTACTAATAGAAAAAAATGTGTTTACCGAAGTGGAATATGAAATATTTTTACGCGGTAGAAATGCAAAAAGTGAAAGTGTTGCAAAAAATGCTGATGTGTTAGATTATCGTTTAGCAACTGGACTTGAAGCGGTATTTGGTTATTTATATTTGTATAAGTATGAAACTAGAATTACTGAATTATTAGATTTAATATTAAAAGGAGCATAGTCATGGCAGAAATTATATATGGAAAAAATGTAGTGCTTCAAGCATTATCGTCTAAGCGTAAAGTTTTTAATTTATATGTTTTAGAGCATAATGTGCATGTTCTGCAAAAAAACAATGTTGTTAAATATACTGTCGTATCAAAGAAAAAGCTAGATCAGATGACGAATAGTGGTGTTCATCAAGGGTTTGTGGCAGAAGTAGAAGATTATAAAACGTATTCTTTAGAAGAAATTATTCAAAATAATGGATTAATCGTCTTATTAGATGGAATTGAAGATCCACATAATTTTGGTGCGATACTTAGAAGTTGTGATGCTTGTGGTGTTGATGGTGTTATAATTGGTAAAAATCGTAGCGTTAAACTGAATGCAACTGTTGCGAAAGTTTCAACTGGAGCAATAGATAATGTGAAAGTGTGTGAAGTAACGAATTTATCGCAAACGATTGAACAATTAAAAAAACGTGGTTATTGGGTTGTAGGCACAGATGTACGAAATGCTACAGACTATCGTAAAATGAAAGTTGATGTACCATTAGTTATTGTAATAGGTAATGAAGGTAAAGGCATTTCTCAATTAGTTGCTAAAAACTGTGATTATATGGTACACATTCCAATGTTAGGGTCTGTTGAATCATTAAATGCTTCTGTTTCTTGTGCATTGTTGCTATATAATATCTTATCATTAAGAAATACGATTTAGTCCGGTTTTCCGGACTTTTTTGATACAAATTTGAGATAATATGAAGTAAAAAGTGTGGCATAATAAAATCAGGGGTGGCATTATGGAAAACGACAACGAATTATTATATTATTGCCATAGTAAATCTGAGTATGCACTAGAAAATCTTGTGCGAAGTTATGAAAGGTTGATTTGGAAAATTATTCATTCATTTGACATCAAAAATTATGAGAGTGATGTTGATGACTACTATCAAATATGCGTTATGGAATTAGTTCGCTGTATTGATCGTTATATGGATTGTTATCAGGCATCATTTAAAACATATTTTTATCGTTGTGCAAAAACAGCCTTATTAAATATGATTGTCAAAGAAAATGACAAAAGCTATCATCAAATAAAAAATGCGATAGCGTTAGATAGTTGTGTATGTGAGGAAAGTGAGCGTTATTTGTCCGAAGTAATCGAAGATAAGCGAAATAATTATGATATTATTATGCAATTAGATTTAAAACGAAAAATTGAAATTTTAACAACGAAGTGTAAAGAAAATGAACTATTAGTTTGGAAATTGAAAATTAATGGATTTAGTTATGCGGAGATTGAAAAGATAACGCATGTAAAAAGTAAAAAAATTGATAATACAATTAGGAAAATAAATAAACTCATTAAAAATATTTATTAGCACATTGTGAAAAAAACAGAGATTGTGAAAAAATAAACAAAATAGTTGCATTTAGCTCTGTGGCGTGTTAATATATTAGGGTATTAAAAGTGAATACACTAATAGGAGGTTTTATGAGTAAAGAAGCAATTAGTCCAGCACAATTAGAAGTAAATACACTAGTTGAAAAAGGATTAAAAAGTTTAGAAGCTTTTAGAAAGCTAAATCAAGAACAAGTTGATTATATTGTAGGGAAAGCGAGTGTTGCAGCACTTGATAAACATGGTGTTTTAGCAGAACACGCTGTTAAAGAAACAGGTCGAGGTGTTTTTGAGGATAAAGCAACAAAAAATTTATTTGCTTGTGAGCATGTTGTCCACAATATGCGTAATTTAAAAACATGTGGTGTAATTAGTGAAGATCCTGTTACTGGAATCACTGAAATAGCGGATCCAGTTGGAGTAGTTTGTGGTATTGTTCCAACAACAAACCCAACTTCAACAACGATTTTCAAAGCATTAATCGCCTTAAAAACAAGAAATCCAATTGTTTTTGCGTTCCATCCATCTGCACAAGAATGTTCAGCTCATGCTGCTAAAATAGTGTATGATGCAGCTGTTGCTGCTGGTGCACCAGAAGATTGTATTCAGTGGATTAGTAAACCTTCAATGGAAGGAACAACAGCGTTAATGAACCATGATGGCATTGCAACGATTTTAGCAACTGGTGGTAATGCGATGGTTAAAGCTGCTTATTCTTGTGGGAAACCAGCATTAGGGGTAGGAGCAGGAAATGTTCCAGCATACATTGAAAAAACAGCAAATATTCGTCAAGCAGTACATGATATTACAATGTCAAAAGCGTTTGACAATGGAATGATTTGTGCTAGTGAACAAGCTGTAATCGTTGATAAAGAAATTTATGATGCAGTAGTTGCTGAATTTAAATCTTACGGTGTGTATTTCTGTAATAAAAAAGAAAAAGCAATGTTAGAAGAGTTTATTTTTGGTGTTAAAGGCGGTTCAAAAAACTGTGCTGGTGCTAAATTAAATGCTGATGTTGTAGGTAAACCAGCAGCTTGGATTGCGAAACAAGCAGGATTTGAAGTTCCAGAAAGAACAAATATTTTAGTAACTGAATGTGCTTCAGTTGGGGAACAAGAACCATTAACTAGAGAAAAATTATCTCCTGTTTTAGCTATCATAAAATCAAATTCAACAGAAGAAGGATTATTATTCTCAAAACAAATGGTAGAGTTCCATGGGTTAGGTCACTCTGCTGCAATTCACACTGAAAATGCTGATTTAGCACGTGAATTTGGTGAGACAGTTCAAGCGATTCGTGTTATTTGGAATTCACCTTCAACATTTGGTGGAATTGGTAATGTGTATAATGCGTTTTTACCTTCATTAACTTTAGGTTGTGGTTCTTATGGTAAAAACTCTGTATCAAATAACGTTTCAGCAGTAAACTTAATTAACATTAAACGAGTAGGGAGACGTAGAAATAATATGCAATGGTTTAAAGTTCCAGCAAAAATTTACTTTGAAAGAGACTCAATTGAATATTTACAAGTAATGCAAGGTGTAGAGCGTGTGATGATCGTTACTGACCATGCAATGGTTAATTTAGGATTCGTAGAAAAAATTGTTAATCAGTTAAGATTAAGAGATAACAATATTACATATCAATTATTTGCGGATGTTGAACCAGATCCAGATATTACAACAGTAATTAAAGGAACTGAAGTAATGCGTTCATTTAAACCTGATACAATTATTGCACTTGGTGGAGGGTCTCCAATGGATGCTGCAAAAATTATGTGGTTAATGTATGAGCAACCAGATGTTGAGTTCTCAGACATGACACAAAAATTCATGGATATTCGTAAACGTGCATTCAAATTCCCAAGTTTAGGACAAAAAGCTAAAATGGTTTGTATCCCAACAACTTCAGGAACAGGTTCAGAAGTAACACCGTTTGCGGTAATTTCTGACAAAAAAGCAGGAAGAAAATACCCAATTGCGGATTATGCTTTAACACCAACGGTTGCTATTATCGATCCGGCACTAACAATGACGTTGCCAGGGTTTATTACGGCTGACACAGGTATGGACGTGTTAACGCATGCTACAGAGGCGTATGTTTCTGTATTGGCTAACGATTACACAGATGGTTTAGCTTTACAAGCGATTAAATTAGTGTTCCAATATTTAGAACGAGCTGTTAAAAATGGTAATAATGATGCTGAAGCACGTGAAAAAATGCATAATGCATCGGCAATTGCGGGAATGGCGTTCTCAAATGCGTTCTTAGGAATTAACCACTCATTAGCACACAAATTAGGTGGAGAGTTCCATACAGTTCATGGACGAACAAATGCTATTTTAATGCCACATGTAATTATGTACAATGGTACTAAGCCAGAAAAAATGGCTACTTGGCCAAAATACAACTACTACAAAGCAGATGAAAAATACCAAGATATTGCTAAGTTATTAGGATTGCCAGCAGCTACTCCAGAAGAAGGGGTAAGAAGTTATGCGAAAGCATGTCAAGAGTTAGGTGAGAAAGTAGGAATTGCAATGAGTCTTGCTGGACAAGGTGTAGATAAAGAGCAATTTGAAGCTAAAAAACGTGAACTAGCAATGCTTGCGTATGAAGATCAATGTTCTCCTGCTAACCCACGTTTACCAATGGTAGATGATATGGTTAAAATTTTAGAAAAAGCTTATACAGGAGAAAAAGTATAACGAATAAATATTTTAATAATAAAACTCTCAGAAAATCTGGGAGTTTTGTTTTACATATGATAAAAATAATGATAAAAAATTTTACTATAAATATTAAATATGTTATAACTATTTATAGGAGAGTTACATATGAGAAAATATATTTTATTGATGTGCTGTTTGGTTGTGGGATGTCAAAATAAAAAATCTACTGTTGTACCAATAACACAAAAAAACAACGTTGCCACAGAATCTCAAACACAAGAAACTAAAGAAATAACAACTAGTGTAGAACGTGATAAAGTTAAAACACCTGCTGTTGAAAAACAAGTAAAATCAGTTGCAAGTACTAATGATAGTAGTGATATGATTGTGAATGTTCCTACAACAGATGAATTTAAAATTATCATTAATAAAAAACATCCGTTTAAAAATTTTAAAAACGCGGGAGTGAATAAGACAGCATATGCGGCATATTTAAAATTAAAAGATGCGATGATAAAAGAAGGTTTAAATATCGGACATAAACTAGAAGGGTTTAGAACGTATGAAAGGCAAGCATATTTATATAATTATTATGTAAGCAAAAATGGCAAAAAGGCAGCAGATACGTATTCTGCACGTCCAGGATACAGTGAACATCATACTGGTCTTGCATTTGATTTACACCATAAAGATGATAGCTTAGTGGCAATTAAAGGAGATAATAAAGAATCTGCGTGGATTGCTAAGAACGCATATAAATACGGTTTTGTGGTGCGTTATTTAAAAGGAAAAGAAAAAATAACAGGTTATGTTTATGAACCGTGGCATATTCGCTTTGTGGGGAATGATGCTAAAGCAATTACCAAATCTGGTTTAACACTTGAGGAGTATTATGGTGTTGAAGGAGGAGATTATCACAATTAGTCAATTTTACTATATTTTTTAAACGATTTAGTGTATAATGATACAGAGAAATTGGAGGCAATATGTATCAAATCATAGTTACGATTATTTATATGTTTTGCTTAGCTGTTGCAATGTATGCAACGAGTTGTATAAAATTTGAAAAATTTTGCGACATTAGAAAGCCTGAAAAAGTGCAATTGTTGTGGTTAGTTATTTCACTTTGTGTTGCATACTTATTAGGTAATTTTTTGATGGTATTAATGAATATAAAATAGGAGGAGTATATGTTTTTTAGTAAAGATGTCGGGATAGATTTAGGGACAGCGAACTTATTAATTTATGTGAAAGGTGAAGGGGTTGTTGTCGATGAACCGAGTGTTGTGGCAATTGATGTTGACAGCAAACGTTGTTTAGCGGTTGGTAGTGAGGCTAAAGATATGCTAGGTCGTACCCCAGGGAAAGTTAGAGCTGTAAGACCGTTAAAAGATGGGGTTATTGCGGATTTTGAAGTTACTGAAATGATGTTAAATTTATTTTTAAAACGATTGAATTTAAAAGGTTTATTTAAGCGACCAACAATTTTAATTTGTTGTCCAAGTAACATTACAAGTGTAGAAAGAAATGCGATTCGTGATGCAGCATATCGTGCTGGAGCTAAAAAAGTATTTATTGAAGAAGAACCAAAAGTTGCGGCGATAGGTGCGGGTTTAGATATTTCTAAACCGAGTGGTTGCATGGTTGTTGATATTGGTGGAGGAACATCGGATGTTGCAGTAATTTCATTAGGTGAAATTGTAACGTCGACTTCATTAAAAGTTGCTGGTGATACATTCGATCGCGATATTATTAAATATGTGAAGGATGAGAAAAAGCTGTTAATCGGTGATCGTACGGCTGAAGAAATTAAAAAAAGCATTGGGACAGCATGCAATGGAAAACAAGACAACAAAATTGATATTAGTGGACGAGATTTAGTGACTGGATTGCCGCACACAACATCAATTAATGCGGTTGAAGTTGAAGAAGCGATGAAAGAGAGTTTACAAGCGATTGTATCAGCGTGTAAAACTGTTCTAGAGCAAACACCGCCAGAATTGGCAAGTGATATCGTAACAAAAGGAATAGTGTTAACAGGTGGTGGTGCATTACTATCTGGATTAGATGAATTATTACGACGTGAATTAGGGATTCCTGTTTTTGTGGCAGATAATGCGTTAAAATGTGTGGCAGAAGGAACGGGAATTTTATTAGAGCATATTCATTTAGTAAAATAGTGAAAATACGTGTAACACAGTTTGAAGAAGAAGTACGCATCATTTACGAAGGTGATGCGATTTGGGAAGATGGTATTATTCAATTTGAAGATACAGTCATTAATTATGATGAAAGTTCGGTAGTGATTAAAAGAAAAAACGAATTACCAGCTTATTTTGTGTTTGTTGAGAGTGAAAACACCATACATCAGTTAGATACTGAATTTGGTAGAATACAGTTAAATGCATATACAAATTTAATCAATACCTCTGCAACAAAAATCTTCATAGAATATACATTAGAAAATAAAAATTTAAAATTAAGCATAGAAAGGATATTGGCATGAGAGAGCAACTAGTTGAACTCGCATTTGAAGTATTACAATTAGAAAACCAAGAGTTGGAATTTAAAGAATTATGGAATAGAGTGGTATCAAAAACTGATTTAGGTGAAGAGGCAGTGGAATTTATTTCTGATTTTTATTCTGATATTTCGTTAGATAATCGTTTTATTGGAATTGATAAAACGAAATGGGATTTAAGAATTAGAAGAAAAGTTTCAGAAACAATTATTGATACAGATGAATTAACAGATGATGAAGAAGACGCCAAACTTGAATTAGAAGAATGAAACTTTTAATACAGAGATGTAAAAGCGCTAGTGTTGTCGTTGATGGTGAAGTAGTTGGGTCAATTCAAGAAGGATTCTTAATATTCGTCGGTATACACAAAGAAGATAATTCGGATCATATAGATGCATTAATTCAGAAATTAATCAATTTAAGAGTATTTGAAGATGACAATGGTAAAATTAATCATTCAATACTTGATAAAGGTTATAGTGTGTTAAGTGTGTCTCAGTATAGTTTGTATGCGGATTACAAAAAAGGTAATCGACCATCTTTTACTGAAAATGCAAACTTAGAACAAGCTATAACGATGTATGAGTTATTTAATAAAAAACTAGCATCATTTGTGAGAGTGGAGAAAGGTGTTTTTCAAGCTAATATGCAAGTATCATTAATTAATGATGGACCATTTACTATGTTATTGGATTCTGCGGAATTAAGGAGAAAACAATGATTTTATACACAAAAGATATATCAGATAACATAAGAAATAGCATAAAAGATGAGATTATCCAGTATACTAAAAATTTTAGAGCACCGCATTTAGTGGTTGTTTTAGTAGGTACAGATTCAGCGAGTATAAAGTATGTTAACGCTAAAAAAAGAGCGTGTGAAGAAATTGGGATTGTTTCTAGTGTTATTGAACTTGAGAGCGACATTTCAGAGAAACATTTATTAGCAGAAATTGAAAAGCTAAATTGTGATGAAGGGGTGGATGCAATTTTAGTACAGTTGCCACTGCCAAAGCATATAAACACGAATACTGTTATTATGGCAATTAATCAGAAAAAAGATGTTGATGGTTTTCATCCACATAATGTTGGTCATAGTCTATTGGGATTAGATTGTATCACGCCGTGTACACCAAAAGGTATTATGAGGCTTTTTGATGCAGTTGGATATGATTTAGAAGGAAAAAATGTTGTGATAGTTGGAAGAAGTAACATTGTTTCTAAACCGTTGATTGGATTGTTTTTGGAAAAAAACGCAACGGTCACAATTACACACTCTAAAACACGGGATTTGAAGCAGCACACTAAAAAAGCAGATGTATTAGTTGTTGCTGTTGGTAAAGCAAAACTCATTACGAGTGAAATGGTTAAAGAAGGTGCTTTTGTTGTTGATGTTGGAATTAATGTCATGGAAAATGGAAAACTTTGTGGTGATGTTGATTTCGATAATGTGTATGAAAAATGCGCGTTTATCACACCTGTTCCAAAAGGTGTAGGTGTAATGACGATAACAATGTTACTATACAATACAATGTTGTTGTATAAAAACAATTTAGAGAATTTCAATAGAAACAAAATATAATATTTTAGTTAAAACACATCTTTATAAGCTTAAAGATGTGTTTTAGTTTTATTTTGAGTTGTGCTATATCACAATAATTAAAAAATCAAATGTTGCAGTATGAAGTAGTGTTACTGAGACATTTGATTGTTTTATTATTGCACTATTATAATTATAACACAAAAAAATAAATAAAAAAAGACTGTTTTTTAGTCAATTTTTATGTTAAAATTAGGGTGAAAATAAAAGGAGGTAACAAAATGCAGTCGCTTTCGATTTCAAGATATAAAAATGGGGATTATACTTTAGATAAAACTATTTTCTGAAATAATTAGAGGAGGTTGAATGATATGAAAAAATTATTAAAAATAGTATTATTATGTGTGTTATCGTTAACTTCAAATTTCACAATCGGAAATGTGCGTGCCTTTGAAAAGCCCATTCCAAAACCGAAATTATGGCCTGGAAGGCCGGGTGGCAATGGTGATGGTTCTGAGGAATATATGAATGGACTTAAATATGGTGAAATGAACGGTCCATGGGTGTATATGAGAACAGATGAAGGTGATGTATATGAATTATTAAATAATATTAGAAATGCAGGAACAGTTACGGGGTTTGCCTTAAATATGATAATGGGTGCTTTAGGTGTGGGACGTGTAGTAATTGCATTGGATGTTGCTGCTGTATTACAGGCATTGTTGCCAAGAGAAACATCGTTTGATGACGCACGTTATTATGTTGCGAGAAGTTATGGATCGGGAAGAAAACTAAAAGTTGAATACGAATTATACGATTATAAAAGAACATATTTAAGAAAGGTTGTAAGATATCTTGAATACTAAACTTATTTTTCTGGGTGTGGTGATATTATATTTAGTATTGAGTTATATCTCGCCCCACATTTATTATTGTGCAGTTTTATTGACCGGAATAATCACCAATTGTATGCGTGCTAGAGGTCATATAGATCGCATAACATCTAGTACAGCATTTATTTGTGGGAATGGAGCATACACTGCATTAGTATTATTAAAAGGTTATAATTATATTAGTGTGTTGTTAATATTAATTAGTGCAATATATTTTTATTATAGTTACTTTATCCGAAACAAGAAAAAATAATAGATTTTTGTTGTGATGTTGTCTAGTTGATTTTAAATTTTATGAGAACATTCCCCCAGAAAATAGATACAAAAATCATAAATGATTCAGTTGAAAGGAGGTAACAAAATGCAGTCGCTTTCGATTTCAAGATATAAAAATGGGGATTATACTTTAGATAAAACTATTTTCTGAAATAATTAGAGGAGGTTGAATGATATGAAAAAATTATTAAAAATAGTATTATTATGTGTGTTATCGTTAACTTCAAATTTCACAATCGGAAATGTGCGTGCCTTTGAAAAGCCCATTCCAAAACCGAAATTATGGCCTGGAAGGCCGGGTGGCAATGGTGATGGTTCTGAGGAATATATGAATGGACTTAAATATGGTGAAATGAACGGTCCATGGGTGTATATGAGAACAGATGAAGGTGATGTATATGAATTATTAAATAATATTAGAAATGCAGGAACAGTTACGGGGTTTGCCTTAAATATGATAATGGGTGCTTTAGGTGTGGGACGTGTAGTAATTGCATTGGATGTTGCTGCTGTATTACAGGCATTGTTGCCAAGAGAAACATCGTTTGATGACGCACGTTATTATGTTGCGAGAAGTTATGGATCGGGAAGAAAACTAAAAGTTGAATACGAATTATACGATTATAAAAGAACATATTTAAGAAAGGTTGTAAGATATCTTGAATACTAAACTTATTTTTCTGGGTGTGGTGGTATTATATTTAGTATTGAGTTATATCTCCAGCTATATTTATCATTGGGCAGTTTTATTGACAGGGATAATCACCCTTTGTATGCATGAGAGAGGTCGTATAGATCGTAAAACATATGTTATAGTATATACTTGTGTGGCTGGTGCATATGTTGCATTAGTATTATTGAAAGGTTATAATTACATTAGTGTGTTGTTAATATTAATTGGTGCAATATATTTTTATTATAGTTATTTTATCCGAAACAAGAAAAAATAATAGATTTTTGTTATGAGGGTATCGTTCTAACTTTAAATTTTGAGCAAAAATAAACAATATTCTAAATTAAAATGATTTTTTTTTGGGGAGTGATCCCCTTTTTATTTTTGCTGATATTTTAGAACTGCAGTATCGCAAAACAAGGGGTATTATACAATATTTCATTGTAATTAGCGGATTAAGTCGGTTACTAATACAATCGCTTGCATATATATATATATATATATATGTATAATGTAAGTGGTAAGGTCATCTTGCCTATCAAGTGTAAAGGGGATATGATAATTATGGGAGGGAACATGAAAAAAAGAATATTAAAATTAATATCATGTGTTGCATTTGCGGGCACATTATTTACAAGTAATACATTAGCAGTATTTGCACAAACTGAAGGTACTCCAGCAAACACAGAAAGCACACCAGCACCAGCTGAAAATCAATCAACAGCAGAACAACCTGCTGAGGGAACACCAGCGAGTACAGAGAACACAGCGACACCAGCAGAGGGACAACCAACTAATACAGCTACTACAGAAACAGCAGTTGATAAAGCTGTAATTAGCGATTTTATAAAATCATTAAAGGGACAATCATTATCAGTAAATGAAATTGTAAAAAAAGCTAATGACGCAGGAATAACTGTATTGGTTAGTGCAACAGAGTATCCATCGATGGTTGGAAGTGTTTATAAAAACTTAACTAAACAAGAAGCACTAGAACAATTAAAAGCAGGTAAGTTACAGACCAATGATGAAGATAACTGGATAGATTATTACTATAAATCGGCAGGTAAAGTGTATGACGCACCTAATCAATCAAAAGTAGAAATTCCATCAAGATTTTTCCAAGATTCTTCGGGGACATTTGAAGAAACAATTGAAAAATTTTTAAACGGTATTGGCGTGTTGGACGAAAAACATGTTTTATCAGTTTCAAATGATTATATTGACGTTAAAAAAGATATACCTATCAGAGAAGTGTTTGTTCCAAGTATCGGAAATAAAAACGCATTTGTAGTTAATACTGGATATGGTTTTGATGTTTCGGTTAATGATACATTTTTATTTATCAAGATAAGCAATTATTATAGATTTTATCAATCAAGTGACTTTTGGTCAAACCCACAATCAAACACAATCACAAAAGTCAATTCAAAATCAAATTCAAAAGTAAAAGACACAGTAGATACATCTGATGCAACATTATCTAGTGCGTTATTACTACTAGGTTCTGCTATTGCATTAGTAAGATTAAATAAAAAGAAATAAATAAACTGATTCCAAAATAAGGAACAGTTGTAATATAAAATATCCTCTTCCATTTGTGAAAAAGGCATAATCGTTCTGATTGTGTCTTTCTTTATTTTGAAAAATGATCTGTTTTTATTACCCAATGACGGCTAACCAAAACTAATTCAAAAAAAGATAAAAATTCTTGACACGCAATAGTGCGGTGTGGTAA
>CAMCRE010000018.1 GCA_945877255.1 uncultured Erysipelotrichaceae bacterium
GTTATACTTGATATTTGGCAACATATATGATATAATATAAATGTAGAAAGGAGGAATAGAGTGAAATGGAAAAATAAAAAGTTAAGCATGGAACTCACAATCACGATGCTTAACTTATTTACAGCAATAATCACATTAATTATTGCAATAATCAATTTAGTGACTAGGCAAGGGTAATACCCTTCCTATCACTGTTATTATAACAGGAGGAAGAAAAATATGCAAGAAAACAAACTAATCAAAAAATTAAATTTTATCACGTTGTTTTTAATAGCGGCAACATTGCTGATTTCAATAATCACAATGATTATTAAGTAACAATCATTATGAAACAATTTAACTAAAATAAATGAGTAGGAAAAAAGCCTACTCTTATTTTTTATTAAAGAAAATAATCGTTATACTTGATATTTGGCAACATATATGATATAATATAAATGTAGAAAGGAGGAGAGAAAAAACAATGGTTAAAAAAATAAAAAAACTTATCACTAGAATCAACTTGATAAAAAAACTAGTGATAAGTTTAGCAAAACTACTAACAGCAATAGCATGGCTGGTTATAGTAGTTAAATATCTGATAAGAGTGTTACAATAACACTCTTGTCAAAACCATTGTAAAGTATTATGAAACAATTGTCAATCAGTTTACTTAAATTACTAGTGGCATTAATATTTTTGGCTTGTAGTATTATTGCGTTATTGTTTGCTATTTTGAAATATTAAAAGGAGGCACATACAATGAATTATGTAGATAAATATAAAAAAGAAAAATATAAAAGATTAGCGACAGCTATCCAAAAAAATGTAGCAGAGGAATTTGAAAATAATTTAAAAAAAACAGGGTATTCAACATCGTTAATTTTTAAAACAGCAATCGAGTTATTTAATAATGAAGATGCGTATTTCTTAGAAAAAATAAAAAATAAACAGGATGTAAAAGAAATAACACTAGCACAATTAATCAACAAAATGAAAGATGAAAATAAAGATTGGAAAAATTCAGAAAACACGATCTCTGAGTATTTTACCTTTATTGATGAAACAGACTTATACAAAATTACGCTTTCATGTAAAGGCGGATGTTTATATACAGGTTTTGTGTATGAATTAGAAAATAACGAATACACAATTACCACAAATCAAAAGCAATCTCCAGTGGAAGAAGAAATATATAAGAATAGAAATAGAAAAATCGTGCTACAAAAAATTAGCTTTAAATAACTTGTAAAAAACTTGTAAAAATTCTAAAAAACGTATAAATTACAGCGTATTAACTATGTATAAATGTAGTAAAATCATCATAAAATGCTACTAAATACACCAAAAAATCAATGCACGAAAGTATGTAATTTGGTTAAAAAACGGCTTCAAATAGCCGTTTTTTTATATCTGATGTGTAAAAATCTTAAAAATTATAATTGTATAAGAATAGTATTAAAAAGCATTCACATATAATTGAATTGACTGTTTTGTGGTGTTAATTCTTACTTTAAGAGGGTGTTTAATCATTAGTTTTCTTATAATTTTTACAGAGTTTCTCAAGATATTTGAAATCGCGACACCTGTTAGAAACGTTAGAACATTTTGTGTTTGTGTTATACTTATGATTGTAAAGTTTTTGTACTTGAATGTGCAAATTCATATTAGAAATTACTTTTTTTCCAGTTGTAATAAATTAATGTATTAATTTTTTTGGTCTGTAGAGGAAAATGAAACAAGTTTTTCAATATCGTTGTAATTTAGTGTTCGAGCATCTTTTTTTCAATATCGGAAGCATGTGATTTATATTTACCACCGCTAGTAATTGTGTGTGATTTTTAGGATGATATAGTTTATAGAAATCCAATTGTTGTGGTAAGTTGATGTGTCGCTCTTTCGGACTACTTATTTGGGTATCATAATACATATCGTCTACTTCAAATAAAATGTTAAAAAAGGCTTATAATGATTGGTGCCGTAATTAGTGGGGGGTATTCTTTTTTCGTGTTTTCATAAGTAATTCAAATATTCTTCACCAATAATTAATCCTCCATAGATAACCTCCTTAAAAAAAGAGTAACAATAACTAGCACTCTTCATTTATTAAAACGATTTTTTACTTGCTTCGTAACAACTAGTATTATAAATAAATGATAAATCATCAATCTAAAAATGCAAGCGTGGTTATTATAGTGATTACGAGAATTTGTATTGTCTATCATATTGTTTGACAAAAATATCGACAGTGTGATATTATATGGTGGTTAATGTAAATGACCCACTACATTTCGGGTTATAATTTATGTTAAAAAAAATGACACACCCGGAAATGTGTGTAGAGAGGAGATAAAAATGCCAACAATAAATCAGTTAGTACGTAAAGGAAGAGAAAACAAAGTATGGGTTTCTAAATCACCGGCATTAAACCGTGGATACAACTCATTGCAAAAAAAACCTACTAATTTAAGTGCACCACAAAAACGTGGAGTATGTACGCGTGTAGGAACAATGACACCTAAAAAACCAAACTCTGCGTTACGTAAATATGCACGTGTTAGATTAAGTAATGGAATGGAAGTTAACGCATATATTCCAGGAATTGGACACAACTTACAAGAACACAGTGTTGTGTTAATTCGTGGAGGACGTGTTAAAGACTTACCAGGGGTTCGTTACCACATTATTCGTGGAACACTTGACTGTGCGGGAGTAAATAACCGAAACCAAGGGCGTTCATTATACGGAACTAAAAAACCAAAAGCAGCTAAAAAATAACAATCATTATTGAGGAAAAGGAGGAGAAAAAATGCCTAGAAAAGGACATGTCGCGAAACGTGATGTATTAGTAGATCCAATCTACAATTCAAAATTAGTAACTCGTCTAATCAACAAAATTATGATTGATGGTAAAAGAGGAGTTGCACAAACGATTTTATATCGTGCATTTGAAATTATTGAAAAGAAAACAGAAAAAAATCCGATGGAAGTATTTGAGCAAGCATTAGAAAATGTTATGCCATTACTAGAATTAAAAGTTCGTCGTGTTGGAGGAAGTAACTACCAAGTTCCAATTGAAGTTTCTTCTGAAAGAAAATTAACTTTAGGATTACGTTGGATTGTAAACTATGCACGTTTAAGAAATGAAAAAACAATGGAGCAAAGATTAGCAGCAGAATTAATAGACGCAGCTAATGGTTCTGGTGCTTCAGTGAAAAAACGTGAAGACACACACAAAATGGCAGAAGCTAATAAAGCATTTGCACATTACCGCTGGTAGGAGGATAAACGATGGCTCGTCAATATTCATTAAAGAATACACGTAATATTGGAATTATGGCTCACATTGATGCTGGTAAAACAACAACAACTGAGCGTATTTTATACTACACAGGGGTAAACCACAAAATTGGAGAAACACACGATGGAGCTTCAACAACTGACTGGATGGAGCAAGAAAAAGAACGTGGTATTACTATTACATCTGCTGCTGTAACAGCACAATGGAATGGACATAGAATTAACGTTATTGATACACCAGGACACGTAGATTTCACAGTTGAGGTTGAACGTTCTTTACGTGTTCTAGATGGAGCGGTGGCTGTACTAGATGCTAAAAGCGGGGTAGAACCACAAACTGAAACAGTTTGGCGTCAAGCAACAAAATATGGTGTTCCACGTATTGTATTCGTTAATAAAATGGATGCAACTGGAGCAGACTTCTTTATGGCTGCAGAAACATTAATCACTAGATTAGATGCAAAAGCTACACCAGTACAAATCCCAATTGGATCAGAGGGAGATTTCACAGGAATTATTGATTTAATTGAAATGAAAGCTCATCACTACCAAAACGATTTAGGGACAGATATTTTAGTTCAAGATATTCCAGCAGAATTACAAGGAAAAGCTGAACAATATCGTGAACAACTAATTGAAATGGTTGCTGAATTTGATGACGCAATTATGGAAAAAGTGTTAGAAGGTGAAGAAGTTACAGTTGCTGAGTTAAAAGCAGCAATTCGTAAGGCAACTTGTGGAGCAGAATTTTATCCTGTATTCTGTGGATCTGCATACAAAAACAAAGGGGTACAATTAGTGTTAGATGCTGTAGTTGACTACTTACCATCACCATTAGATGTACCAGCTATCACAGGGGTAGACGAAGATGGAAATGCAGTTACTAGAGAATCAAGCGATGAATTAAGTTTCTCAGCATTAGCGTTTAAAATTGCAACTGACCCATATGTAGGAAAATTAACTTTCTTCCGTGTTTATTCAGGGACTGCTGAAAGTGGAACATATGTATTAAACTCAACTAAAGGAAAACGTGAGCGTTTTGGACGTTTAGTTCAAATGCATGCTAATGACCGAAAAGAAATTGATAAAGTTTATGCGGGTGATATTGCAGCAGCAATCGGGTTAAAAGACACAACAACGGGAGATACATTATGTGATGAAAAAGATTTCGTAATCTTAGAGCAAATGGAATTCCCAGAACCAGTAATTTACTTATCATTGGAACCAAAATCTAAAGGTGATCAAGATAAAATGGGATTAGCGTTAAATAAATTAGCTGAAGAAGACCCAACATTTAAAACATATACAGATCAAGAAACAGGACAAACAATTATTGCTGGGGTAGGAGAATTACACTTAGATATTATTGTTGACCGTATGAAACGTGAATTCAAAGTAGAAGCGAACGTAGGAGCACCACAAGTCGCTTATCGTGAAACGATTCGTGAAGCTGCAGATTGTGAAGGTAAATACATTAAACAATCTGGAGGTAAGGGACAATACGGACACGTTTGGATTAAATTCGAACCACAACCAGAAGGAAAAGGATTTGAATTCGTTGATGCTACAGTTGGAGGTTCAGTACCAAGAGAATACATTAAATCTGTAGCAGAAGGGGTACAAAACGCATTAAATAACGGATTAACTGCTGGATTCCAAGTAGTAGACATTAAAGCAACGTTATTTGACGGAAGTTACCACGATGTTGACTCAAGTGAGATGGCTTATAAAATAGCGGCATCATTAGCGTTAAAAGAAGCAGCTAAAAAATGTAAACCAGTTATCTTAGAACCAATTATGTTAGTAGAGGTAACAGCACCAAGTGATTACTTAGGTAGTGTAATGGGTGATATTTCTTCTCGAAGAGGACAAATTCAAGATCAAGAAGAAAGAGGAAATACAATTGCGGTTAAAGCAATGGTACCATTATCAGAAATGTTTGGATATGTAACAGATTTACGTGGATTCACACAAGGACGTGGAAACTACTCAATGAAATTTGACCACTATTCAGAGTTACCTAAATCATTCGCTGAAAAATTAGTTAAAAAGTAATATAATAGTTGCTTTTAAAAGTAAAATCATTTAAAATAAAATAGACCAAATATAGGAGGAAATTTAACAATGGCAAAACAAAAGTTTGACAGAAGTAAAACGCACGTTAATATTGGAACGATTGGACACGTAGACCACGGGAAAACAACATTAACAGCAGCGATTACTAACGTATTAGCTAAATCAGGACAAGCAGAAGCAAAAGGGTATGACCAAATTGATGGTGCACCAGAAGAGAAAGAGCGTGGGATTACAATTAACACTGCTCACGTAGAGTACCAAACAGCAAACCGTCACTATGCACACGTTGACTGTCCAGGACACGCTGACTACGTAAAAAACATGATTACAGGGGCAGCACAAATGGATGGAGCAATTATCGTAGTTGCTGCAACAGATGGACCAATGCCACAAACTCGTGAGCACATCTTATTAGCTCGTCAGGTAGGGGTACCACACATTGTTGTATTCTTAAACAAATGTGACATGGTTGATGACGAAGAGTTAATCGACTTAGTAGAAATGGAAGTTCGTGACTTATTAAGCGAATACGAATTTGATGGAGACAACGCACCAGTTATCCGTGGATCTGCATTAAAAGCATTAGAAGGTGACGACAACTGGACAGGTAAAATTCATGAATTAATGGACGCTGTAGATGCTTACATTCCAGACCCAGTTCGTGAAACAGACAAACCATTCTTAATGTCAGTAGAAGACGTATTCACAATTACAGGACGTGGAACAGTTGCTACAGGACGTGTTGAGCGTGGAGTATTAAACTTATCAGAAGAAGTTGAAATCGTTGGTATCCGTGAAACTCGTAAAACAGTAGTTACTGGAATTGAAATGTTCCGTAAATTATTAGACTTCGCTGAAGCAGGAGATAACATTGGAGCATTATTACGTGGAGTTAACCGTGATGAAATCCAACGTGGACAAGTTTTAGCTAAACCAGGTTCAGTTAAACCACACGCAAAATTCAAAGCACAAGTTTATGTATTAAGTAAAGAAGAAGGAGGACGTCATACACCATTCGTGGCTAACTACCGTCCACAATTCTACTTCCGTACAACTGACGTTACAGGAGTTATTCAATTACCAGCTGGTGTTGATTTAGTTATGCCAGGTGACCACGTTGAAATGACTGTTGAATTAATCCACCCAATTGCTGTTGAGCAAGGAACAAAATTCTCTATCCGTGAAGGTGGAAGAACAGTTGGAGCTGGATCAGTAGTAGAAATTTACGAATAATCTTTTAAAAAGCTATCATACGATAGCTTTTTTTATATATAAAATACAATATTTGTAGTCAAAAAATACAAAAAATGAACACTAAAATATTTTAAATGATTAGTAAAAAAAGCTAAAATATTATATAATAATAATGAGGTAAAATATGAAAAAATTATTATTATTGGATGGTAATTCAATGTTGTTTAGAGCGTTTTATGCAACAATCTATACACGACCAATGAAAACAAGTACAAACATCCCCACAAATGCAATTTATGCTTTTGCGTTAATGCTAAACAAAGCAATTGAGTTAATAAAACCAACGCACATGCTAGTTGCGTGGGATAGTGGCAAACCTACGTTTAGACATCAATTAAATAACGATTACAAAGGAACAAGAAAGCAATTACCAGAAGAATTAATTGCCCAATTTCCGATTGCAAGAGAATATTTAACAGCAGCTAATATATATCAATACCAACAAGATGGAATAGAAGCAGATGATATTATTGGTTCTATCAGCAAGCAATATCAAGATTATCAAGTAGTGATATTATCTAGTGATAAAGATTTACTACAATTAATAGACACACGTATTAATGTTATGTTAATGAAAAAAGGAATGAGTGAAATACAATTAATTGGTGAAAAAGAATTAATGGAATGGATGCAAATTAAACCAACTCAAATAATTGAATTAAAAGC
Organism: uncultured Erysipelotrichaceae bacterium; assembly: GCA_945877255.1. Classification (GTDB taxonomy): domain Bacteria; phylum Bacillota_I; class Bacilli_A; order Erysipelotrichales; family Erysipelotrichaceae; genus CAMCRE01. The sequence continues at coordinate 7,276 of CAMCRE010000018.1, forward strand.
ATTAATGGGTGATACGGCTGACAATATAAAAGGTGTTAATGGTATAGGTGAAAAAACAGCAATTAAATTAATCCAAACGTATGACAATATAGAAAACTTATATCAAAATTTAGATCAACTAAAAGGTAAGCAACTAGAAAACTTAACAGCAGGAAAAGAAAGTGCCTTTTTATCTAAAACACTAGCAACAATTATCACAAATGAACATATACCACTAACTGAAAAAAATATAGCACTAAATATTAATCAAAATTCTTTAAATCAATTTTATAGAAAATACGAAATAAAATCATTAATTAAAGAAGTAAGTGTGGAAGCAACAGTTGATGTTCAGGAGGTAGATAAAGTCGATATTACTAAAATAGATGATAATACTATATTTTCATTTCATTATGATAATGAGCATTACTTAGAAAAATCACTATATGGTGTTACGATAGGAAATAGTAATTATGCAGTTTATATTTCAAAAGAAAATCTATTAAAAGATGAAAAATTACTAAAGTATATTGAAAATCAAGAATTAATAACGCTAAACGCAAAAACAGTATATCACGTATTAAAAAATGAAAATATTCGTTTTAAAGAAGTGAAAGACGACATATTATTAATGAGTTTTTTAGTTGATTCTTCGATAAGTGATTATGAAAAAATGGTGTTACAATTCAACTTAAATATACATGAAAAACATGAAGATGTATTCGGAAAAAAAGGAAAGGTAGCATTCCAAAGTTTTGATAACCATAAACATTATTTTGATACTGAAATACAGAATTTACTAAAAATCTATCCACATATCAAGCAAAAAATAAGAGATTATACAATGGATGTTTTGTATGAAAAAATCGAAAAACCACTGATGCATGTATTATTTAAAATGGAGCGTCAAGGTGTTTTTGTGGATCGAAAAGTGTTAGAAGATATAAGTGAAAAAACACTTATGTTGATCGAAAAATTATCAGAAGATATTTATCAGTTAGCAGGAAAAACATTTAATATTAATTCACCAAAACAATTAGGCGAAATATTATTTGATGAGTTAGGATTGAAGTCAGGAAAGAAAAAATCTACGGCAATTGATGTGTTAGAAAAACTACAACACGCACATCCGATTATTCCATTAATTATTCAACAGCGAAAATATCAAAAATTATATTCAACGTATGCACAAGGATTGATTAAACACATTATGGATGATAATAAAATTCATACTACGTATAATCAGTTAATTGCCGCTACTGGAAGACTATCGAGTGTTGATCCAAACTTACAAAATATATCGGCTAAAGATGAAGAATCTAAAGAGATTAGAAAAGCGTTTGTGGCAAGTCCTAATCACAGTTTATTAAGTTTTGACTACTCACAAATTGAATTACGAATTGTGGCACATATGGCAAATGAAACACAAATGATTAATAGTTTTAATCACAATTTAGATATTCACACAGCAACAGCACAAACAATATTTAATAAAGAAGAAGTAACTGATTTAGAACGCAGATTTGCGAAAGCAGTTAATTTTGGAATTTTATATGGAATGAGTGAATTTGGATTGAGCCAACAATTAAATATTTCTATTAAAGAAGCAAAACAATTTATTGATAAATATTATGAAACTTATCCAAATATACAACGTTTTATGCACCAACAAATTGCTTTTTGCGGAGAAAATCAATACGTTGAAACGTTGTTTAAACGAAGAAGATTTGTGGCTGACATCAACAACACAAATAAAACGTTAGTTGAGTTTGCGAAACGAATAGCGATGAATTCGCCAATTCAAGGAACGGCAGCAGATATCATTAAATTAGCGATGTTAAAAATTGATAAATTATTAGAAAACTATCAAACAAAAATGATTTTACAAGTACATGATGAATTAGTGTTTGATTGCCCAAATGAAGAAAAAGAAGTAATTTATCCGTTAATTCAAAAAGCAATGAGTGAAGTCGTTTCTTTAAAAGTAAAATTAGAATCCGAAGGTAAATTTGGAAACAACTACTATGAAACAAAATAGGAGGGAATATGAAAGGTGTAGTAATTTATTGGAGTGGTATGGGGAATACCAAAATGATGGCAGAAGCTATTCAAGAAGGGATGAATCAAAATTATCCAACTGAATTGTATTATGTTTCAGAGTTTGATCAAGATATAACACAATACGACAAAATTGCATTAGGATGTCCTTCAATGGGAGCCGAACAATTAGAAGACATTGAGTTTGAACCTTTTTTTGTGAATGTTGAATCACAATTAGTAAATAAAGATGTATTGCTATTTGGATCATATGGTTGGGGAAATGGTGAATGGATGGAAGAATGGCAACAGCGTTGCTTCCAGTCTGGGATGAACGTTGTTACAACACATATCGTTAATGAAACACCAGATGATACACAACTTACTGAATATCGTGAAATAGGGGCGAAATTTTAATGAATGAAACGATTTCGCTATTAAAAAACAGAAGAAGTTATCGTAATTTTAAAAATATTGAAATACCACAAAACCATCTAGATGAAATTATTTTAGCGAGTAAACAAGCACCAAGCTCAATGAATATGCAAGTATATTCAATTATTATAGTTCGAGATAAAAAGCTCAAACAAACGATATATGAATTAAACCCACAAAACCCACAAATTAACGATTGTTCCGTATTTTTAGTGTATGTGATTGATTATTATCGCTCATATTTAACTGCACAAAAATATGGTAAGCCATTTTCAATAGAAAATAATCAAGACGTATTAATGACAGGAAGTATCGATGTAGCATTAGCGATGCAAAATGCAATTATTGCATCCGAGTCATTAGGATACCAAAGTGTGTGTATTGGAGGAGTTAAAGCGATTGCGGATAAGTTGGTTGAATTATTAGACTTACCACGATATGTGTTTCCGGTATGTGGATTATGTATCGGTGTGTCTAAAGATTTAACGATGAATAACGTAAAACCACGCTATCCACATAATGTATTTGTGGATAAATATGATAGAGATCAATTATCCTACATTGCACAATATGATAAAACGATAATTGATTTTTCGGAAGCAAGAGAAACATTAGTGTGGAGTGATAAAGTTTCTAATTACACAAAAACTAAAAATGAAAAAATAAATGAATTATTAAAACAACAATTTTGAGGTAAAAGATGATTAAACAACATGCAAAAAACATAAGAAAAAATATATTAAAAATGGTACATAACGCCCAAAGTGGACACCCAGGAGGTAGTATGTCGCTGGCAGATATTATAACGATATTGTACTTCGAAGAAATGGATATCAATGCATCAAATGTTGCAAGTATCGATCGTGATAAATTTGTGCTATCAAAAGGACACGCATCACCAGTGTTATTTGCGGTGTTAGCGGAAAAAGGATTATTACCTGAAAGTGAATTAATGACGTTTAGAAAAATTAATTCACGTCTACAAGGTCATCCAAACATGAACTATGTCGCTGGAGTAGATATGTCGACAGGATCACTAGGACAAGGTATTTCAGCAGCAGTAGGAATGGCATTAAGCAACCAAATAAAGAAAAACGATTATAAAGTTTATGCAGCACTAGGAGATGGTGAAATCCAAGAAGGTCAAGTGTGGGAAGCATTTATGAGTGCAAATCATTACGAATTAGATAATTTATGTGTCATTATTGATAATAACGACTTACAAATTGATGGTGATATTAAAAAAGTGATGAATCCACATCCAATAGATGAAAAACTAAAAGCGTTTGGATTTGAAGTAGTTGTGATAGATGGTCATAATTTAGATGAAATTAGAAGTGCGTTTAAAGCATTTAAAGCGAATAAAGGAAAACCATTTGCGATAATCGCAAAAACGATTAAAGGAAAAGGTGTATCGTTTATGGAAAATCAAGCTGGTTGGCATGGTGTTGCACCAAATGATGCACAACTACAAGCGGCGTTAGAGGAGTTAGACAATGAGTAAAATAGCAACAAGAGAAGCGTATGGACAA
>CAMCRE010000019.1 GCA_945877255.1 uncultured Erysipelotrichaceae bacterium
AGTGAAGATAAGTCGTTGCCAGTTTTTAGCTCCATTATGGAGCTTTTTTTATTTTTAGAAATAAACATCAATAAAATTTATTATATCATATACTAAAATAATTGATTTTTATTTTTAAAAGTGGTATTATAATTGAGGATACAAAATTCCCCGCTATTAAAAGGGGGCTTTTTTTATGGATCAATTTACTGTTTTTGACTATGAAGATATACAACTTATTCCTAATAAGTGTATTGTTTCTTCAAGGAGTGAGTGTGATACTCATGTTATTTTAGGGAAGTATAAGTTTAAAATTCCTGTTGTGCCAGCTAATATGCAAACGATCATTGATGAGAAGTTAGCAGAACAGCTTGCGAAACAAGGTTATTTCTATATTATGCATCGTTTTAATGAAGTGTCTCGAAAATCATTTATTTCGCATATGAAAAGCAAGCAATTAATTGCTTCTATTAGTGTAGGGGTAAAACCGCATGAGTATGATTTTATTGTTGAGTTAAGTCAAGAAAAATTAATTCCAGAATTTATTACGATAGATATTGCACACGGTCATTCAGAATCTGTTATTAAAATGATTAAACATATTAAAAAATATTTACCAGAAACTTTTGTGATTGCTGGAAATGTGGGAACACCAGAAGCAGTTCGTGAATTAGAAAACGCAGGAGCTGATGCTACTAAAGTAGGAATTGGACCTGGGAAGGTATGTATCACAAAAATAAAAACAGGTTTTGGTACTGGTGGATGGCAATTAGCTGCATTAAGATGGTGTGCGAAGGCTGCGAGTAAACCAATTATTGCCGACGGTGGTATTAGAACACATGGTGATATCGCTAAATCGATTCGATTTGGAGCTACTATGGTTATGATCGGTTCATTGTTTGCGGGGCATGAAGAATCACCAGGAGAAACGATTATTGTGGACGGAAAAAAAATGAAAGAGTATTTTGGGAGTGCATCTGAATTTCAAAAAGGTGAAAGAAAAAATGTAGAAGGTAAAAAAATACTTATGTCATATAAAGGTTCAATAAATGACACACTTGTGGAGATGCAACAAGATTTACAATCAGCTATTTCATATGCCGGTGGAAATAATTTAAACGCTATTAGAAAAGTTGATTACGTAATAGTAAAAAACTCCATTTTTAATGGAGATGCTTATTAAACATCATGATATCATGATGTTTTTTATTTAAAAAAGCAAGGAAAAATCCTTGCTAAATTATTTTTTTCTTTGCTGAATAAGTGCAAATATAAACGCTATTACTGACAACAATGACAGCAATAATGCAACAATATATAAAATATCAATGCTATTTTTAGAAACCATTTGAAAAATAATTAATATTGAAAGTAATACTGAAACGATTAAACGTATAATTGTTTTTGCCATAAGAACTCCTTTTTGTATAGTATAGCATAATTTTAAATTGTGTCAATTATTAATAGTTTTTATGTTATAATAATAGTGGGTGAAATAATGGATATAATAAAATATTTAATTGAAAATAATATCACAATTTGCATTGCAGAATCATTAACTGGTGGATATTTGAGTAATGCAATCACAAATTATGCAGGTATTTCAAAAATATTTTTAGGTAGTATTGTCGCATATTCTAAACAAGCTAAAATAGAATTATTAGCAGTATCGAATGCAACTATTGAAGAATATGGAATGGTAAGTAAGCAATGTGCGGTGGAAATGGCTACAAATGTTGCTAAAATTTTTAAAACTGAAATAGCAATTGCGACAACAGGCGTTGCTGGTCCTGATTTAATGGAAGGAAAAGCAGTTGGAACGGTATATATTGCGATACAGTACAAAAAACAAGTAAGCACTAAAAAATTAAATTTAAGAGGGAATAGAGAGAATATAAAAAATCAAGTTTTACAAGAAGTGTATAAATTAATATCGGAAACGCTTAACTATGTGAAATTATAAACTAAAAATATTTTAAAAATAACTAAGAAAGCCAATTTTAGTTGTTGTTTAATTGTGAATTAAATAAGCATTAATATTGAAAAAATAATTTTTATCAGTTAAAATATATAAGAAAGCGAGGTTACTTTATGGGCAACTATTCAAAAAATTTAACTAAAGAACAACATTTAGAAATGTACGAACAAATGGAATTAGCACGTCATTTTGACTTACAATTATCAAAATTATTTGCACGTGGTTTAGTACATGGTATGACACACTACTCAGTAGGTGAAGAAGCAGCAAATATTGGTGCTATTTATCCATTAAGAAAAACAGATTTAATGTATTCAAATCACCGTGGACATGCACAAACGATTTCTAAAGGAATTGAAATTGATCGTATGATGGCAGAAATTTTAGGAAAAGCTACTGGTCAATGTAAAGGGCGTGGAGGAAGTATGCACGTCTACTCAATCGAAAATGGAAACATGGGTTGTAATGGTATCGTTGGTGGAGGACACGGTTTAAGTACTGGAGCTGCACTAGCACAAAAAATGAAAAAAACAGATAACATTGTCGTGTGCTGTATGGGAGATGGTGCAACTAATGAAGGAAGTTTCCACGAATGTTTAAATATGGCATCAATTTGGAATTTACCATTAATTTTCTTAGTTATCAATAACCAATACGGTATTTCAATGGCACAAAAAGACTGTATGAAAGTAGAAAAAATTACTGAAAGAGCTGCAGCATATCGAATTAAAGGAATCCATGTTGAAGATGGTAATGATGTATTAGCTGTATATGATGCAATGAATGAAGCTATCGAAGATGCTAGAACAGGGAAAGGACCAGTATTAGTGGAAGTAATGACTTACCGTTGGTTTGGACACTCTGCATCTGATCCAGGTGCTTACCGTACACGTGAAGAAGTTGAAGAATGGAAGAAAAAAGATCCAATTGAAGCTTATCGTAAAGTATTAACGAAGAAAAAAATTGCGACTGTAGCAGAATTAGACGCAATTAGAGAGAAAAGTATTAAAGAAATTGAAGATGCAATTGAGTTTGCGAAAAACTCACCATTCTCAGAAACACATGTTGCATTTGAAGACAATTATGCAGATTAAGGAGTAACAACAATGGAAAAAAAAGTAATGACAGTGCGTGAAGCGATTAAGCAAGCAATGACAGATGAGATGCGTATTGATGAAACAGTATTCTTAATTGGAGAAGATGTAGGAATTTTCGGAGGAGATTTCGGAACAACAGTAGGAATGCTAGAAGAATTTGGTAAAGAAAGAATTATTGATACACCAATAAGTGAAGCAGCAATCGCTGGAGCAGCAGCAGGTGCGGCATCTTGTGGACTTCGTCCTATTGTGGATATGACATTTATGGATTTCGTTACTATTGCAATGGACGCAATTGTGAATGAAGCAGCACCGATGCGTTACATGCTAGGTGGGGAAGTAAGTGTACCTGTAGTTTATCGATGTGCATCAGGTGCAGGAACTGGAGCAGCAGCACAACATTGTAAAGCATTAGAATCATGGTTCTGCCACATTCCAGGATTAAAAGTAGTGGCACCAGGAACACCAAATGACATTTATGGAATGTTGCGAAGTGCAATTAGAGACAATAACCCAGTAATCTATATTGAACCAAAAGCATTATTTGGTAGAAAAGGGGAAGTTGTTTTAGGAGAAGATAACATTATCCCAATTGGAGTTGGAGAAATTAAAAAAGAAGGAAAAGACGTTACATTAGTAACATGGGGAAGAATGCTTGAAAGAGGATTACAAGCAGCTGAAGAGTTAGAAAAAGAAGGAATCAGTGTAGAAGTAGTTGACCCAAGAACACTAGTACCATTAGATGAAAAATTAATTGTGGAGTCTGTGAAGAAAACAGGTCGTTTAGTTATAGCACACGATTCATTTAAAACAGGTGGTTTTGGAGGAGAAATTGCCTCAAGAATTGCAGAAAGTGAAGCATTTGATTATTTAGATGCACCAATTTATCGTGTAGCTGGAGCAGACACAAACATTCCATCTGCTAAAAACTTAGAAGAAGTAGTTGTGCCAAACGTAGAAGATATTAAAAACACAATTAGAAAAGCAATAAACAAAAATTAAAGGAGATTAAAATGGCAAAAACGGTAGTAAGAGCGACTCCTGCTGCCCGATCATACGCAAAAGAAAATAATATAGATTTATTAGAAGTGCGTGGAACAGGTGCAAAAGGAAGAGTACACAAAAGCGATGTTATTGAGTTTAAATTACACAGCAAAATTAAAATATCTCCATTAGCTAAAAAAATTGCAGAAGCAGAAGGGCTAAATGTTCAAGTTATTCCTGGAACAGGTCCTAAAGGCAAAATTATGAAACACGACGTGTTGAATTTATTGAATCCAGTTAAACAAGAAACAGTTGTTGCACCAGTGGTACAAGAAACTAAAGCAGAATCAAAACCAACGAACGCAAATAAATGGGGAGAAATTGAAACTGTACCAATGTCGCCAATGCGTAAAGTTATTTCTAAACGTATGTCTGAATCATACTTCTCAGCACCAACGTTTGTGGTAAATGTAGAAGTAGATATGACAAAAATATTAGAATTACGAAAACAAACTTTAGATAGTATATTAGCTGAAACTGGAAAAAAAGCAACCGTTACAGACTATATTTCATTAGCAGTAATTAAGTCTTTAATGAAACATCCATATGTGAATGCATCATTAAGTAAAGATGAAAAAGAAATGTATTTACACCATTATGTAAATTTAGCGATTGCAGTAGGGTCAGATACAGGGTTATTAGTACCAGTAATTAAAGGTGCTGATAAAATGAGTTTAAAAGAATTAGTAGTTGCAAGTAAAGATATTACCACAAAAGCATTATCAGGTAAATTAAAGCCTGAAGAAATGGCAGAATCAACATTTACGATTTCTAACTTAGGAATGTATGGGGTGCAAAGCTTTATTCCGATTATTAATCAACCAAACACAGCGATTTTAGGAATCAGTGCTACAGTAAAAAAACCAGTAGTTATCAATGATGAAATTGTGATAAGACCAATGATGACAATCACATTAACAGCAGATCATAGAGTAGTAGATGGATTAGAAGGCGCTAAATTCATGTCAACGTTGAAAAATGCACTTGAGAATCCAATCACATTATTAATTTAAAAGGAGGACTTAATTAAATGGCAGTTGAAGTAATTATGCCTAAAGCCGGAAGTGAAATGGTAGAAGGTGAAATAGTAAAATGGTTTAAACAAGAAGGTGAAGAAGTTAAAGCTGGAGAACCATTATTAGAAATCGTAACAGACAAAGTAAACATGGAAGTTGAAGCAGAAGCTAATGGTACGCTATTAAAAATTTTAGCACAAGCCGGAGAAGTAGTACCTGTTGTAACAACGATAGCTTGGATCGGAAACCCTGGAGAAGCAATACCAACAGCAGGAAGTGCACCAGCAGCTGAAGTTGTAGCAGAAATCGCAAAAGAAGTATTACCATCAACACCAAAACCTGAAGAAGCACCAGCAATTAAACGCGAAAGAAAAGGTGACTATGATGTGTGTGTTATTGGTGGAGGACCTGCTGGATATGTAGCTGCAATTAAAGCAGCGCAATTAGGAGGAAAAGTAGCATTAGTAGAAAAAGATTCATTAGGAGGAACATGTTTAAACAGAGGATGTATTCCAACTAAAACATACTTACACAATGCAGAACTAATCCACAAAATTAAAGAAGCAAGTTCAAGAGGAATTAAACTAGTAAATGATGCCTTTACAGTTGATATGAATGAAACAGTAGCTGTTAAAGATAAAGTAGTAAAAACATTAACAGGTGGTGTAGGCGCATTATTAAAATCACACGGTGTAACAGTATTTAGTGGTGAAGGAAAAGTAACGAAAGATAAAAAAGTATTAGTAAATGGAACAGAAGTAATTGATGCTGATAAAATTATTTTAGCAGGAGGATCAAAAGTTAGCCGTATTAATATTCCAGGAATGGACTCACCAAAAGTATTAACGTCTGATGAAATTTTAGACTTAAAAGAAGTGCCAGCTAGAATGGCTGTAATTGGTGGAGGAGTAATTGGAAGTGAGTTAGGACAAGCATTTGCTGCGTTTGGGACTAAAGTAACGATTGTGGAAATGGCTGATAGAATTATCGCGAATATGGATAAAGACGCTTCTGACATTTTAAGTAAACGATTCAAAAAAGAAGGAATTGAAATACTAACGTCTACTAAATTATTAGAAATTCAAGATAAAGGAAAAGAAGTAATCGTTAAATTAGAAGGCAAAGATGATTTAGTAGTAGACTATGTATTATTATCAATTGGACGTGTTCCAGATTTAAGTGCAGTAAGTGATATTGAATTAGAAATGGATCGTGGAAGAATTAAAATCAATGATTACATGGAAACATCTATTCCAGGAATTTATGCACCAGGAGATATTAACGGTGTAAAAATGCTGGCGCATGCGGCATTTAAAATGGGAGAAATTGCAGCAGAAAACGCAATGGGACACAGTAAAAAAATTGATTTAAAATCTACTCCAGCAGCAATTTATACATTCCCAGAAATTGCGAGTGTCGGATTAACTGAAGAACAAGCAGCAGCTAAACATGATATTAAAGTAGGAAGATTTAATTTTGGGGCAAACGGTCGTGCATTAGCATCAAATGAAAATGAAGGATTTGTGAAAGTTATTATGGATGCTAAGTATCATGAAATACTAGGTGTACATATTGTAGGTCCTGTAGCAGCAGAAATTATTAACCAAGCATCACAAATGATTCAGTATGAAATGACAATTGATGACGTTTTAGATGTAATCTATGGACACCCAACATATTCAGAAGCATTATTTGAAGCATGTGCTGATTGTGTTGATTTATGTATCCACGCACCTAAAAAGAAAAAATAAAAATTAATCCGGAATTATTCCGGATTTTTGTATCTGATTAGTTTATTGATTTCAATTTTGGTATAATAGACATATAGAGGAGAGCAATATGATATATTTAGAACCTAAAAGTAATGATCCAAGTTATAATATTGCATTTGAAGAATTTGCGTTTAATGAAATCGCAAATAAAGATGATGTATTTATACTGTGGATTAATCAACCATGTATTGTTGTAGGAAAAAATCAAAATACGGTAGAAGAAATTAATCAAAAATATTGTGATGAAAACAACATTAAAATCGTGCGTAGAATAAGTGGCGGCGGAGCGGTATACCACGACTACAACAACTTAAATTACACAATTATCGCTAATGAAGATTCAGAAGCAAATTTTGATTTTAAATCTTTAAGTCAACCAGTTATTGACACATTAGCACAAATGGGTGTAAAAGCAGAATTTACGGGACGTAATGATTTAGTAATAGGAGACCAAAAATTTTGCGGAAACGCACAACATATCAAGAAAAATAGAGTAATGCACCATGGTTGCATTTTATTTGATACAGATGTTAGTGTGCTTGTAAAAGCATTACAAGTTTCAAAAGATAAAATAGAATCCAAAGGAAAAAAATCTGTAAGAAGCCGTGTCACAAATATTAAGCCACATTTAGCTGATCAAACTATAACAGTACACGATTTCAAAAATTTATTGAAATCACACATGAATGAAAAATATAAAATGGTTGATTATGAATTAACAGACCTTGAAGAACAAGAAGTACTAAAAATCAAAGCTAAAAGAAATGACGCATGGGAGTGGGTGTATGGTAATAACCCAGAATTCACAATGAAAAGATCACGCCGTTTATTAACAGGAAAAGTTGAAGCGAATTTATTAGTAATAGATAACGTTATTGAAAATGTGAAATTCTACGGTGATTTCTTTGGTGTAAAAGATGTTAATGAATTATCTGAAGCATTGAAAGGTGTTAAATATACAAGACAAGATATTTTATCGGTATTAGAAAATAAAGAAATTCAATCCTACTTCATGGGAATAACACTTGAAGAAACGTTAGATATCTTAATTGATTAAGAGGGGTTCTCCCCTTTTTTAGTTATTAGATAAATACAGTTTTTTTGAATACTAATTTAAAAAATGGTATAATATTACTACTGAGGAGAGAGACTATGGATGAAATAGTAATCGTTGCAGCGAAAAGAAGTGCAATCGCAAAATTTAATGGCAGTCTTAAAAACAAAACAGCATTACAACTTGCTACAGCAGTTTCTGCAGCCGTGATAAATAATAATGTGAATATTGATACGATTTATTTAGGAAATGTATTACAAGCAGGTCAAGGTCAAAACATCGCTAGACAATTAAGTATTAATTTAGGATTAGAATATACTTGTATGGCAACTACGATTAATGCTGTTTGTGGATCTGGATTACAATCAATTATTTTAGGAATACAAGCATTAAAATTACATGACAGTGACGCTTGCTTAGTTGGTGGAACTGAAAGTATGTCTAATGCACCGTATTTATTAAAGACGCATCGAAATGGTAAATTATACGGAAATGATGTAGTATTAGATAGCATTCAACATGATGGCTTATTTGATCATCAAGCAAATATGAGTATGATTGAAACAGCAGAAAAAGTTGCAGAAAAATATAATATAACGAGAGAAAAACAAGATTTATACGCATATCATTCACAATTAAAAGCAATCGCAGCACTAAACGACCATAAATTTGAAAGTGAAATTGTAGCGATTGATGAATTTAAAACTGATGAATTTATAAGAATAGATACATCAATCGATAAACTAAAACAATTGAAACCTGTAGTAGGAAAAACAATTACAGCAGGCAATTCATCAGGTATAAATGATGGTGCAGCAATGTTGTTGTTGATGAGAAAAAAAGACTGTATTGAAAAAGGGTTAAGACCACTTGCGGTTATTAAACATTACGCAACAAGTGGTTGTGATAATACATTAATGGGATATGCGCCATATTATGCAATAAAAAAACTACTATCTCAAACGAACACAAAAATTTCAGATTATGATTTAATTGAAATAAATGAAGCATTTGCGGCTCAAGTATTAGCGATAGTAGAAAACCTTGATATTGATGTAAATAAATTAAACGTAAATGGAGGAGCAATCGCGTTAGGGCATCCGATAGGAGCAAGTGGTGCTAGAATAGTAGTAAGTGCTATACATGAATTATTACGTAGCGATAGAAAAAATGCTTTAATATCATTATGTATAGGAGGCGGAAATGCCATTGCACTGGCTATTGAAAAATTTGAGGGATAATTATGGAAATAGGAATAGATAAAATAGCGTTTTATGTGCCGAGTTATTATATCGAACTAAGTGAACTTGCAACAGTTCGTGGAATTGATCCAGCAAAGTATACAGTTGGATTAGGACAAAATAAAACTGCAATTATAGAAAAAACACAAGATTGTGTTACATTAGCGGCAAATGCCGCCAAACAAATTCTTAATACGCAACTAATTAATGAAATTGATCTTGTATTATTTGCGACAGAATCAAGCGTAGATGAATCAAAAGCAGGAAGTATTTTTCTACAATCAATTTTAAATTTACGAAAAAATTGTCGCTATGTCGAGTTAAAGCAAGCATGTTATTCGTCAGCTATTGCTATTAATTTTGCGAAAAATCATATTATGGTTAATCCAAACAGTAAAGTATTAGTAATAGCGAGTGATATCGCAAAATATGGAACAAATTCAGCAGGTGAACCTACTCAAGGAGCAGGTGCGATAGCGATGGTTATATCTAAAAATCCGAGTATTTTAGTATTAAATGATGATGCAACATTTATTTGCGAAGATGTAAATGATTTTTTTAGACCAACACATCATGATGTGCCTATTGTAGATGGTAAATTATCAACTGAAACGTATATTCGTTTTTTCCAAACTACATGTCAAGCGTATCTAAACAATCAAAAACTACAATTTAATGATTTTGCGGGAATTTGTTTTCACATGCCATTTACTAAATTAGGACAAAAAGCATTACTATCACTAACACAAGAAGAAAAATTAATAACACGTTATGAATATAGTAAATATTACAGTAAAGAGATAGGAAATATTTATACTGGCTCATTATTTTTAAGTATCATATCATTACTAGAACAAGACCAATCACTACAACCAAATGATTTAATCGGATTTTTTGCGTATGGTTCAGGTGCAACAGGTGAGTTTTTCACAGGTCGTTTAGTACCAGGATATCAAAATCATTTAAAGAAATCTTATCATGAAGCATTACTTCAAACTAGAAATAAATTAACGATTGAAGAATATGAAAACTTGTATAATCACCAAATTGATCCGAAAAGATATCACCAAAACGTTATTCATATTCAATCAATTGAAAATAATGTAAAATATTACACGAAATAGTACATCAGTCAATGTACTATTTTTTTATATTTCTAATAATTTTGTAGTATTCTATTGTAATTTGGTTAAATAAATATTAATCAAATAATAACTATGCTATAATTGAGCTAATTGAGGGTAGAAAAATGAAAAGAATATTCAAAAGAATACTAATATTTTTAGGTATAAGTCTAATTTT
>CAMCRE010000020.1 GCA_945877255.1 uncultured Erysipelotrichaceae bacterium
TTGTCCATACGCTTCTCTTGTTGCTATTTTACTCATTGTCTAACTCCTCTAACGCTGCTTGTAACTGTGCATCATTTGGTGCTACACCATGCCAACCCGCTTGATTTTCCATAAACGATACACCTTTTCCTTTAATCGTTTTAGCGATTATCGCAAATGGTTTTCCTTTATTCGCTTTAAACTGTTTAAAGGCGTTTCTAATCGCTTCTAAATCATGTCCATCAATGACTACAACTTCAAATCCAAACGCTTTTAATTTAGCATCAATTGGATGTGGGTTCATTACTTTTTTAATATCTCCATCTATTTGTAAGTCGTTGTTATCAATAATGACACATAAATTATCTAATTCGTAATGACTTGCACTCATAAATGCTTCCCACACTTGACCTTCTTGGATTTCACCATCTCCTAGTGCTGCATAAACTTTATAATCGTTTTTCTTTATTTGGTTGCTTAATGCCATTCCTACTGCTGCTGAAATACCTTGTCCTAGTGATCCTGTCGACATATCTACTCCAGCGACATAGTTCATGTTTGGATGACCTTGTAGACGTGAATTAATTTTTCTAAACGTCATTAATTCACTTTCAGGTAATAATCCTTTTTCCGCTAACACCGCAAATAACACTGGTGATGCGTGTCCTTTTGATAGCACAAATTTATCACGATCGATACTTGCAACATTTGATGCATTGATATCCATTTCTTCGAAGTACAATATCGTTATAATATCTGCCAGCGACATACTTCCTCCTGGATGTCCACTTTGTGCGTTGTGTACCATTTTTAATATATTTTTTCTTATATTTTTTGCATGTTGTTTAATCATTAAATACCTCATTCAATTTCGTTCGTAAAAATACATTTGCGTGTTGAATTACTTCTTCATAGTTTTCTTCACCAATATGCCAAAATTCCCCCACAAATCTTCTAACGCCAAGCGCTTTTAAAACTTTAATACATGCTATATAGTTCGTATGTCCAGTTCCAAATTCAATTTCACGATAATGGTTTGGAATTGTTTCTTTTAAATGGGCTGCAAACGTATGATTTTTCCCTTTTTTAATATCTTCTAGTACATCATGGTTATAAATTAAAGCAGCATTCGTTAAATTTCCAATATCTGGATAAACACCTAAATATGGTGATTGCATTTTAGTGACATAATGCATTGCTTTTTCTACAGTATCCATAAATGCTGTTTCCATCGTTTCAAATCCTAAATTTACACCGTAATACGCTGCTAATTCTACACTTTTTTGCAACGTTTTTTCATATTGTGCTCTTGTTTCTTGATTTCCTTGTTCATAATACACATCATATCCTGCTAATTGAATACAATTTATTCCTAAATCATTAGCTAAAATACATGCTTTTTCCATAATTTCAAGACATCTTTTTTGCACATTTTCATCTAAATGCCCCATTGGATATTTACGATGACCTGAAAGACAAATACTACCAAACCTCATTCCTGTTTTACGTATAAGCGTGTTTAGATCATCTCTTTCTTCTTTAGACATATCTAATCTTGCAAGTTTTTCATCAGTTTCGTCAATACTTAATTCAACGTAATCAAATCCTGTTTTTTTTGCGAGTAATAATTTTTCTTCTAAAGATAAACTATTTGGCATCGCTTTTTCATATAAACCTAATAAATATTTATTTTTGGCCATAATATGCATTCGCTCCATGTTTTCTTAAATAGTGTTTATCTAGTAATGTTTGTTGCATTGAAGAAATATTTGGTTCTAATAATAAATTTCTTAGTGCCATTTTTGCCACTTCTTCTAATACAACTGCATTTTCAACAGCTTTTTTCGCTGTTTTTCCCCATCCAAATGGACCATGACTAGCAACTAATACCGCACTAATTTCATCAGGTGAAATATTTCTTTCTTGTAACGTTTCTATAATCACTTTTCCAGTTTCTTTTTCGTAATGGCCTTTAATTTCTTCATCACGCATTAATCTCGTACATGGAATATCCCCGTAAAAATAATCACCGTGTGTTGTTCCTAAAGCTGGAATATCTCTTTTCGCTTGTGCAAATGTTGTTGCATATGATGAATGTGTATGCACAACTGCTTTTATTTCTGGATAAGCTTTATATAATTCAATATGCGTCCATAAATCACTAGATGGTTTTAAGTGTCCTTCCACAACGTTTCCTTCTAAGTCAACTACAACCATATCACTTTCTTGCATAACAGCGTATTCTACACCACTTGGTTTAATCACGATTAGTTTTGACTGTTCGTCTATCGCAGAAACATTTCCCCACGTAAACGTTACTAAATTATATTTCACTAAATCTAAGTTCGCTTCAAAAACTTCTTTTTTTAATTGTTCTAGCATATTAATCCTCCACAATATATACTGCTGCTTCATTTGCTGAATGGTTTGCAGAAATAATTAAATCACGATCTTTTTCATTCACAACACAAATATTTGCAGGTCCACACATTTTTTCAATAATAAATTCTTGATATTTGCCATCTACATATTGAATATAAAATAAATCTGCATTTTCTCTTCTTACGCCACACACAAACGTTGGGACATTTCTTAACGTTGTTGCAACTAATGCATGCGCAAAATTAATTTTGTGGGGATAAGTATATACAACTTCGTATTGATTGTTTTTAAATTCATATATATTGATGACATCCCCATGGAATGGTTCGATTGTAATTAGCTCATCAACACCATCGCCATTTAAGTCCATAAACGCCATTTCTCCAATTGGTTTATTTAATAATTGTTCGTACTTGAAGTTTTCTGTCGGTGTTAATCTAAATAATCCTTCATCGCTACCAAAATAAACATGTTCCACACCATTTTGTACTTGTCTATTAAATCCATGATTTCTAAATAAATTATTTTTGAATAATGATAATTTTAATGTTGTTGGATCATCATGTAATTCTCCAATATAAATAGATCCCCCTACGCTCCAATCTTCTTTATGCTCTTTTGTGTCCGCAATTGTTGCTGCAACAACATACAGTTTATTTTCAACAGTCACAATTTCAAATCGGTGTAAAAATGGTAAATGTAATATTGTTTTTTCTTGCCAACCTTCTGTTTTATCATGTTTCATCCATACTAGACGTGATAAACTCGGTGTCACACTTAAATAAAAATCTTTAATAGCTAAAAATTCACCATCTTTATTTGGTATTTGTACCATTGCCATACAACCACCACCGTATTGCCACACCACTTCTCTTTTTTGAAAGTTTTTACCACTATAAGCATAACAAGCTTGTGGCTCATCTTTACTTGCTTCACTTGCTAGTAAAATATTTAATTCATTATTTACTGTTACACTACTTGCAGAATAACATCTTTTTAATATATCTAAATGTTTTTTTGTAATTTTCATAATTCCTCCAAAATGAAAAGCAAGCAATAAGAAATCTTAATTGCTTGCTCAAACTTAAGCTTTCACAAGCTTAACGATTTATGCGCTAAATCCTGCTTCTACTAATTTTTCTTTTATTTCTTTATCAGATAATACGTTTTTAATTCCAATAATCGCAACACCTTTTTTAGCTGCTGCTTCAAACATCTCAACGAAGTTTAATGGACATAATACGATATCATACTGCATTGCTTGGCTTTTTCCTTCTGAAATTGAGCAGTGGTGAATCGTTTGTACGTTTAATCCTAAATCTTTAACTGCTTTTTCTGTGCGTAATTTCATCATCATACTTGTTCCTGCTCCATTCGCACATGAAACTAAAATTTTTAAAGTTGCCATTATTTATTCTCCTTTTTTTGTTTTAATTCTACGTAAGCGTCATAGTCTTCAGTAATTAAGAAGTAAGTGTCTTTGTTTTTTGCATATTGGATTTGTGGAATAGCAATTAATGCGATTACGATTAATCCTAATCCAATCCATCCGAAGTTTCGCATTAAGTATGCGAAGAAGTTCCATAATACTGCCCAGTCCCACATACCGATGTAACCACCGTGTGCTGCAAATCCACCTAATCCGTTAACTGCTACACTTCCGATTAATGCTGATCCAAATACTTGACATAATCCTGCTAAGAATGGCATTAATAATGCGGCTTTAACACCACCTTTATTGTTGGCGAATACTGCGATTGTTGCATTATCGAAGAATACTGGTACGAATCCTGCAATAACTAAAATTGGTGATTTTGTTAAAATTAAGATGATAATTGCTACTGCTTGTCCTAATGCTCCTGCTAAGAATCCAAGTGTTACTGCGTTTTGTGAACCAAATCCATAAACTGCTGCACAGTCGATTCCTGGAACAGCTCCTGGTAATAATTTGTTTGAAATTCCTTGGAATGAGTTTGTTAGTTCTGATACGAATGTACGTACCCCTAATTGTAAGATTGCTACATATACTGCAAAGTGAATTGCTTTATTAAATACGAATACCGGGAAACTTGCTGCTTTTCCTAATAATTTTAAATCAACGAAATATTGTTTTCCTAATAATCCCATTAAAATACTGAAGAATATCAACATTAAAATTGCTGTTGAAACCATGTTTTCATTAAACATTGATAAGAATCCTGGTAATTTAATATCTTCTAAACGTTTTTTGTTTTTACCGAATAATTTTTCTGATAAAATAGAGAAGAATTTAATTCCAAACATTTGTTGGTGTGCCACACAGAATCCTCCACCTTCTGTTAATTCTTGTGTGATGTCTACTGTTAAGTTACTTCCAACTGCCCAATATAATCCTAATACTACTGACATAATAATTAAGTAGTGTACTTGTTGTAATTGTGGGAATGCTGTAAAGATTAACACTAACGCAATTCCTGCTTGTTGGTATTGAACGTGTCCTGTTGTAAATACTGAACGAATTTTTGTCCATCTTGAGAATTTAACTAATAATAAGTTTACTACTAATGCAATCAACATTACATAAATAACTAGTGATAATGAAATTCCAATTTGTTTTCCGGCAGCCGCAAATGCGTCTGTTTGTTCTTTAATAATAGATTGTACTGCTGGATCTCCAAAGTATGGGTCAATTACCATTGCAGATAACTTAAATTTTTCTTTTAATCCAATTAAAATTGGTCTAAAGTTTACTACTAATTGTCCTGTTCCTACTGATAAGATAAATACCCCAATAATTGCTTTTAATGTTCCACCAATTACATCATATAGTTTTTTTCCTAGTAATAAGTAACCGATAAATACGATTAATCCAATAACATAAGCTGGTTGTCTGAAAATTTCATTCGCAAAGAATGTCCATATTCCATTTAAAATTTCCATAGTTTCCTCCTAATTTAAATTATATTGATCAGCGATTTTAATTAAATCATCGTTGTTTTTAGCTTCTTTTAATGCATTCACAACTTCTTCATTCATCAATAATTCTGATAAGTTCATGATGTTTTGCATGTGTTGGTTTGAATCTAGTGCTGATAATGAGAAAAATAATTGTGCATCTTTTTCAGAATTACCTTCTTCAAAAGAAACTGGTTTTTCTACTTTCATAAATGATACCGCACTTTGATTAACACCTTCTGCACCTTGTGAAGAATGTGGCATTGCAACGTTTGGTATTAAAATAATGTATGGTCCAAATTCTTTAATACATTTTACTACTTGTTCCACATAAACTTCTTCAACAATGTTTTGTGCCAACATTGTTTCATAACTTGCTTTTACCGCATCTTCCCAGTTATCAAATTGTTCTTCAAACTGTGTTAATCCTTTTTCAACTAATGAGCGTAACATATTGTCTCCTATAACATTGATTTGAATTGAATGTTTGGTTCTTCTTCAAAACAGTCATCAAATCCTCTTGGGTGGTGATATTCGATTAAGTCTTTATCACGTGGGTAAACGTATTTTCCACCAACTTCCCAAATAAATGGATGGAAATTGTATTGCAAGCGATCTTTTCTCATTTTCCATAAGTCAATAATTTCTTGTGTACTTGCCATAAAGTTTGTCCAAATATCGTGGTGTACCGGAATAATAACTTTCGCTTTTAAGCATTCTGCCATTCTTAATAAGTCAATTGATGTCATTTTATCTGCAATACCTACTGGGTTTTCTCCGTAATTATTTAACGCTACATCAATATCGAATTGTTTTCCGTGTTTCGCAAATTGAATTGAGAAGTGAGAATCAGCTCCATGGTAAATATTTCCACCTGGTGTTTTAAACACATAGTTTACGGCTTTTCTCCCCATTTCTTCATCACTTGGACATAACCCTAGTAATTCGCCACCATTCGCTTCTGCTCCTTCAACTGGTAACGTTACTAAACAAGTTCTATCGAATGAATCTAATGCGTGGATTTCGATATCTTTTAATTTAACTACATCACCTGGTTTTACAGTGATTAATCTGTCTTCTGGCACACCCCATTTTTTCCATAATTCTGTACAGTGCCAAGGTCCCACAAATTTAACATGGTTTAAGTTTGGATTATTCACAATTGCTGCTGCTACATTAACATCAATGTGATCACTGTGATAATGTGATGCAACAATAAAGTCTACTTCATTAATCGCAAACGGATCAATAACAACTGGTTGTGCTCTTAAGTTTGGTTGTAATTTTCTTACACCTGCCATATTTGCCATTTGGTGTCCACGAACCATATCTTTAACTTTCTTTGTGCTTTTTCCTCTTCCACACCATAAATCCATACAAATGTTTGCGCCGCCTGGTGTTTTAATCCACACACCAACACATCCTAACCACCACATTGCAAAGTGATTTTCTGGTACTACTTCATTTTCGATCTCTTCATTTAACCATGTTCCCCATTCTGGAAACGTTGATAAAATCCAAGATTCACGTGTTATTTCTTTGACTTTACTCATAATGTCACCTCTTTCATTTATATTCTACATTAAAAATCTTTAAAATACAATATCATTTTATGATTTGTTGGTGGATTTTATGATTTTTTTAAACTTTTTTGTGATTGTTGTCATGAAGTATTGACTTTTTGTGATTTTTTCTTTATAATTGATTTGTAGAGGTGATTATATGACAAAGCAAGCATTAAAAATTGTGCATGCAAGAAGAAACAAAATATTAGAATATTTAATCGAAGTTAAAACAGCGACCGTTGAACAATTATCGGAACAGTTTAAGGTTTCTATTCCAACGATTAGACGTGATTTAACTGTATTGGATGATGAAAAACAAATCACAAAGTTTCATGGTGGTGCTAAAATATTAGATGATGCAGATTATTGTCCTGCAAAATTACACGGAAGATGCAAGGAGCGTATTGCATATGAAGCTGCTAAACACGTTAATGATGGTGACACTATTTTTATCAATACATCTTCTACGGCACTATTAATGATTAAATACATTAAAAATAAACACGTTACAATTATTACTAATAACGTTAAAGCCGTTTATGTTAAAAGAGATCCATTCGTTAATATTATTTTAACTGGTGGCGAGTTACGCATTCCAAAAGAAACATTAGTGGGTGATTTTGCCACTCACAACATTAATCAAGTAAAAGCGGATAAATGCTTTTTAGGGTGCAGTGGTATCAACGATACTTTAAGCACTAGTGTTTTACAAGAAGCTGCTATTAATTATGCAATGCAAGTCAATACATTAGGAAATGTATTTGTGTTAGCAGATTCTAGTAAAATAGGTCGTACGCATTCATTTGTGAGTAGTGATTTAAGTTTAATTACACATTTAATCACAGATTCTTACAGTGATAAAGATACGCTTAATACATTTAAAAATAAAGGCATTAAAATTATTCAAGCGAATTAAAAACACCACAACAACGTGGTGTTTTTAATTATTAATAGACTTTTCTATTTCTATACTATCATATTTTATAGTGATAGGTTTTATTTTCTGCACTCCATAATAAAAACACGTCCCCGTGAACTAACGTATACGTTAGTTTTGAGGACATGTTTAGTTATGCTTTTTTCTTGTTATTTTTTCTTTCTTAACCTGAATAAAGCTAATAAACTACCAATCATTCCAACTAATCCAATTGCTGCATTTGTTGTGTCTGATGTTTGTACTGGTGGTTTTACAATACTTGGTACTTCTGGTTTTTTCGGTACTTCAGGTACTAAAGTATAGTAGTATACAATTTCTGTATCTTCTTTTAATACACCATTTTCTTCTCCGACAACACGTACTTTTTTGTATTGTTGGTTGTTGATTGTAATAATTTCTGGTGCTTCTTCTGCTGTGATACTGTATTCATAATTTGTATCTGTTACAACTGGATCACTTGTATGTGTTACATATTCTTTTCCTTCAAATACGTAATATGTTTCTGTTATCGTTGATGTCGATACTAACTCATTTGTAGTGTCATGGTATGGTTGTTGAATTTCTTCTTCACTACCTTCAATACGATATTTTACAACAACGCTTGCACGTTTTTCAGTTGGTACTTCACGTTTTTGTTCTAATGCGTAATAGTAATCTACTACAACATCACTTGATAATACACCTATTTCAACACCTTGTGTTGCAGCTTCTATTAAGTGATATGTGTCTGTTCCTCGTGTAATACGTAACGGTCTTTCGATTTCATTTTCACGTGTGTTATATTCCACAATTATAGTAACTGGTGATTGTTTTACACTGCTTGTTACAACATCTTGTCCATTTGCATCAACATAATATGTTTCTACAGCTGATGTTGTTGAAATCACTTCATTATCTTTATCTTTATATTGTTCTTGTAATGTTTCCGTTGTACCTAAAATCATGTAGTTTACATGTACACTCGCAAATGTACGTTCCACATTTTCAACTGTTCTTGTTTGTTCTGGTGCATAGTAGTATTTCACAACTGTATCTGTCGCTAATAAACCACTTTCTTCTCCAACATGTCTTACTTTATAGTATTTCGTACCGTCTACTGTTAATGTTGCTGGTGCTTCATCTTCAGTAATTTCATAACGGT